>JAXDOD010000148.1:0-30826 GCA_034669045.1 Alphaproteobacteria bacterium
GTGGTCTACGGCTTCAGCTTCCCGAACTACCTCGCGGCGCTCGGGCCGCAGGCCCACGACGCGGTCGTGCGGCAGGCGACGCTCGACCTCGCCATGCGCGACGCGTTCCGCAAGGCGCGCCGCTTCCTGATGCAGACCCAGGGACTGACCGAAGACGAGGCGATCTCGCTGATGTCGATTGCGGTCGACTTCGGCGTGACGCAGGTGGTCGACGGCAACTGGGGCGTCCACGCCATCATCAAGAAGAGCCTGTTCGCGGGGGCCTCGGCCTAAGCGATAACCCGGCGGCGCGCATGCGCGGGAAAGAGAGCAGGACGCCTGGTGGGTCCAGGCGTCCCCTCGCAAGGCGTTGAATTCATTGGCGCGCCCTACGGGAATCGAACCCGTGTTTCCGCCGTGAAAGGGCGGCGTCCTAGACCGCTAGACGAAGGGCGCGCAGAGCGCGGCACCGCGCTAGGCCGGGCGAGATATAGAGAGCTTTGTCCGGCGCGGCAAGCGATCCACGCCGCGCGGCGGCTGCCGGTGGAGCCGACGGTTCCGGTCCCTGCGGCGACCGCGGCATGGCGCGATCCGGTGGTGCCATGCCTTGGTGCCGCGACGGAAAGTCAGCCTAGACGTTCATCGCTTTCTTCAGGTTCTCGTCGATCTTGTCCAGGAAACCGGTGGTGGAAAGCCACTTCTGATCGGCTCCCACGAGCAGTGCGAGGTCCTTGGTCATGAAGCCAGACTCGACCGTGGCGACGGTGACCTTTTCCAGCGTGTCGGCGAACTTCGCAAGCTCGGGGGTGCCGTCGAGCTTGGCGCGGTGGGCAAGCCCGCGCGTCCAGGCGTAGATCGAGGCGACCGAGTTGGTGGAGGTCTCGTTGCCCTTCTGGTGCTCGCGATAGTGGCGCGTGACCGTGCCGTGGGCGGCTTCCGCCTCGACCACCTTGCCGTCGGGCGTGGTGAGCACCGACGTCATCAGGCCGAGCGAGCCGTAGCCCTGGGCGACGGTGTCGGACTGCACGTCGCCGTCGTAGTTCTTGCACGCCCAGACATAGCCGCCCGACCACTTGAGCGCCGCCGCCACCATGTCGTCGATCAGGCGGTGCTCGTAGGTGATCTTCTTCTCGGCGAATTTCTGCTTGAACTCGTTGTCGAACACCTCCTGGAAGATGTCGGCAAAGCGGCCGTCGTAGATCTTGACGATGGTGTTCTTGGTGGAAAGGTAGAGCGGATAGCCGCGATTGTAGGCGAAGTTCATCGAGGCGCGGGCGAAATCGCGGATCGAGTCTTCGAGATTGTACATCGCCATCGCGACGCCGGCGCCCGGGAACTGGAACACTTCGCGCTCGATCTTCTTGCCGTCGTCGCCGATGAAGGTGAGGTAGAGCTTGCCCTTTCCGGGCACCTTGAAGTCGGTCGCGCGGTACTGGTCGCCATAGGCGTGGCGGCCGATGATGATGGGCTTGGTCCAGCCCGGCACCAGCCGCGGCACGTTCTTGCAGATGATCGGTTCGCGGAAGATGACGCCGCCGAGAATGTTGCGGATGGTGCCGTTCGGCGAGCGCCACATCTCCTTGAGGTTGAATTCCTTCACCCGTCCGGCGTCGGGCGTGATGGTCGCGCATTTGACCGCCACCCCGACCTCCTTGGTGGCTTCGGCGGCTTCGATGGTGATCTGATCGTTGGTCTTGTCGCGGCTCTCCATGCCGAGATCGAAATACAGGAGCTCGATGTCCAGATGGGGATGAATCAATTTGTCCTTGATGTATTTCCAGATGATGCGGGTCATCTCGTCGCCGTCCATCTCGACGACGGGATTCTTCACCTTGATTTTCGCCATGGAAGTCAGAGCCTTTTCGCGCCGGCCATGTGGTGGGAGGCCCGCGCCGGGCGGCCAGGCCGCGGCTCTTATGGCTTGCCGCAGGCCGTCCTGCAAGGCGATTTACCGGGCCCTCGCGAGCCCGCAAAGCGGGCATGCGGCTCACGCGGCGCGCTCGACAGAGCAAGCGCGATCCGGGATGTTGCAATTGTCAGCGCGAAGCGGGAAACAGCACGTTGCCATGCCGGGATCGGGAACCGATAGAACCAAGGACTGGGTTGCGGGCGGCCCGATCGTGATCCTGGTCGAGCCGCAGCTCGGCGACAACATCGGAGCGACGGCACGCGCCATGGCCAATTTCGGGCTGTCGCGGCTGCGGCTGGTGAAGCCGCGCGACGGCTGGCCCAACCCGCGCGCCTGGGTGGCGGCCTCGGGGGCCGACCGCGTCCTTGATGAAGCCGGGCTGTTCGACACGGTCGAGGCGGCGATCGCGGACTGCAGCTATGTGCTGGCGACCACCGCGCGCGCGCACGACCAGGCCAAGCCGGTCGTCAGTCCCGAACAGGCGGCGCGCGAGATGGCGCCGCGCATCGCCGCCGGCGAGGCGGTCGGCGTCCTGTTCGGGCGCGAGCGTTACGGGC
The DNA here is from genome assembly GCA_034669045.1 of Alphaproteobacteria bacterium. Classification (GTDB taxonomy): domain Bacteria; phylum Pseudomonadota; class Alphaproteobacteria; order Rhizobiales; family Xanthobacteraceae; genus VAZQ01. Next base: position 2,446 of record JAXDOD010000148.1, read on the forward strand.
TCGAGAACACCGAGGTCGCGCTCGCCGACCGCACCGTCACGCTTCCGGTCAATCCGGCCTTCGCCTCGCTCAACCTGGCGCAGGCGGTGCTGGTCGTCGCCTATGAATGGTTCAAGCTCGTGTCCGGCGGCGAATTGCCTTTCACCATGCCGCAGAAATCCGAGCCCGTGACCAAGGAGCAGCTCATGGCGTTCTTCGCCAATGTCGAGCGCGAGCTTGACAAGGTCGAATTCTTCCGGCCTCCCGAGAAGCACGAGACCATGACCATCAACCTGCGCAACATCTTCCACCGCATGCAGCCGACGCGGCAGGACATCCAGACGCTGCAAGGGGTCATCATGGCGATCGCCGAAGGCCGCAAGGGCCCGGCCAAGGGCGGCGTGCTCGACGGCGAGGAGGCCGAGATGCTGCGCGCGCTCTTGGCCGAACACGAGCAGAAGCGCACGGCCAACGAGAAGGGGCCGGTGCGTGGCCTGTCGCGGCTTCTGCGGCGCAATCCGACCGACGCGGAGCGCCTGCTGTGGGACGCGCTCACCAAGGACCGCCGCTTTGCCGGCCACGGCTTCAAGCGGCAGACGCCCGTCGGCCGCCACATCACCGACCTGGTGTCGTTTCCGCTGCGTCTCGTCGTCGACCTCGTCCCGGACGGGGAGAGCGAGGCTGTGGCGCGCCAGCGCGACGAGAAGCGCGCCTGGTTGAGCGAGCGCGACTATCGCGTCATCGTGGTTCGCGCGAGCGAGGTCGAGGCGAATGTCGACGCGGTCCTCGATGCCCTGGCGGCGGAGATCGCTCGAAGCTAGGGTCGGCTGCGGAGCTTTCGCGGCGCCGCGCCGTGCGGTGTCGATGGATGGACGAATGGTTGTCAGACAGCGCAGACCGGCGGGCAGGATGTTTGCGCCGGCGATCTTCGGGACGGACGCCGAAGCGGTCGAGTTCCTCCATTCCTTGCCGACGGGATTCTTCGTCGACGTGGGCGCGAACGATCCGGTCATTGATTCGCAAACCTATCCGTTCGAAAGGCGCGGCTGGACCGGAATTCTGGTGGAGCCTTTGCCCGAGAAGGCGCACGCGCTGCGGGCGCAACGACAGGCGCGCGTGTACGAGGTCGTATGCTCATCCCCCGATGACGATGGAAAGATGCTCACCTTGCATGTCGCGGGCGTCTATTCCTCCGTGCGGCCGCAATTCGTCGTCGCCGGCGTCACCGCGACCCGCGAGATCAAGGTGCGGGCCAGCACTCTCGACAACATCTTGCGCGATGCCGGCGCGCCGATCCCCATCGACTTTGTGTCGATCGACGTGGAGGGCCACGAGCTATCGGTGCTTGAAGGATTTGATCTGAATCACTGGCGTCCGCGGTTGCTGATCGTCGAAGACCTGGCGATGAATCTCAGGCTTCATCGCTACCTCAAGGCGCGCGGCTACGTGTGGTTCCGCCGTTGCGGACTCAATGCCTGGTTTGCGCCGGCAGACGCGGCCCCGGACGTCAGCCTGTTCGGACGCTGGCAGTATTTCAGGAAGCATTATTTGAGCCTGCCGTTTCGGCATGCCCGGGAGATCAAGCGGCGCATGTTCGGGCGACGGGTCGAAATTCCCTGAAGCCCGCTGATGCGTCGCATCTTGCTCCGAGGCCATCTCGGCATGACTGCGACGCGTCGGCATGACTGCGACGGGGCGGTTTCCGCCGCGTGCCGCGTTCAGCGGCCGGCTTTGATCTGCTCGACCGCCGTGGCGAGAAGCTCGTCCATCGTGCGCCGGATCTGATGGTCAGATTGCACGACACCTTTTGCATCGAAGTCCTTGCGGACCTTGCGGAAGACGTCGTCGTCGCCGGCTTCCTCGAAGTCGGACATGACGACCTCTTTGGCGTAGGCATCGGCCGCGGGGCCTGCGTAGCCGAGCTTTTCGGCCGCCCACAAGCCCAGGAGCTTGTTGCGCCGAGCCATGGCTTTGAACTTCAACTCTTCATCGTGCGCGAACTGCTTCTCGAAACCGTCTTCGCGCTTGTCGAACGTGGTCATGGTCTGCCTCGTCATTGCGGCGCCGGTGGGCGTGACGCCCGCCTTGCATATCGAGCCATGATGGTCAAGGCAACATCAAGGCGCAACGATTCGCCTGCGTCGCACGCGCAAAAGTGGGCCATGCGTTTCGATTGTGCTGCCCGTCCCGATCGGGTAGGTTGCGACTGGGGACGCGCCCGCCCATGTTCTTCGTAGCGCCGCAGCGTCCTCCAAGCCGCGGAACACAATTGAACCACCGGACCCACGGCACCACATGGACTTTCACAAACCACGGTACACCCCAATGAGCCGTCGCCGCCGCATCTACGAGGGCAAGGCCAAGGTTCTCTACGAGGGGCCGGAGCCTGGAACGCTCATTCAGCATTTCAAGGACGACGCGACCGCCTTCAACCCGACAAAACACGAGGTGATCGAGGGCAAGGGAGTCCTCAACAACCGAATCTCCGAATACGTATTCCAGCACCTCAACGACATCGGCGTTCCGACTCATTTCATCCGCCGGCTCAACATGCGCGAGCAGTTGATCCGGGAGGTCGAGATCATTCCGCTGGAAGTCGTGGTGCGTAACGTAGCGGCCGGCTCGCTCTCGCAGCGGCTTGGCATCGAGGAGGGGACGCAGCTCCCGCGCTCCATCATCGAGTTCTATTACAAGAACGACCAGCTCAACCATCCGATGGTTTCAGAGGAGCACATCACGGCCTTCGGCTGGGCGACGCCGCAGGAGATCGACGACATCATGGCGCTCGCCATCCGCGTCAACGACTTCCTCTCGGGCGTCTTTCTCGGTGTCGGCATCCGGCTCGTCGATTTCAAGATGGAGACCGGACGGCTGTGGGAGAACGAGATGATGCGGATCGTGGTGGCGGATGAGATCTCGCCCGATTCGTGCCGGCTCTGGGACATCAAGTCGAACGACAAGCTCGACAAGGACCGCTTCCGCCGCGACCTCGGCGGCCTGATCGAGGCCTATACGGAAGTCGCCAAGCGTCTCGGCATCATGAACGAAGGCGAGCGGCCGCAGGGCACCGGCCCGGTGCTGGTCAAGGGCTAAGACCTTTCGTCTCCACCTTCGATGGGTGGTGAGACGCCCGGGCTTGTCACCGCGAGCCGGCCATCCGGCTGCCGCCTGCAACTCCGGCACCAGCCTCGACACCGGCCGTCCGCGGGGCGCGATGCGGCTCGTCGCCGGGAGCGGGCAGGCCGCGGGACGCAGCCGGCCGCTTGAGGGCAGTCGAAGGCCCCTGTGCAACCGGGGCATTTCCGCGTAAAATTCTCATCGTCAAATTCCCGCAGGAATCTGCAGGATTTCCGCGTCTTAAACATCTTGCGGGCGAATCGCGGAATTCCGCAATAGCAGTCGAACTCCGAAGGACTTCTGCATGAAGGCCCGTGTCACCGTGACGCTCAAGTCCGGCATCCTCGACCCCCAGGGCAAGGCCATCGAAGGCGCGCTCAAATCGCTCGGCGTCACCGGCGTGGCGAGCGTGCGCCAGGGCAAGGTGTTCGACATCGAGATCAAGAGCCGCGACCGCAAGGCGACCGAGGCGCTGCTGAGGCAGGCAGCCGACAAGCTCCTGGCCAATACGGTGATCGAGAACTATAATGTCGAGGTATTGCGCTGAGCGCCGGCTGGAGATTTCCGAGGTAGCCGCATGACCAAGCTCGGAACCGGCATTGTGGTCGTCGCGCTGGGCACCGCGCTGGCGGGACTGCTCGCCGGCGATGCGTCGACCGTCGGCATCGCCCCGGCGCCCGCCGCGACAGCGACACGCGCGGTCTTTGCCGAGGTCACATGGCCGTTCCCGCTCGACCAGTGGGGCCGCGGGCGCGCCTACCGCTGCGCCGCCGCCGACTGCGGGACCGAGATCAGCGTGTATCTCCGCGCCAAGATCGGCTTCTGCAATTGCAGCACGGGTGTCTCCGACGACGAGGAGCTCGACCGCGTCGGCGATCTGGAGATCTTCAGCGACAAATGGGTGGGGCTCGCCGACGGCCGCGCGATCACGGTCGGGCACATGAACGGCCGCAGCCGGCCCTATCACGTCACCATGCGCTACACGGCGCCGGTCAGCGCCGTCGCGATCGGCTTCAACGACAAGTGCGACGTCGCGGTGGCGACCGTGGTCGCCGAGCGCGAGCAGCTTGCGATCGCCGAGCGCCTCGCCGTGGAATTTCTCAACAGCAATGTGGTGCTGAGCTGGGCCGCGGAGGAAATCGGTCTCTGATGCGGGCCGCCGTCATCGTCTTTCCCGGGATCAATCGCGAGCGCGACATGGCGCGCACGCTGCGCCTGGTCTGCGGCCGCGAGCCGGCGATGGTCTGGCATGCGGAGACGGAGCTGCCGGCGGATACCGACCTGGCGGTGATCCCGGGCGGCTTCTCCTATGGCGACTATCTGCGCTGCGGCGCGATCGCGGCACGTGCGCCGATCATGGATGCGGTACGCGCGCATGTTGCCAAAGGCGGGCTCCTGCTCGCGGTCTGCAACGGCTTCCAGATCGTGTGCGAGTCCGGGCTGCTGCCAGGCGTGCTCATGCGCAATGCGGCGCTCAAGTTCATCTGCCGCGACGTCTGCCTGCGGGTCGAACGCTCCGACACGCCGTTCACGCGCGGCTACAATGCCGGCCAGGTGATCCGCGTGCCGGTGGCGCATGGGGAGGGCAACTACGTCGCCGATGCCGAGACCATCGAGCGGCTCGAAGGCGAGGGACGGGTGCTGTTCCGCTACACCGCGCCCGACGGGAGCCTCGATCCGGCGTGGAATTTCAATGGCTCGACCAAGGCCATCGCGGGCATCGTCAACGCGCGCGGCAACGTGCTCGGCATGATGCCGCATCCCGAGAACCACGTCGACGGCGCGATCGGGCCGACGGATGGGCGCGGCCTGTTCGCCGGTTTGGCTGATCATCTGGCCAAGGCGGCGTAGACGGGAACGCGGACATTCCAATATGACCGCCCTGTTGAACTTCCTGTGGTCGCGCCGAAAATATTGGATCGGTCCGATCGTGGCCATGCTGGTGATTGTCGGGATTCTGTTTGTGATAACGATAGCGATGCGGATCGTGCCGTTCATCAACGCGATGCGATGACCGCCTGAACGGATACGCGCCCATGAAGTCAAGGCTGCTGAACGGCCTCCTGTTCCTGATATCCTGCCTCATCGCGTTTGGCGGCATCGAGGTGGGCTTGCGCATCTGGGGTCCGGATGTGCTGGCCATGGGCAATCAATTCGTCGTCTATGAATTCGATCCGCTGCTCGGCTGGGACAACCGGCCGAATACGCAGGCGCAGTTCAGCCGGGCCGAATTCAGCTATCCGGTAACGATCAATTCGCAGGGGATGTGGGACGCCGAAGTCAAGCCCAAGCAGCCGGGGGAATTTCGAGTTGCGGTCCTTGGCGACAGTTTCACATGGGCGATCGGCGCGGCCTATGGGACGCGCTTCACCGAGGTGGTGGAGGCCCGCGAACCAAGGATCAACGCGCTGAATTTCGGTGTCGCCGGCTTTTCACCGATCCAATATCTGCTTCAGCTCGACAGGATTCTTGCGTTCAACCCGAACTATGTCGTGGTTGCGTTCTGTCTCGGCAATGATCTCACCGACAATGTCAGCTTCAGCCCCTACAGCCATCCCAAGCCCTATGTCGCGCTCTCGGCCGATGGAGAGACCTTCGTGGTGCAGGGCTATCCGCTTCCCGACACCAAGGACACGGGGCAATACCTCATCGGCGCCATGTCCGCGTCCCGCATCGTCGGGATGATCAGGTTCCTCCACGATCGCTGGCAGAAGCCGAAGGACGAAGGCGGCGCGAGCGTCCGCCAGAACCTGGTCTACGTGCCGCCCGAGAAGCTCGACCCTGAGGATGCCAAGACGGTCCGGGACGTCTTCAAGCTCAATGAACTGATTTTCGCGGCGATGAAGAAGAAGATCGATGCCGCGCTCGGCCCGGACCACTTCGCGGTTCTTCTGGTGCCCACCAAATTCGAGATGGGCCAATATCCGTTCCGCCCGAACTCCGACCGCAATTATGTTGGCGACCAGGTCTCCGCGAGCTTGTCGCGGCTGGGTATTCCGGTGGTTGACGGTCGGACCGTGATCGTCGAGAGCGATTTCTGGAAGGTCGATGGCCATTGGCGCCCGAGCGGTCACGCGAAGATCGGCGAGCTGCTTGGCACGTTTTTGAGCAGGATGATGGATTGAAATGAACCGCTGCCGGCGTCGGACCGACTACGTCCCGTGGGCAGTGCCAGCGGGCATGCGACCTGCGTCGCGAGATGCGGCGGCCCGGCCGGATTAAGATCGTTGCCTGTCAGGCGGGTCTTGGCGAACGTCCTGCGACCTTGGAGACCGCCATGCCGCTCCTGCTGACCTTGATCGCGCTCGACGCGGTCTTGCTCGTCCACGCCGGTGCGACCGGCCGGCTCGGTTCCTGGGGCCCGCTCATCATGGGGCTGCCCCTGGTCGGTGTTCTGCTGTACGTCATGGTGGAACTCATCCCCGAGCGGATGGCGGGGGCGCAGGTGCGGCAGGTCGAACGCGATCTTGCCCGAAGGCCCGTCCCCGTCCGATGCGGCTGCTTGGGCAGGGGCCGGTCCGCCCGGTAAACGAAACGTGTGAATAAGGGCTTTTCGCCGCCCTACGGTCTCGCCTAAAAGGAGCAGGTAGCGCCTTCTCCTGCAGATGACCGTTAGACAACCACGAATTACATCCGCGCTGGTCGCCGCCCACGGCCTCACGCCCGAAGAATACGCGCGCATCCGCAAGCTGATCGGCCGCACCCCGACATTTACCGAGCTCGGCATCTTCTCGGCGATGTGGAACGAGCACTGCTCGTACAAGTCCTCCAAGATCCATCTGCGCACGCTGCCCACCAAGGCGCCCTGGGTGATCCAGGGCCCGGGCGAGAATGCGGGCGTGATCGACATCGGCGACGGGCTGGCGGTGGTGTTCAAGATGGAGAGCCACAACCACCCGAGCTATATCGAGCCCTATCAGGGCGCCGCGACCGGGGTCGGCGGCATTCTGCGCGACGTCTTCACCATGGGGGCGCGGCCGGTCGCCTGCCTCGACGCCTTGAGCTTTGGCTCGCCGGCGCACCCGAAGACCCGCCAGCTCGTCTCCGGGGTCGTTGCGGGCGTCGGCGGCTACGGCAACTCGTTCGGCGTGCCGACGGTCGGCGGCTCGGTGCGCTTCCACACCCGCTACGACGGCAACTGCCTGGTCAACGCCATGGCGGTCGGGCTCGCGCAGACCGACAAGATCTTCTACGCGGCGGCCTCGGGCGTCGGCATGCCGATCGTCTATCTCGGCTCCAAGACTGGGCGCGATGGCATCCACGGCGCCAGCATGGCGTCGGCCGAGTTCGGCGAGGACTCCGAGGCCAAGCGTCCGACCGTGCAGGTCGGCGATCCGTTCTCGGAAAAACTCCTGCTCGAAGCCTGTCTCGAGATCATGGCGAAGGACTGTGTCATCGCCATCCAGGACATGGGCGCGGCCGGGCTGACCTGTTCGGCGGTGGAGATGGGCGCCAAGGGCGATCTCGGCGTCACCCTCGATCTCGACGCGGTGCCCTGCCGCGAGACCGGCATGACCGCCTACGAGATGATGCTGTCGGAGAGCCAGGAGCGCATGCTCATGGTGCTCAAGCCCGAAAAGGAGCAGGAGGCCGAAGCGATCTTCCGCAAGTGGGGGCTCGACTTCGCGGTGGTCGGCAGGACCACGCCGACCAAGCGCTTCATCGTGCAGCACGGCGGCAAGACCGTCGCCGACCTGCCGATCAAGGAACTCGGCGATGAAGCGCCGGTCTACGATCGGCCGCACGTGGAGACGCCGAAACCGCCGGTGGTGAAGGTGGCCGACGTCGTGCCGCCGATGTCGAACGCGGAGGCGCTGGTGCGGCTGATCGGCTCGCCCGATCTCTGCTCCAAGCGCTGGGTGTGGGAGCAGTACGACCATGTCATCCTGGGCAACACCGTGCAGCGGCCGGGTGGCGACGCCGCGGTGGTGCGCGTCAACGACGGTCCGAAGGCGCTGGCGCTGACCACGGACGTGACGCCGCGCTATTGCGACGCCGATCCGTTCGAGGGCGGCAAGCAGGCGGTGGCCGAAGCCTATCGCAACATCACCGCGGTCGGCGGCAGGCCGCTCGCGGTCACCGACAATCTCAACTTCGGAAATCCGGAGCGGCCCGAAACCATGGGCCAGCTCGTCGGCTGCATCCGCGGCATCGCGGAGGCCTGCACGGCGCTCGACTTCCCGGTCGTCTCCGGCAACGTGTCGCTCTATAACGAGACCAATGGCCGCGCCATCCTGCCGACGCCCTCGATCGGCGGCGTCGGCCTGCTCGACGATTTCAGCAAGTCCGCGACGCTCGCCTTCAAGACCGAAGACGAGGCGATCCTGCTCGTCGGCGAGACCCGGGGCTGGCTCGGCCAATCGCTTTACCTGCGCGAGATCTGCGAGCGCGAGGAGGGCGCGCCGCCGCCGGTCGATCTCGCCGCCGAACGCCGCAACGGCGCGTTCATCCGCGCCCTGATCGCCGAGGGTGTCGCCACCGCCGTCCACGACACCGCGGACGGCGGGCTCCTGGTCGCGCTGGCGGAAATGGCGATGGCCTCCGGCATCGGCGCCGAGCTCGATGCGGCTCCGATGGCCGCGCATGCCTTCTGGTTCGGAGAGGATCAGGCCCGCTATGTGGTCACGGTGCGGGCGGCGGATGCCGACAAGGTGGCGGCGCGCGCCCGCGCCGGCGGCATTCCGGCGCGAATGCTCGGTTCGACCGGCGGCGATGCATTGACGGTGAAGGGCGAGCGCCCCATTTTGGTGGCAAAGCTGCGCGACTCCTTCGAACATTGGCTGCCCGCCTACATGGCCGGCGGGGCCGCCTGACGGAGATAGGCGATGGCGATGGATGCAGGCGATATCGAGCGGCTGATCCGGGCCCGGATTCCCGACGCCGAGGTCACCATCCGCGACCTCGCGGGTGACGGCGATCATTATGCCGCAACCGTGATCGCCGAATCGTTCCGCGGCAAATCGCGCGTCCAGCAGCACCAGATCGTCTACGAAGCGCTCAAAGCCGAGATGGGCGGCAAGCTGCATGCGCTGGCATTGCAGACCGGCACGCCGGAGGGGTAGGCTAGCGTCAATCCATGGTGGCAGGCTTTGCCACGGCTTTCAGAGATAGGACGGATCATGAGCATCGACCAATTCATCGATAACGAGGTCAAGGCCAACGACGTGGTGCTGTTCATGAAGGGCACACCGCAGTTTCCGATGTGCGGCTTTTCCGGCCAGGTCGTGCAGATCCTCGATCATCTTGGCGTGACCTACAAGGGGCTCAACGTGCTGGAGTCCGACGATCTGCGCAACGGCATCAAGACCTATTCCAACTGGCCGACCATCCCGCAACTCTACGTCAAGGGCGAGTTCGTCGGCGGCTGCGACATCATCCGCGAAATGTTCCAGGCCGGTGAGCTGCTGCAACTGCTCAAGGACAAGGCCGTGCCGGTCAAGGAAGGCACGCACGCCTGAGCCGCGCGCGCTTTGATCGGCCTTCCCGATCGACACGGCGCCGGCGTGGAGCGAGCGACCGGTTCTGATGCGCTCGCTTGCGGCGGGCAGGACTAACCAACAGGACATAACGAACAGGACATAACGAAAAAGCCGCCCCCGGGGGCGGCCTTGTCGCTTGCCGGCGTCGCGGTTCAGCGCGAATAGTATTCGACCACCAGATGGGGTTCCATCTGCACCGGGTAGGGGGTTTCGGTGAGCTGCGGAATGCGCGTGAGCTTCGCGGTCATCTTGGAGTGGTCGACCTCGATGTAGTCGGGGACATCGCGCTCGGCCAGGCCGGTCGCTTCGAGCACCAGCGCGAGCTGTTTCGACTTCTCCTTCACCTCGACGGTATCGCCGACCTTCAGGCGGAAGCTCGCGATGGTGACGCGCTGGCCGTTCACCTTGATGTGGCCGTGGCTTATGAACTGACGCGCGGCAAAGACCGTGGGCACGAATTTCGCGCGATAGATCATGGCGTCGAGCCGGCGCTCCAGCAGCCCGATCAGGTGGGCGCCGCTGTCGCCCTTCATCCGGATCGCTTCCGCGTAGATGCCGCGGAACTGCCGCTCCATGATGTTGCCGTAGTAGCCGCGCAGCTTCTGCTTGGCGCGCAACTGCACGCCATAGTCGGAGAGCTTGCCCTTGCGGCGCTGGCCGTGCTGGCCCGGCCCATATTCGCGGCGGTTGACGGGACTCTTCGGCCGGCCCCAGACATTCTGGCCCATGCGGCGGTCGATCTTGTACTTCGCCTCGTGGCGCTTGGTCATCGCGTCCTCATGTTCTGTCGGATTTGAGGATCGCGCCCTCCTCTGTCCCGGAGTTCCCGGAACCGACAGGTTCTGCCCGAAGCGCCGGGCAAAAACCGCGGGTCGCGAAACGCCGCGCAGGCTTGAAATCCGCGCGGTGCGCGGTTTCTAGGCGGAAAGGGGCCGCTAGTCAAACGGCCACGCGGCCGAACCCGAAGCGCCCAAGCGAGGCCAGCAGGGCAGGCGAGGGCGCCTCCCCGGAGGTGAAGTGGATCTGCGGTGCTGGAGCGGCCGCTCCGCGTTGGGCGGGTCCCAGGAGGTCCACCACGCGGCGTGCGATCGCGGGCGCCGGATCCATGAAGCTCACCGGCCACGGCGCCAGCCGCTGGAAGCGGGCGAGCAGCAACGGAAAGTGGGTGCAGGCGAGCACGACGGTGTCCGTGCGGCGGCCGTCCGTCTCGACGAAGCAGGGCGCGATCTCCTGCGCGATCGCCGCGTCCTCGACTGGCGTGCCCTTGAGCTCGGCTTCGGCGAATTCGGCGAGCCGGGCCGAGCCGACGAGCGTCACGTCGCTGCCGTTGGCGAAATCGCGGATCAGCGCGCGGGTATATTCCCGTCCGACCGTCGCCTGCGTGCCCAGGACGGACACCCGGCGCGTGCGCGAGGCCGCGCAGGCCGGCTTGATGGCCGGAACGGTGCCGACGAACGGTACCGCGAAGCGCGCGCGCAAGTGCGGCAGCACGAGCGTGGAGGCGGTGTTGCAGGCGATGACGACAAGGCCGGGACGGTGGCTCTCGATCTGCTCGCCGAGGAGCGCGACCACGCGGGCGACGAGACCGGCCTCGGGCTGCTCTCCATAGGGAAAGAAAGCGTCGTCGGCGACGTAGGCGAAGCGTGCATCAGGCCGCGCGGCGGCGACCTCGCGAAAGACCGTCAGTCCGCCAAGACCGGAATCGAAAACCAGGATGGTCGGAAAAGTCGACACGGCGACCGTTGGTACGCAAAGTCCGGTCGCGCTGCAACGGCCCGCGCCCTATTGCAGGGCGTTGTCGACGCTTTGGTACTGCGCGGTGACGCCATCGCCGAGGCTGAGAACCGCAACCACGATGGCGACCGCGACGCCGAACGCAAGCATGCCATATTCGATGGAGCTTGCGGCCGAGCGATCCTTGGCAAAGTTCGAAAGCAACCTGGACATATACGCCCCCATACTGGCCAGCAACCGTTCCGATGATATCAGCGACTTCCTGCAGATTTGTTAAGTGCACCAAGCCGCAGCGAGTGCGGCAAACACCGCCGGCCCCCCGTTGCTGCGGGAGGCCGGATTTTTTACGGCAAATTTTCGTGGGCGGATCAGGCCGGCGACGGCTCGATGAGATCGAGCTGCGGCCGTTCCGTCCGCGGCGGAACGTTGGCGGGCCGTTCCCGGCGCTTGGGCCGCCGCGCGCGCGGCGAGATCAGGCCGCTGACCACGGTGACGGTCGCCAGCAGGATCGCGGCAAGGTTGCCGTCCCAGTAATCCGCAAAGGCGACCGCGCCGATCGCGTAGGCCCAGAACGGAAACAGCAGGGTGGACACCAGGGCGTTGATCAGCCAGGCGTCGCCCTCTTCGCGCACGTACCAGACGAACAGCGGCACCAGGATGATGGCGAGGACCAAAGCGCCCTGAGCGACCGAGGTCACCGGCAGTCCCGCCATCACGGCGCTCTTGCCGCCGGTCTTGGAGACCTGTTCGAGGATCGCGTTGATGAAGATGAAGAAGGCGAGCACTTCGCCCGGCACGTATTTCGCGATCCGCTCGAGATAGTTGTCGGGCGACGACGCGGGTTCGCGCGCCTCCGCGCCGCCCAGCCCGGAGGGAAGCATGTCCTCCAAACCAGCGATCGAAAGGTCGGCGTTCGCACGCTTGGGCACGCGCACCAGGCGACTCATGGTCCCCTCCCAATCCGGTTCCTGCCGGACCGTAGGTCACGCGCCTGAGTCGGGCAAACAAGCGACAGCGCAAATTGTGGATGCGGCGTGCAAGAGCGGTGGAAAAGCCGGTGAATCAGGCGTGTACGGGCGGTGGATTGGGTGCCCCATCGCGGACGGCGGCCTGACAGCAGAATGGCGGCTCAGCGTTTCGAGCCAAAGACCCGCTTGAAGATCGTATCGACGTGCTTGAAATGATAGCCGAGGTCGAAATTGGCCTCGAGCTCGGCTTCGCTCAGATGCTGGCGGATGTCCTTGTCGGCCTTGAGCAGGGTCAGGAAGTCGCCTTCGCCCTGCCAGACCGTCATGGCGTGCCTCTGCACCAGCCGATAAGCCTCCTCGCGCGCGACGCCTTTCTGCGTGAGCGCGATCAGCACGCGCTGCGAGTGCATGAGCCCGCCGAGCCGGTCGAGGTTCTTCTGCATGGTCTCGGGATACACGATGAGCTTGTCGACGATACCCGCAAGCCGCGCCAGCGCGAAATCGAGCGTGGCGGTGGCGTCCGGCCCGATCATGCGCTCGACCGAGGAATGGGAAATGTCGCGTTCGTGCCAGAGCGCCACGTTCTCGAGCGCCGGCGTCACATAGGCGCGGACCATGCGGGCGAGCCCGGTGACGTTTTCGCTGAGCACCGGGTTGCGCTTGTGCGGCATGGCGGAGGAGCCCTTCTGGCCCTCGGAAAAGAACTCCTCGGCTTCGAGCACTTCGGTGCGCTGGAGATGGCGGAGCTCGATCGCGAGGCGCTCGGCGGACGACGCGACCACGCCGAGCGTCGCGAAATACATGGCGTGGCGGTCGCGCGGGATGATCTGGGTCGAGACCGGCTCGACCTTGAGCCCCATGGCCTTGGCGACATGCTCCTCCACCCGCGGATCGACCTGCGCGAACGTGCCCACCGCGCCCGAAATGGCGCAGGTCGCGACCTCCTCGCGGGCAGCGGCGAGGCGGGCACGGGCGCGGTCGAACTCCGCATAGGCATAGGCGAGCTTGAGGCCGAAGGTCGTGGGTTCGGCGTGGATGCCATGCGAGCGGCCGATGGTCGGCGTCAGCTTGTGTTCGAGCGCGCGGCGCTCGAGCGCGGCGAGGAGCCTGTCGACGTCGGCGATCAAGATGTCGGCGGCGCGCACGAGCTGCACGTTGAAGCAGGTGTCGAGCACGTCGGATGAGGTCATGCCGGCGTGCACGAAGCGCGCCTCCGGTCCAACGATCTCAGCAAGGTGCGTGAGGAACGCGACCACGTCGTGCTTGACCTCGCGCTCGATCGCATCGATGCGCGCGGTATCGAAGACCGCCTTGCTACCTTTGTCGCGGATTGTTTTGGCCGCCGCCTTGGGAATTGTCCCAAGTTCGGCCATCGCGTCGGCGGCATGTGCCTCGATCTCGAACCAGATGCGAAAGCGCGTCTGCGGGTCCCAGATCGCGGCCATCTCGGGGCGGGTGTAGCGCGGGATCATGGAGATACCCGCAGGACGTTGATCCGCATCCTGAGAAGCGCGAAGCGCGTCTCGCAGGATGCGGCCGATATGCGGTTGCGCGCGCGTGGGCGCTCAGGGTTCGAGACGCCGCGTAGCGCTCCGCTTCTCGCCATGAGGGAAAAAGCCATCAGGCCGCTTCCCCGCGGGCGAGGGCGGCGGCGTTGCGGATCGCCGCGATGTTGGCGCGATAAAGCTCCGGCTTGCCCTTGAACACGGCGGAGCCGGCGACCAGCACATTGGCCCCGGCGCGCGCGACACTTGCCGCGTTTTCCGGCGTGATGCCGCCATCGACCTCGATGTCGATCGGGCGGGCGCCCGCAAGCGCGCGCAGCCGCGATATCTTCTCAGCCGCATAGGGAATGAAGGCCTGTCCGCCGAAGCCCGGGTTGACCGACATGACCAGGATCAGGTCGACGAGATCGATCACCGGCTCGATCGTCTCCACTCCCGTGCCGGGATTGAGCGTCACGCCGGCCTTCTTCCCGAGCGCCCGGATCGCCTGCAGCGAGCGGTGGATATGCGGCCCCGCCTCCACATGCACGGTGATGATGTCGGAGCCGGCCTTGGCGAAGGCTTCGAGATAGGGATCGCAGGGCGCGATCATCAGGTGGACGTCGAATATCTTCTTGGAGTGCGGGCGCAGCGCCTTCACCACCGCAGGGCCGATGCTGATGTTGGGGACGAAATGCCCGTCCATCACGTCGACGTGGATCCAGTCGGCGCCGGCCTCGTCGACCGCGAGCACCTCCTCGCCGAGCTTGGCAAAGTCGGCCGACAGGATCGAGGGGGCGACGAGCAGCGGGCGCATCCGTGGGCTCCCAGAGTCGCCGTTCGCCTAACATGGCATGGCCATGCGGGCAATGTCGCGGTTGCGCATCACCGTGATTAATTCCAAGCAGTCGAGCCTGCCGGACCGCCGCAGCGCATCCTATATGCACGCGGAGTCTCGCCGCCCCGATGGCGGAGCATGAGAAGACACCCGCAAGGAGCACCATGGCCCGCACCGATGCCATCGTCCTCGGGGCCGGCATTGTCGGCACCTCGATCGCGCTGCATCTCGCCAAGCGCGGGCTGAGCGTTGCGCTGGTCGACCGGCGCGCGCCGGGCGAGGAGACGTCCTACGGCAATGCCGGCGTGATCGAAGGCAATACCCTTCTGTCGCATCCGTTTCCATCCAGTTTTACCGCGCTGCTGCGGGTCGCGTTCAAGCGCGCGACGGAAGCCAACTATCACCTGGGATTTCTTCCGCAGATTGCGCCCTGGCTGCTCGCCTATCGCGCCCATTCCACGATCGAGCGGCGGATCGAATTCGCCGAGACCATGCGGCCGCTGTATGCGCGCGCGGTGGCGGAGCACGAAGCGCTGATCGTAGAGGCGGAGGCCTCTCATTATCTGCGCCAGAACGGCTGGCTCAAGGTGTATCGCAGCAAGGTGACCTTGGCGGCGACCGCGCGCGAGCGCGATCTGGCGGTGACGCTGGGCGTCCCCCATCAGGTGCTCGATACCGCCGCAACGCTGGCCATGGAACCTGCGCTGGCCTCTGTGTTCCACGGCGCCTTGTACTGGCCGGATGCGGCCAGCATCACCAATCCACTCGGCCTCACGCGCGCCTACGCCGCGCGATTTTCCACGCTCGGCGGCGTGATGCTCACCGGTGATGCCGGCTCCCTGCATCGCACCGGCCCGGTGTGGCGGATCGAAACCCGCGAGGGTCCGGTTGACGCCGAGGTGGCGGTGCTCGCACTGGGACCCTGGACGCCCGACGTGCTCGGCCCACTGGGCTTGCGGCTGCCGCTGGCCGTCAAGCGCGGCTACCACCGGCATTTCCGCCCGCGCGGAAATCTGGGCTTGAGCCGCCCGGTGGTCGACGCGGATCTTGGCTATTGCGTCGCTCCCATGGAGCAGGGACTGCGCCTTACCACGGGCGCCGAGTTCGCCGCGCGCGACGCACCCGCGACGCCCGTGCAATTTGATCGGCTGATGCCGCAAGCAAGCGCGCTGTTTCCGCTCGGCGAGCCGGTCGAGGCCGCGCCCTGGATGGGAAGCCGGCCGTGCTTCGCGGACTCCAGGCCGGTGATCGGCCGCGCACCCGGGCGTGCGGGTTTGTGGCTCGCCTATGGCCACGCCCACTGGGGGCTCACACTTGGTCCCGTGACCGGGCGGCTGATGGCCGAGATGATCACCGGGGAAGTGCCGTTCTGCGATCCGATGCCTTACGGCGCGGAACGGTTCACTCGCTGATCGTGCGCACCACGCTCGAGGTCGGACGGCTGCTGACCGTCGGCAGCTTCTGATCCTTGAGGATCATCTCGTCATAGGAGGCGATCGTCTTGAGCGGATCCTTGGAACGCATAAAGACGACCTTGTAGCCACCGGCCTTGAGGTCGTTGAGCAGACCGGCTGCGGCTTCCGCGGTGGAGTGCTGGAAATCATGCATTAAAACAATGCCTTTTCCGAGCTTCTTCAACTTCGCCATGACCGACTGGCGGACCTGTTCGGGCTTGCGCAGCTTGAAGTCGAAGGAATCCATGTCGGTCGAGAACATCGCGATATTGCGGGTGCCGAGATACGTGACCAGTTCGGGCGGGTGCCTGAGCGCGGGAAAGCGGAAGAAGGGTGCCGTGGGACCGCCGACCGCCCAGTGCACCGCGCTGATGCCCTTCTCGATCTCGTCCTTGGCCTCCTGCACCGATTTCTTCGAAAGATCGAGGTGCGACCAGGTGTGGCTGCCGACGGCGTGCCCTGCGGCGGCGACCTGCTTGAGGATGCCGGGCTCCCACATCGAGTGCTTGCCGATGGGGAAGAAGATCGCCTTGGTGCAATGGGCCGCGAGCGCGGCCAGCACTGCCGGCGTGTTCTTCGGCCACGGCCCGTCGTCAAAGGTGAGCACCACCTCGCCCTCACGCAGGAAATCGTGGCTCTTGAAGTGCTCGAATCCAAAGCCCGGGCCGCCGGTGGTGTCGATCTCGACGACGCGTGCGACGCCGAGCGCGTTCGGGTTGCCGGCGCAGGTTTGCGTGGCCGGCGTCGCAGCCACCGCGGGTATGGCTGCGGCCAGCGGCGGTGCCGCGCCCAATTGCGCCGTCAGCGCCGGCGCCTGGGCAATGATCTGAGCGGGCGGGGCCACGGGTGCGGCGGCTGCAGCCGACGTCGGGTTCGACGCGGCGACGATCACAGGTGCCGAAGCAACCGCGACGGGAGCGGCCGCAGCCGCGGATGACGTGACGGTGCGAACGACCGGCGCCGCGGCAGCAGTCGAACCTGTGGATATCGTCGAAGCCTGCGCAACCGTGACAGCAGCCTGCGAATTCGCCACTGTCGCCTTTTGCGCCAGGACCGCCCCGAAAACTGCCAAAACCACAACGATTGCAAGCGCGCACGCTGCCGCTGCCAGACGCATTGCTCTCTCCACCCCTACGAAGCTACCGTCCACTCTGCCCGTTAACCATCATAAGGAAACAAAGCGGCGCGAAGTCAAGAACGCCGCGGGTCGCCCACATCATTGTCATGGCCGTGGTGCGAAATCATGGCCGTGGTGCGAAACGGTCACGCCAGCTCGGCAGCGCGTCCGGGAAGGGCAATGCCGTTGCTTCGTAGACTGCGCGGGCGATGGCGCGGGCCACCACATTGGCGGCCGTGGCGCCGAGTTCCAACGCGCCGCTGAGCGGATCGCCGAGTGGCTGGCGGCCGGTCGCGGCGGCGAAGACGACATCGCCATCGAGCGGAGTGTGCACAGGGTAGATCGCGCGTGCGAGCCCGGTCTGCGCCATGACGGCAAGCCGCTTCGCCTGGCTCTTGGTCAGTGTCGCATCGGTGGCGACCACGACCAGCGTGGTGCTCTGCCGCACGCCCGCCTTGGTGCGGATTTCGAGCGCCTGCGGAGGAAGCATCGGAGGCAAGCCGCGACCACCGAATTCGCCATCGCGCTCGAACGGCGCCGCCCAGAACCACGGGCCGCCACCGATCACGACCGAGCCCGCCGCATTGACCGCCGCGAGCGCTCCAACGGCGAAGCCCGCCGGCGTCAGCGCGGAAGCGGAACCGAGCCCACCTTTGAGCTCGACGGTGGTGGCGCCGAGGCCCGCGCCGACGCTGCCGAGCGCAAACTCGTCGCCGGCTGCCGCCGCGGCCGCATAGCCGAACTCCCGATAGGGCGCAAAGCGGCCCCAGGCCTTGTCGCCACCAGCGAGGAGATCGAACAGGATCGCGCCCGGCACGATCGGCACCCGCGCCGTGCGCACCTGGAACCCGCGTCCGCGCTCGCGCAGCCAAGCCTGCACGCCGCCGCCGGCCTCGAGTCCGAAGGCCGAGCCGCCGGCGAGCGCGATGCCATCGATGCGCTCGACCGTCATCGATGGCTCGAGCAGATCGGTCTCGCGCGTGCCCGGCCCGCCGCCGCGCACGTCAATCGAGGCAACCGCGGGCTCGTCGAAGACGATCGCCGTGACGCCGGAGGCAAGCCGCGCGTCCTCGGCATGTCCGACTTGGACGCCGGCGACATCCGTGATGAGGTTGCGTTGCGCCATGGCGGACGAGCCTATCACCGCCGATCACATCGATGCGATGGCCATGCGACCGGCTTGCATCGCCCGCCCAAGCCGTCGCATCTAGGGCCATGGCTGCCGACGTTTCCATCTTCGCCGCCCTGTTCGCGGGCCTGATCAGCTTCCTCTCGCCCTGCGTGCTGCCGCTGGTGCCGCCCTATCTCGCCTATCTTGCGGGCGCTTCGCTCGAACGGCTGGCCGACCCGCAGCCGGAACCGCGGGTGCGGCGCGAGACCATCATGGCCGCGCTTCTCTTCGTGGCCGGCTTTTCGACGGTGTTCGTGGCGCTCGGTGCCGGCGCGAGCGTGATCGGGTCGCTGCTGCGCTTCTACTCGCATGAGCTGGCGATCATCGCGGGCGTCGCCATCATCATCATGGGCCTGCATTTCCTTGGGCTTACGCCGATCGCGTTCTTGAGCCGGCAGGCCCGCCTCGACATGCGCAAGCCGGTCGGGCTCTGGGGCGCCTACCTGATGGGGCTCGCCTTTGCGTTCGGCTGGACGCCTTGCATCGGCCCGATCCTGGCGACCATCCTGGCGGTGGCGGGCGCGGAGTCGACGGTGGCGAAGGGCGCCGGCCTGCTCGCCGTCTATTCGCTTGGGCTGGGCGTGCCGTTCCTCATCGCGGCCTTGGCGGTCGAGCCCTTCGCCGCCTTCCTGGCGCGGTTCAAGAATCATCTCGCGCACATGGAGAAGGTGATGGGCGGGCTTTTGGTGGCGACCGGCTTGGCCTTCCTGTTCGGCTTTTTCACGCAGCTCAACAGTTGGCTGTTGGAGATGTTTCCGACGCTGCAGACGATCGGGTAAGCGGTGTCGCCTCGATTTCCTCCGCCCTTCGATGCCGCAATCAGACTGCGTCCTCCGGGATGAGGATCGGCGCGGCTATTGCTCGATCTCGACGTAGGTGATCTTGCCGCTGGCGTCCTTCTTCCAGACGTACATCACGTAGTCGAGGCGGGTGATGTCGCCCTTCTTGTCGTAGGAGATGTCGCCGATCACGGTCTTGAAGGTCATGCCGGACGACATCTTTTCGGCGACTTTCTTGGGGTCGAGCGAGTTGGCGGCGTCCGCGGCCTGTTTGACGATCTGCACCGCGGCGTAGCTGTAGAGCGTGTAGGATTCCGGCTCGAAGTTCTTGGCGCGGAACTTGTCGACCACCGCCTTGGCCTCCGGGCGCTTGCGCGGGTCGGGGCCGTAGGTCATCAGCGTGCCTTCCACGCCCGGTCCGCCGATGGTCGCGAACTCGTCGGAGGTGATGCCGTCGCCGCCCATGAGCACCGCGCTGACGCCCTGGTCGCGCATCTGGCGTACGATCAGCCCGCCCTCGGTGTGGAGGCCGCCCCAGTAGACGAGGTCGGCGCCGGACGCCTTGATCTTGGAAACCAGCGAGGAAAAGTCCTTTTCACCGGTGTTGACACCCTCGTAGAGCACCTCTTGTACGCCCCGAGCATTGAACGTCTTCTTGGCTTCGTCGGCCAATCCCTGGCCGTAGGTGGTCTTGTCGTGCACCACCGCCACCTTCTTGTCCTTGAAGTGCTTGGCGATGTACTCGCCGGCCACCGCGCCCTGCTGGTCGTCGCGGCCGCAGGTGCGAAACACGTTCCACAGGTTGCGTTCGGTGATCTTCGGATTGGTCGAGGCCGGCGTGATCTGCAGGATGCCGTTCTCCTGGTAGGTTTCCGACGTCGGCATGGTGACGCCCGAGTTGAAATGTCCGATCACGAACGTCACGCCCGCCGACACGAAATTGTTGGCGACCGAGACGCCCTGCTTGGGATCGCCGACGTCGTCGCCGATCATGGCGGAGAGCTTCTTGCCCAGGATGCCGCCGGCGTCGTTGATGTCGGCGATGGCCTGCTCGGTGCCCTGCTTGAGCTGCGAGCCGAAGGCCGCGTTCGAGCCGGTGATCGGCCCGCCGATGCCGAACTTGATGGTGTCGTCCTTCTTGCTGCAGCCTGCGATCACCAGGCCGAGCGCGGCGGCGAGGCCGAGCGTGACGAGCTTGTGCATCGAAATCTCTCCTGGGCGAGCACGGGAACGGGCGGGGCGCCGGACGCGTCGGCGCCGATCGCGCGATTCAAGCCGCAAACGCGGCAAATGTCATCTCGATTCGGATGCTTTCGCGGCCTCCGGCCCGCACCGGCGCCAAGCGCTCACTTCTTGGCGGTCGCGGGCGGAGCCGTTTCACTGCCCGCGTTGCCGTCGATGTAGTTGTCGGCATAGCTCTGCACCACGCCGCTGCCGGCCGCACTCCAAGCCGATGCGTTGCCTGTCACCGTCGAGCGGGCGGCACGCACGGTCGCGCCTACACCCTGGGCCTGGATGCCTGTAGCATTGTTGGCGGCGGCGGAACGGAACAGCAGCAGCGCGATGGGCGCCTGGCCCGCGCTCGTCGTGGCGGAAAAGCCCGCCCCGCCATTGCCGGAAGCAACGCTGTTCGATGCTGCAGCAATGATTGTCCCCGTGCTGGCTGATCCGTCCATAAGAACGCCAGTCGCGTTGTTGAGCGCCTCGACGCGATTGAACACGGCCACAACGCTTCCAGACCCGGACGGGCCGACGTAAATCCCGGCATTGCCATTACTGGCAACGAGCACGTTCGACATAGCGAGAGTGCTTGCAGCATTCGCACGGAATTCGGCACCGCTGCCTGTCAGATTGCGGATGACGCTGTTCTCGAGGGTCAAGGATTTCCCGGTGTTGAACTGGATTCCGGTCTGCCCCACTCCAGCGCCCTCGATGGTCAGGCCGCGCAGGTTGACGGCGTCGTCGGCGCCGGCGTTGACCGTGATTCCGGTGGCGCCCGACAGCACAAGCACGCCGGCCGAGCCGACGCCGTCATTCACGATGCTGATCGCCTTCGTGATCGTCACCGCGCCGTAGCCGGCCGGATTGAGGACGCTGATCTCGCCCTGGGCGGCAACCTTGGCGAGGGCCCCCGCGAAGGTCCGGCACGGCTCCTCGTGCGAGCAGATGTTGCCGTCGCTGCCGTTCGCGGAGACGAACGTCCGTTTCCGCGCCCCCGGCGCATTCACGGTCAGAGTGGCGTTGCGGCTGGTGGTTCCCACGCCATCGGTGGTGTTGGTGATGGTGATGGTCACCGGTCCGTAGGTGCCGGTGGTGAGGCTGTTCGCGCTCGCGTTGACCGTGAAGGTGACGTTCGTTCCCGCCGTCGTCGCGGTGCCCGAGGTCGGCGAGGCCGTGAGCCAGCTTGGGACGCCGGAGACCGAGAAGCCTGCCGTACCGGCCGTCATCGTAAGCGAGTACACGCCCGGCGCCGACGAGAACGGCCCGCCCGGATTGCCCGAGGCGACGATGTTCGTTGCCGGCGAAACCACCAGCGAAGGCAACGCATAGGTGTAGGCGCCCGCGGCGGTGCCGCTGGCGCCGCCGGCAAGGACGGTGACGTCGACCGTTCCCGCGGCATGCGCGGGCGTCATCGCGGTGATGGTGGTGGCATTAATCAGATTGAACGAGGTCGCAGCCGTGCCGTCGAACGTCACGCCCACGGCGTTGGTGAAATTGGTGCCGGTGATCGTGACGCTGGTGCCGCCCGGAGTCGGGCCGTGATTCGGGCTGACCGCCGTCACTGTGGGGTTGAGAGCATTGGTGAAGCAGATGCCGACATCGTTCAGCGTTGGCGTGAGCGTGCCGTCGGTCGTGCCCAAATAAGCCTTGTATTTCAGATAGCGCTTACCGTTGAACTGCGACAGGGACTCGCCGCTGGTCGTGAAATAGGTCGCGGCGGTCGTGTCCGGACCGACAAAATCGAAAGGACCATTGACATTATTGCTCGCGGCCACCTGAAACTTCAGGCTCGTGCCGGCCGGAACCGCGGCGTTCCACGTCAGTGTCTGCCATATGGCGGTGCGGCCTGCCGCCGGATTGGCGTCCTTCACGCTGGAGACCTGATCTCCCGACGCGGAAAATTCGGTTTGCATGTACGTTTTGAAATTATAGTCTCTGGTCGTCTCGGTGGCCCATGTCCCGCCGCTATCGCTCGAAATAACCCGCGAACCATTGGCATAGGTACTGGGGCTGGAGCGAATCCAGAAATAGCCCGAACCCGCAGGGGCAGACACAGGATGCAAGATCAGCGCGTATTGCGTTCCGCTGTTCAAAGTTACCGGCGAGCCAAAGGTGGCTGAATATGACGCGGGCGAGCCGCTGGCAAAGGTGGACCCGGGGATCGTCGTAGCGGCGAGGTCAGCGCCAGTCGGCAAACCACCGCTCGTGGCGCGAACAGATAGAGTGAGGTCGGGTGGCGTTGCTCCGCAACCATTGCAAAAGAGTTGGACATCCGCTTTGACGAGTTGTCCGCTCAACGCTGGAATGAAGGTCTGTCCGGTCCAACCGGGTGTACCGAAGCCCGTCCCCGTTGTGGAACCTGCCGTGTTCTGCTGGTCCACTGTCGGCGGATTCAAAAGCGTGACGTCGCCCGGGCTGCTGGTCAGATCGCAGTTGGTGGCAACACCGGTCTGGAAGTCGGCCTGAGTGGTGTCGACCAGGCAGCCGCTTGTCGGCGCCAGGGTCAGCGAGAAATCCTGCGTCGTCGTGGCGCCGTCGGACACGCTCACGTTCGCGACGGAACTGGCGTTGTAACCCGCTGCGCTGGCGCTTTCGGCGGGATAGGTTCCGGACGGAAGATTGGAGAACGTGTAGACGCCGCCGGCGTTCGTGGTCGTCGTCCGAATGCCGAGCGCCACGGTCGCGCCGCTGATCGGATTGCTGGCGGTGTCGGTCACGGTGCCGGACAGGGACCCGGTCGAGACCGGAGTGCAGGAGGGGAAACGGAAGGAGCCGATGCGGGTCAGAAAGCTCAGGCCGGTGGTGGCGTAATATTCGTTAGTGTACCAGAAGGTGCAGCCATCGGGATCAAGCGTCATCGCGGTGTAGTCGCCCCAGCGTGTGCAGGTGCCGCCGCCGCACGACCCCGATTGCGTGCCCGCACCCTCGATGAGCGAGGTTTCGGTCTGCGGCAGGGAGTTCAGGGGGTCCGTGGCCAGGCGTGCCGCGTATTTGATGGCCGGGGTGGTGTTGCTGCTCGACGTGCTGTAGCCAATCGCCATGTCGCCGGCGCGGTTCACCGCCAGACTTGGGACAAAGCGGTGCAGCACGTTTGCACCATCTGGATCGTAGGTGGCGGCCTGAGTAGCGCTGGCCGCAATCGTTCCGCCGCTCACATCGACCTGGTAGTAACGAGGCGCCGCAAATCCGGCGAGGTTTTGGCGGCGCACCGTATGAACGTTCCAAAGGGATTCCACGCCTCCCAAGTTGCTATATTGGTTCTGCGCCATCGCGCGTAATCCAAGCGGATCGAGGCTGTTGCCGCCCTGGGATGGGACAAGGGCGACCGTGGCGTTGGGCCAGGAAGTCGCCGTGAGGGTGAGGAACGATCCCGTGAAGGTCGATTGCGATATCTTGTTCCAGTCCACGTGAAACTTGTAGAAAGTGACGGCGTTAAGATACTGCCCGAGGCTCGAAAAGATGTTTGGACTCCCCGCCGGGGGGGTGCCGGCTTGCAACCGGGCGTTCGCCGGAAGCAGGGTGAAGTCGTCGGCGGGCGCGTCAAACGAGACCGAACGGACGGCGGGAGCGCCAGCGTACATATCCGCCTTGTTGAAGGCGTACACCCGCGGGTTCTGAAAAACGCCGGTGTAGCTGAACATATTGGCGGACATGTAAAGTCCGTCCGGCCAGATGCCGAATTTCGGATAGTCGCCAAGACCGCCGGCCGTGTTGATGGAATAGAAGTTCCATCCGCCAGTCACTGGATCGCCTGTTTTCGAGACCGCAAAGCACTGGAAAGCCCCGGGCGGGTTGATGACGTTGCCGGAACCGTCCTGCTGGAAAGCAAAGTCCGTGATGATCCAGCGGTCTTCAAATGTGTCGTAAAGGACGTAAGGGTCGCCGAAATTGTTGGTGTCGCAAAGATTGCCAAAGTTGCCCTGACTCATAAACGTGTTCAGCGTGAACGCGGCGACGCGGACGCCATCGGATTTTTGAAATATGCCGACGGATTGGTTGATCGTCTGAATGTAATAGGTCGGGCCGACGTCACCATTTGGATCGGGCGGATGTCCGCCGCCCCAGTTGGCGAAATCCAGGCCGTCGAAATTCGCGATCGGCCCCGGCGCTGGCGCGCTAGGCCGTATGCCGGGCGAGGGGCCGCTTTCGGGCGGTGCCGGCGGTTGCCCGGGCGATCCCGCGGGCGGCACGAAAATCTTGGGAGAAATCAGCGGTTCAAGCTTGCGCCGCTCCTTTCTGACAGGCGCCTCGTACGGAAGGCTGCGAAGGTCGCCGTCAAAATGCCGGCCCGCCTCGTTGAGATGAAACTCCCTGGGCTTTTGATTGGAAACGGGTCCGCTGGTGTCAGGCTCCGTGGCTTGTGGGGCCTCCTGCGCATTTGTCGAAAAAGCCACGGTCGTGGCCACAAATGTCAAAACCGCAAGCGCGACCGCGCGAACATGATTTACCGGCGGGCGCGCTTGTCGTGAATCGGCTGGAAATCCGCCGGTTGACGTGCTCGTCTGAATTCCCAAAAAGTTTTTCATTCAACCCCGTTCCGCGATCCAATGGCTTCTGTGACGGTCAGCCAGGGCATGATCAACAAAGCAGCATCAACAGCCAGCCTGGCGGACATCGCTCCAGAATGAGTTCGCACCGGGGGAATCTTTATCCGATCTTCGCCGGATAGCCGGTAGCCCCGCCGCCAGACTGCCGATATCGCAAGTGTTTGTAAAGGCAATACGCCTCCTCGTTGGCGCCTGGCCCGCGAATGTCTGCGGTCGGCGTCCCGCGCACCGGCCAGGCTAAATGCCAGCTAAAAAGGTGATGCCGTCCCGGCGCCGAGCTCGCTACGACGCTGCTGCGGCATCGCGCCCGCGCCGGCGCCAGCCGAACGGGCCGGAGCGCTGGTTGATCCAGTTGTAGCGGGTGACCATCTGGCGCACCCGCATCAGCCGGAAGCTCGCCAGGCCGAAGACCAGGCACACCGCGGTGTCGACCAGATAATAGTGCAGCGACAGGAACACGCTGCGAAACACCGCGAAGTGGATGAAGCGCACCGCCAGCGCGAGGATCAGCATGTAGGCCGTCACGTGCCACCAGGGCCGCCACGTCGAGGCCATCGCGCGCCCGGCGAGCCAGGCCGCCCCGCCGCCGAGGCCGACCGTCGCGAACAGGAACACCAGGAGCGAGCGCTCGTGGCTGAGGAATTCCGGGATCGAGAAACTCATCGCGATCACGTCCACGGCCGGTGTTTCCCATCATTGGCGGCGGGTCGACAGCGAACGTCCGCCGAAGCCACATTAGCAAATCGGAAAAGTTCTCGCGTGCCTTGCTAGAGCACATTCAGTTTCCTTGAAACTGAATGTGCTCTAGGACTCTTGCGTTGGTCGCATTTTCGACGGAAAACCGGATTCCACTTTTCCTGAAAATGCTCTAGTGCCTGCCGCCTTCGAGATAGGCGGCCTTGACCTCGGGACGTTCCAGCAGCTCGCGGCCGCTGCCGCTCATGGTGATGCGGCCGTTGACCATGACGTAGCCGCGGTGGGCGAGCTTGAGCGCGTGAAACGCGTTCTGCTCGACCAGGAAGACGGTGAGCTTCTCGTCGGCATTGAGCTTCCTGATCGCATCGAAGATCTGGCGCGCGATCAGGGGCGCCAGCCCAAGCGATGGCTCGTCGAGGAGGAGGAGGCGCGGGCGGCTCATCAGCGCGCGCGCGATCGCGAGCATCTGCTGCTCGCCGCCCGACAGCGTGCCGCCGCGCTGGCTGGTCCGCTCCTTGAGCCGCGGAAACAGCGCGAACACGCGCGCGAGGTCGGCCTCGAACCGGGCCGGGTCGGAGACCACCGCGCCCATCTGCAGGTTCTCGAGCACCGTCATGCGCAGGAAGATGCGGCGGCCTTCCGGCGCCTGCGCGATCTTGAGCCGCGCGATGTGGTGGGTCGGCAGCTTCGAGATGTCCTGCCCGGCGAACGTGATCGAACCTTCGCGCGCGCGCGGGTTGCCGCAGATCGTCATCATCAGCGTCGACTTGCCGGCGCCGTTCGATCCGATCAGCGCCACGATCTCGCCTTCGCCGACCTCGAGGTCGACGCCCTTGAGCGCGGCGATGCTGCCGTAATAGGAGTGCACGCCGCGCACGCAGAGCAGGGGGGCGGTCATCGGCGGTCTGCCCGCGCGCAAAAGGGTGCAGCAACCAGCAGCGCGCTTGCGGAAATGTAGGTCACAGCCCGACCTCCGCATGCACCTGCTCGACCTCTTCATCCTCGACGCCGAGATAGGCGGCGATCACCTTGGCGTCGTTGCTGATCTCGGCGGGCGTGCCGTCGGCGATCTTGACGCCGTGGTCGAGCACGACGACGTGGTCGGAGATTTCCATCACCACCGACATGTCGTGCTCGATCAGCAGCATCGAGGTTGCGTGCTCGCGGCGGATCGCACGTAAAAAATCGTTGAGCTCGGCGCTTTCGCGCGGATTGAGGCCGGCGGCCGGCTCGTCGAGACAGAGCAGCACCGGGTCGGTGCACATGGCGCGCGCGATCTCGAGCTTCTGCTGCGCGCCGTAGGAGAGCTGCCCGGCCGGGTCGTCGGCGCGCCCGGTCAGGCCGGTCTGTTCGAGCCAGTAGCAGGCCTTCTCGATGGCGGCGCGCTCGGCCCGCCGGTAGGACGGCATTCCAAGCGCGCCGAGGACGGTCCAGCCGGATGCGCGCATCAGCGCATTATGCTGCGCGACCATCAGGTTCTCCAGCACCGTCATGCCGGCAAACAGGCGGATGTTCTGGAACGTGCGCGCGACATGGGCCTTATGCGCCACCACGTGGTCGGGCATGCGTTCGAGCAGGTGCAGCGCGCCGTCCGACCGCACGACGCTGCGCTGGCCGCGCTGCGTGAGCGCGTCGAGCTCGTCCCACAGGCGCGGATTGCCGGCCTGCAGAGCGATGCGTCCCTCGCTCGGCTTGTAGAAGCCGGTGATGCAGTTGAACACGGTGGTCTTGCCGGCGCCGTTGGGGCCGATCAGCGCGGTGATGTGCGAGCGCTCGGCGGTGAACGACAGGTCATGGACGGCGACCAGGCCGCCGAAGCGCATGGTGAGGTGCTCGACGCGAAGGACCGGCGCGGCCTCGCTCATCCGCGGCCCTCCCGCACCAGCGCCCCGGCGATCGCCTTGTTCTCCTTGAGGGCGATCGAAGGCTCACGCCGGCCGACGAGGCCGCGCGGCTTCCAGATGATGATCAGCACCATGGCGAAGCCGAACAGCAGCATCCGGTACTGGGTCGGGTCGAACCCGGCGCCGAATATCTGCTTGAGGAAGTCGAGCTCGCGCAGCGCCTCGGTGCCGCCGATGATCACGACCGCCGCGATCGCGACCCCGACCGTGCTGCCCATGCCGCCGAGGACGACGATGGCGAGGATCAGCGCGGACTCGGTGAAGTTCACCGATTCCGGGCTGATGAAGCCTTGCCGGGCGGTGAAGAATGCGCCCGCCAGCCCGCCGAAGAGAGCGCCGATCGCAAAGGCCGTGAGCTTCGAGGTGGTGGTGTTGATGCCGAGCGAGCGGCAGGCGATCTCGTCCTCGCGCAGCGCCTCCCACGCCCGCCCGATCGGAAGCCGGCGCAGGCGCATGGTGACGTAGTTGGTGACGAGGGCGAGCGCCAGAATCACGTAGAAGAGAAAGACGATGCGGTGCACCGGCGAGAATTCGAGCCCGAACACCGCGGCGAAACCGCCGTCCTCGTTGGTGAAGGGAAGGCCGAAGAAGCTCGGGCGCGGGATGCCGGAAATCCCGTTCGGGCCGTTGGTCAGGCCCTGCCAGTTGATGATGACGAGGCGGATGATCTCGCCAAAGGCGAGCGTCACGATCGCGAGATAGTCGCCGCGCAGCCGCAGCACCGGGAAGCCGAGCATCACGCCCCAGCAGGCGGCGAACAGGCCGGCGAGCGGCAGGCACACCCAGATCGACCAGCCGAATTGCGTGCCGAGGAGCGCGTAGGTGGAGGCGCCGACTGCGTAGAAGGCGTCGTAGCCGTGATCGTGAAGCCCGGCGAGCCCGACGACCTCGTT
>JAXDOD010000149.1:0-23404 GCA_034669045.1 Alphaproteobacteria bacterium
GCTGGAACAAGGCGCTGGTCGTGCTGTATGCCCGTCTCACCGCGGGCGGCAAAGCTCACAACGTCGCTCTGATTGCCTGCGCCAGAAAGCTGCTCATCTACGCCAATACCGTCGTCCGGCGCGGCACCCCATGGACCGAAACAGCCGCCGCGACTTAATGGTTGCTACGTTTTGCGCTACTTCGGCTCCATCGCGGCGCGCACGCGGGCCACGGTGTCGGGCGGCGTGCGGTAGAGCTGCTCGATCAGGTCGGCGACCTGCTCGCCCGAGAGCGGATCGATCTCGATCTTGAGCTTCTCCGCCTCGGCCAGGAATTCCTGGTCCTTCATCGCCGCGTCGAACGCGCGCCGCACCGCCGTCACCCGCTCCTTCGGCACGTTCGGCGGCATGAAGAACGGCCGGCCGAACTCGAGCCGCGCCAGCGCGAGGTGGAGCGCCTGCTTCTCGGCCTCGGTCTTGGCCACGTCGAGGACCATCGGCACGCCGGGCATCTCCGGATGCGGCTGCAGGTTCCATTGCGCCAGCAGCCTGACCTTCTTCTCCGTCAGCCAGTCGGCCGAGATCGCCTTGAGCGTCGACCAGTTGGCGAAGGTGCCGTGCACCTCGCCGCGCTCCATCGCGAGATGGATTTTCGGCGTCGCCTCGTAGCCGGTGATGACCTTGAACTTCATGCCGAACAGATGCTGCGCCAGCATCGGATAGTCGTATTGGGTCGAGCCCGGCGCCTGCGCGCCCACGATCATCTCCGTGGTCTTGAGGTCGGCGAGCGTCATGATCGGCGCCGTGTGCCAGACATACATCACCTGCGCTTCGCGGTTGGTGCTGCCGATCCAGTTGAGCTTCACGGCCTCGAACCGCACGCCGGCGGGCTGCAGGAGCGGCGCAGTCGGCAGCCCGTTGAACGAGGCGCCGATGGCGGTGCCGTCGAACGGACCGGCGGCATAGAGCTGGTTGGTCATGGTCAGGCTGCCGGCGCCGGGCTGGTTCTGCACGATCACGGTCGGGTTGCCCGGGATATGCTTGCCGAGATGGCGCGCCAGCGCGCGCGCATTGATGTCGTAACCCGACCCGACGCCGATGCCGACAATGATCCGCAGCGTCTTGCCCTTGTAGAAATCGGCCACGTCCGCTTGCGCGAGCGCCGGCGCGCCCATGCCCAGAATGACGCAGCACGCCAGCAACGGCGTCCTCATGTGCGTTCTCCCGTAGACATCGAGCGTGCTTATAGCATAGCAACCGCGGGCGCGATGCCACGATGCGGCCGCCCCGCCGCGCGCCGCCGACGGGCGAGCGGAAGGAAGACTTGATGCGCACCATCGACATCCACACCCACGTGCTGACGGAAGAGACGATGGCGCTCCTGCGCAAGGAAGCGCCCACCATCGCGCCGAAGATGACCGCGATCGACGCCGACTCCGCCATGCTCGAGGTCGCGGGCGTGCCCTATCGGCCCTATCCGCGCGGCGGCTGGGACATCGAGCGGCGTTTCGCCGACATGAAGGCGGCGGAGGTCGATGTGCACGTGCTCTCGGCCACGCCGCAGACCTACCTCTATGACCAGGAGCCGTCGCTGGGGGTGACGACGTCCACGATCCAGAACGACCAGATCGCCAAGCTCGTGAAGGCGCACCCGGACCGCTTCCTGGGGATCGCGACCCTGCCGATGCAGGCGCCGCAACGCGCCGCCGACGAATTGCGCCGCGCGGTACGCACGCTCGGGCTGCGCGGCGCCATGATCGGCTCCAACGTGCAGGGCAGGAACCTCGACGACCGCGCGCTCGAGCCGGTCTGGGCGACCGCCGCCGAGCTCGGCGTGATCATGCTCGTGCATCCCTACAACATCGCCGGCGCCGACCGGCTGCGCGCGTATTATCTCAACAACCTGATCGGCAACCCGCTCGACACCACCATCGCGGCGGCGTGCCTCGTTTTCGGCGGCGTGCTCGAACGTCATCCCACGCTCAACGTGCTGCTGGTGCACGGCGGCGGCTTCGTGCCCTACCAGGCCGGCCGCTGGGCGCACGGCTGGCAGGTGCGGCCGGAGCCGAAGGTCAACGTCGCGCAATCGCCGCAGCCGTGGATCGACCGCTTCTATTACGACAGCATCCTGCACGCCCGGCCGCAGCTCGAATTCCTGGTGGGCTCCGTCGGGCCGGGGCGCGTGCTCATGGGCAGCGATTATCCCTACGACATGGGCACGGGCGAATGCGCGCGGCAGGTGAAGGCGCTGTCGATCTCCGACGCCGACAAGGCCAAGGTGCTGGAAGGGAACGCGGTGGCGCTGTTCGGGGCGTGACGTTGCGCAACGGGGCTTGCCGCTTCGCCCATCGTGCCGCGAGTGCGGCGCCGCCTCGCGTGCCCTCTCCCGCAAGGGGAGAGGGCAGACGCGGCGGCGCCGAGTGCGCGGGAATGAGCGGCGCAATGGATCAACCTGACCGCGATGCGCGCCGTGGTGGCGGCGAAATCCGCCGCACGCTCGTGACCTCGCTGCCGGCGGCGCGGATGCGCGCGATGGCGTCCTTGATCGGCTCGATCGCGACCGCCATGTGGAACGCGTTGGCGTGGATGAGCGTCGCCTGGTCGCGCGCGATCGCGACGTGGCCTTTCCAGAACAGCAGGTCGCCGCGCCGCAGCGCCGGAAACCTCGGCTTGAGCGCCAGCCGCTTGCCGAGCTTGCGTTCCTGCATGTCGCTGTCGCGCGGGCAGGGCAGGCCGCAGGCGTCGAGCGCGACCTGCACCAGCCCGGAGCAGTCGATGCCGAGGCTGGTCTTGCCGCCCCACAGATAGGGCACGCCGGAAAATTTCTCCGCGACCGCGACCATGTCGGGGTCCACCTGGTCGAGCGGCGCAAGATGGCGTGCCGCGACATAGCCGCCGGGCGTCACCGCCAACGGTCCTTCGACGCGCATGACCACGACCCTGCATCCGAACGAGAGCGCGTCGACCGGTGGAAGCTTGATCGACGGACCCGGAAACAGGTGCGTGCGCAGCGCCACGACCTTGTGGGTCGGCGCCGGCCCGGGCGGGCGCAGCGCGTTGGTCGGGAGCCAGCCGACATAGCCGTCGGCGGCGAGCTGGCCCCAGGCCCAGCCTTCCTCGTTCATCTCGTAGACCGTGACCCGCTCGCCCTTGAGCGCCTCGGTGTCGAGCGGCGCGTCCGGCGCCGGCGTGTGCCGCAGCGGCGCCTGCGCATCGCCGATCTCGCGCAGGTCGCCGTCGACGAAGCGCGCGGCCTCCACCTTGCCTTCGAGATGGCGCGCCGCCAGGTCGGGCCGCGCCGGCGTGATGCGCGGATCGTATCTGGCAGGTTTAGCCATAGCGCTCGACCAAGACCGCGTAGAGCGCGCGCGCGGCCTGGCATTCGGCGCCTTCCGGGCGGCCGGGCCTGCTGGTCTGGTTCCAGGCGTAGATGTCGCAATGCAGCCACGCCTTGGCGGCGCTGACGAAGCGGCGCAGGAACATCGCGGCCGTGATCGAGCCGGCGAAGCCACCGCTCGACACGTTGTTCACGTCGGCGACCTTCGATTCGAGCAACTGGTCGTAGGGCCGCCACAGCGGCAGCCGCCAGAGCGGATCGGCCTCCCGCTCGGCCGCGCGCGCGAGCTCGGCCGCGAGCGCGTCGTCGTCGGTATAGAACGGCACGACCTCGGTGCCGAGCGCCACGCGCGCCGCGCCGGTGAGCGTCGCCATGTCGGCGATCAGCTCGGGCGCCTCCTCGTCGGCAAGCGCCATGGCGTCGGCGAGGATCAGCCGGCCCTCGGCGTCGGTGTTGCCGATCTCGACCGTCGTGCCCTTGCGGGAACGATAGATGTCGCGCGGGCGGAAGGCAGAGCCGGAGATCGCGTTCTCCACCGCCGGGATCAGCACGCGCAGGCGCAGCTTCGACTTGCGCGCCATCAGCATGTGCGCGAGCGCCAGCATGCACGCCGCCCCGCCCATGTCCTTCTTCATGTTGAGCATGCCGCTCTCGGGCTTGATGTCGAGCCCGCCGGTGTCGAAGCACACGCCCTTGCCGACGAGCGTGACCTTGGGATGCGCGCGATCGCCCCAGGTCATGTCGACGAGCCGCGGCGCGCGCTCGGGCGCGGCGGCGCGGCCGACCGCGTGGATGAGCGGGAAGTTCTCCTTGAGCAGGTCGTCGCCGATGATCGCGGTCACGGCCGCCCCATGGCGGGCCGCGAGCGCGCGCGCGGCGTATTCGAGCTCGGGCGGGCCCATGTCGTTCGCCGGCGTATTGATGAGATCGCGGGCGATGAAGACGGCCTCGGCGATCGCGGTGGTCTCGCTGCCGTCCACGCCGGCGGGAAGCTCCAGGCGCACGTCCTTGTCGTCGGCCTTGCGGTAGCGCGCGAAACGATAGCTGCCGAGCGCGAAGGCGAGCGCGCCGAGGCGCGCGTCATGCGGCGCATTGGCGAAGCCATAGCCGCCGGCCGGCAGCAGCCCCGGCAGCGCGCCCGGGCGGAAGCTGTCCTTGTGCGCATCGTCCGCCGCTTCGAGCGCAAAAAGCACGCCGGCGAGGGCGCCCTCCGGTCCCGGCAGCAGCAGGTGCCGGCCGGCCCGCGGCTCGAAGCCGGCGGCATCCGCAAAGGCGCGGCTGCGGGCATCGAGCCGCGCGCGCTGCTCGCGCCAACTCGCCGCGGTGACGAAGGTGATCGGGACCGCGGGCGCGTCGCCGCGGGCGAAAAACACGGGATGAAGCGGCCTGTCAGTCATCGGGCTGCTGAGCTATCACGATGAGAATTCCCGGCGCCAGATGATATGGATGCGTCCTGCGCAGTTCGCGCTTGCAGGCGGCGCTCATTCCCGCGCCATGGTCCAGCGGGGACCCGACGGCGTCAAGGCCCGACGTCGAAAGATCGAGAAATCACGGTATCCCGACGCTTGAAAGTCCGGTATATTGCCCGCAACAGGGGAGCGATTTCATGGCCATGGCCAAGCCGTTACTTTACACAGCAGCGCTGCTTGCGCTCGCCCTGCATGTTTCGCCCGCCCATGCGCTGCTCGCGCGGACGTTCCTCTCGGCGAACGGTCTCGACGGCAACGACTGCTCGCGCCCATCACCGTGCCGCACCTTGCAGGTGGCGCACGACAAGACCAATTCCGGCGGCGAGATCAACATGCTCGACCCGGCCGGATACGGCAAGGTCATCATCACCAAGTCGATCAGCATCGTCAACGATGGGGTCGGCTCGGCCGGAATCCTCGTGCCCGCGGCGTCGACCGGCATTACAATCAGTGGCAGCCCGAACGAAGTCATCAACCTGCGCGGCTTGATCATCGAGGGCGCGGGCGTCGGCGTGAATGGAATTCTCGTCGGCAATGCCAAATCCGTCACCATCGAGAACTGCGTCATCCGTGGCTTGACGGGCAGCGGTATCAACTTCGCCCCCGGTGGCGCGAGCAGTCTGGCGGTGTCGAACACGCTGGTTGCCGACAACGGTCTCGACGGCATTTCGGTGATCCCGTCGGTCGCCGCCGCGCTCAAAGTGGTCCTCAATAATGTCGAATCGCTCAACAACGTCCGGGCCGGCATCATCGTGCTGGGCAATGGTGGCGGACCGATCGATGCCACCGTCCTGGGCAGCATCGTCTCCGGCAACGTCGGCTACGGCTTTTACGCCGGTGCGATCGTGAGCGGCGTCGCGACCCGCCTCACGGTCATCCGTTCGGCCGCCGTCAACAACGGCACCGGCGCTTACGCGGAAGGCTTGAACGCAACCCTGCGGATCGGCGAATCGATCATTACCGGCAACACGACGAGCTGGTCGGCAACCGACAGCGCGACGCTGCGGAGCTACCAGGACAACTACATCGACGGCAACCTCGACGGCAGTCCGGCGCCGACCACCATCGTCAGGAAATAGCGGGCTTCCCGCCATCCGGGCCCGTCGGGCCCGCCGTTTCGGTCCGCGCGTGGGCAAAGCCGCAGCCGGCTGACCCGGCCTCCTCTCGCGGCCGCGGCTTTGAGCGCCCCAGCGTGAGGAGGCGCGTTTACCTTTCGTTAAGGTTAACGCTTTATTGCTGTCGGCTCGCGGGGGCTGTCCGGAGCCGGCTCGAATCATGATTTCGACAGCGCATTGCCAACACGCGAGACCCGCCCGCCGCGCAGCCGGCGTGGCGCTCGCGGCCCTCGTCGCGGTCATGGCGGCGGGCTGCAACACCACCCAGACGACGAGCGCGACCGGCTCCTTCGCCATGGCCACGCCGACCAGCGACGTCGATGCGAGCCGACGGGCCGCGAGCTGGGGCGAGCGCCATCGCGCCAACCCGAACGACCCGGTGGCCGCCGTCAGCTATGCGCAGGCGCTGCGCAGCGCCGGCCAGCGCGCCCAGGCCGTGGCCGTGCTGGAGCAGGCCTCGATCCAGAACTCGAAGAACATGGACGTCCTCGGCGCCTACGGCCGCGCGCTGGCCGACGTCGGCAACTACCAGCAGGCGCTCGACGTGCTGACGCGCGCGCATACGCCGGCCCGGCCGGACTGGCGCATCCTCAACGTGCAGGGCGCCGTGATCGACCAGATGGGCCGGCACGAGGACGCGCAACGCTATTACATGACGGCGCTGCGGATCGTGCCGGACGAGCCGTCGGTGCTCTCCAATCTCGGATTGTCCTACGCGCTGTCGAAGGACCTGGTGCGCGCGGAGCAGACCTTGCGGCGCGCCGCCGCCCGCGCGGCCTCCGATCCGCGCGTGCGCCAGAATCTCGCGCTGGTGGTCGGGCTGCAGGGCCGCTTCGCGGAAGCCGAGGCGATCGCGCGCGCCGACCTGCCGCCGGAGATCGCGTCCGCCAACGTCTCCTACCTGCGGCAGATGCTGGCGCAGCAGAACGGCTTGCAGTCCGTGCCCCCGGCGCCGGCGGCGAGGCCGGGGCGGAGCTGACCGGGCCCCGTCTTTAGTTCATCAGGTTCATCTGCGTCACGCGGATCGCGGCGGGGCCCAGGATGACGACGAACAGCACCGGCAGGAAGAACAGGATCATCGGCACGGTCAGCTTGGGCGGCAGCCCGGCGGCCTTCTTCTCGGCTTCCGACATGCGCATGTCGCGGTTCTCCTGCGCCATCACGCGCAAGGTCGTGCCCATCGGGGTGCCGTAGCGTTCCGCCTGCATCAGCGCCATGCACACCGACTTGACGCCGTCGAGGTTGGTGCGCTTGCCGAGGTTCTCGTAGGCGGTGCGGCGGTCCTGCAGATAGGACAGTTCCGCGGTCGTGAGCGTGAGCTCCTCGGCGAGCGGGATCGACTGGGTCCCGATCTCCACCGACACTTTCCTGAATCCGGCTTCGATCGACATGCCCGATTCGACGCAGATCAGGAGCAGGTCGAGCGCGTCCGGAAACGCCCGCCTGATCGAGAGCTGGCGTTTCGAGATCTTGTTCTTCACGAACAGCACCGGCATGTACATGCCGAAATAGGTGGCGGCGAGGCACAGCCCGACCTTCACGGTCGCCGGCTGGTCGAGATCGATGATGAAGAAGACGTAGACCAGCGAGGTCGCGAGCATCACCGCCGGCATCACCAGCCGGAAGAACAGGAACGTCACGTAGGGCGCCTGGCCGCGATAGCCGGCCTGCACGAGCAGCGCGCGCGCTTGCTCCTGGCCGACCCACTTGGACAGGTTGAACTGGTCGACGATGGTCTGCATGTACTGCTTGGGCGAGCGCCGCAGCGCGACCTTCTCGCCGCGCGCCATCCGCTCGCGTTCGCGCTGGCGCATCTTCTCGCGCTCGAGCGCGACCGCCTTCATGCGCTTCGACAGCCCGTCGGTGGCGAGCAGCGGCATCGCCAGCGTCAGCACGGTCGCGATCGCGGCGACCGCTGCGAAGATCATCGCCAGCGTCCGCGTGTCGCCGATCTTGTTGATCAAGAGGTCGAACAGCATGGGGCCCGTCAGAAGTCGAAGTTGATCATTTTGCGCATGACGAAGACGCCCATGGACATCCATATGACGCAGCATGCCATCATCATGCGGCCGGTCGGATGGGTCCAGAGAAGCTGGATGTAGTCCGGGCTGGTGATGTAGACGAGCAGCATCACCGCCATCGGCAGCGCCGCGATGATGGAGGCGGAAGCCTTCGCCTCCATCGACATGGCCTGGATCTTGGCCTTCATCTTCTTGCGCTCGCGCAGCACCTTGGACAGGTTGCCGAGCGCCTCCGACAGGTTGCCGCCGGCCTTCTGCTGGATGGCGATGACGATGCCGAAGAAGTTCGCCTCCGCCACCGGGATGCGGTCATAGAGCTTGGCGCAGGCTTCCCCGATCGGCATGCCGATCGCCTGGGTCTCGAGGATGGCGCGGAACTCGCTCTTGAGCGGCTCGGGCGCGTCGGTGCTGATGATCCGCAGGCTGTCGAGCAGCGGCAGGCCGGCCTTGATGCCGCGCACGATGATGTCGACGCCGTCGGCGAATGCGTTGATGAACTTCGCCTCGCGGCGCTTCTTGAGGAACTTGAGCAGCCAGGCCGGCACGCCGATGCCGGCCGCGAACGCGGCGGCGAGCGCCGTGAACACGCCGGCGTCGATCAGCAGGAAGAGCAGAAACGCCCCCGCGCCGAGCGCGGCGCTGATCGTAATATACTTGTTCTTCGACCAGGTCAGGCCGGCCTGGCTGATGCGCGCGGCGAGCGGCACCGATTTCGCCTTGGCCCGGCGCGCCTCGACCTCCTTCAGGGAGCCTTCGACCTGCTCGCGCCGCGACTTCTGCGCATTGCGCGCGGCGCCCGCCCGCACCGCGGGCTGCGGGCGCGTCACGATCTGCTTGCGCTTCTCGGCTTTGCGCTCGCCCGACATGATCGGGTAGACGAATACCCAGATCACGCCGCCGATCGCGACGCTCACCAGGAAAAATAGGGCGATCACATTCATCGGTCTTGCCCTGCTCAGGTTGCGTCGGCGACTTCCGACGCATCGAGCGCGGCTGCGAGCCGCTTCTCTTCGCCGTAATAGCGGGCGCGGTCCCAGAACTTCGGGCGGCCGATGCCGGTCGAATGGTGGCGGCCGATCAGGTTGCCGTTGGCGTCCTCGCCCACGAGGTCGTAGACGAAGATGTCCTGGGTGATGATGACGTCGCCTTCCATCCCCATGACTTCGGTGATGTGGGTGATGCGCCGTGAGCCGTCGCGCAGCCGCGCGGCCTGCACGACCACGTCGACCGATCCGCAGATCATCTCGCGGATGGTGCGCGAGGGCAGGGTATAGCCGCCCATCGTGATCATCGATTCGACGCGCGACAGCGCCTCGCGCGGCGAGTTCGCGTGCAGCGTCCCCATCGAGCCGTCATGGCCGGTGTTCATGGCCTGCAGCAGGTCGAACGCCTCGGGTCCGCGCACCTCGCCGACGATGATGCGCTCCGGCCGCATGCGCAGGCAGTTCTTGACCAGGTCGCGCATGGTGATCTGGCCCTCGCCCTCGAGGTTGGGCGGGCGCGTCTCCAGGCGCACCGTGTGCGGCTGCTGGAGCTGCAATTCGGCGGCGTCCTCGCAGGTGATGATGCGCTCGTCGTCGTCGATGAACTGGGTGAGGCAGTTGAGCAGCGTGGTCTTGCCGGAACCGGTGCCGCCCGAGACGATGGTGTTGACCCGGCAGCGGCCGATCACCTTGAGGATGTCGGCTCCCTCCGGCGTGATCGAGCCGAACCGCACGAGCTGATCGAGCGTGAGCTTGTCCTTCTTGAACTTGCGGATGGTGAGCGCCGGCCCGTCGATCGCCAGCGGCGGCACGATGACGTTGACACGCGAGCCGTCGGGCAGGCGGGCGTCGCAGATCGGCGAGGATTCATCGACGCGCCGGCCGATCTGGCTGACGATGCGCTGGCAGATGTTCAGGAGCTGCTGGTTGTCGCGGAACCGGATGCCAGTCTTCTGGATCTTGCCCTTGACTTCGAT
Organism: Alphaproteobacteria bacterium; assembly: GCA_034669045.1. Lineage (GTDB taxonomy): Bacteria > Pseudomonadota > Alphaproteobacteria > Rhizobiales > Xanthobacteraceae > VAZQ01. Next base: position 9,882 of record JAXDOD010000149.1, read on the forward strand.
ATAGGTGGTGCCGGAACCGTTCACCATGATGTCGGCGATGTCGTCGCGCGCCAGCAAAGGCTCGAGCGGACCATAGCCGAGCACGTCGTTGCAGATGTCGTCGAGCAGTTCCTCCTGCTCGGAGATCGACATCACGATCGCCTTGATGGCGATGATTTCGTTGACGATGTCGCGGATTTCCTCGCGCGCGGAATCGGCGTCGAGCTTGGCGAGCTGCGCCAGGTCGATGGCCTCGATCAGGGCGCCGAAGATCGTGCTCTTGGTCTCGTAATAGATCTCGGAATGGCGCGAGTCGGTCGCGCTCGGCGCAATCGGCGGCGCCGGTTCGCTGGGCAAGCGCTTGCCGGGTGCCGGCGCCGGCACGAGCGGGGCTCCGAGCCCCATGGACGGGATCGCGCTGCGGCCGCCTTCCACCACGCCGGCGGCATTGGGTGCCGAACGCGGCGCGACATGCTCGGACGCCAGCGGCGCCAATTGCAACGCAGGCTGCGGCTCCGCATGCGGGCGGAGCGCCGGCCCGGGCGCAGGCGCGCCCTTCGTCGAAGGGCGATTCTCGGCAGTGCTACGCTTTCCGAACACGCAACAGACCTCCAGCGGGCGCTCAGGCCCGCTTCAGTAGCTTATCGAACAAGGGCGACAGCAGGCCCGGCTTGGTTTTCTTCGCTTCCGAACGGCCCGTCAGCACCTGCGCGAGCTGGCGAAACGTCTCGGCCGTGCGATGGCCGGACGAGAACTCGGCGATCATCTGGCCGTTGTTGGCGGCGGCCCCGAACACCTGCGGCTCGAACGGAATGATGGCGATCGGCTCGTCGTCGAGCGCCTTGGCAAAGTCCGCGGGGCTGATTTCCGGACGCTTGGCGACGCCGACCTGGTTGAGGCAGTAGTACGGGCGGCGGTCGTTGGGGCGCGACGTCTTGAGCAGGTCGAGCAGGTTCTTGGCATTGCGCAGATTGGCGAGGTCGGGCCCCGACACGATCAGGATATCGTCGGCGCCGATCAGCGCGCGTTTGGTCCAGCCCGACCATTGGTGCGGGACGTCGAGCACGATGCAGGGCATGGTGGTGCGCAGCGAATCGAAGATGCTGTCGAACGCCTCGGTCGAAAAGTCGTAGATCCGGTCGAGGGTCGCGGGCGCCGCCAGCAGGCTCAGGTGATCCGTGCACTTCGACAGCAGCCGGTCGATGAAGGCCGTGTCGATGCGGTCAGGCGAGAACACCGCGTCGGCAATGCCCTGCGGCGGGTCCTGATTGTAGTCGAGGCCGGCGGTGCCGAAGCCGAGATCGAGGTCGGCGATGACGGTGTCGAGGGCGAGGTCGCGCGCCACCGCCCAGGCGATATTGTGCGCGATCGTGGAGGCGCCGACGCCGCCCTTGGAACCGGCGATCGCGATGACGCGGCCGACCGGCTTGGCATCCGGCGCCGAGAACAGCCCGCAAACCGCGCGCACCACGTCGAGCGTCCCGACCGGCGCGATCAGGTAGTCGCTGATCCCGCGCCGGAGCAGCTCGCGATACAGCAGCACGTCGTTGAGCCGGCCGATGACGACGACGCGGGTGCCGGCGTCGCAGACCTCGGCGAGCGAATCGAGGCCGCTGAGGATGTCGTCGCCCCGGCTTTCCGTCTCGACCACGACCACGTTGGGCGTCGCTCCCGAACCATAGGCCTCGACCGCCGCCGCGATGCCGCCCATCTGGATCTTGAGATGGGCTTTGCCCAGGCGGCGATCCTCGCCGGCGGCCTGGATGGCGGCCGCGGTCTCGACGGTTTCGCAAAAGGCCTGCACCGAGACGCGCGGCGCCGGCGCGATGTGATCGCTGACGGCGGCCGGCTCCGCGGCTTCAGGCATGGTGGGCGGCATGTATGTGGTCATTGGCCAACGTCGCTGATCTTGCCTCTATTGGAGTCGGCGTAGGTCGTCGCCGAGCTTTCGCCGCGGTGGTACTTGTCGAGGACGGTGGTGCGGCGGCCGGTATAGGCCGGGATGTCGCTGCGCGGCTGCACCAAGTCGGCCGGGTTGTCCACCATGGCCGCGAGGTTGCGCTGCGTGGCGCAGCCGAAGTTCCAATAGGTGCGGTTTTCGAGGTGTTCCCGGTCGTTCGTCGGACCGAGGTCCTTCGGCCAAAGCCCGCACGGGCCGGCGTCGGCGCGGACCTTCGGATAGTGCAGCCGCAGCGTCGCGAGCTTGGCCGGATCGTTCGGCCGGTATGTCCGCAGCTCGATCGCCTGCGGCGGCACGCCGGAGGCGGCCAGGATCGAGCGCACCTCGTGCGTCGCGTTGGCCGCCGCGTTGGCGTTGCTGGTGCCGGACGGCACGTCGATGAGGATGCCGCCGGTCGACTCGCGCACCCATTCCCGCGCGAAGGCGAGGACCTCGGCGCGTTGCGGCCCGGTCAGCGTGCCGCGCCTGTCGCCGATCAGCAGATCGACCGCGCGCGGCGCTTCCTGGAGCACGATCGGATGGCGCTGGCGGTAGTCCGACGGCATGCTGCCGGTCACCTGGTTGGCGGTCGTGCAAGCCGCCAGCAGTGCGGCGCAGCCGGCGACCGCCAGGGAGCGGGCGGCAATGCCGCCGCACCGCTTCGGGACCGTGGGATGGACAGGATTCATCGATCGTCTCCGTTGCGCGCGCGGTCAGTCCAGAATGAAACCGTAGTTGCCCTGGTAGCTCCGCTTCGGATCCGCGGCGCCGGCGACGCCATAGATGCGATTGAACTTGCCCAGCAGCACGGACGCCGGGTCGCTGGAATCGGCGAAGCCGTCGTCGGGGCGCGACAGGTTCTTCTGCGCCACCGCGCGCACGACGTAGGGCGTGACGATGACGGCGAGCTCGGTCTGCTGATTGACGTAATCGCGGCTCTTGAACAGCGTCCCCAGCACCGGGATCTGCATCAGGCCGGGAATGCCGTTGATCTGCTGCTTGGTCTGCTCCTGGATCATGCCGGCCATGGCGAGCGAGCCGCCCGAGGGAATCTCCAGCGTGGTCTCGGCGCGCCGGGTCTTGATCGACGGGATCGTCAGCGTCTGGCCGTTGGTTTGCGTCAGCGTGAGCGTGTTCTCATTGGACAGCTCCGACACCTCGCTCATTACCTTGAGGCTGATGCGGCCCTCCGACAGCACCACCGGCGTGAAGTTCAAGCCCACGCCGAATTTCTTGAACTGGACCTGGATCGTGCAGACATGCGTCTGCGGGTCGCAGGTGTAGTTGCCCGGCACCGGAAATTCGCCGCCGGCAAGGAAATAGGCGCTCTCGCCGGAGATCGCGGTCAGCGTCGGCTCGGCGAGCGTGCGGATCAAGCCGTTGCGCTCCATCGCGCGCAGCGTGGCGCTGACCGACTTGAAGGTCCCGGTCGCCGCCGAGTCGCTCAGCGCCTGGCCGAAGGCGGGGAACGCATTGGTGGTGTTGAACTTGAGCACGGTGGTGCCGCTGCCGATGGAGCCGTTGAGGTCGATGCCGAGCTGCTTGACGACGTCGCGCCGCATCTCGGCGACCGTCACCTTGAGCATGACCTGATCGCGGCCGTGCACCGCGATGTTGTTGACGACCTTCTTGCCGTCCTCGACCAGGCGCGAGGCGATGTCGAAGGCGGTCTGCGCCTCCATCGGGCTGGAGACGTTGCCGAACAGCAGCAGGCCGTCGCCCAGTCCGTCGACGTGGATGTCGGCGTTCGGCAGCGCCCGCTTGATCGCCTCGCGCAGGCCGTTGAGGTCGCGCGTGACGGCGATGTCGAGGCCGCCGATCTGCTGGCCGTCGGCGTCGAAGAAGAACACGTTGCTCTGGCCGATCTTCACGCCGATGATGTAGGCGCGGCGCGCCGAGCGGATGACCGCATTGGCGATCGTGGGGTCGGCGACCAGCACGTCCTTGATGTCGCGCGGAAGATCGACGACCACCGACTTGCCGACGCCAAGCGGCACAAACCGCGAGGAGGCGTCGCTCGCGGCGAGCTGGATCGAGGGCGCGCCCGGTTCCGCCGCGGGCGCGTGGCCGGTCGCGGCAAAGCCGAATGCGACGAGCGCGGCGAGCAGCAGCGTGGTGCGGATCAGCGTCGTGTTCCCCATGGCGTGTCCCCTCGTGCTGGCGCTATTTCGCCGTCGTCGTCGATGTGATGCCGAAGCGCACCACGTTGACGCCGGTTCGGCGCGTGTCTTTTTCCTCGACGACGCCGTCCTTGGATTCGAAATCGACGATGCTGCGCAGCGCCAGCGACAGATTGCCCATCTGGCGCGCGCGCGCGAGCGTCTCGGTCTGGCTCGGCGCGAGTTCGAGCGTGGCGGTCTTGCCGACGACGACGCGCTGGCCGTTCTTCTCCTCGACCGTCTGGTCGATCGCGAGCACCCGCACGTTGGACAGGATGATCTCGCTGCTATGGACTTCGACGCCGGCGGCCTTCTCGGCCTCCTTGTCGCGCCGCGACAGGATGACGTCGACATGATCGTTGGGCAGGATGAAGCCGCTGACCCCGGACTCGGGCGTGATATCGGTCGCGATCGCGCGCATGCCCTGCGGCAGGATCGCCGCCATGTAGCCCGAGCCCTTGGCCTTGATCAGCTTGATCTCGCGGATCGGCTCGCCGGCGGAGAACGGCTGGCGCGTGATCGAGCCCGCGAGCTGGTTGATGGCGTCCGGGCGGTCGCCCTTGCGGATGAAGTTGGCGCTGGCCGCGGCGGCCGGCCAAGTCTGCCAGCGCAGATCCTGCCCCGACACGCTGGTGCCGATGCCGATGTCGTTGCTCGCGACCAGGACCTCGACGGTTTCGAGCTGGGCGACCGGCGCTTGATCGGGCTTCGGGTCGTCCGACCGGCCGGCGAGCAAAGCGGCGATGCCGCCGGCGGCGAGGGCGATGACGAGGACGAGGATACGCGCGGGTTTCATACGCCTGACTTTCCACAATCACGCTGCGACGCGAACACGGTCGCAACTGCCACACGACGCCCCGACCGGTACGTGGTCGCGCATGTCGGATTTCAGCAGCTAAACGTCAAAGCATGGTTAATGAGGCGTATCCAAATCGAGTTAATAGTTGGTCACTCGATGGAATCATGCCTCGCTGATAGCGCGTGCGGCGCCGTCAGATCGCGAACGTCGCCATCCAGGGCGTGTCCGGATAGATGCAAAGCGCCGCCGCCGCGAGCGCGATGCCGTAGGGCACGCCGCCGTCCTTCTGGTGCAGGCGCTCCGCCCAGTCCCAGCCCGACAGCATGCGCGGCAAGGGCAGCATGCGGAACTGGATGAGAAGCAGCGTGAGCGCGCCGCCGAACAGCGACGCATAGACCAGGTAGTCGAGCAGGTGGCCGAAGCCGAACCACAAGGCGGTCGCGGCCGCGAGCTTGGCGTCGCCGCCGCCGATCCAGCCGCGCACGAAGCAGCCGAAGGCGACCACGAGCACGATCGCGGACGCGCCCACATGCGACAGCACGTCCGCGCCCCCCATCCCGCTCGCCAATGCGAGCACGAAGAAGCCGCCGACGAGCGCGAGCGACACCCGGTTGGAGATGGTCATGGTCAGGAGGTCGCTTGAGGCGGCCAATGCCATCATGGCTGGGAATAGTACCAGTCTGATAGCGTCCGCGATCATGGTCCACCTTTGCAACGTGCGTCGGCGCGGACGAGCGGCCGCACCCGCGCGAACCTTAGACCGGCGCTCCTTGCGGTTCGGTTAGCATCCGGGCCGGCGCCGGGGCGGCGCCCGCTGCGCGAGGCTCGGCGGGTGCGCGGCGATCCCGCCGGCAGCGTCCGCTGCCGTGCTGCCGTTTCACCCAAACCTACTTGAGCGCGGTCTGCACCGAGCTGAAGGTGGTATTGAGCCCGGAGCCGAGGCCCTGGACGGCGACGATGATGGCGACCGAAATGCCGGCCGCGATGAGCCCGTATTCGATGGCGGTGGCGCCGGTCTCGTCGCGGGTGAAACGCTTGATCTTCGACATGCACTTGCTCCTCAGGCTTGTTGATGCGGTGCGTCCTGGACATCCGTGGTTTTACGGATCGTGCGGAAGGTCTACGCCCCGCCCCTGAAGAAATGGTGAGATAGAACCCGACAATTATCAGCATTCGCGGATGGCGCGCACGAGGCGCGCAAGCAGGTGATGGCAACTCCGCAAGCACCGCAACCCTCGTCATCCGAACAAGATTCTGCCGTGGGCGCGGTCCGGGACGATGGTGATGGCCGCCCGGCGCTTCGAGCAGGACCCGTGACGACACTCGTGCCCTATAAACAGGAAAAGCTCCGGCAGCGAGCCGGAGCCTCCCTGTAACCTGCATCGAGACCAGTGATTACTTGAGCGCGGTCTGGACGCTGGTGAAGGTGGTGTTCAACTTGGAGCCGAGGCCCTGCACGACCGCGATGATCGCAACAGAGATGCCGGCGGCGATGAGACCGTATTCGATGGCGGTCGCACCGGACTCGTCCTTCACAAACTTGGTCAGGTTCTTCATGTCTAAACTCCTTAGGTCCACACGTGGCTGTCTGAGCGGTGATCCCGAGGCCGTTTTTGCCGGTTGATCCGGGATCGTGCTGCACCGTATCCAACCACCCTTGCGCCTAGGTTAATATCGATGATGAAAGATAAAGTTTTCGCATGACCCCGTCCTGTAGTTAACAAGTGATTTATCCATGTTGTTGGTGGTTAACGGAGTATTTATCCGGCTTTATGCAGGAGGTTTATACGTGTAAAGCTTGGCACAAAGCTTTGAATATCAGGATAGACAACAACAGTTCGGTTTTAATACAATGAATTTCCGATTACTATATTTTGAAACCCTGGGAAGTAGTATTTAGGCCGAAAGCGCGGATCGCTGCCAACCCTGGCGAGCCGTCCCGAAGCTGCGGTGCATCACGCTCCGCTTGCGGGGCATAGGCGCCCACCTGAGCCGCCCGTGTCCCGGACGCGGTGCAGCGCGTAGCACTTGCGCAGCGGTGCACCGCTGATCCGGGACCGCCGCGGACGAGATTGGAACGGTCCCGGGTCTGCAGCGCATCACCCCCACCCCACCCTCCCCCGCTTGCGGGGGAGGGTGGGGGCGTGCTGCGCCGCGCCCGGGACACCGCTGGAGTTAGCGGCCGCCCCGGCTGGGTCGCGATTGCCATGCGCCATTGTGGGAGCAGCGCGGGACTGCTGTTCACGGCATCTTAACCGCAAGCGTTCGATATCGCAGGCCATTGCCTTTGTTGGCCTCGCTCTATGGGATTGTAGCGTCATGCTTGAGGAATTCGTCGCGGTCATCCACAGCATGGGCGTCACGCTCATGAAGATCGTGCCGGTATCGATCGCGCTCGGGGCCGTCTTCACGGTGCTGACCGTGTTCTGGGCCTGCAACCCGGGCCAGCAATGGTGGCGCAAGCGCGAGCTCCTCACCGACCTCTGCTACTGGTTCGTCATTCCGCTGTTTGCGCGCTATCTGCGCATCGGGCTCCTGGTCCTGGGCGCGGCCTTCCTGTTCGGCATCAACACCGCGGAAGGGCTGGTCGAATTCTACGACGACGGCCACGGCCCGCTGGCGCAGCTTCCGCTCTGGCTGCAGGCCGCGATCTTCCTGATCGGCTCCGATGTCATGATGTATGGCATCCACCGCGTGTTCCACCGCCCGGTCATGTGGAAATACCACGCCGTGCACCATTCGTCGGTCGATCTCGACTGGATCTCGGCGGCGCGCTTCCACCCCGTCAACATCATGCTCGGAAGCGTGGCGACCGACGTCGTGCTGCTGCTCGCCGGCATTTCGCCGAACGTCCTGGTGTTCCTCGGGCCGTTCACGATCGCCCATTCGGCCTTCGTGCATGCCAATCTGAAATGGACGCTCGGACCGCTGCGTCACGTGCTCGCGGGTCCGGTGTTCCATCGCTGGCATCACACCGCGGCCGAGCAGGGTGGCGAGAAGAACTTCGCCTCGACGTTCCCCGTTCTCGACCTCATGTTCGGCACCTTCTATATGCCGAAGGAGAAGCTGCCCGAATCCTATGGGGTGCCCGACAAGGCCTTCCCGCCGAGCTTCGGGGCGCAGATGCTCTATCCGTTCAAGCAGTGACGCGGACGGCCGCGCGCCGCCGGACCAGACATTTGCAGTTCATTCACCATTTTGGAGTCAACTTGCCGTCGTGACCTGCCCGTTCGGCCGCCGCATGTTGGCGGTTCGAGGCGTAAGGTGCGGGAGAGTATGTATAATGGCGGTGTCGTTTGCGCGTCGCGGACCTGCGGTCCGCTCGATCGTTGCCTTAGGCCTTGCGATCGGTGCAGTCGCGGCGCCGGAGCCCGCCCCCGCCGCCGAGATCAATGTCATCCTCGACCAGGCCAAGCTGGTCAAACTGCCCGAGAAGGTCGCCACCATCGTGATCGGCAATCCGCTGATCGCCGACGCCGGCTTGCAGGCCGGCGGGCTGATGGTCATCACCGGCAAGGGCTACGGGATCACCAATGTGATCGCGCTGGACCGCGTCGGCGCGGTGCTGATGGAAAAGTCCGTCGAGGTGAAGGGGCCGCAGGTCGGCACCATCGTGGTCTTCCGCGGCGCCGCGCGCGAGACCTACAGTTGCACGCCGATCTGCGAGCCGCGCATCACGCTGGGCGATGGTCCGGCCTATTTCGACGCCGTGATCGCGCAGACCGGCACCCGCAACGGCGCGGCGATCGACGTCATGCAGACCGCCCCGAACCCCAACCAGGGCGGGAACCAGGGCGGCAACCAGGGCGGCCAGAAGAAATAGTGCCCGCCGTTGGCGCGCGGCACGGCGGCAGGCGGCGCGGCCGATCGTGGTTAGGAAAGTGCTACGGATGTCATCGCCATTGCTGGCGATTACCACAACAATTCGACAACACCTATTTGCTATTGCTCAACTGTTCGCGGTGTCATAGCGCCGCAATGAATTGAGTGTGGGCATGATCAATCTCATCAGAACAAGGTTCGCGGTGGGCGCACGCCGGCTCAAGCAAGCACGCGCGCTGCGTCGTTTCGTGCGGCAACAGGATGGCGCGGCCGCGGTCGAATTCGGCCTCGTCGCCGCGCCGTTCCTCGCGCTGGTCTTCGCCATCATGGAGACGGCGGTGGTCTTCTTCTCCGGCCAGGCGCTCGAAACCGCCGTCGCCGACTCGGCCCGCCTCATCATGACCGGCCAGGCGCAGACGCAAGGGTTCAGCCAGTCCGCGTTCAAGACTGCGGTCTGCGCGAAGATCTACGGTTTGTTCGACTGCCAGAACGGCGTCTATATCGACGTCAAGACCTATACGTCGTTCGGCGGCATCGCGAACACCACCCCGATCGACGCCAGCGGGAACTTCGTCAACAACTTCGCCTACCAGCCGGGCGGACCGGGCGACATCGTGGTCGTCAAGTTGTACTACCAGTGGCCGGTCTACGTGTCGCTGCTCGGCTTCAATCTGCAGAACGTCAACGGCGGCAAGCGCCTGCTGACCGCGACCGCTGCATTCCGCAATGAACCCTATGCCAACTGAGAGCCGTTTCATGAAGGCCGTCATGAAGGCGTTTGCCCCGCTTGGAAGCCTGTCCCGCCGCATCGTCGGCTTCGCGCAGGATCAGCGCGGCGTCTCGGCGGTCGAGTTCGCGATGCTGCTGCCGCTGATGATCACGCTCTATCTCGGCTCCGTCGAGATTTCCCAGGGCGTGAGCATCGACCGCAAGGTGACGCTGACCACGCGCACGGTGGCGGACCTCGCCTCGCAGGTGTCGAGCATCAACAATTCCGACATGACCAACATGCTCAACGCCACCGCCGCGGTGATCTCGCCGTTCGACCAGTCCAAGCTCAAGGTGGTGGTGTCGGCGGTGACGATCGACAGCAACGGATCGGCCAAGATCACCTGGAGCGACACCCTCAACGGCACCAAGCGGGCGGTCGGTTCGACCGTGTCGCTGCCGGCCGCGCTCAACGTCGCCAACACCACTCTGGTCTGGAGCGAGGTGTCCTACAGCTACAAGCCGACGATCGGTTACGTCATCACCGGCACGCTCGACTTGTCCGACCAGATCTACATGCGCCCGCGCTTGTCGGACACGATCACCCGGCTGAACTCCTGAAGAGCGAGCGCGGAGCGAATAGCGCAGCCGCAGCGGCTTGCTGTCCGCTATTCCCCATTCGCTATGCCCTGCACCCCATCCCTCACGGGATCGGCAGCGCCGTCGTCGCCTTGATCTTTTCCATGGCGAAGCGTGAGGTGACGTTCTTGAGCGGCACCGAGGCGATCAGCTTCTTGTAGAAGGTGTCGTAGCCCTGGATGTCGGTCACGACCACGCGCAGCATGTAATCGACGTCCCCCGCCATCCGGTAGAATTCCATCACCTCGGGCATCGCGCCGACCACGTCGGCGAAGCGGGCGAGCCAGTCCTGCGAATGGTCGCCGGTCTCGATCGAGACGAACACCGTGACGCCGAGGCCGAGCTTGTCCTGGTCGACCAGCGCCACGCGCTTCTGGATCACGCCGTCGCCCTCGAGCCGCTGGATGCGCTTCCAGCAGGGAGTCGAGGAGAGGCCGACGCGGCTGCCGATCTCAGCCACCGAGAGCGAGGCGTCCTGCTGCAGGAGGCCGAGGATCTTGCGGTCGATGGCATCCATGGGCGCTGCCTTCTGCAGGAAATAAATGCGGCGAGAGCCTGAAATTGAGAAAGAAGCCCTCTTTCTGATCAGTTTTTGTGTCTAGTTAGAAAACTATTCTCGCGCAAGCGAAATCGGGATGACCCGGCGGGTTACGCGCGCGCCAGCAGCGCCTCGACCTCGGCCCGCGTCGGCGCCGCGGCGCTGCCGCCGGACCGTGTGCATTTGAGCGCGGCGGTGGCCGCGGCAAACCGCATCGCGGCGGCAGGCTCCTGGCCCTCGACCAGCGCCAGCGTGAACGCGCCGTGAAACGCGTCGCCGGCGCCGAGCGTATCCACCGCCTTGATCGGGAACACCGGGCTGGTTCGCAGCGCGCCACGGTCGATCCACAGCACGTCCTGCGGCCCGTTGGTGACGGCGAGGAAGGCGTCCGTCACGCCCGCGATGCGCATCAGCGCCGCGCCGAGGTCGTCGATGCCGGTGGTGCCGCGCAGGCATTCCGCCGAGAACACCACGTGGGTGGCCAGCCGGAACAGCGGGTCGGACACATCGGTCGGATTGTCGGCATCGAGCATCACGATGAGGCCACGCTCACGCGCCGCCGCGCAGATCGGCCGCACGAACAGCGGATAGCGGTTGTCGGCGAGCACGGCATCCACCGACGCCACCAGGCCGGCCGGATCGGCGGGCGTCACGGCGGCCAGCCGGTCGTCGCGATAGGTCACGATCATGCGGTCGCCGCGCGCGTCGATGAAGATCGCGGACAGCGCGGTCGACATGCCGGGAAGGCGCTGGCAGCCGGTGCAGTCGACCCGTTCGCGCGCGAGGGCCGCCAGCACGCGGTCGCCGTTCTCGTCCGTGCCGGCCGGTCCGCCGAGCGGGCCGGCGAGGAAAGCGCGCGCGCCGAGCCGGGCGATCGCGACCGCGGCGTTGGCGGCGCAGCCGCCGTTGACCGCGAAGAATCCCTTGGCCACGACCTTGCCGTCCGGCTGCGGGAAGCTCTCGACCTGAAACACCTCGTCGAGCACGATGATGCCCGTGCACAGGATCGCCGGAGCTTGCGGCGCGCGTGCGTTATCCGATGTCAATGCCGTCCTCCACCCAGGCCCGGATGATGTGATAGGCGATGGCGACCGGCCGCGGCGTGAGCAGCCCGTCCGGGTGCTGCTCGAGGAGCATCAGCGCCACCTCCTCGCGCTCGAACCAGCGCGCGGCTTCGAGCTCGCTGCGATCGACCACGATCTCGTGCGAGAGCGCCCGCGCGTGACAGCCGATCATCAGCGAGGCCGGAAACGGCCACGGCTGCGACTTGAAATAACGGACGTCGCCGCAGACGATGCCGGTCTCCTCGCGCACCTCCCGCCGGACCGCATCCTCGATCGTTTCGCCGGGCTCGACGAAGCCCGCGAGGCACGACCATGAGTTGGACGCGAACCGGCCGGAGCGGCCGAGCAGGCAGCGCTCGCCCGCGACCGCGAGCATGATCACGACCGGGTCGGTGCGGGGGAAATGCTGGTGCTTGCAGGCCGGGCAGTCGCGCCGCCAGCCGGCTTCGACGACCCGGGTGGCGGCCCCGCAATGGGGGCAGAAGCGGTGGCGCGCGTGCCAGTTGAGCAGCGCCTTGCCCTCGGCCAGTGGCGGCAGGTGGTCGGCATCGACCAGGCCGCGCATCGCGATCGAGCGCAGGTCGATGACGGTGAATGCTGCGCGCGCCTTGAGCGGCTCGGCCGCCGCCGGCGCGATGGCGAGCGCGAAGCGCGGCGCGCCGTCGATCAGGCCGAGGAACGCGGTTTCCGTAGCGCGCCCGAAGGCACGCGTCTCCTTGAGGGTGAACAGCGGGTCGTTGCCGCCCGCCGCCGTCTTCAGCACGACCAGGTCGCCGCCGATGACATAGGCCCGCGCGTTGGCGTCGGCTTCGAGCGCGGCGAGCGCCGCCGCGTCGGCGCGCCGCTCGGCCGCGCGATCGATGCGGCTTCCGGCATAGCCGAGGCGCGGCCTGGGGCCAAGATCGGGGCGGGGGGACATGCACTGCTCCGGTGAGGCGCCGACGCTCGCACGCGGCGCGTTGGCGTGCAACGACGCGGCTCAGCCGAACGCGACCTCGGCCCGGATGGCCGCGATCAGCCGCTCGCGCTCGGCCGGCGCGTAGGTGCGCGCCGGCGCCGCGCCCCAGACCGGCCGCGGCCAGGCCGCGTCATCCCTGCGGCGCGCGACGATGTGGACATGGAGCTGCGGCACGATATTTCCGATCGCCGCGATGTTGAGCTTGTCGCAGCGGGTCACGTCCTTGAGCACCTGGGACAGCATCGCGATCTCGTCCATCAATTGATCCTGCTGCTCGCTATCGAGGTCGATGATCTCGACCGCGCCCGGCCGACGCGGCACCAGGACGATCCAGGGATAGTTGGCGTCGTTCATCAGCAGCGCACGCGCGAGCGGGAGTTCCCCAATCGCCACCGTGTCGCGGGCGAGTTGCGGGTCGAGCGACCAGGACGGTTGCGGCGCCGTCTCCATGTGATCTCCCTCGGCAATGGTGGTGCAGGATCGCCCCGCGAGTGGTACGCACAGACCAGCTCAACGGCTTGCATTCCCGTTCCGTTCCGACGATATAAGGGCCGGGAGGTTGGCGGTGGACGAGCCACTCGCCAACCGGGTCAGGTCCGGAAGGAAGCAGCCCTAACGAGCTTCGACTCGGGTCGCTCGTCAGCCTCCCACTCCAGATTTTGACACGTACGGGGCCAGGCGGAGCGTTAAGTCACGATGAACGACGCCACGCCTCCGTCCGCAGCCGAACCCGCTCTCGATCTGGGCGCGGCGGCAGCGCCGCAAGCCTCCTACCGGGTGCTCGCGCGCAAATACCGTCCCTCGACCTTCGCGGACCTGATCGGCCAGGAGCCGATGGTGCGCACCGTCTCGAACGCGTTCGAGACCGGACGAATTCCGCAGGCCTGGATCCTCACCGGTGTGCGCGGCGTGGGCAAG
>JAXDOD010000150.1:0-29373 GCA_034669045.1 Alphaproteobacteria bacterium
CTGCCGCGCCGCCGCCGCCGAACGCCGTGGAGACGTCGGGCCCGAGCACGATTCCGGCCGAGGAGCTCGGCCGCATCACTGACGACATCATCGGCGCGCTCAAGACCGTCTACGACCCGGAAATCCCGGCCGACATCTACGAGCTCGGGCTGATCTACAAGGTCGACATCGCGGACGACCGCGCCGTGACGGTCGACATGACGCTGACCACGCCGAACTGCCCGTCCGCGCAGGAACTGCCGATCATGGTGGAGAACGCCGTGTCGTGCGTCGCCGGCGTCGGCCCGGTGACGGTCAACATCGTGTGGGATCCGCCCTGGGAGCAAAGCCGCATGTCGGACGAGGCGCGCGCCACGCTGAACATGTGGTGAGGCGCGGTGCCGAAGCTCGACCATGTGCTCGAGACCTCGCTCTATGCCGACGACCTCGAACGTGCGGCGCGCTTCTACGAAGACGTGCTCGAGCTTCCGGTGCTGACCGCGGACCAGCGCTTCCGCGCCTATGACGTGGGCGGCAAGAGCGTGCTGCTGGTGTTCCAGCGCGGCGCCACGCTGGAGACGGTGCACATGCCGGGCGGCACGATCCCGCCGCATGACGGCCACGGGCCTCTCCATGTGGCGTTCGCGATCGGCGCTGATGCGCTGGCGGAGTGGGAGGAAAGGCTGGCGCGACATCGCGTCGGAATCGAGGGCCGCACCAGGTGGTCGCGCGGAGGCGTCAGCATCTATTTCCGCGATCCCGACGGGCATCTTCTCGAACTGGCCACGCCGGGGCTGTGGGCGATCTATTGATGGGGTTGGGTTGGTGAAAGGGCGTGCGGAGACCACCGATCACCGGCGTAGCGGGTGGGCTGCGGCGCGAAAAACTCATTTCGACGCGTGGGCAAAATCGCCTCGCGGGTCAAAGGACGCGTCGACACATCCTATCCAGGCTTCACAGTTGGGATTTCGTTGTTATCTTAGCTTCTTATGGAACCGCTGCCGGACCTTGAACCCGGATAGAGGAGATACTCAGACATGGCCGCATCCAGGCCGCGACCGCAGGTGATCCGGTTGACCGACGCCGCCGCCGACCGGGTCAAATATGTGATGGCGAATGCGGCAAAGCCGGTCGTGGGCGTGCGCGTGGGCGTCAAGAACGGCGGCTGCGCCGGCATGACCTATACGATGGAATATGCCGAGGCGATCGCGCCTGCCGACGAGGTGGTCGAGGATAAGGGCGTGCGCGTGCTCATCGACCCCAAGGCGATCCTGTTCCTGATCGGCACCGAGATGGACTACAAGTTCGAAAAGCTCTCGGCCCAGTTCGTGTTCAACAACCCGAACCAGACCTCGGCCTGCGGCTGCGGGGAATCTGTGCAGCTCAAGCCGGCGGCCGAAGCGGGTCTATAGCGAGTGGCCGCGGGTCCGGCTGAGGTTGCCGCGTTGGGCAAGCGCCGCCCATCGTAACTCTCAAGGGCAAGCGCGGCAGAGCCAGCGCGAGATGCGCCACAGGGCGCCGATCACGCCACCTTAGGCGCGGCAGCGGGCAGGATTTCCGGATCGGCCTCACTGACCACCTTGTTGCGCCCCGAGCGCTTGGCGGCATAGAGGCAGGTATCGGCGCGCTCGATCAGCGTCTGCGCCGTGTCGCCCGCGCGCAACGCCGCCACGCCGACCGAGATCGTCACCCGGCCGAGGTGCTCGCCAGTCGAGCGCTTCATCAGTTCCTTGGTCATGACGGCGCGGCGGATGTGGTCGGCGACCGTGATGGCGGAGCGCAACACGGTATTGGGCAGCACGACCGCGAATTCTTCGCCGCCATAGCGCGCTGCGGTGTCCTGCCCCTTGACGTTCTGCTTCACCGACATCGCCACGAGGCGCAACACCTGGTCGCCGGTCAGATGGCCATAGCTGTCGTTGAATTTCTTGAAGTGGTCGACGTCGGTCATCAGCAATGAAAGCTGCTCGCTCTTGGTGCGGGCCTCCGTGATCGCCTTCGACAGCGACTCGTCGAAATATTTCCGGTTGGCGAGCGAGGTGAGGGGATCGGTCAGGCTCTCGTTGCGGACCGTTTCGAGGTTCTCCTGAAGAAGCGATATCTCCTTGGTGGAGGCGCTGAGCCGTTCCTCCAGCGTCTTGTTGTTTCGCTCCATGTCTTTGGTGGCCTGTACCAGGCTTTCGACGATGGCGCGCACCGCCGGCTCGTCGGCGGCGACGCCGAGGCTTTTGGTGACGTTGACGAGATTTTCCGTGTAGTTCGAGGCACTGCCGGCGGCGGCGCCCATCATCGCCATGACCTGCTCGATTTCGTCCCGCACCTGCGAGCCGACGTGGTCGATGCGCTCGGTGAAGCGATGAACCGAAATGTAGGTCTCGTAGATGTTGTCGATGTCGGGTTCGGTGAGAGTCCCGTTACGCGCTAACGTTTCGTTGATCGCCTGATTCAACGATGGGTTATATCCGGTGGCGTAGATGTACCAGATCTCGAAGTGACGCGGCGACGCGGGCTGCCGCAGCGCCCTGATCTGGCCAAGAGCGATGTCCGCGAACGCCATCGTGCGTTCGTGTTCGTCGGCAGGGACAGCCATGGATTTTACCCCGCTTCCAGGCGCGACCTGCAGCCTACCCCAATAGGTTGCAACCAAACGGGCGATTCAGCGACTCGCCCAATCATTATGAGTGTAATTCTACAGGGTGAATGGCGGGTAAACAGGAACTCTTATCACGCCAAACGATATGTTATCCACCGCAAGGTTGTAGGGATTCAGGCCTTGACCCGGACCGGCCGCAGCAGAAAGGCGGGCAGATGCGAACTGGCCGCATCATCGTTGAGGGGGGCTGGCGGCGGGGACGGGCGGCGCGGGCGGGCGTCCTCGATCCGGGCGACCGGGGCAGGGCGGACATCCCGAGGGTGCTCACGCGGGGACTGCGGCTTGCGGCCGCCACGCTGGCTCGGCCGGGCGGCCCGGCGCGCTTCCGGTTGCGCAGGCGCCTCCTCGGTGCGGGGCGGCTCGCCCATCCAAGGAATGGTCTGGCCGATCAACTTCTCGATCGCGGCAACCGACTTGCCGTCGGCCGGCGCGACGATGGTGATCGCGATGCCGGTCAGGCCGGCGCGGCCGGTGCGGCCGATGCGATGGACGTAGTCGTCCGCATGGTGAGGGACATCGAAGTTGAAGACGTGACTGACGGCGGGGATGTCAAGGCCGCGAGCGGCAACGTCCGAGGCGATCAGGAGCTTCACGTCCCCGCGGCGGAACGAATCCAGCGCTGCCGTTCGCTCGGGCTGGCTCATGTCGCCGTGCAGCGCCGCCGCATTGAAGCCATGGCGGAGCAGTGACTTGTGCAGCAGGGCGACCTCGCGCTTGCGATTGCAGAACACGATCGCGTTCTTGAAGGGGTCCTGCGAGCGCACCAGGCGACGCAGCGTGTCGCGCTTTTCGTGCGGATCGCGGCCGGTCTTTGCCAGGAGCTGGGTGGTGGTGGCGACGGTGGTCGCCGGTCGCGATACTTCGACGCGCACCGGATTGTGCAGGAATTGTTCAGTGATGCGCTGGATCTCCGGCGGCATCGTGGCGGTAAAGAACAGTGTCTGACGCGTGAACGGGACGAGCTTGCAGATGCGTTCGATGTCCGGGATGAAGCCCATGTCGAGCATGCGGTCGGCTTCGTCGATAACCAGGAGCTCGACGCCGGTGAGCAGCAATCGTCCGCGCTCGAAATGGTCGAGCAAGCGTCCGGGCGTCGCGATGAGCACATCGACGCCGCGCATGAGCTTGGTGTCCTGATCGTCGAAGGACACGCCGCCGATGATGAGCGCAACATTGAGCTTCTGGCCGACGCCGTATTTTTCGAAGCTCTCCACGACCTGGGCCGCGAGCTCGCGGGTCGGCTCGAGGATGAGCGTGCGCGGCATGCGGGCGCGGGCGCGTCCATTCTCCAGCATGGTCAGCATCGGCAGCGTGAAGGCCGCCGTCTTGCCGGTGCCGGTCTGCGCGATGCCGAGCACATCGCGCCGCGTGAGCACGTGCGGGATCGCTTGTTCTTGGATCGGAGTGGGGGCGGGATAGCCGGCCGCCTTAACGGCGGCGAGAACTTTGTCGGACAAGCCGAGTTTGGAAAAGGGCATATAACCTCGATCAGGAACCGTCCGGAGCCAATCCGCGCCGGATGAACGAACAACGGCAATGGTTGCGCGGGGTGGACGGTCGAAGATTCAATCGAACCATGTCGAGCGGAACATAGGCGCGCCGGGCCGAAAGTCAATCCTGCTGCACTGCAATAAGTGGCATGAATGCCTAATTTTTCCTGCCGGTAACCGCTCGGAACTCGCCACGCGCGAACCGCTTTCGATCATTCTCGTTCCCGGATGGGAATGTTCGCCATGGGCGCATCTTTCGACGCTCGAACAGCCGACGCCGCGACGCGCTCTCGACGAATGATGAGAGGGTGACGGCGTCGCCTGCTCCCGGCGACGGTTCTTCATGGTATAGACACATATGGCCACGGTCCTCGATCTGATCGGCGAAACTCCGCTCGTGGAGGTCACACGTATCGATCGCGGGCCCTGCCGGCTCTTTCTCAAGCTTGAGAGCGCGAACCCCTCCGGTTCCCTCAAGGACCGGCCGGCGCGCGCGATGATCGAAGCGGCGGAAGCCGATGGGCAGCTCAAGCCGGGTGGCACCATCGTGGAGGCGACCGCGGGCAATACCGGGCTCGGCCTTGCTCTGGTCGGCGGCCGCAAGGGCTATCGCACGCTGCTCGTGGTGCCCGACAAGATGGCGCGCGAGAAGATCCTGCATGCGCAGGCTCTGGGCGCCCAAGTGATCACCACGCGCTCGGACGTGGGCAAGGGCCACCCCGACTATTACCAGGACCTTGCCGATGCCATCACGCGCCGAACGCCGGGCGCGATCTATGTCAACCAGTTCGCCAATCCGGCCAACCCGCGCGCGCATGAACTGTCGACCGGGCCTGAAATTCTACGCCAGATGGACGGCGACATCGACGCCGTCGTGGTCGGCGTCGGCTCCGGCGGGATGCTCACCGGGATCGGCCGTTTCATGCGCCAAGCGTCGCCCAAGACCGCGATGATTCTTGCCGATCCGGTCGGATCGATTCTGGCGCCGCTGGTGGAGACCGGCAACACGATCCAAGCGGGAAGTTGGGCGGTTGAAGGCATCGGCGAGGATTTCATCCCGCCGAATTGTGATCTTTCGCTGGTGTCCAAGGCCTATTCGATCCCCGATCCGGAGAGCTTTTCGACCGCGCGCGACCTCCTGCGGGCGGAAGGGATCCTCGCCGGCTCGTCATCCGGCACGCTGCTGGCGGCCGCGTTGCGCTATTGCCGCGCCCAGGACAAGCCGCAGCGGGTCGTGACGCTGGTCTGCGATTCCGGCGCGAAATATCTCTCCAAGGTGTTCAACCCGACCTTTCTGGCGCAGGAGGGTTGGACGCATCCGGAACGCCGCGGCACGGTGCGCGACGTCGTCATCAACCGCTACAGCGAGGGCACCGCCATCGTGGTGCGGCCCGACGACAACCTCCGCACGGTCTTCTCGCGCATGCGTTCAAGCGGCGTTTCGCAGCTTCCAGTCATCGACGAGCGCGGCCGCGTGGTCGGCCTGGTCGACGAGAGCGATGTGCTCGCGTCCCTGATCACCGACCCGGACGGATCCAATACGGTGTTTGCGCGGCCCGTCGAAGACGTCATGACGACGCGGCTTGAAACCATCTCGGCCGAGGCTCCGCTCGCCGAACTCGTGCCGCTGTTCCGCAAGGACTATACCGCCATCGTCATGGACGGCGACCAGTTCGTCGGCGTGGCAACGCGGCTCGACCTCATCAACTATTTCCGGATCACGCCGTGAAGTGGCTGCCCCCGCCCTCATCCTTCGAGACGCTCAATCCTAGGATGGTTTAGGGACTGACCGATGCTCCGCCTCGGGGTGAGGGCCAGGCTGGTCCTGGTGTCTCGAACCACGAGGCGGCCCCGAAATCTCAGCGAGAGACTCAGGATGACCCAATCGAACCAGCTCGACTTCGCCACCCGCTGCGTCCACGCCGGGCAGGAGCCCGACCCCACGACCGGCGCCGTGATGATGCCGATCTACACGACCTCGACCTATGTCCAGAGCAGCCCCGGCGTGCACAAGGGCTACGACTATGCGCGCACCAGGAATCCGACGCGCGAGGCGTTCCAGCGCTGCATCGCCGATCTCGAAGGCGGCAGCGCGGGCTTTGCTTTCGCCTCGGGCCTGGCCGCGATCGCGACCACGCTCGATTGCCTCGACCATGGCGCGCATGTCATCGCGGTGGACGACCTCTACGGGGGTTCTCGACGCCTATTCGAACGGGTGCGCAAGCGCTCGGCCGGCATTGATACAAGCTATCTCGATCTCACCGACGCCGACGCGCTCGAAGCCGCCATCCGGCCCAACACGCGCCTGGTCTGGGTCGAGACGCCGACCAATCCGACGCTCAAGCTCGTCGATCTCGAAGGTATCGCTGCGATTGCGAAAAGACGCGGCATCCTCTGCGGCGCCGACAACACCTTCGCGAGCCCCTATATCCAGCGCCCGCTGGAATTCGGTTTCGATCTGGTCGTGCATTCGACCACGAAATATCTCAACGGCCATTCCGACATGATCGGCGGGGCGGCGGTGGTCGGCGAGAACGCGGAGCTGCGCGAGCGCTTGGCCTTCCTGCAGAATGCCATCGGCGCCATCCAGGGACCGTTCGATTCGTTCCTGGCGCTGCGCGGGCTCAAGACGCTTGCTTTGCGCATGGAGCGCCATTGCGCCTCGGCGCTCAAGATCGCGCAGTGGCTGGAACGCCATCCCAAAGTGCGCCGCGTGTTCTACCCGGGCCTCGCAAGTCATCCCCAGCACGCACTGGCGAAGCGTCAGATGCGCGCCTTCGGCGGCATGATTTCAGCCGAGCTTGAGGGCTCGCTCGACGACGCCAAGCGCTTCCTGGAGCGCTGCCGCCTGTTCGCGCTTGCCGAAAGCCTCGGCGGCGTCGAAAGCCTGATCGAACATCCGGCGTTGATGACGCACGGTTCGGTGCCTCCCGAGGTGCGCGCCACGCTCGGCATCAGCGACACGCTGGTGCGGCTCTCGGTCGGCATCGAGGACGCCGACGATCTGATCTCGGACCTCGCCGCGGCACTGGGCTAGCAGAGGTGCATGCACACGCAATCCGGCGTGAGCGTCCGCCGCTAGTCCTCGATCACGCCTCGCAGCAGCCAGTTGAACGCGAAGATCACGACACCCGCGAAGGCCGCGATGGCGGCGATCATCAGGAAGAAACGCCCCTTGTCCATGGTGCTCCAGAGGCTGCCGAGCCAGCCCGCCAGGAAATTGCCGACGAAGCTTGTGGCGAGCCACACGCCCATCATCATCGAGACCATCCGGGCCGGCGACACCTTGGAGACCAGCGAGAGCCCGATCGGCGAGAGATAAAGCTCCCCGATGGTGATGACGACGAAATAGCCGAACAGCCACAGCCAGCTCGCATCCGGCGCGCCGGCCGCCTGCCAGGCGGCGCCGACCATGACGAGGTTGGCGAGCGCCACGCCGAAACAGCCGAGCGCCATCTTGGTGATCGTCGAGGGCTCGGTGCCACGCCGCGCCTGCCAGGCCCAGAGTGCGATCACGAAGGGCGTGAAGGCGAAGATCATGAACGGGTTGAAGGCCTGGAACCAGGTGGTGGGGATTTCGCCATGCCAGACGATCAGGCTGATCGTGCGGTCGGTGTAGTCGTCGGCCCAGAGCGCGATGGTGTTGCCCTGCTGCTCGTAGGTTGCCCAGAACAGCGTATTGGGCAGGAACAGGAGCAGCAGCGCCCCGATCGCCTTCCACTCCGGCGAGGTGAGTGGCTGGGCGGGGAGGCCAGCGGCCTTGGCCTTGTGCAACTCGTCGGGCGGCAGCGAGTACGACTGCAAGGCATAGAGGTAGATCGCGAGGCCGATCAGCATGCCGACGCCCGCCGCTCCGAAGCCGTAATGCCAGCCGACCTCCTCGCCGAGCGTGCCGCACACCAGCGGCGCCAGGAACGCGCCGAGATTGATGCCGACATAGAAGATCGAATAGGCGCGGTCGCGGCGCGGATCGCCGGGTACATAGAGGCCGCCCACCTGCGCCGACATGTTGGGTTTGAAGCAGCCGTTGCCGAGGATCAGCATGGTCAGCGCGAACAGGAACAGCGGCTCGAACGCCATCATGAAATGGCCGATCGCCATCAGCGAAGCGCCGATGACGATGGTGCGGTGCTGGCCGAGCAGGCGATCGGCGATGATGCCGCCGATCAGCGGCGTCGAATAGACCAATCCGGTATAGAGGCCATAGATGTGGGACGAGAAGGGCTGCACGCCGAGCGGTCCGAACATGGATTCGAGGATGCTCTTGAGCGTGGCAAGCCCGATCACCGTCTCGGCGTGGCCGGGCAGCAGCAGGTATTTCACCATGTAGAGCACGAGGAGCGCACGCATCCCGTAATAGGAGAAGCGCTCCCACATCTCGGTCGAGAACAGAAAGGCGAGGCCGCGCGGATGGCCGAGGACGTCGGTTGCGCGCGAGTAATCCAGGGCCGGGTCGCGCCGCCGCGGGTCAGTGCTGGCAAAGGTCATGGCTGTCCACCAGCCGCCGTTATGCGCTGATCAGTCACGGATGTCCTGCAGGAACCAGTCGGTGGGGATTTCGGTGCCCAGCTTTTGCGCCCGCGCCTTGTTGTAGACGGCCGCGGCCACGCCCTCGAACTGCGCGCCGATGGCGCCGACGTTGAGGAAAAATGAAGTCTGGTCGTCGCTGGTGCGGCCCTGCGCCTTGCCGGCGATGAGGTCGACGAGCCGCGGCATGTTGATGATCTCCGGCGGCAGCGTGAGCTTCGGTACCGTCGCGCGCTCCTGCGGGGTGCCGGCGACATAGCCGAGAAAGCCCGCGCGAAAATAATCGGCTTCCGGCGGAAGCTGTTCGATGCGCGGCGTCGCCTCGCCCGCACGCATGGCCACGTCGACGACGCGAGGCAGGCTCGGCTCGATCTCGCTCGAGGTCAAATTGGTGACGTGCATGCCGGGTTCAAGCCAGTCGTTGAAGAACACCGGCTCGTTGGTCGAGGTGCAGCACGACACGATCTCGACGCCGCGCACCGCCTCCCGCGCCGACGCCGCCGGCTCGACCTCGAGGCCGTGCCGTTCGGACATTTCGCGCGCGTAAGCGCGGACATTGTCGGCATTCGGCGACCAGACTTTCACCTTTCTGATCTGGCGCACTTGGCAGAAGGCGTCGAGATAAGTGCGCGCCATGCCGCCGGAGCCGATCATGCCTACGGTCTGGGCGTCCGGGCGGGAGAGATACTTGACGCCAAGGCCCGCCCCGCCGCCGACCCGCAGGTGCTGCAGGAAGCCATCCTTGATCATGGCGACCGGGGTCGCGTCCTTGGCGCTGAACAGGAACAGCAGGCCGAGGAAGGTGCCCGGCTCGCGGGCGTATTTGTTCTCCCGCACGCGGCCGTATTCACGCGGCCAGGCGACCATGTCGGAGAGCATGCGCGCGCAGACCAAGCCGTCCTTCTTGCTGCCGCCGGTCATCACCGCCCAACGATAATAGGGCGCCGGGGTCTCGCCGGAGGGCACATAGACGTCGATCCTCCCCATGCCGACGGCTTCGCCGCGCGCCAGTTCCTGGAACACCCCGTCGAGCGCCGCCATGCAGAGCGGCATGTCGAGGACTTTCGCGACGTCGTTGTTGTCGAGCAGCAGCAAGAATCACCTCCGTGTCGTCGTGAAACCAAGCCTGCGCGAGCCGCGCCAAGCATGAAGCGGGCACGTCAAATTCATCGCCGATGGTACGCTACCGCCCGATCGCGGCCTTGGCCTTCTCGATCACGGCCTTCGGGTAATTCGCGAATTCCTTGAGCAGTTCTTCCACCTGCTCGGGGGTCGCGATGTCGATGTCGATGTTCATCTTCTGCGCGTCGGCCAGGAACTCGCGGTCCTTCATGGTATCGAGGAAAGCCTTGCGCAGCGCCGCCAAGCGGTCCTTCGGCAGAGTGGGCGACGCGGCAAATGGCCGGCCGAGGATCGTCTGTTTGAAGTGAAGCTCGAGCACCTTCTTGTCCTCGTCGGTCTTGACGAAATCGAACACGTCGGGGACCGGGCCGAATTCGTCCGTGGTCTTCGGCCCCATCTGCACAAAAAGCTTGAGCCGGCCGGCGCGCACATCCGGCAGCCATTGCGCCTTGATCGAGGAGACGAACAGGCCGCAGGCGCCATGCACCTCGCCGCGCTGCATCGCGAGGTTGACTTCCTTCTGCCCGTCATAGCCGGCGATGACGCGGATATTGGCCCCCACGACGTTCTTCAGGACCAGCGGATGCTGGTGGCTGATCGCCGCCGGTCCGGCCGAGCCGAAGATCAGCTCCTTGGTGTCCTTCTTGAGCATGTCCGGGAACGATGCGGCGACCCCCTGGCTGAGCCAGACACCGCAGAACGAGATGTCTTGGTTCATGCTCCCGATCCAGCCGAACTTGGTGGCATCGAACTTCGCCTGGTCGTTGCCCATCATCGGCTCCATGGCGGTCGAGGCCGAGAAGATCGCGATCTCGATGCCATCGCGGGCGGTGAGATTGTAGACGTGGTTCGCCGCGCGCAACGACCCGGCGCCCGGCATGTTCTTGGGAACGACGGTGGGATTTCCCGGAATGAAGCGGCCGTAGTGGCGTGCGAGCGCGCGGCCATAGGTGTCGTAGCCGCCGCCCGGGCCGTAGCCGATCTGGATGCTCAGGGTCTCGCCTTTGAAGTCGACCGTCTGCGCCGCGCCCGGAAGGGTCGCAAACGGCAGCAGCCACAGAGCGAAGAAACCGCGGCCAATGAGCGCGGCTGGAAGACGGCATTGCGACATGGTGGTTCGCCTGTTCGGGGACACTGGAATCGATGCTATCCGGATTTTGACGGCGCTGGTAGACTGCGCGACCAAACGGCGCGGCCATGCGCGACCCATTCAGGTGGCCATCACAAGCCTCTCAGGGAGCGAGACATGACACCGGTCGGGATTTCACGCACGCTCGTGCGTGCCGCGCTGTCGATCGCGGCAGTGCTGGGGGCGGTGACGCAAGCGCTGGCCCAGCCGGATCCGGCGGCCACGTTTCCGAGCAAGCCGATCCGCGTGATCGTCCCCTTTGCGGCCGGCGGTGGCAACGACATCTTCGCGCGGCTGGTGGGACAGAAGCTCGGCGAAATCCTCGGCCAGACGCTGGTGATCGAGAACCGGCCGAACGCCGGCGGCCGGCCGGCGGCCGAGTTCGTCACCAATCAGCCCGCCGACGGCTATACGCTGTTCGTGGGCGCGAGCGGCGTGATGTCGATCGCGGCGGCGGTCTTTCCGAATCTCGCCTACCACCCGACGAAAAGCTTCATCCCGCTTTCGATGATCGCGAACTTCCCGCTGATCATGACAAGCCCGGTGCAAAATCCGGCAAAGACGGTGGCGGACCTCGTCGCCTATGCCAAGGCGTATCCCAACAAGTCGAATTACGCCACCTCCTCACCGGCCTTCACGATCGCGTCGGAGCTCTTGAAGCTCAGGACCGGAATGCCCGGCGTTGCGATCCCGTGGAAGAGCAGCAACGAAATGATTCTGTGCGTCGCCGGCGAGGAGTGCCTGTTCGCCATCGCCGACGGCCCGCCGGCGGTCCCGATGGTGAAGGGCGGCAAGGTGCGCGCGCTCGCGGTCACCGGCGCGGAGCGCTCGTCGGAGCTTCCCGACGTGCCGAGCATGGTGGAGGCGGGCTATCCGGAGGTCAATACCAAGCTGTGGTCGGGCTTCTTCACCCCCGCCGCGACGCCGCCGGCGATCGCCAAGAAGCTGGAAGCGGCATTGCAGCGCGCGATCCGCGACCCGGAAGTGTCCGCCAAGCTCAAGGGCATGGCGGTGAACCCCGGCGGCACCGCATCGGACGAGTTCCGCAAGATGATCGATGCAGACATCCAGAGCTATGTCGGGGTGGTCAAGGCCGCGAATTTGAAGTTCGACAATTAAGCTAGCAAGAAACGCTCCTCGTCATTCCGGAAGCCGCAAAGCGGCTGTCCGGAATCCATAAGCCCAATTGTCGCGCAGGAGACAATGAATTCCGGGCTCTGGCCTCCGGCCGGAGCCGGAATGACTGGAGAGAGAGAGAGTCTCAAGGCTCCCGTCATTTCTTGCCGTACTTCTTCTCCATCGCGGCCATGAAGCCTTCCGCGCGCAACGCGTCGGTGAGAGTCGTATCGATGTAGTCGGCGAGATTTTTGCTCGCGTTCGGCGGCGCCACCGCGGCGAGAACGTTCCTCGCGCCCTCGACGTCGATCTCGGCATTGGCCGGTGTCTCGGCTTTGAAGTTGACGTAGCTCTGATCGATCACCTGTGGATCGGTGAGCTTGAGCTCCCTGGCCAGCACGTCCTTGGCGCGTTTCTCGTCAGTGACTGCAATGTAATTGCCTTCGATCGTGGCCTTCAGGAACCGCATGAGCGTGTCGCGGTTGCTTCGGAGATAGCCGGCGTCCACCGTGAGGCCGCTGTAAAGCCATGGAATTCGCTCGGCATAGAGGTCCGACACCACGCGCAGCCCGAGCGCCGTGGCTTGGCTGCGCTGGGGCTCGCCCAGCAATGTCGCCGCCACCGCGCCGCTGCGAAGCGGAGTGAGCCGGTCGGTTCCGATCTCTTTCACGATTATGTCGTCGCGCGTGAGCCCGAGCCGCCGCAAGACCAGGGTGGTCGCCGAATCGCTCTCCGACCCGACGCTGCTGATCCCGAAAATACCACCCTTGAGCTCGGCATTGGTCTTGATCTGCGGCGCGGCGAACATGGTGGCACGCACGAGGTTGCTCAGCGAGCCGATGCACAAGAGGTTGCGGCCGGCAAGATTGGCGCGCACGACCGAGGACATGCCGATATGCATGAGCTGGATTCGGCCGGACGAGAGATCGGGCCCCGATTCGCGTCCTCCAACCATGTGGACGACTTCGAATTTCAGCCCCTGCGCTTCGAACAGGCCCGCCGCCTCCGCCATCCATATCGCAAGGAACGTATTGGCCGGCGAGGCCTCGCCGACCTTGAAGGTCTCGGCCGCATCAGCGCGCGTGGCGGCGACACTCGAGAGGCACAACAGGGCGGCGGCTCCTGCCGCTCGCGCGAGACGGTGAACACTGATCGCGGACATTCTTCATCCTTTCGAATTGGCGCCTGCGAGCGGCGTCCCGAACGCAGGCGCTGTTGCGGCGTTGGATAGCTCAGTCCAGCATTTCGAGCTTGATGATCGCCGCGCCATGGTTGTTGCCGATCCAGAGCGTGGGCCGCGCGGTCGAGTTGTCGACGAAGATGCGGCGCACGTTGGTGTAACGCGGGAGCGGATATTCCACGAACCTGCCGGTTTCGGGATCGAGCCGCAGCACCCGGTCGGCGTTCATGCCGGCGGTCCAGACCTTGCCTTCCTTGTCGGCCGCGGCGTCATAGGGGGCGAAATACCGGCCGGGGACCTCCCATTCCTTGAAGCTCTCGGTCTTGGTGTCGAACATGCCGACCCGCTCGCCGCCGAACTCCGCGAACCAAAGGCGGCCCTCGGTATCGAAGCGGCCGCGGCGGGGCTTGGATTTCTTGGTGGGCGTCGGATAGAGCGTGACGGTCCCGCTCTTGGCGTCGATCTTGCCGACATTGTCGGCGCCGAAATCGAAGAACCAGAGATTGTTCTCCTTGTCGGCGTTGATGCCGTAGACCGAGTGCGGCGATTTCGGCATGTCCTTGTAGGGTGACCAGGTCTCGAACTTGCCGGTCGTGAGGTCGATGCGGCGCACGCCCGACAGTCCGCCCAGATTCGATTCGCCCATCCAGACCTTGTTGTCGACCGTCATGTTGTGCGGCGCGACCATCGCCTGCTGCGATGTCTTGGTGATCACGTCGGCCGGCAGCGGGAAGGTCTCGACCTTGTCTGTCTTCTTGTCGAACCTGGCGACGCCGGCCTGGAACATCAGGCCCATCCAGAGATTGCCCTGCGGGTCGGGTTCGAGATCGAGCGCGCCTTTCGGCCAGCCCTCGCGGTGGAGCGGCACCGAATATTCCTTGAACTCCAGTGTCTTCGGATCGAGCCGGCCCAGGCGCTGGTCGCCGAAATCGCTGTACCAGACGGTGCCGTCGGCCTCGACCAGCACGTCATGGGGCTGCCAGTCCTTGTGCGGCAGGTCGTATTCGGTGATGACCACCTTGGTGCCGGAGCCGCTCACGCGGGGCAGCGTCTTGAGCTCGTATTTGAGCGGACCTTCGCTGCGGTTGATGCTGGCGAAGTACTCGGCGTCCTTCTCGCCATTGGGCGTGAAGCGCGCGGTGCTGCGGGCCTCGGCGCGCACCTGCGGCTTGAGGAAGAAGCTGTTGTTGGAATAGGTTGCCATGCGGCTGGTGACTTGCATCCACTCGTCAGCGTTGAAGGTCGACATCATGATGCGCTGGACGCTGTGGCAGTTGGTACAGCCGGAGATGAGCTTGCGCTGGCTATCCGTGCCCGGAATGCTCGTGATCCATTCCAGGTTGGTGAGCTGCGCCGCAAGGTTCCTGGTCTTGACCAGCTTGACGTCGGTGGCGGCGGCCTTGTCGGGCGCGAGCGTCACCGTTTTGGGACCGTCGAGATCGTAGCCGGCCGCTTTGATGCTCAGCGCATAGTCGCCGGCGCCGAGCTTGTCCGCCGGGAAGCTGAACTCGCCCTTGTCGTTGGTGACCACGCTGACCGTGACGATGCCCTTCTTGGCGCTGACGATAACGCCTTCCATCGCGGCTTCTTCGGCGGCGGCGACCTTGCCGGTGAGCGCGGCCTTGCTTTGTGCGTGAGCCGGCAGCGATGTGCCCGCCAGGATGGTCGTGAGTGGGGTGGCGGCGAGCAGTGCGAGCATTCGCAGGCGCATCGATGTCTCCCCAGGATTGGCGAAGGTCTTCAAGGCGGCCGTGCGCCGCCTTGCTTTGGATCGCAGCATAGGCGCGGCGCGTTTTCGTCGCAATCGAGGATGGAACACTTGCCCGTCAGCGCCGGTCAGCTCGTTTAATCTGCGTCGGGACCGTGTCTGTGCCCTGCAATAAAAGGGGCGGCCGCAGCCGCCCCTCGCAACGCGTGTCGCCGCGTTGGCAGCCTCAGTCCTCGACCGGCTCCATCTTGATCACGGCGGCGCCGTGATTGTTGCCGAGCCAGAACACCGGCGGCGTCGCATGGTTGTCGACGAAGACGCGGCGGACGTTGGTGTAGTGCGGCAGCGGATACTCGGTGAACTTGCCGGTCTCGATGTTGAGCCGCAGGATGCGGTCGGCGTTCATGCCGCCGGTCCACAGATTGCCGTTCTTGTCGAGTGCGGCGTCGTAGGGGGCGAAGAACTTGCCCGGCACTTCCCACTCCTTGAACCGTTCGGTCTTGGTGTCGAACATGCCGATACGCTCGCCGGCAAATTCGGCAAACCAGATGCGGCCCTGCTCGTCGATGCGGCCGCGGCGTGGGCGTGAACGCTTGGTCGGCGTCGGATAAAGCGTGATCTGGCTGCTCTTGGCGTCGATCTTGCCGATGTTCTCGCCGCCGAAGTCGAGGAACCAGATGTTGTTCTGCGTGTCGGAGAAGATGCTGTAGGGCGAGCCCGCGCGTCCTTTGAACGGCTCGAACAGCTCTGTATGGCCGCTGCTCATGTCCTTGCGATAGATGCCGCGGCGAGCCGGGTCCTGCATCCAGAGCTTGTTGTCGACGGTCCAGTTCTGCGGGCCAACCATGGCCTGCTGGGAATCCGGCTTGAGCATGTCGTCGGGCAGCCTCACCATCTGGAATTGTTCGGTCTTGCGGTCGAATTTCGCCGCGCCGTGCTGGAACATCAAACCGAGCCAGAGATTGCCCTGCGGATCGGCTTCGAGATCGAGCGCGCCCGTCGGCCAGCCTTGACGCTGCAGCGGCACCTCGAAGCTCTTGTGTTCGAGCGTCTTGGTGTCGAGACGGCCGAGCATCTGTCCGCTGAAATCGCTGTGCCAGACGATGCCGTCGGCGTCGACATAGACGTCATGCGGCTGGATGGTCTGGCTCGGCAGGTCGTATTCCGTGACGATCACCTTGGTGCCGGCGCCGCTCGGGCGCGGCATGGTCTTGAGCTCCCACGTCCGCTCGCCTTCGCTGCGGTTGATGCTGGCGAAATAGGCGGCAACCTTGTCAGCGTTCGGCACGAAGGCGTTGATGTCGCGCGCGGCGGCGCGGATCTGCGGCTTCTTGTAGAAGCTGTTGTTGGAATACTGCGCCATCCGCTGGATGACCTGCAGCATCTCCTCGGCATTGTAGCTCGAGCTGAGGATGCGCTCGACGCTGTGGCAGTTGGTGCAGCCGGTGAGCGCCTTCTTCTGGTCGTCGGTGCCGGGGACGCTGAGCATCCATTCCAGGTTGGTGAGCTGCGCGGCAAGGTTGCGCGTCTTGGCGAGCTTCACGTCGATGCTGGCGGGCTTGTCGGACGCGAGCGTCACCGACTTCGGACCATCCAGTACGTAACCGGACGCGCGGATGGTCAGCGCATAGTCGCCGGCGCCGAGCTTGGAGGCCGGAAAGGCAAACTCGCCCTTGGCGTTGCTCACCACGCTGACCGTGACGATGCCCTTCTTGGCGCTGACGACGACGCCCTCCATCGCGCCTTCTTCGGCGGAGGTGACCTTGCCGGTGAGCGCGGCAGGGTCCTTGCCTTGGGCGTGGACCGGGTCCGGCCCAGCCCCCAGAACCAGGGCAAACAAGGCGGCGGCGATCATGAGTCTCGAGCGCATCAATCTCTCCCGAATGATTGAAAACCTTGCGATGGGCGGGCGACAAACCAGCCTGCACTGGCAGCCACCATAAACGCGGGCCGCCCGTGTCGCAACGGCCGGGCGGCCCGGTAGGTGCCGATAGTCGCCGCAGGCATCAGTCGAGCGTTTCCAGCTTGATGATGTTGGCGCCATGGTTGCTGCCGACCCAGAACGTCGGCGGCGTCGTGTTGTTGTCGACGTAGACCCGCCGGATGTTGGTCGTCTTCGGCAGCAGGTATTCGGTGAACTGGCCGGTCTTGGTATCGAGCCGCACGACGCGGTCGTTGATCATCGAGCCGGTCCAGGCGTGTTCGTTCTTGTCGAAGACGACGTCATAGGGGTTCGACCAGGGCGTCGGCAGGTCCCATTCCTGGAACTTTTCGGTCTTGGTATCGAACATGCCGATGCGGTTGCCGCGGTATTCGCCGAACCAGATGCGGTCCTGCGCGTCCATCATGCCGCGCCGCGGCCCGGCGGGTTTCTTCGGCATCTGGTAGAGCGTGACCTTCATCGTGTCCTTGTCGACCTTGCCGATATATTCGGCCGCGATGTCGGTGAAGTAGGCGTTGTTCTTGGAGTCGGGGATGATGTCGTAGATGTTGTGGGTCTCGCCGACACCCGCGGCCTTGAACGGCTCCAGCGATTCGATCTGGCCGGACTTGAGATCGAGCCGGTGGATGGCCGCGAAGCCGTTGTTCTGCGACCAGACCTTGCCATCGACATGCGACTGCTCGGCCCGCACCATGTTGACCTGCGTCTGGTCCTTGTTCATCTCGGGAGGCATGCTCCAGGTGGCGATCTTCTTCTCCTTGAGATCGAACTTGGCGATCGCGCCCTGGTACATCATGCCGATCCACATGTTGCCTTCTTTGTCCTGGCGCAGGCCGAGCATGCCGGTCGGCCAGCCCTTCTTGAGCTCGGGCACCGGATATTCGGTGTGCATGCCGGTCTTCGGATCGATCATGCCGAAGGTCTGCTCGCCGAAGTTCGAGTAATAGGCGTTGCCGTCCGCGCCGACGATCACGTCGTGCGGCTCGATGGTCGCGCGCGGCAGATCGTATTCAGTGTAGATGACCTTGGTGCCGCGGCCCTTGGGGCGCGGCAGCGTCTTCAGGTCGTATTCCCAGGCGGTGTTTTCGCTCAGGTTGATGGAGCTCAGGAATTCCGCCTGGCGCGCGCGGGCCGTCGCGAGCACGTCGCCGCGTTCCTCGAGCAGCCGCGTGGCGACGCGGCGCTGCGGGTGCAGCGGGATGCTCTGGTTCGCGTAGCCGCCCATGCGCGGCAGGATTTGCGTCATGAACCCGTCCTTGTCGTAGGACGACTTCATGATCCGTTCGAGCGTGTGGCAGCTCACGCAGTTGAGCAGCGACAGCTTCTGCTGCTCGGTGCCCGGCACGCTCATGATCCATTCGCCGTTGCTGAGCTGGCGGCTGACGTTCTTGGTCTTGGCGAGCTTGATGTCGGCGGCGGCCGGCGTGCCGGCAGTGAGCTCGACCGTGCGCGGGCCTTGCAGCTCATAGCCGATGGCGCGAATCGCGATCGCATATTTGCCGGCGTCGAGCTTGGAGGCTGGGAAGCTGTAGCGGCCCTGTTCGTCGCTGACCACCGTGACCGTGATGGTGCCGCCGTCCTTCTTGGCGCTGACCAGCACGCCTTCCATCGCGCCGTCCGGTTGCGAGCTGACCTGGCCGCTCAGCGCAGCCGGCGCCTGCGCGGCGGAGGGCGAAGCGAAACCCAGGACGAAGGCCAATCCGCCCGCGATGGTAAGCGAAATCCTCGTGCGCATCAGTGTCTCCCTTCAAGGTCGTTGCCGCCGCCTCTTTCTAAGCTGCGCCCGTTATCGGGCCGGCCGGGAGAGGCTTATGTGGCGAGATTAGCGGGTTCGAATGCGGCTTCCTAGCCGCCCAGTTCAAAATCGGGAGGAACGTACTGCCCATACTCGCGGGGCGCGGAAGTCCGTAACGGTTGATGGATGCCGAGCTCGAATGCTGCCGGTTCTGCTCACAAGGTGCCATTGCCGCGGTCGAGCGGCGGCGAGGCCGCAGCGCGCATTTTCGCGTCACCGCTCACCCGCGCGATTGAAATGCCGCAGATCCGGAGGCGGCTGGTTCTTACGCGTGGGCATCAGTGCGCCGTCGCCGCTCTTGAAATAAAGCTCGTTGCCGACGCGCAACCGGAAATCCTCGTCATTGCAATCGGTTTCGATCCAGAGCGGCTGCCGGTCGCGGATGTAGCTCCGGGTCACCGTCCAGGGACGCGTGAGGGCGCCGTCGATCACCGTGATTTCGTTGAACAGGATGTTGCGGTTGCCGCGCTCGAGAGAGATACGCTCCTTGACGATGGTCGCATTGTCCCGGTGAAAGGGGATGCCGCTGCTGTCGTAGCTGCGTGGGCCGCGAATGGCGCGGGTCTCGACCGAGAGCACGCGGTAACGGCCGTCGTCACCGGGATCGGACCACGCGCCGATCGCGTAACCCGAGAACGACGGCGCGATCGCCGCCGGCCAGGTCCGTCCGTCCGTATAGATGTGGCGGATTTGCACCGTCGGTTCTAACATCAGGACATACGTAACGCCCGGCGTGATGACGAACTCCATCCCGCCCTGGTAACCGATCATCATTCGCGGCATGCCGACCGGGACGCAGCCTCCCGCCGGGTTGTTGCCGAGCGCGCCAGCGGCCTGGTCCGCCAGGCTGGCCTCCAGCACGGCTTGGTATTCCGCGGTCAGAGGGGCGCGCTGGCCGAGTCCCGGTGGCCTGGTCGGGTCGAAGCTGTTGGGGCCGATCCTGATCCATTGGCCGCGCCAGTCGGGATGCTCGGACGCATCGGCGGCGGGCGCCATCGCCATGGCCAACGCCGCGGCCGCCACCAGGATAACGACGCTGTTGCGATGTCGCGCATCCGTCACTTCGGCGGCTCCCCGAAATAGCGCAAGTCAGGCGGCGCCTGGTCTTTGCGAGCAGGCATCAAGTGGCCGTCCGCGCTCACCAGATAGTTCTCCTTGCCGATGAAGACATGCTGGTTGTACTCGCCGCACGGATATTCGTGCCAGACCGGCTTGCGCTCGCGACTGTAGCTTCGGATCACCGTCCACGGCCGCGTCAAAGCATGGTCGATCGTGGTGACTTCATTGCGCAGGATGTCGTTGTTGGCTTTGTCGAGAAAGATGCGCTCCTTGACCACCGTCTGGTTGTCGTTGTGCAGCGGCATGTTGCCGTCGAACGTGCGCGGGCCCTTGAGCCCGCGCGTCTCCACGATCAGCGTGTCGTAGCGGCCGTCGCCGTCGCTGTCTTCCCAATGGCCGATGGAATAGCCGGAGAAGGACGGCGTGATCGTCTGCGGAAAATTGCGGCCGTCGCTGAAGATGCGGCGGAACTGACTCATGAACTCGATATGGAGGTAGGTGGTCTCCGGCAGGATGACGATCTCCATCGGCTCGTAGACGATCATCGCCCGCGGCATTCCGGGCGGCCTGCAGGTCGGGGTCGCGTTGTTGCCGTGGCCGCCGGCCAGACTGTCCGCGACGCCGGCCTCGAAAATGGCCTTGTATTCCGGCGTGAGCGGGGCTTGCTGGTCCCGCGATGGCCTGTTCGGGTCCCATTGGCCACCGGTCGGCGGCAGCCTGATCCACTGGCCCTTCCAGTCAGGATATTTAGCGTCGTCGAAGGCGTGCGCCGCGGCAGCCGTCATCAACAGCGCGGCGAGCGCGACGAGGCCAAACACGCACCGGTGCCGCATGATGATCCTCCCCTGATGAGGCCGCCATATGCTTATTGCCTCATCCACGCCGCTTGCGGCGCTGAGGGAACGCCCGGCGCCGATCGCCGGCGCGTTTCCAGTTGCGCCGTCACTTCTGCGATCGTTGCTGCGGCTCCTCGAAATAGCGCAGATCCGGCGACGGCTGGTCCTTGCGGGTCGGCATCAGGTGCCCGTCCGCACTCACCATGTAGACTTCGTCGCCGAGCTTGACGTGCGGATTGTTCTCGGCACAGACCGCCTCGCGCCACCAGTAAGGCTCCTTCGACTTGGCGTCGCGGCGGTAGTTTTTGGTGATCGTCCAGGGGTGCGTCAACGCGTTGTCGATGGTGGTGATCTCGTTGTGGATGATGTTCGGGTTTGTCTTGTCCTGGTAGAGGCGCTCCTTGACCACGGTCTTGCCGTCCTTGTGCATGGGGACGCCGGTGCTGTCGTAGGTGCGGGGACTCTTGAGCCCGCGGGTCTCGACCACGAGCGTGTCGTAGCGGCCGTCACCGTCGGTGTCTTCCCACTTGCCGATGGAGAAGCCCGCGAACATCGGCTCCATCTCCCGCGGCCAGTCGCGGCCGTCGGTGTAGATGCGACGCGAGTCTTTGACGTGCTCGATCAGCAGGTGGACCATGTCCGACGTGATCACAATCTGCATTGGCTCGTAGACATTCATCTGGCGTGGCATGCCGGGCGGCAGGCACACCACCGTCGGCGTATCGCCGTGACCGCCGGCTTCCTGGTTGCGCAGGTTGGCTTCGTAAATGGTCCGATACTCCGCCGTCAGCGGTGCTGGCGCGGGCCATTTATTGCCGCCGGTCCCGTGCCAGGCGCCCGACCAGTCCGGATATTTGGATTGGTCATGCGCCCGCGCGGCTGCGGCGGTGGTCAGCGCTGCCGCCAGCGCGAGGGCGCCGATAAGGAATCGAGGATGCATTTAGGATCTCCACTGCGGATCGATCGTTCGAGGCGTGGTCGCCGTGGGCGGCGCTGCGGCCTCTGGCTTGATAGCGGATCTACCACATTGCGGCGTACCGCGCCACGCGCCGGGGCCGATCCGAAACCGGCAACCCGCGTGATTGAACCGGCAGCAATGCTGCTTGTTTCCGCCCGGGACCTTGGGTAGCCTTGCGGCATCAACTGACAATAAGCCCGGTGAGGCGGTTCGACAGGGAGGCTGCGAATGGCTGACGACCTGAAAATCAAAGTGAACGGGCGCGAATGGCCCGTGGCGTCCACACCTGACACTCCGCTGCTCTACGTGCTGATGAATGAGCTGCGGCTGCAGGGACCGCGATTCGGCTGCGGACTCGCGCAATGCGGTTCGTGCTCGGTGCTCGCCGACGGAGTCGAGATTCGCTCCTGCATCACGCCGGTTGCCAATGTCGCGGGCAAAGCGGTCACCACGCTCGAAGGGCTGCCGGCGCTCTACGCCGAGCAGAAGGGCCTCTCCCAGCCGCCCGCGCTGCATCCGCTGCAGCAGGCCTTCATCGACGAGCAGGCGCTGCACTGCGGCTACTGCTTCAACGGGATGACCATCAAGGGCTCCGAGCTGCTTGCGCAAACTCCCAAGCCGACCGACGCCCAGATCCGTGCGCACATGAACGGCCATATCTGCCGCTGCGGGACCTATCCGCGCGTCATGAAGGCGATCAAGCTTGCGTCCACCAAGATGGCGGGAGAGACGCGATGACCATTCACACCGACACGACCTTCTCTCGCCGTGATCTGCTCAAGGGCGGCGGCGCCCTCATTGTCGGGTTCAGCTTCGCGGGAGCACCGCTGCCGGCCTTGGCCGCGCGCGGCGACGTCGCCGGCCCGCCCGATCCCAACGCGGTCGATTCGTGGATCGCGATCCATGCCGACAACACCGCGACGATCTACTTCGGCAAGTGCGAACTGGGCCAGGGCAACACCACCGGCCTCCTGCAGATCGCAGGCGAAGAGCTCGACCTGGACATGAGCCAGATGTCGTTCGCTCAGCTCGACACCAATGTGACCCCGAACCAGGGCGCAACCAGTTCGAGCTCGTCGATCCAACGCGGCGGACCGCCGTTGCGGGCGGCGGCGGCGGAAGCGCGCCAGGCGCTGCTGCAACTGGCCGCGGCGAAGCTCGGCGTGCAGGTGGCGAGCCTCACGGTGTCGAAAGGCGTCGTGTCGGTGGACGGCGAGACGCACCGCTCGGTCAAGTACAGCGACCTGCTCGGCGACAAGCCGTTCGACGTCAAGCTCACCGGCACGGCACCCCTCAAGCCGATCAACCGCTATCGCCTTGTCGGCACGCGGGTGCCGCGCATCGACATCCCGGACAAGGTCGCCGGCAAATACGTGCACATGCATCACATAAGGCTGCCGAACATGCTGCACGGCCGTGTCGTGCTGCCGCGCGGGCAACGCGCCTACGGAGCCGGCGCCAAGGCTTTAAGCGTCGACGAGAGCTCGATCAGCCACATCCCGACCGCCCGTGTGGTGCGCAAGGGCGACTTCATCGGCGTCGTTGCCGAGCAGGAGTGGGATGCCGTCAAGGCCCAGCAGGCGCTCAAGGTGACCTGGCAGGATGGTCCGGTATTGCCGGGCAATGCCGACCTGTTCGACAAAATGCTGTCCGACAAGACGACCGACACGATGATTGCCGACTGGGGCGACGCCACGAAGGCATTCGGGCTGGCCGCGCATGTGCGCTCGTCGAGCTACAAGTGCCCGTACCAGGGCCATCTGCCGTTCGCGCCGAATTGCGCCGTCGCCGACGTCGGACCGAACGGCGCGCTGGTGCTCTCGTCCACGCAGGACGTCTACAACGCGCGCGCCATGATTGCGACGGTGCTCGGCGTGCCCGCGGCGACCGTCCGTGTGAAGTACCACGAGGGTTCCGGCACCTTCGGGCGGAGCTGCTACGAGGATGCCGGCCAGGCCGCCGCGATCCTGTCACAGGCGGTCGGCAGACCCGTGCGCGTGCAGTACATGCGATGGGACGAGCACGGCTGGGACAACTACGGCCCGGCCCATCTCGCCGACGTGCGCGCCGGCATCGACGCCGACGGCAAGCTCATCGCCTACGAGTATCACGGCTGGCAGCACGGCTGGACCGTCACCTCGACGGTGCAGGACATCTCGACCGGCAAGCCGGGCGTGGAACGGGCGAGCGGCTCCAACTCCATCACCGTCAACCCGTTGAGCACCGGCTCGATGTACACCATCGCGAACCGGCGCGTGGTGAGCCACGCGGTGCCGATGGCGGGTTACCTGCGCGGCGCGGCGTTGCGCTCTCCGCTCGATCTCTCGTTCGCCTTCGCGTCGGAGCAGACGATGGACGAGCTCGCGCATGCGATCAAGATGGACCCGCTCGAGTTCCGGCGGAAGAACATCGGCGACAAGCGTTGGCTCGGCGTCCTCAACGCCGCCGCCGATGCCGCCGGCTGGCGGCCGCGGGTGACGGCGTCCGCGCTCGCCGATGCCGAGATCGTTACCGGCCGCGGCATCGGACTCGGCACCCACCACGTGAGC
Organism: Alphaproteobacteria bacterium; assembly: GCA_034669045.1. GTDB lineage: Bacteria > Pseudomonadota > Alphaproteobacteria > Rhizobiales > Xanthobacteraceae > VAZQ01. The sequence continues at coordinate 24,044 of JAXDOD010000150.1, forward strand.
TACGGCGCCGCCGTCGCGGATGTGGAGGTCAACAAGCGCACCGGAAATATCGTGGTCACGCGCCTGTTCGGGGCGCTCGACGCCGGTCTCACCGTCAATCCCGGCCTCGTAGAGAACCAGATCGTCGGGCAGATGATCCAGTCCGTGAGCCGCGTCCTCAAGGAGGAGGTGACTTTCGACAAGAGCAACGTCACCAGCCTCGACTGGGTGTCCTACCCGGTACTGCGGTTTGCCGAGCACCCGGAGGTGACCGCGGTGGTGGTGCAGCGCTTCGACGAGCCCTCGACCGGCGCCGGCGAGGAGGTGATGGGGGCGACCGCCGCCGCCATCGCCAATGCGTTCTTCGACGCGACCGGAGTGCGCATGCGGCAGTATCCGATGACGCCCGAGCGCGTGCGGGCGGCGCTCAACGCGCGCACGTAGCGCATCGCGGGAAGGGCACGCATAAGTTGCGCGCCCTTCCATGCGGGCCCGGCGGGATCACGTCGGCGTCGCGGGCTGCGGCAGCTCGCTGTTGCTCTGCATCCGCGCGATGACCAACTGCAGCAGGTGGAACCCGAATTGCGGGTTCTGGAAATACAATTCCTTGAACTGATCATAGGCGATCTTCGCCGCCTGCACGTCGGTCTTGCAGCGCACCGTCATGGTGCGCCGGCCGTTGGGCGTGAACAGGCCGATCTCGCCGAGCAGGGTGCCGTGTCCGTGGGTCTGGGCGATCTCCACGATCTCGACCTCGCCGGACACGACATAGAACGCCTCGGTGGCGTATTCCCCGCGCTCCATGATGACGTCGCCGGCCCTGAACTTGACCGGACGCATATAGGGCAGCAGCCAGTCGACGTTGAGGTCGCCCTTGGTGGCGGCGTCGATCTCGCGGATGAGCAACACCATCGAGCGCAGGCGCCAGGTGTTCAGCGGCAGCAGGATCGCATTGAGCGCAAACGTCGGGTAGGTCCCGTGCATGAAGCTGTAGCCCATCGCCAGAACGTTGGCGACGATCGCCGCGATGCGCAGCGGGATGATGGTCTTGGCGTGCGCCGCGTAGAGGCTCGCGCCCGCCGCCGCGACGCCGACGATTTCCGCAGGATGGAAGTCCATGGGGCGTGACCTCCCGATTGACTGCGACAGTTACTTGCACGAACGGATAGCACGGTGGCTAAACTTCTGCCGCCGCCCGTTGAAAAGTGGTGGATTGGTCATTGACGATGTGGCGATGTCCACCGGTTGGCGATACGCTTAGCAGGCCTGGGCGACCACGCGGGCAAAGAGCAGGGTACAGAGTGCAAGCTCTGCCGCGCCGCCCTATGACGCGCCTCTGGCTTGTGGCGCCCGGGCACCAAAATCCTATCGCGGACGTCCTGTTGAACGCGCGTAGTCATGTAGGGTGGGCAAAGGCGCGAAGCGCCGTGCCCACGCGATCCTTAGGCGATTGCCTTAGATGCTGTCGCCTATGATGCATTCGCGTGGGCACGCTTCGCTTTGCCCGCCCTACGGTTGTCCTCACACGTCCAGCATCTCGTCGTCCGCGAACTCCGCCTTCTCCTGGATGAACTCGAAGCGCGCCTCCGGCCTGTTGCCCATCAGGCGCTCGACCGACTTGTCGGTGTCCTTGCGCTCGTCCTCGACGACCTGCACGCGCAGCAGCGAGCGCCGGCGCGGGTCCATGGTAGTTTCCTTGAGCTGCGCCGCCATCATCTCGCCCAGGCCCTTGAAGCGGCCGACCTCGACCTTGGCATTGGCGTGGAACTCTTTCTTGAGCAGTTCCGCCTTGTGCTTGTCGTCGCGCGCATAAACGGTCTTGCCGCCGTGGGTGAGGCGGTAGAGCGGCGGCACCGCGAGATAGAGGTGGCCCTCGTCGATCAGCTTGGGCATCTGGCGGTAGAAGAACGTGATCAGCAGTGACGCGATGTGCGCGCCGTCGACATCGGCGTCGGTCATCACGATCACCTTCTCGTAGCGCAGATCCTCGTCCCGGTAATGCGCGCCGGTGCCGGCGCCGAGCGCCTGCACGAGATCGGCGAGCTGCTGGTTCTGCGCCAGCTTGTCCTTGCCGGCCGAGGCGACGTTGAGGATTTTCCCGCGCAACGGCAGGATCGCCTGCGAGGCGCGGTCGCGCGCCTGCTTGGCGGAGCCGCCGGCGCTGTCGCCCTCGACGATGAAGATCTCGGAGCCTTGCGCCGCCGTATTGGTGCAGTCGGCGAGCTTGCCGGGAAGCCGCAGCTTGCGCACCGCCGACTTGCGGGCGATGTCCTTCTCCTGCTTGCGGCGAAGGCGCTCGTCGGCGCGGTCGATGACGAAGTCGAGGAGCTTGTTGGCCTGTGCCGGGTTGCCGGCAAGCCAATGGTCGAACGGATCCTTGATGGCGTTCTCGACGATGCGCGAGGCTTCCGCGGTCGCCAGGCGATCCTTGGTCTGGCCTTGGAACTCCGGCTCGCGGATGAACACCGAGAGCATGCAGGCGGCGCCCGCCATCACGTCGTCGGCGGTGATGGCGGCGGCGCGCTTGCCCTGGTTCATGCGCTCGGCATGGTCGCGGATGCCGCGGGAGAGCGCGGTGCGCAGGCCCGATTCGTGAGTGCCGCCATCGGCGGTCGGGATGGTGTTGCAGTAGGAATTGAGGAAGCCGTCGGCGTCGGCGGTAAAGCCGATCGCCCACTCGACCGTGCCGTGCCCGCCCGGCTTCTCCGATTTGCCGGCGAAGATGTCGGGATGCACCAGCGTGGCGCCGTTGATGGTGGCCTTGAGATAGTCCTCCAGCCCCTTCTCGAAATGGAAGGTGGCTTCCTCCGGCACGCCATCGATGCCGGCAAGCAGTTCCTTCGCGCAGGACCAGCGGATCTCGACGCCGGCGAACAGATAGGCCTTGGCGCGCGCCATCTTGAACAGGCGTTGCGGGTTGAATTTTGCCTTGGCGCCGAAAATCTGCGCGTCCGGCTTGAAGCGCACCTTGGTGCCGCGGCGGTTGGCGACCTTGCCGAGCTTCTGCAGCGGGCTCTTGGGCTTGCCGCGCTCATAAACCTGCGCATAAAGCTGGCCACCGCGCGCGACCTCGACCTCCATGCGCTCGGACAGCGCGTTGGCGACCGAGACGCCGACGCCGTGCAGGCCGCCCGAGGTGCCGTAGACTTCGGAGTCGAACTTGCCGCCCGCGTGCAGCGTCGTCATGATCACTTCGAGCGCGGACTTCTTCGGAAATTTCGGATGCGGGTCGACCGGTATCCCGCGGCCGTTGTCGATGACGGTGAGGAAGCCGTCCGCCTCGACCTCGACCTCGATGAAATGTGCGTGGCCGGCGAGCGCCTCGTCCATGGCGTTGTCGATCACTTCTGCGAACAGATGATGCAGCGCCTTCTCGTCGGTGCCGCCGATATACATGCCGGGACGCCGGCGCACCGGCTCGAGTCCTTCGAGCACCTCGATATGCCGTGCCGTATAGGCGCCTTCGGCGCCCGCGGACGCACGCGCGACCTTGACCGGCGGTTTCGCGGGCCCGGACGCGCGGCGCGGCGCGGCCAGGTCGAACAGATCGGCGGTGTTGCCGGGCGCGGCGGTTTTCTCGGCGGGTTTTTTTGCGGTTTTGGCCATTTTGACGGGATCGTTGAAAGGCTGAGAACGAATCGCTTGCGCTCGACTATGCCACGGCCGTGGCCGCATCGTGATTCCTTCGCCGCCACCCAATGGCCATGAAGTTCGCCAAATCCTGCCGCCAAGATTTTTCAGTATTCGCCAGGGGCCAAGAGGAGCAAGCCATGTTCGACTTCAACCGCCTGCTGAATTGGAACGCCGCCCAGCCATCTTCGTTCGACTTCGGGCGCATGCTCAATTGGAAGATCCTGCGTGGCAGCCACGAATTCCCCGGTCCGGACGGCGGCACCTGCGTCAACGAGGCGGCGATCGTCGCGGCCGGCTATGCCTATCGGCCGGTGCGTCGCATCGAGGATTGCCCCCAATCGTTCTCGCGCCCGCTCGCGCTCTACGCGATGTGCATCAATGAGATCGTGCTCGACGACCGGCTGCGCGCGGAATTGCTCATGCCGTTCGTGACGCGGCTTGCCGGCTCTGCCGATACGCCCGAAGTCGAGCGCGAGCGCATCGCGCTGGTCATCCGGCGGACCATGACCGACATCCTGGCGGACGCCCTCGACTTTTGCGGATATCGCCGGGAGGCCCGGCGCTGCCGCGGCGTGACCACGCTCGATGCGGCCATGGCGATCGTGAACCAGTTGCCCGGCCGCGACTGGCACACCCGCGCAGATCGCAGCCCGGTCAACGCGATCGCCATGGCGATCCAGGATTACCAGGGCCACCGCAGCGTCGAGGCGGCCCAGTTTGCCGGCACCGTGATCGCCGATCTGGCCGAGATCGTCATGCTGTTGCCGGGCCGGCCGGACGGCAGGCGCGCGGCGGAAGCGCTCTACCGGCAGGGCGCCGCCATCCTCGCTGCCGCGCTCAAGATCGGACGTCAGGCGCCGCCGATCGCCGAGGACGTCGCGGCGACGCGGATGGAGACGGCCAAGCGGGCGGCTCGTGCGCACGCTGGCGCGGAGCCCGCACGGGCGGCCTGAGGCCGCTCACGGCGAGGGGGTCTCCGTCTGCCCTGGCCTTGGCGGCGCGGGCGCGCTAAAGCTGCGCACCCGTCCCGGCAGGTCAGATCCCATGTTCGCCGCGCTCGAAGCCTATGCCCAGCACATCATCGATTTCGTGCGCGAGCACCAGGCGTGGGCGGCGCCGGTCGTGTTCGTGCTCGCCTTCGGCGAATCGCTCGCCTTCATCTCGCTGCTGCTTCCGGCCTGGGGCGCGCTCGTCGCCATGGGCGCCTTGATCAGCCAAGGTCAGCTCAATTTCTGGTCGATCTGGATCGCAGCCGCGATCGGTGCCGCGCTCGGCGACTGGCTGTCCTATTGGATCGGCAGCAAGCTCGAGCACAGGGTGCAGCACATCTGGCCGCTCTCGCGGCATCCCGACCTGATCCCGCGCGGCGAAGCCTTCGTGAAGAAGTGGGGCGTGCTCGGCATCTTCATCGGCCGCTTTTTCGGGCCGCTGCGGGCGTCGGTGCCGCTCGTCGCGGGCATCTTCGAGATGCCCTATTGGCGATTCCAGATCGCGAATTTCACCTCGGCCTTCGTGTGGGCCGCCGTGCTGCTCACGCTCGGCGACGTGGTCGGGAAGGCCATAGCCTGGGCCTGGGGAAGCGGCGGCTAGCGCGCATCCCGTTCGGGTTGGTCCACGACCTCACCCGCTCATTCCCGCGCAAGCGGGAATCCAGGAATCTTGCCCTGGGTCCCCGCTTTCGCGGGGACGAGCGGGACGGTGGACCGGTTCAACATGAG
>JAXDOD010000151.1:0-38939 GCA_034669045.1 Alphaproteobacteria bacterium
AGGGCGACGGCGTCATCAAGATCGAGATGCACTTCCTGCCCGACGTCTACGTCACCTGCGACGTCTGCAAGGGCAAGCGCTACAACCGCGAGACGCTCGACGTCACCTTCAAGCAGAAATCGATCGCAGACGTGCTCGACATGACGGTGGACGAGGCGGCCGAGTTCTTCCGCGCCGTGCCGCGCATCCGCAACGTGCTGGAGACGCTGCAGCGCGTCGGGCTCGGCTACATCCACGTCGGCCAGCAGGCCACCACTTTATCAGGTGGTGAAGCGCAGCGCGTCAAGCTCGCCAAGGAGCTGTGCAAGCGCTCCACCGGGCGCACGCTCTACATCCTGGACGAGCCCACCACCGGCCTGCATTTCCACGACGTGGCCAAGCTGCTCGAGGTGCTGCACCAACTGGTCGAGAGCGGCAACACCATGGTGGTGATCGAGCACAATCTCGAGGTGATCAAGACCGCCGACTGGCTCATCGACCTCGGCCCCGAAGGTGGCGACGCCGGCGGCGAGATCGTGGCGGCCGGCACGCCGGAGGACGTGGTGAAGGAGAAGCGGAGCTACACGGGCGCGTTCCTCAAGCCGGTGCTGGGACGGCGGGGAAGCAAGGGAAAGAAGCGGAGCGTTGAGGCGGCGGAGTAGTTCGCGGACCAGTGCATGCCCGCCGGCTCAGGCATTATTCTATCCGTTAACTCGTGGTACACGTTGCTATGGCCATGGACCTCGAAGCAGAGATTCGCGATCTGAAACGCCGCGTTGGCGAGCTGGAAGGCTCGTTCGGATTTCGGACCCAGCAGATTCAGGGTGTCCACAAGGACTTGCTGAGCTTCGAGGAAAAGACCGACGGGAAATTGCGCGAGCACGACGGCCGGTTTGACCGGCTTGACCAGGACGTCAAGGGACTTCGTGCCGACATGCCAAAGATTGTCGGGGATACCATGCGCGAAGTTCTGCGGGAGCAAAAAGGCAAGTCCTGATGCGGCCGAGCCGCTGTCCTCGGGTTCCGCTTCGCTCCCCACCGCCCTACACTCTCCTCATGCTCGACCTCTCCCGCATCCACCCCGGCCTCGTTGGCACAGCCGATCTCGTGGTCGCTCCCGAACACACGGCGCCGTTCGTCGGCTCCGGGCGCATCGCGGTGCTGGCGACGCCGGTGATGATCAACCTGATCGAGGCTGCGGCGCTCAAGGCGGTCGAGCATCTCCTGCCCCAAGGACATCAGAGCCTCGGCATCCATCTCGACGTCAGCCACATTGCGGCGACGCCGGTCGGCCTGCGTGTCACCGCGACCGCGGAGGTCGTGAGCGTCGAAGGCCGCACCATCACGTTCCGGGTCGCGGCCCGTGACGAGCGTGAGCCGATCGGCGGTGGCACGCACAAGCGCGTCGTCGTCAGCGTCGCGCGTTTTGACGAGCGCGTGCAACGCAAGCTGCGTGGCGGGTGAGCGCCGTAGCGCGGATGGGTTGAGCAAGTAGCCCGCTGATTTTGCCGCCTGGTGGGTTTCGCTTTGCGCAACCCACCCTACATTCTCCTCATGCCGTCCTCCGTCCACCAGAACAGCGCCCGCTCCCGCTTCGAGCTCGATGTCGATGGCCACGTCGCCTTTGCGAACTACCGCATCGTCGACGACGTGATCGCGATCACGCACACGGAAGTGCCGGCCGCCTTGCGCGAGCGCGGCGTCGGCTCGCGTCTCGTCCTCGGCGCGGTCGAGGCGGCGCGCGCGCAGGGCCGCAAGGTGCGCCCGCTCTGCTCGTTTGCCCGCTTCGTGATCACGCAGCATCCCGAGCTGCAGGATGCGGTTGGCTGATTATAGGGTGGCGCCCGCATTACGCTTCGCTCCATGCGGGCTACATGTTATCCTCACGCCATGACCACCGTCGATGACGTCGAAAAGGCCGTCGCCAAGCTCGCGCCTGACGAGCTTGCGAAATTCGGCGTCTGATTTGAGGCGTTCGAGGCCGAGCGCTTCGACCGCACGATCGAGCGCGACGCCAACGCCGGCAAGCTCGACCGGCTTGCCGACGGGGCGCTCGCGGAATTCCGCGCCGGCCGCGCCCGCGAGCTGTGAAGCACTTCGCAAGCGCCGCGTTCTGGCAGCAAGCGTAGGGTGGGCAAAGGCCCGGCTTCGCGCCGTGCCCACGCGGACGTCGGCTCTCATTGATTGGTCCACGTGGGCACGCTTCGCTTTGCCCGCGCCACGCGCTGCCATCCCGTTGCTTCTTCGTGCCTGAGGTCCATAATCGGTGGCTTCAAAGCCTGAGACATAACTCGGGACACGGAGAGATCCGATGCAGACCGCCCCTCACAGCTTCCCGTCGCTCCCTTACGCGGAGACATCCATCCCTCGCCCGATGCCCCGGCTGCTCCGGCATATCGGCCGCCTCGCCGCGGCTTTTGTCATGCTCGCCGGCCCTGCCGCCCTGCTCACGCCCGCGATGGCGGACGGCGTCGGCCCGCTCTCGATCGCCAAGACCGGGTACTTCTACGCCGGCGGGAAATATGTCGAGACCAAGGACGGGCCGGTGCTCGCCGGTCAAGCCTATGTCGAATACTTCATCCCGACCAACCGGACGCATCCCTATCCGATCGTGATGATCGAGGGCTGCTGCGGCTCCGGCGCCGGCTACATGGGGACGCCCGACGGCCGCGACGGCTGGGGCCAGTATTTCCTGTCCAGAGGCTATGCGATCTACATCATGGACCAGGTCGGCCGCGGCCGTTCCCCTTATGTCGACGCAGTCTATGGGCGCAAATCGGTGCGCTCGCCCAACGAGATCGAGCGCGACTTCATCTCCTATGAGAAATACAACCTCTACCCGCAGGCGAAATCGCACACGCAGTGGCCGGGCAGCGGCACCGTCGGCGATCCGCTGTTCGACCAGTTCATGGCGGAGATGCAACCGATGATCGGCGACGCCAAGCTGCGCGAGGCGGTCAACCGCGACGCCACGATCGCGCTGCTCGACAAGATCGGCCCGGCGATCCTGATGCCGCATTCGCAGTCCGCCGCACCGGTATGGCTCGCCGCCGATGCGCGGCCGCAGTTCGTGAAGGCCCTGCTCATGGTCGAGGCTGGCACCTCGTCGTTCTATGAGGTCAAGCTTGTCGGCGCGCCGGAGTGGTTCAAGGACGGCGAGCTGACCAAGCCTTTTGGCGTGACCTACGCGCCGATCACCTACGATCCGCCGGTGCAAGGCGTCGACGATTTCGGGCTGCTGCGGCAGGAGAAGCCGGATGCCCCCGACCTCCCGCGCTGCTGGCGGCAGAAGGAGCCGGCGCACACGCTGATCAACTTCAGGACCATCCCTACTCTGCAGATGTCGGCGGAAGCCTCCTTCGGCGCGCCGACTGCGCATTGCAACGCCGCCTTCCTCAAAAGCGCGGGCGTGCCGGTGGACTTCATCCGGCTCGCCGAGATCGGGATCCGCGGCAACGGCCATTTCCTGATGCTGGAGAAGAACAACCTGGAGGTCGCCGCTGTGATCGCGGAATGGCTGAACAAACGCGTGACGCCGACCGAAACAGCCGCCGGCGAGAAGACGACGCATCAGTGAAAAAGGGAAGCCGCTGCCCGGCCGGCACGCGCCGGCGGTCAGCCAGCAGCCCGTCGCTTATGCGCTCCTAGTGGGCCGTAGGGCCGTAGGGCGCAATAAGCGCAGCGCATTGCGCCGGTTGACGTGACGATGCGCCAAGCTCGGCCGGTCGCTTCGATGCGAACCTTGTCTGAATGGAACGGCGCAATGCGCTGCGCTTATTGCGCCCTACGCCTGTGCGCTCCTAGGAGGTCGGGCCGGCGCCCGCGGGCGTGGCCAGCAAGCCACGCACCCGGGCGGCGTCGGGGCTCCGCCCGGCTGGCCACTACGAGCCGCCTGCGAGGAACTCGCTGACGACCGGGACAGTCCCGGCGAAAGCGCGGCCCGGCGCCGGCAGGAAAGACGCCGGACGGCGCGCCGAGAGGCGCCACGCACCCGCAAGGGCGCGGGCACAACGGACTGGTTGCGTCGATCGGCGCGCCGTCCCCCTCCCGCGCGGGAGGGAACCCCAAAAGCCTCGGGCGCAAAAAATACGCGCCGCGAGAGGGTAAGGAGATCGACCGCAGCCGTGACCCATGCCGTGATCGCCGATGGCCGGATGCCGTGCGCGTTACTGCAGCACCTCGGCGAAACGCTTCTTGATCTGGCTGCTCTGCGCCTCGATGTAGTCGTAGTCGATCGCGTGCATCTTGATCGCGCTCAAGGGCGGCTGGCCTTCGGGCCCGGCGACGTCGGTGCGCGCGGAATAGAGATATTCGTGCGGAAAAAGCTCCTGCACGGCGCGGCTGAGCATGAAATCGGCGAACGCCTTTGCGGCGTTCGGATTGGGCGCGCCCTTCACGACCGAGCTCGGCGAGGGAATGACGAAGGCGCCGTCCTCCTGGTAGAGCGTGGTGATCGCCATGCCCTGCTTCTTGCTGTCGCCCACATAGGCGGCATCGGCGCCGACTGCGATCGAGCGCTCGCCGCGCTTGACCATGTCGGCGACCTGCTGGTTGCCCTGCACCAGCATGATGTCGTTCGCGCGCAGTTTCTCGAAATACTGCCAGCCGTGCTCCTTCGCCAGCGTGCCGACGATGGAAATCAGCAGCGAGGAGAACGACGGATCGGCCATCACCATCTTGCCCTTGTACCTGGGCGCGGTGAGGTCGGCCCAGGTCTTTGGCCGCTCGGCCATCGGCACCTTGTCGTCGCGCACATACATGGCCATCACGTTGAGGCGCTGCGCCACGTGGTAGCCTTGCGGGTCCTTCACCTCGGCCGGGACCTTGTCGAAGTCGGTGGCCTTGAACGGCACGAACAGGCCCTTCTTGGTCATCATGCGGGCCGCCGCCGGCTCCGAATGGGTGATCACGTCGACGAAGACTTTTCCGCCGTCGGCTTCCTGCTGGAAGCGGCGCAAGATGTTGGAGCCGCCCGAGCGAAACAGCTCGACCTTGATGCCAGTCTTCTGCTCGAACATGGTGGCGACCTTCTGCGCCGTCTCGATCGGCACCGAGCAGTACCAGACCACCCTGCCTTCCTTCTTGGCGGCCGCCATGTCGACCGGCTGCGCCAAGGCCGGGGCGGTGCCGCCGGCAAGTCCTGCAACGACAAGCAACGCGCAGGACCACAGGCTGCGGCGGGACAGCGTGTTCATCCGATGCTCCTTGGTGCGCGTTGTTTTGGCGCGTGTTGTTTTGAGCGCGTCTTGTTGTGGCGCTATCTAGCCGCATCGGCGCATTCGGCGCAACGCGGCATTCGCGCACGTTGGGGTGATCGCCTGCGGCGAAGGTGCCCTTGCCCTGGCGGCAAAATCGCTTCAAGAGAGCGGCTGCTCAGGGCTGCGGCCGGTGCGCCGAGGCCTGCGCCAACGATCGAGGATCAATGATGCAGGGCCGCCAGCTTGGACAGGGTTTCCGCGTATCGGCCATCGGGCTCGGGTGCTCGGGCATGAGCGCGGACTACGGGGTCCCCGACGACGCCGAATCGATCGCCACCATCCACCGCGCCGGCGAGCTCGGCGTCACGCTCCTCGACACCTCGGACGCCTATGCGGCCGGCGTCAACGAGCAGCTCGTCGGGACCGCGATCAAGGGCCGGCGCGACAAGTTCCTGGTTGCCACCAAGTTCGGCAACATCCGCGGGCCCGGCGGGCAGCGCGGCGGCGTCAACGGCAAGCCCGACTACGTGCCGGTCGCCTGCGAGGCCAGCCTCAAGCGGATCGGCATCGACGTGATCGATCTTTATTACATCCACCGCATCGATCCGACCGTGCCGATCGAGGATACGGTGGGCGCGATGTCGCGTCTGGTCGAACGCGGCCTGGTGCGCCACCTCGGCCTGTGCGAAGCGGGCGCCAGCACCATCCGCCGCGCCCACAAGGTGCATCCCATCACGGCGCTGGAGACTGAATATTCGCTCTGGACGCGCGACGTCGAGACCGAAATTCTTCCCACGCTGCGCGAGCTCGGGATCGGCCTCGTGCCTTATTCGCCGCTCGGGCGCGGCTTCCTGACCGCCGCTTTCAGCAAGCGCGACGACCTCATTGCGAAGGATCGGCGCCACGACCATCCGCGCTTCATGGAGGGGAATTTCGAGAAGAACCTCAGCCTGCTGGCTCCGATCAAGGCGATCGCCGCGCAGAAAGGCTGCACGCCGGCGCAGGTCGCGCTCGCCTGGCTGCTCGCGCGCGGCAACGACATCGTGCCGATCCCCGGCACCAAGCGCCGCCGCTATCTCGAGGAGAATGCCCGGGCGGTCGACATCGCGCTGACCGATGCCGAGGTTGCCGCGCTCGAGCAATCGTTCCCGCTGCAGATCGCTGCCGGCACGCGCTATCCGGAATTCCAGCTCAAGATGTTGGGGATTTGATCTTCAAAATCTTTCAAGCATGGTTCGCGACCGCCGCTACTGAAAAATCTCCGCGAACCTGGTCTTGAGCTGGCGCGTGTTGGCCTCGACCCAATCGTAGTCGATCGGAAACGGCGTCAGCTCGTCGAGCCGCGGCACGCCGGCCGTCGGCGGCGCGTCGACGCGCGGCGACGTGCGCCCCTCCTCGGCGAACTTGCGCTGCACATCGAGCGACAGGTTGAACTGCGCGAACAGCTTGGCCGCGTTGGGATGCGGCGAACCCTTGATGACGGCGGTCGGCGACGGCACCACGATCGAGCCTACTCGCGGAAAGATCGCCGTCATGTTGGCCGGCATCTCGCCTTCCGTGTAGGTGCGCGGGTCGCTCGATTCGGCGGCGACCAGACGCTCGCCGCGCTTGAGCATGTCGTAGATCTGCTCGTGGCCCTGCACGATCAGGGTATCGTTCTTGCGCAACCCTTCGTAGAACTGCCAGCCGTATTTCTGCGACAGGGTGCCGACCACCATGAGCTGGATGGCCGTGAATGACGGATCGGCCATCACCATCTTGCCCTTGTACTTGGGATCGAGAAGGTCGGTCCAGGTCTTGGGCATGTCGGCGGCCGCGACCCTGTCGGTCCGCGCCACCATGCCGATCAGCGTCAAGCGCTGCGCGACGTAGCTGCCGTTCTTGTCCTTGGCGCCGTCGATCACCTTGTCGAAGCCGGCTGGCTTGAACGGCACGAACAGGCCCTTGCGGGTGAGCGCATTGGCCGCCGACATGTCCGACATCGTGATCACGTCGACGTTGATGCGGCCGCCGTCCGATTCCTGCATGAAGCGCCGGATCACCGCCTGCCCGCCGGTGCGCAGCATCTCGACCTTGATGCCGGTGCGCTTCTCGAACTCGCTGGCGATGTATTGGCCTTGGGCCACGGCGGTCGAAGTGTACCAGGTGACCCGGCCTTCCTTCTTCGCCGCCGCCTCGTCCACCGGATCGGGCTTGAAGTCCTGTGCGAGCGCGCTGCCGGCAACAAGCGTGGCCGCGGCCAAAGCCGCCAAGAAGATCGTCATCGTCGCCTCCCGCTCTCTGCGCCGCCAGCTGCCGAACGGCTCGGCAGACGATAGCCGATGTCGACCACCGGCGGGACAACAAAACACCCCGGTGCGGCGATGGAGCGATCAGCGGCGCAGGAAGCGCTTCACGTGCGCCCGTCCTGAATCAGCTTCCACACCCGCGACGGCGTCAGCGGCAGCTCGCGCGGTTCGACGCCGAGCGAGCCGAGCGCCGCCGCCACCGCGTTCGACAGCGCGCCGCCGACCGGGATGATGCCGCCTTCGCCCGCGCCCTTGACGCCGAGCGGATTATTGCGCGACGGGTGCTGCTCGAGCGACACCGCGGTCACGTTCGGGTAGTCGCTCGCCAGCGGGATCATGTAGTCCGCGAGCGAGCCGACCAGGAGCTGGCCGTTATCGTCGTAGAGGATTTCCTCGCTGAAGGTCGAGCCGAGCCCCTGCACGGCGGCGCCGACCACCTGGCCATGCAGCGTCTCTGGATTGACGATGCGGCCGACGTCGTCGACCACGACGTAGTCGAGCACCTCGACCTGGCCGGTCCTGGCGTCGACCGCCACATGCGCGACGGCGGTGCCATAGGTGTAGGTCGCCTTCGAGCTCGCGAATACGCCGTCGGCGGCAAGCCCCGGAATCTCGGCGAGCGCGACCGTGCGGCCGTCGGGCGCGCGCGCGATGCCTTCTTCCACGGTCAGGTCTGCCGCCGCGACGCCGAGCCGCTTGGCCGCGGCAGCGCGGAACTTGTCCATGAGCGCGTCCGCCGCGAGGACGATCGCGGAGCCGCCCATCACGGTCGAGCGCGAGCCGTAGGAGCCGAAGCCTTCCGGCAGATAGGTCGTGGAGCCATGGAATATCGTGACGCGATCGTGCGGCACCTCCAGCGCGTCGGCGGCGATCTGCGCCATGATGGTCTCGATGCCCTGCCCCACCGCCGAGGAGCCGACATAGACCGAAATCGAGCCGCCGGCCGCGACTTCGATGCGCGCGTGCTCACGCGGGCCCGAGCCGCCACCCTCGATGAAGCAGGCGATGCCGGCGCCATGATAGCGGCCGTCGATCAGCCTGCCGCTGAGGGCGGCTTTTTCCGTCCAGCCCGCCTGCGCCAGGCAGCGGTCGAAGGTCGCGGCGTAATCGCCGCTGTCGCAGGCGGTGTCGCCGAAGCCGTCGTTCGGTTGCACGCTCGCCAGCGGATAGGGCATCTCGGCGAGCGAGATCAGGTTGCGGCGGCGGATGGCGAGCCGGTCGAGCCCCAAGTCACGCGCGGCCATGTCGAGGAGCCGCTCCATGAAGAAGCAGCCTTCGAAGCGCCCCGGCCCGCGATAGGTCCCCGATGGCGTCTTGTTGCTCACCATCGCATGCGCCTTGATGGCGAGGTTCTGCACGCGGTAGGGCCCGGACGTGAACTGCGCGACATTGCGCACCGGCGTCGTCCCGTTCGGGCGCATATAGGCGCCCACGTCCACCCAGATGTCGCCGCGCAGGCCGAGGATGGTGCCGTCGTTGTCGAGCGCGATCTCGAGATCGCATTCGGTCTCGCGCGAATGGGCGATGGCCATGAAATGCTCGCGCCGGTCCTCGACCCATTTCACCGGATGGCCGAACCTGCGCGCCGCAAACGCCACCAGGAAATCCTCCGGATAGAACTCCCCGCGCGCGCCAAAACCGCCCCCCACGTCATATTCGACGTAATCAACGGCCGTTTCCGGTAGCCCCATCATGACCGCCATGGCGCGGCGGTTGAAGAACGGCAGCTTCGCCGCGCCCGCCACGGTGAGGCGTCCCGCGGCGGCATCCCATTCGGCCAGGAGCCCGCGCGTCTCCATGGTCATGGCGGTCATGCGCTGGACCCGGAACGATTCCCGCCGCGTATGGGCCGCGCCCCGGAACGCCGAGGCGGCGTCACCCGCGCTGGCGGAAAACACGGTGGCGCAATTGGTCGTGGTGCCGTCGACCAGCAGCACGTCGCCGTTCATCGACGCCCGCCAGTTCGTCACCGGCGGCAGGTGCTCGATGTCGAGCGCGACGGCGGCGGCACCATCCTCGGCGCGCTCGGCGCTCTCCGCCAGCACCACGGCGACCGGCTCGCCGACATAGCGCACCAGCTTGTCCGCGATCACCGGCTGGGCATAGGGCGCGACCGTCGGATTCGGCCGCCGGAACGGGATGCTCGGGATCACTCCGTCCATGTCGGCTGCGGTGAACACCGCCGTCACGCCAGACATCCTCCACGCCGCGGCGGTGTCGATCGCGCGGATGCGGCCGTGGGCGACCGGACTGCGCACGATGGCGGCATGCCACTGGCCGGGCCGCGCGATGTCGTCGACGTATTGCCCGCGGCCGCGCAGGAAGCGCAGATCCTCGACGCGCTCGACCGGGCTGCCGATGAAGGTGTTCACGCGTCGCATCGAAGATCGCTCGCTTGCCATCCCTACCTTAGGGTTCGGTCTGGAAATCTCCAACCCGAGCACCGCATTGCACCCGCGCAAATCGTCGAACGGGCGTCACGGGCTGCTTGATATGAGGGCGAATAAGGCTAAGCTGGCGACGGTTTCGACAAGCAAAAACGCGGTAATCGGGAGGTTTTGGAATGATGCGCCGCGGTTGGATCGCCCTTTGTTTCCTGGCCGCAGTTCCGCAGGTCGCGTTGGCGGAGGACCATGTCCTCACCGAGCAGCAAAAACTGGGCTGGCGGCTCTACGAGACGTCATGCGGCATCTGCCACACCAGACCGACGCTGATCGCCGGCCTGTATGGCCCGGAACTCAACAAGGAAACCGCGGGCGGGCGTGAAGACCTGGTTCAAGGCATCATCACCGATGGCACGCCGCGCATGCCGGGCTTCAAGTACACCTACAATCCCGAGCAGATCGCCGCCATCGCGGCCTATGTGAAGACCCTGCCCGTCGGCAATCAGGCGCCCACGGTGCCGCCTGCGGCACGGTCGCCGGCACCCGCCCAATAGATCAGACACGGCAAATCCCCATCCTGGAGAAAATCCCATGACAGACACACGACATTTTGCGGGTGCCAGCGTGATTGCGATCGCGGCCGTATTGGGCGCGGCAGGCTTCGTCCCCACCGGCGCCTATGCGGATGCGCTGCTCGCCGGCACGATCACCTCGGCTTCCGGCGAAAAGATGGGCGGGGTGGCCGTATCGGCGAAGCCCGAAGGCTCCACGATCACGACCTCGGTCTATACCGACGAGAACGGCGGCTACTATTTCCCGCCGCTGGCGGAGGGGAAATATCGCGTCTGGGCGCAGGCGCTGACCTTCCAGACCGCCCACGGCGGCAGTGTCGACCTCGACAAGACCACGATGAAGAACTTCGTCCTGCAGCCGATGACCAACCAGGAGGACTGGATCCGCCAGTTGCCGGGCGACGAGTTCCTGGCCGCGCTGCCCGGCGATACGCCCGAGGACTACCGGATGAAGACGCAGGTGCGCAAGAACTGCACCGGCTGCCACAGCGCGAGCTATCCGCTTCAGCACCGGTTCGATGCGGAAGGCTGGAGCAAGGTGCTCGACCTGATGAAGATGGTCAACGTGCTCGGCGTCTACCCGCGTCCGGACGGCAAGCCGACCGGCAACATCGAATATCATCAGCAGGAGCTGGCGGCCTATCTGGCCCGCGCACGCGGCCCCGGCGAAACCTCGATGAAGTTCAAGCTGCGCCCGCGCCCGTCCGGCGAGGCGGCCCGCGTCGTGGTCAAGGAATACGACTTCCCGATGGAAGGCGGCCACCACCGGGCGAATGACGGCAGCGACTGGTCGCTTGGCACGCCCTCCGAGATGCACCACGTCTCGGGCGTGCACGACGCCCAGATGGACTTCAGCGGCAACATCTGGATCACCTACGGCCACACCAGCATGGACACGACGATCGCGAAGATCGACGGCAAGACCGGCGCGGTGAAGAACTTCAAGATCGACGATCAGCGCAATGTCGCGACCGGCACCCACGGCATCACCCGCGATGAGAACGGGGTGATGTGGTTCAACACCCGCTCCAACGTCTCGCGCACGCTCGGCGGCCTCGGCCGCGTCGATCCCAAGGACGAGAAGGTTGCGGTCTACCTGCCGCCGCGCTCCACCACCGGCACCGCCGGCACGATCGACGCCGATCTGAACGGCAATATCTGGGTGACGTCGCCGGACGGAGCGCTGCTCTTCAACCAGAAGGAAGAGAAGTTCACCGAGTACAAATCGGTCACCTACAAAGGCCAGCACGGCACCGCCACCGTCTACGGCCTCGCCGCCGACCGTGTCGGCAACGGCTGGTGGCTGCTGATGACCGAGGACCTCATCGACTTCGGCGACGCCAAGACCGGCAAGGTGTCGGAGTTCCGCCTGCCGCCGGAGAAGGCGGCCATGGACGCCCTGACCCCCGATCAGCGCAAGTTCTATGAGAGCTTCCAGCCGCCGGACTTCAATGCGCCTTACCCCTGGGCGCAGGCGCCGCGCCGCATGGGCGCCGACAAGAACGGCGACTATGTCTATACCGGCAACTCGTTCGGCGGCACGCTGGCGAAGATCAACATCCACACCAAGGAGACGACGCTCATTCCCTTGCCGAACCCGGAGGCGGACCAGCCCTATCAGGTGGCGGTCGACAGTGGACACAATGTGTGGACCAACCTGTGGAGCACGGACAAGGTCGCCAAGTACAATCCGGCGACGAACCAGTGGACGCTGTTCGACCTGCCAACGCGTGGGACCGAGTCGCGCTACATTTCCGTGCTCGAGCGCGAGGGCCAGCCGCTTCAGGTGGTGGTGCCCTATTCGCGCGGCCGCAAGGTCGGCGTCCTCACGCCACGCAGCGAGGCGGAGATCGCCGCCCTCAAGGCGCAGGTCGCCCGCTAGGCTCGGACATGTCGGGCGATGAAATGAAGGACGGATAGCCAAACGTAATCCGCCCTGCACGAAAGCGACGGCGGGTTACGCCTCTGGCAAGCCCGCCCAAAATTTTGCTCGCGGGGACGCAAACCCGCGGCGTCAAAAATCGTCTGGGAGGACATGCCATGCGTTTTCCGGTCGTGCCATTGGCGATTGCGGCGCTGCTTGCGCTGGGGAGCGCGCCCGTCAGCGCGCAGGGTTGGCAGATGCCGCCCGAGAACCAGCGTTGTCCGTCCAAATGGGGCAAGGACGACCAGCGCGGCTCCGCCAACATGATGAAGCCGGAGACGGTGCTGCAGGCGGCAAAACTGATCAAGACCGGTGAGGTGTTCGAGCTCGGCGCGATCCTGTCGCCCGATACCAAGGAGTCCTTCATCAACGCCGGACGCCAGTACAACATCTACACCAAGCCGTCGCCGCCGATCCCGAACGCGCGCCAGGTTCAGGAAGAGCTCGTCATCACCGAGCTCGGCCAGATCGGCACCCAGATCGACGCCTTCTCGCACCAGATGTGGGGCGACAGCTTCTACAATTGTTTCAAGCTCGGCGACATCGGCACCCGGAACGGCTTCAAGAAGCTGGGCGCCGAGCATATTGGAGCGCTGTTCACCCGCGGCGTGCTGATCGACGTGGCCGGGCTCAAGGGCGTCGACATGCTGCCGACCTCCTACACCATCACGCCCGATGATTTCCAGCAGGCGCTCGCCAAGGCCAACGTCAAGCTGCAACCCGGCGACACCGTCGTCATCCGCACCGGCTGGTCGAAGCTCATGGGCAAGGACAACGAGCGCTACGGCTCGCAGAACGCCGGCATCGGCATCGCGGCCGGCCAGTGGCTGCTCACGCAGAACCCGCTCATGATCGCGGCCGACAACTGCTGCGTCGAGGTGCGGCCCTCGGAAGCCGGCCACAGTCTGCCGATCCACGCCATGATGATCATCCAAAATGGCATCTACCTGATGGAGAACCTGGAGCTTGAGAAGCTCGCCGCCGCCGGCGCGACCGAATTCGCCTTCATCGTGCAGCCGCTGAAGATCAAGGGCGGCACCGGCTCCGCCGTCGCGCCGGTCGCGATCCGCTAGAGCATTTTCAGGAAAAATGGCAACCGGTTTTCCGTCCGAAAATGCGGCCGATGCAAGAGTCCTAGAGCATATCGTGGGGAGATCGCCATGCTCAACCGGAGAGGCTTCTTAAGACACGCCGCGGCCGCCTCGGTCGTGTGCGTCGGGTGCGGGCTGCGCCATGCGGTCGCGCAACCGGCGCCGCGTCGCGAGATAGCGATCGGCGGCCGGCGCATTCGCACCGTGGACGTGCACGCGCATTGCGCGGTGCCGGCGGTGCTCGACGTGGTCAAGGGCACGCCGTTCGAACGCGAGGCCAAGCGGCAGCTCGAAGGAAACCTCGGTTTTCCGGTGGAGGTGGCCCGCGTCAACGACATGAACAAGGACGGCATCGATGTTCAGGCCTTGAGCATCAACGCCTACTGGTATGCCGCCGACCGCGACCTGGCGCGGCGCATCTACGACGTGCAGGCCGCCAAGATCGCGGAAATGTGCCAGGCCATCCCCGGCCGCTTCGTCGGCTATGCGCCGGTCGCGTTGCAGCACCCGGAGATCGCCGCCGAGCAGCTCGAGCACGGCATGAAGCAACTCGGCCTTGTCGGCGCCGCCATCGGCGGCAACGTCGAGGGCGAGGAGATCGCCAGCGCGAAATTCGATCCATTCTGGAAGAAGGCGGAGGAACTCCAGGCGCTGGTCTTCATCCATCCCCAGACCGCGCCGCAATCGACCGGCATCGCCAAGCGGGTCGAGGGCTCCGGCGCGCTCGGCAACGTCATCGGAAATCCGCTCGAAACCAGCCTCGCGCTCATTCACCTGATCTTCGAGGGCACTCTCGACAAGTTCCCCAACCTGAAGATCTGCGGCGCGCATGGTGGCGGCTTCCTGCCATCCTATGCGGCGCGCATGGACCATGGCTGCTCGGTTTTCCCGGACCAGTGCAAAGGCCCGACCCTCAAGAAGAAGCCCAGCGAATACCTCAAGCAGCTCTATTTCGACACCCTGGTGTTCACCGGCGAGGCGCTGCGCCACTTGGTTGCCGAGCACGGCGCCAGCCAGCTGATGATCGGCACCGACTACGCGGTGCCGTGGGTCAAGGGTCCGGTGGACCATGTGCTCAACACGCCGGGCCTCAGCGACGAGCAGCGCGTCGCGATCCTCGGCGGCAACGCGGCGAAACTGATCAAGCTACCGGCCTGAACGGAACGAGTGCGCGGCCCGGGATTGCTCACATCCGCTACGGAGCTACGCGACGTCGGCACGCCTCAGAACCGCATCGCCTGGCCTTCGATGGTGAGCCGGCGCATCAGGCGCGGCTCCTCGCGCGGGAAATCCTTGCGCGCGTGGATCGAGGCCCAATTGTCCCAGATCACCAGATCGCCGAGCTTCCATTCGTGCTCGTAGACGATGGCGGGGTCTTCGGCGATCGCGAACAAGTCGTCCAGCACCGCTTCGCTTTCGGCCTTCGGCAGGCCCTCAATGCGCGCCGACATCAGCCGGCTGACGTAGAGCGCTTTGCGCCCGGTCGCGGGATGAGTGATGAAGATCGGCTGCTCGTGGTGGCGCACAGTGCCGAGGTCGATCTTGTCGACGTCGAGTCGTTCGCGCCGCTTGTAGTCATGCACCTGGAGGATTTTTCGCCCTTCGAGACGATCGCGCAGCGCGCGCGTGATATTGTCGTAGGCCTTATACATGTTGGAGAAGCAGGTGTTGCCGCCCCACGACGGCAGCTTCATGGCGTAGAGCAGTGTCGCCCGGTGCGGCTCCGGGTAGTAGCTGGTGTCGTGGTGGAACCACATCTCGCCGTCGCCGAACACGCCAATCGGCTTGCCGCCCTCGACGATGTTGGTGACCAGCATGAACGGCGTGTCGAACGAGCCGCCCGGATCGGTCATCCCCGCCGCCGGTTTCCGCCGCCTGGCGACCTTGCCGAAATAGCCGGCGGCGCGGAGCTGGTCGTCCTCGGACAGGGCCTGATCGCGGATGCAAAGCACGACGTTGCGGTCGAAGGCGTCGCGGATCGCCTGGATGCTGGCGCCATCGAGCGGCGTCCGGAGATTGATGCCCGTCACCTCGGCGCCGAGCGCCTTCGACAGGGGCCTGACCGTCACGGTCTTTGATTCCATCGCCGCGATTGTCATCGTCGTTTCCTCTTGTTGCACGGCTGCGCGTGGTCGCCTTGGTGGTTTACATCGCTTGTTCAGCGTCTTGCTTCAGGCGTCGCATCGCCCCCCGGTCGCTGCGGCTCCTGACGCCGTTCAGGGTTTTGCCTCGAGCGCGGCATCGATCAGCCGGCGGCACTCGCCGAGCTCGTGCAGCGCGCCCTGCAGGCGGCGCATATCCTCGCGCGACAGCGACACGCCGCTGCTCACGGGCGGCGGCACGAGGCGCTGCGAGGGCAGCGCGCGCGGCTCGACCCGCATTTCCGGTTCCGCTCGCGGCGGTTCCTCCTCCTCGTCAGCGCCGAGCAGGGACGGCAGCAGCCCGAACAGTCCACGGCCGCGTTCCGCTTCTCCGGCCGCCGGGCGGCGCGCCCCGGTGTCCTCCGCCACGACGTCGGCGTCATCGGCCGGCGCGTGTGCGGGCTGCGGCGCCCCCGGCTGCCAGACCGACTGCACGAACTTGAGGCCCTGCTCGCGCAGGATGCGCTGCACGCCCCGGATGGTGTAACCCTCGCCGTAAAGCAGATGCCGGATGCCGCGCAGCAGCGAGATGTCGTCGGGCCGGTAGTAGCGCCGGCCGCCGCCGCGCTTCATCGGCCTGATCTCGCGGAACCGGCTCTCCCAGAACCGCAGCACGTGCTGCGGCACGTCGAGCTCGTCCGCCACTTCGCTGATGGTGCGGAATGCGTCCGGCGCCTTGTCCACCGCCGCTCTTCTCCTTGTTCAACTGCGGATTACGTGGGGGCGCCTTCGGATTCGTTGTTGATGCGCTGTTTGAGGATCGCGGAGGGCTTGAACACCATCACACGGCGCGGCGAGATCGGCACTTCCTTGCCGGTCTTGGGATTGCGTCCCACGCGCTGGCCCTTCTTGCGCACGACGAAGGAGCCGAAGGAGGACAGCTTCACCGTCTCGCCACGTTCGAGACAATCGGTGATTTCCTTCAGCACCAGCTCCACGAGCGTAGCCGATTCCGTGCGCGAGAGGCCTACCTTCTGGTAGACCGCCTCGCACAGATCAGCCCGCGTCACTGTCTTTCCAGTCATCGCCTGCCCCGCTTGGCGATCAGGTATCCCTCTGTTTTTTCTGACGATATTAGCTTGCAAGAGGGCGGTCAACGGTCCTTTGGAGGAGATTTGGCAGATCGATTTCGGCGCGCGCGTGAGACTGCGCCCCTCGCATTTGCGGGCTCAAAGCAAGATCAACGCGGTTTTGATGCGGTTTTACCTGGCGTCGCAGAAAAAATGTCGCGGTCGTCGTCCGACAGCAGGGAGAGAAATCATGTCGCCGGATCAGGGATCGCTATTTCATGGCGCTGGTCCCCGAGGCTGTCTCCCCGCCCGCGTTGCCATCAATGTAATTGTCCACGTAGCTCAGGATCGAACCGCCGCCTGTCGCCGCCAAGCCGGTTGTATTTCCTGTCACGGTGGACTGCGCCGCCCGAAGGGTTGCGCCGGTACCCTGCGCGAGCAGGCCCGTGGTGTTGGCCGAGGCGACCGAACGGCGGAGAATGAGGCTCGTCAGCGCCCCGCCCGACATCACCGAGAATCCCGTACCATTCCTTGACGACACGCTGTCGGTCGCGGTCGCGTTGCTCATGCCGGTGCTGCCGCCACTCAGGAGGACACCGGAGTTCGCGTTGTTGTAGGCCTCGATTCCTCGCAACGCAGCCATGACGGTACCCGCACCGCTCGGCACGAGCGCAATTCCGGATCCTCCATTATCGGCAACCAGCAGGTTGGAAATCGACAGCGTGCTGGACGCGTTGGGCAGAAACTGGAGACCGTCAGACGCAAGATTGCGGATCACGCTGTTCTCGATCGTCAGGCTTTTGCCGGAGTTGAACACGACGCCCTTCTGGCCGGTACCCGCGCCGTCGATGATCAGGCCCCGCAGATGGATCATGTCGGATGGGCCGGCGCCGATCACGATGCCGGTGTTTCCCGGCGGCACCAGGACGCCGGCGGAGCCGGCGCCGTCGTTCACGATGCTGAGCGGCTTGTCGATGACGACCGTGCCGTAGCCGCCGGCGTCGAGCACGTTGATCTCACCGCCGGCATAGGTCTTGGCTATCGCCCCGGCAAAACTGCGGCACGGTGCCGGGCGGCTGCAGTTATTGCCGTCGTCGCCGTTCGCGGAAACGAATGTGCGGGAGAGCAGCGTCGGATTGCCCGGTCCCACGTTGACGGCAAGCGTCGCAGACCGGGTCTGATTTCCCCCGCCACTCGTCATGTTGGTGAAGGAGACGGTCGCGGCGTAACGTCCGGGCGAAAGACCCCCGGCGCTCACCGTGAAGGTGACCGTCCCTCCTCCGGTGGTCGCCGTCCCCGATGTCGTCGAGGCGATGAGCCAACTCGGCAGACCGGTGATCGAATAGTTCACGCTGCCGCTCGACGCGCTGAGCTGATAATCGAAAGAGGCCGGCGAGAACGGCCCGCCCTGATTGCCGGTCACAACCATGTTGGCCGCAGGCGTCACCTGCAACGTCGAGGGCGGAGTGACGGTCAGCGTCGCGGTGCGGGTGGTGTCGCCCTGCCCGTCGCTCGTGTTGGCGAAGCTGATCGTGCTGGGGCCGTAGGTTCCAGCCGCGAGGCTGCTGGCGCTCGCGTTGATCGTGAACGTCACCGTCGTCGGCGACGTCGTCACCGTTCCCGAAGTGGATGACGCGACCAGCCAGCTCGGCGTTCCGCTGATCGCGTAATCGACACTGCCGGACGTCGCGCTGAGCTGATAGCTGAACGAGGGCGGCGAGAACGGCCCGCCCTGGTTCCCCGAAGCGACCATGTTGGTTGCCGGTGAAACCTGAAAGGCGCTGAACGAGACGATACGACCTTTCGGTTGGCGGTTCGCATCCCACAGCCCCCAATGCGGTCCCGGCGAATTCTGCCCCGTCGGCGGCTCGACCGAACCCTTCCAACTCTCATCAAATGCTTCAAACCCGAAGAACTCGATATCGTTTTGCCGGGCGGCCTCGAGAAACTCCCGCCAGAATCGTTGCTGGTTCTCCGGGCTCGGGATAGCCGAAAATCGCATGGCGCCGGCCGAAGGCCACCCGGTTTCACTGATGACGACACGCTTGTTAGGATATTTGCTTTTGAGACGGCTCACGACGTCGACGACATAAGGCACGGCCGCATCGATCGAAATGTTTTCCCAATAAGGAAGGATGTTGACGAAAATGACATTGACCGCATCCCCCAGACGCGTGGTGCCGTCGTGCCGCCCACCGTCATCGTTCAAATAATACGGAGTCCATCTCTCTGCGGAGGCAAACTTGATATTTGGAAATCTCTGTTGGGCCTGATTGATAAACGCGATCAATTCAGTGTCGGAATAGGTTCCTGGCGAAGGTAGGATCGCCTCGCTGCCGATGACCGCAAACGGTATTTTGCTTAAATCAATGCTGGGATCACTGAGTAGCTCATAGAGGCAATTGAGCTCTTTCTCATTGTCACTGTCGGATCCTTTGACGAGAAAGGCGGATGGTATCGCCCGGCGGCCAGAGGCGAGTGCCTTTTTCACAATATAGTCGAAGCGGCGTGCGACCGAATATACGCGCACGGTATCTGCCGTCTTGATGACGTCGGTCTGGAAGTCTTCATTGACGTGAGCTTCCAGAACGTCCGGACTCGGATAAATCCCCAGATTGGGATTTTCGCCATCGCGGAAAGGACCGTAATCGACGCCGCGAATAGACCCTGATGTTGCCGGGGTTTGAGGCGTGGGAAGCACGGACAGTTCCGGGCACGCGGTCGAAGCGGTCGGATCGGCAGCGTTCCTGCCATCACCAGCCTGGATGGTCACGTTCTGCGCCCGAACCTCCGCGATGAGGAGGATCAGCGCTGACGCAACGATCAATAAGAAACGCAACGGCCGGTACGGCTTGATCTCATGAGTCGCGGCGCCACGCTGATGCATAGCCGTCCCTCTGAAATCGCCCGCGCACTGCAACGCCGGGCGCGTGCTGTGCATTGCGGATGCTGATCGCGCCGGAAAAAATATCGGCATCGAGCGTTTGATGCCTGCCGATGGCACGCCAATGGCCTCACGACCGAACGGTGATTTCGGCACGTCCCGTTCGAGGCCAGCGTCGAACGACCGCAACAATTCCCGTGTCAGACTATCAGCGCCCGTGCAACTGGCAAGTGCAAAAAACGTCGGCGCAAGCGGTGCTTGTCCGCTTCGACTCCGCGGCCGTTGTCCCGCCTACCACCGCAGCAGCGTCGCGCCCCAGGTGAACCCGCCGCCCATCGCCTCCAGCAGCACCAGGTCGCCGCGCTTGATGCGCCGGTCGATGACCGCGTCGGCGAGCGCGAGCGGGATCGATGCGGCCGAGGTGTTGCCGTGGCGGTCGAGGGTCATCACCACCTTCTCCGGCGCGATGCCGAGCTTGTGGGCGGCGCCGTCGATGATGCGCTTGTTGGCCTGGTGCGGCACGAACCAGTCGAGGTCGGCGGCCGTATAGCCGGTGTCGCGAAACACGCCTTCGATCACGTCCGTGATCGCGCCGACCGCATAGCGAAACACCTCCTTGCCCTCCATGCGCAGGTGGCCGACAGTCTGCGTCGAGGATGGCCCGCCGTCCACGAACAGTTTGTTCTTGTGGCGGCCGTCCGAACGCAGCCGCGAGGTCAGGATGCCGCGATCCTCGCGGGTGCCGGGCTGCGTCTGCGGCGCCAGCACGACCGCGCCGGCGCCATCGCCGAACAGCACGCAAGTGCTGCGGTCGGTCCAATCGAGGATGCGCGAGAAGGTCTCCGAGCCGATCACCAGCGCGTGCTTGAAGTTGCCGGACTTGAGCAGTCCGTCGGTAATCGCGAGCCCATAGACGAAGCCCGAGCATACCGCCTGAAGGTCGAAGGCGGCGCCCTGGGTGATGCCGAGCCCGGCCTGCACCGACACCGCGCTGGCCGGAAACGTATTGTCGGGCGTCGAGGTCGCGAGCACGATCAAATCGATCGCCTGCGGCTCGATCTTGGCATGCGCGAGCGCGGCCTTGGCCGCCTGCAGCGCCATGGCCGAGGTGGTTTCGCCGGGCGCGGCGATCCGGCGCTCGTGGATTCCGGTGCGTTGCACGATCCACTCGTCGGAGGTGTCGACGGTCTTGGCCAGCTCGCTGTTGGTGAGGACGCGGCTCGGCAGATAGCTGCCGCAGCCAAGCACCACTGAACGCACGTTGCTCACGACACGGCTCCCCCGGCCAGACGGGGCGCGCTGGCTTCGCACTGGTCGCTCTTGAGGGTCTGGCCGATCTTCGCGAGCAGGGCGTGGTGCACCATGTCGTAGCCGATGTCGACCGCGTAGGCGAAGCCCTCGGCATCGGTGCCGCCGTGGCTCTTGATGACGATGCCGTTGAGGCCGAGGAAGACGCCGCCGTTGGCCTTGCGCGGGTCCATCTTGTCGGCGAGCGTGCGGAACGCGCCGCGCGCCAGCAGGTAGCCGAGCTTCGACCAGATCGACTTGGTCATGGCGCTCTTGAGATATTGCGCCATCTGCCGCGCCGTGCCTTCGGCGGCCTTGAGCGCGATATTGCCGGTAAAGCCCTCGGTCACCACGACGTCGACCGTCCCCTGGCCGATGGTGTCGCCTTCCACGAAGCCGGCATAGTCGAGGAAGGAGAGCTTGCTCTCGCGCAGAATGCGGCCGGCTTCGCGCACCTGCTCGAGCCCCTTGACCTCCTCGACCCCGATGTTGAGCAGCCCGACGCTCGGGCGCTCGACGCTAAACAGCACGCGCGCCATGGCGCTGCCCATGACGGCGAGGTTCACCAGATGCGGCGCGTCGGCCCCGATGCTGGCGCCGAGGTCGAGCACGACCGAGGAGCCGCGCACCGTCGGCCAGAGCGCCGCGATCGCCGGGCGCTCGATGCCCGGCATGGTCTTGAGGCCGATCTTGGCCATGGCCATGAGCGCGCCGGTATTGCCGGCCGAAATGGCGACGTCCGCCTCGCCCTTCTTGACCGCGTCGATGGCGAGCCACATCGAGCTCTTCCAGCGGCCCTGGCGCAGCGCCTGGCTCGGTTTGTCGCCCATCTTCACCGCCACGTCGGTGTGAACGAGGCGCGAAGCGGCCTTCAGGGCGGGCCGGGCGTCGAGCAGCGGCCCGACCATCTCGCGGTCGCCAAACAGCAGGAATTCGATATTGGGGTGCCGCCGAAGCGAGCGTTCGGCCCCGGGCACGACCACCGAGGGCCCATGGTCCCCCCCCATGGCGTCGAGCGCGATACGCACTTTATCGGGCATGGACGACCTTGGCGGCGCGGCGGGCGCCGGACCCCCGGTCCGGCTGCCGCGACCGACCATAGCGTGCGGGCCGGGCACCATGCCATAGGGCGGCGGATCGGCGCTCACCGCTCATGGCGTCCCCTGCCCTTTCTTGAGCGCGGCCAGCGCCGCGAACGGGTGGGCCGAGCCATCATCGGCGGCGGGCGCCTCGAATACGGCGCCGGGCTTGCGGGGATAGGGATCGATCCCGAGCAGGAGAAACTCGGTCGCGATGGCGCCCAGGTCGATGGCATTGCCCACGAGCGGTTCCGCGGCGTCGTGCGCGATGATCTCGATTTGGTCGCCCTCCTCCTGCACCAGGGTCCGCGCGGCCCCAGGGGCGAATACCACATCGACCGGCTCATCGATTTCGCTCTCTATCGGTTCGAGCGTCACGATGCAGGTCTGGCCGATGCTCGCCGACACCGTGCCGACCACATGCAGACCGCCTGCCCCATGGGGAGCGACGTCGAAGGCAGCCTGCAGCCGCGGCAGGGCACGCAGCCCGGCGACGTCGGCGATGGCCGCACGGGTCGCCGCGTCGGCCGTGAGCTCGACATGCCGGCCGATCTCCGGCACCTCGTGGACGGCGAGGGGCACGGTCCAGGGCTGTTCGGGTGTGACTCTCGTCATCTCTCACCATGTCCCGCGGCTGCGAAATCCGGGGCCGCGATCCGGGCCGGATCTGGAAAGCCAAGCTCCGCCCGGCTCAAGGCGGTCGCGTCCTGCGCGGCAAGATGGCCTACCGCCTCCCGCATATAGGCTGCAAGCCGGTCGGCGCCCGGCGCCGCACCGGATGCGCCGGCGAACACGTTGCGGGCCAGAACCTCGGTCAACGCCTGCCGGTCGGGAGCCGCCAGCGCAGCGCGATAGGCGCCCTGCCGGCCATAGAATGCCTCGCCGATCTTGCGCATGGTTCGGGGCACCGCGAGGTCGCCGACGCCCATTTCGCGCAGATTCGCATCCATATCGCGGCAGAACAGGTCGAAAATCGCCTGTCCCACGGCCCGCAGCGGTTCCGGCCCGGCAGTGAGCCGGTCGAGCACCATCACCGCATGCAAGACCACCATCTCGAACCGTCCGTTAACCGTATCCGGCACGCCATAGTCCTGGTAAAACACCGGCGCTCGCGCCTGCGCCACGATCATGCCATAGAATGAGGCGATGCTAGCGGCTCGCGGGGTACGGCGAAACAGGTGCATTATCATCGGGATAGCTCAGCGGTCTCGGATGGCTGGGTGGTTGGTGGGGATCGTTGCAAAGCGTGTGCGTGCCCGCTACGTCAGAGCGCCGACGAATGCAACGGTAAATAGGGGTGCCAAGCTGCATGCGTAGCCTACGAGCGATCCGGCCGGTCGCGCTCGCCAAGCTGTTGGCGGCGGCGTTGGTGCTCGGCCTGCCGCTGGGCGGCTGCTTCAGCGAGACCTATCAGAAGGGCTACATCGTCCCCGAAGGGGCGCTTGAACAGATTCCGATCGGGGCGAGCCAGGAGCAGGTGCTGATCGTGCTCGGCACCCCCTCCACGGTCGCGACCGTCTCGGGTGAAGCCTTCTACTACATCTCCCAGCGCGCCGAGCGCGCGGTCGCCTTCCTGCCGCAGGAGGTGAAGGACCAGCGCGTGATCGCGGTCTATTTCGATCGCAACCGGCGCGTCGAACGGCTCGCCAATTACGGCATCAAGGACGGCAAGCTCTTCGATTTCGTCAGCCGCACCACGCCCACCAGCGGGCGCGAGATCAATTACATCGGCAACTTCTTCCAGCTCTTCAATTTCAAGGCTGGCTGACCTCCATCACGGCTCGTTCTCGCCGACCGGCCCGCGCACGAGGTGCATGATCTCTATCACGTTGTGGTCCGGATCGTGGAAATAGGCGCTGCGGCCCTGGAACGTGCCCGTATTTCGGTCCTCCTCCTTCAGGATCGCGATCCCTTTCGATGCCAGGAAGACCTTGCCGCGATCGTACTCGTCGCCGCTGACGCGAAACGCGTGGTGGATCGAGGTCTGGTCCTGCGGGTTGGGATCAACCGGCTTCTCGGAATAGGTGAGCACGAAGCAGTCGCGGCCGCCCGCACGCAGGAACACCATGTGGTCGTTGCGGCGCACCCGTTCCATCCCGAGAATCTGGGTGTAGAACGTCTCCGAGCGGTCGAGGTCCTTGACCGGGATCGTGAAATGCAGAACGCCCTCGGTCTTGAGCATCCGCCGGCTCCTTCTTGATTGCCGTCCGTTACGCGTTGTTGACGAAATCGTCGTAGCTGAGCTTGGCACGCGGATAGGCGATCTCGCTCTGCGTCATGCCGAAGGCGACGCACATCTCTGCAAAGCGGATGCCGACCGCCTTGGTGTTGAGCACCTGCACGCCGACGGCCTTGGCCAGGTCCTTCGGATCGACGACGTAGGGAATGATCGCGCCGCCGAGCGGGATGATGATCTCGGCGCGCGTTTCGTCGATCAGCCCCCGCATGACCTTGACGGTGGTGTCGTAGATTTCCGGCGCGCGTTGCGCGATATCGGCGCCGTAGATGCCGATCGGCCGGATGTCGCTCACGAAGCGGTCGAGGCCGAGCGTGCGCAGGATGCGCCAGGTGTAGGGGACGTGCGGGGCAAGCGGCACGGTGATGCCGACGCGGTCGGCGAGCGTGAGCGCGGCGTGCATCGACGTCCGGCACAGCCCGATGACCGGGATATTCACCGCCAGCCGTCCGCCATCGACGCCCGGATCGAACGTGTTCGACGAGATGACCGCGTCATAGCCGTTCTGCGCCGCCCAGAAAATCTTCCGCACGATCGACGGCGTCTCCATCATGTGATGCAGCCCGTTGAGCTTGCTCTGGCCGCCGATCGTGTTCATGAGCTGCGAGCCGGCATAGTCGTCGGGAAAGCCGATCTCGATTGTGGTGCCCGGCGAGGCATAGCTGTTGAGCAGCGCCGCGATCGCCGCGATATCGTAGGGCTGCACGGACCTCTCGGTCCGCGGCTGCTGGTCGACGAACAGAATGCGCATTGATTGTCCTTATTCGGCCGTGGCATGGCCTGTCGTCGGGCGGGGCACCATCCCGGAGGCGCGGACGAAGCCCGCGAGCCCGGCATCAGCCGAAAGTCGTATCATTGGATCACGTCGTCGGCGATGGAATAGAGCTGCGCCGGAATGGTCATCCCGAGCGCGTTCGCGGTCTTGCGATTGATCACCAGGTGGAGCCGCGTGGGCTGCTCGATCGGCAGGTCGGCGGGCTTTGCACCCATGAAGATCCTGTCCACGAAGGACGCGGCCCGCCGGTAGAATTCCTTGAGGCTTTCACCATAGCTCAGGAGGCCGCCGGCGTCGACGTAGTCACGTTCCTGGAAGATCGACGGCAGGCGGTGCGTGAGCATGAGCTCGGCGATCTGCCGATGGTACCTCAGGAAATATTCGTCCGCCGCAACCATCACGCCGCCGACGCGGTCTCCCCGCAGGGCGGCAAGGGCCCCCTCGATGTCCTCCAGGTCGCGCGCGTCGGTCGCAACGACTTCAAGGCCGGCTTTCTGCGCGGCCGAGCGTGTGGTTGCCAGGACGTGAGCATAGAGCGAGCTGTCCGGATTTTGCAGCAACGCAACACGGGACAAGCCGGGGACCGCCAGCTTCAGTATGTCCAGTTGCCTGGCGGATATGTTGGCGGATGGATTGGCGAGGCCCGTGACGTTGCCTCCCGGACGCTCGAGGCTCGCCACGAAGCCGTTGCCGACCGGGTCGGACGAGTAACCCATGACGATGGGAATCGTGCGGGTCGCCTCCCGGACCGGATTGACCGTCGCAGGCGATCCGAGAAAGATCACGTCCACCTTCAGGCGCGCGAACTCCTCGACGAATCCCGGAATGCGCACATAACGCCCGTCCGCAAAGCGCCAGTCGATCACGAGATTGGTCCCCGAGACGTAGCCAAGCTCGCGCATCCCGAACATGAACCCCTCATAGGGAGGGGAGCGCATCGCGGCCGTAATGATCCCGACCCGCCAGAGCCGAGACCCCTGTCCGTGCGCAGCGAGCGGCCATAACACCGCTCCACCGCAAAGCATCAGAACATCCCGTCGTATCATGTCACCTGCTTCGCGATCCGCCTCGCGGCAACGCTCCTAGGCATCGGCCGCCGGATACCAAGCCAGCGCCGCGACGGCCGCCAACAACAAACGGGTCCCGCGCATGTCACACCCCTTGTTCGATGGTCATCAGTATCCCTGCTTCAGGCACCAGTTGGCGATCTCGAGCCGACGCGCGAACCACACGTCCGGAAAGCCTTTGGCGTAGGTGATGAACTCGTCCATGATCTTGGTGCGGTACGGAACGCCGGACACGAACGGGTGCATGTTCACGGCCCAGAATTTTGGGGAGCCCTGCTCGCCCTCCCAGTAGAGATAGTCGAACTGGTCCTTCATGATCTGCAACAGGTCGCGCGGCGTGCGTCCCGAGCCGTAGGTCGAGTAATCGTTGCAGCCCGGAACGTTGTAGGGGACGACCATCACCTTGCGCCCGCGCGCCTCCAGGCCATAGGGCACGTCGCTGTTGAGCGGGTCCGCCCACCACACGAAGCAGCTTTGCTCGGCCACCAGGTCGAGCGTGTCGGGCGTCGACGAATGCCCGGGCGAAAGATAGCCGGTCGGCTTTTCGCCAAGTACTTTCTCGAACGCCGCGATGGTCTTGGCGATCGACTCGCGTTCCTGCTCGCGGGTGTACATGTAGGAATATTCGTGCTCGTAGCTTTCCGACGAGAACTCGTGGCCCATCGCCTTGATTTCGCGGCAGACGTCGGGGAACTGCTCGACCTTCTTGCCATTCATCAGCATCGTGACCTTGAGCTGGTGGCGGTCGTACAAGTCGAGCAACCGCCAGATGCCGACGCGGTCGCCGTATTCGCGCTCCGTCACCGCCGCCATGTTGCGGTTGAACACCGCGTTGGCGGGCGGGGCGCGATGGCTCGAACGCTGGTGCGATTCGCGGGTCGCGAAATTCTCCGGCCACACTTCCCACGGCACGATGAACGTGACTGCAATCTTCGCCTTGTCCGGCCACTCGATCGGTTTTGGTCGTGCCACCATTGTCTCCCGGCTGCAATCTCAGGGTGCGGAAATCTTGCGCAGGCGATCGACGATGCGCTGCGGCGTCTTGGTGTAGACTCGGTCGAGCAGCTCCGCCAACTCCTTGCCGCTGCGCGGCGAGTTCACGCCGAGGCCGCGCTTGTTGGCCTCCGCGACAAAGTCGGGATCCCTGAACGTAGCCATCATGGCCTTGTCCATGGCCACGACCCGGTCGGCCGGAACGCCCGGCGGCATCAGATAAGGGCGACCCGCCTGCAACGGCGCAAACGCCGCCACCAGGAGAAGCTTGTCGTCCTCCTTGGACACGAGGTCGAGCGCGAACGGAACGTCGGGGAGTGCCGGCTCCTTTTCGAGTCCCATCTGGACCAGGAGCTTGATCTGCTTATCCTTGATCCAGGTCGGCTTGGTGGACATGAGCGCCGAATAGAACACGCTCGGATAGCCGTCGATCTCGCCGCGCTCCATCGCCAGGAACGCATGGGTCTGCGATTCGTAGCCGACGATGATCTTCTGTTTCATCCCGAGCGTGTCGATCAAAAGCCGCCCGTAGAAGCTCGGCGTCGAATTCACGCCCGACGATCCCATCGTGATCTCGTGGCTCAGCGTATCCTGCCAGGTGTTGACCGGGACCTTGTGCCACACGGTCGCGAGCGCGACCTCGATCGAGGGCGTGCCCAGCCAGTTGAACCTGAGCGGGTCATAGGTCGCGGCCTTGGTGCCGAACAGCGGCTCGAACGGCGTGTTGTTCTGCACCCCGCCCACGACGGTGCCGTCCTTGGCCGCGACGTTGTAGAGGTGGTTGGTGGCGACGATGCCGCCAGCGCCGGCCATGTTCTTGACGATCACCTGGGGGGAACCGGGAATGTGCTTCCCGAGATGGTTGGCGAGCGTGCGCGCGAGCGCATCATAGCCGCCACCCGTGGCCGAACTGAGCAGGAGCGTGACGGTCTTGCCCTTGTAGAAATCGGCCGGCGTCTGGGCGTGGGCGGACGAGGCGCAAACCAGACCTGCCGCATAGACGCCCGCGAAAATCCACTGTTTCCAGGCAGTTTGCATATCCACCTCCGGCCGCGACTGCGGGGGTCGTGGCCATTGTCGATGGCTTTCGGGCAGGGAGCAAGCACCACGACGCTGCCGCGGCCAATCGCGACGCCTTCTTGTGGCCACCACGGTCAGCGTTCGTTTTGCGAATGCTCGTTCGTTGCCAACGATCGCGGCGCTTACGGCTAGCGCACCAGCCTATACAACACCACCGCTGCGAGAAAATGCGCCAGTGAGATGCCGAAAATAATGAAGGTGATATACCAGAGCCAGACCACCACGTGAAACATGACCGGGCCGGGAAACAGCGTAATCGTCACGACAAGATGAAACAGAAGGCAAAGGGCGACGCTCACCGCAAATACGATAAAGCTGTATTTCAGGTACCGGTATTTTTTGGCCTTGGACAACTCGTCCCAGATGACGATGATGTACAATATGGAGACCGATCCCAGGGCGACCGAGAAAGACCCCGTCTTGTCGGACCACTCCGGATGGCTGATCAGGGCCTTATCGAAAATATTATACCAATGCTGAATAAAGGCGACGAACGGTCCCGGCAGCAGCGATGCGGCCTTTGCGACAAATTTTTTGGGGTCCATTGAAGGTCGTTTCGTCGGTCAGTAGAGGACCGGCAGCCAGAGTGCCGACAGCACGCGGTTCGCCGCATAGGGGCTATCCGTCACCGGCCGCGGATAGTCACCCTTGCAGTCCTGGCCAAGCGCCGGCGTGTTCACCAATACGAGCAACGCGCTCGCGCACGCCCATATGTGTCCGGCCATGGGCTCGGTCTCCGGTTGAAAGAGACAAGATCTCGCCGCAAAGTAGCAAGAAGCTGCCTCAACCGGAAGAGGCTGGGCGGGCCATGCAAGACGATTTGCAGGCCCGTCTCAGGCAAAGGCCGCTGGCGTCTAATGCGCCAGCACCGCCAGCAGCAGCAGCGCCACGATGTTGGTGATCTTGATCATCGGGTTGACCGCGGGCCCCGCCGTATCCTTGTAGGGATCCCCGACCGTGTCGCCGGTGACCGCAGCCTTGTGCGCCTCGGAGCCCTTGCCGCCATAGTGGCCGTCCTCGATGAATTTCTTGGCGTTGTCCCAGGCCCCGCCGCCCGAGGTCATCGAGATCGCGACGAAAATCCCGGTAACGATGACGCCCAGCAGCATCGCGCCGACGGCCGAGAAGGCCGCCGACTTCCCGGCGGTGCCTGCGCCCGCGACCCAGTAGATGACGTAATAGACGACGATGGGCGACAGCACCGGCAGCAGCGACGGAATGATCATCTCCTTGATCGCCGCCTTGGTCAGGATGTCGACCGCCTTGCCGTAGTCCGGCTTCTCGCTGCCCGCCATGATGCCGGGTTTTTCCTTGAACTGGCGCCGCACCTCCTCGACGATCGCTCCCGCGGCGCGGCCGACCGCGGTCATGCCCATGGCGCCGAACAGATAGGGCAGCAGGCCGCCGAACAGGAGGCCGACCACCACGTAGGGGTTGTTGAGCGAGAAATCGAGCTGCACGCCCTGGAAGTATGGATACTGGCTCGCGTTGGCGATGAAGTATTTGAGGTCCTCGTTATAGGCGGCGAACAGCACCAGCGCGCCAAGGCCCGCGGAGCCGATCGCATAGCCCTTGGTGACCGCCTTGGTGGTGTTGCCGACCGCGTCGAGCGCGTCGGTCGACTTGCGCACCTCCTTCGGCAGTCCCGCCATCTCGGCGATGCCGCCGGCGTTGTCGGTGACCGGACCGAAGGCGTCGAGCGCGACCACGAAGCCCGCCAGCGCCAGCATGGTCGTCACCGCGGTCGCGATGCCGAACAGGCCGGCGAGCTTGAAGGTGACGAGGATGCCGGCGATGATCACGATCGTCGGCAGCGCGGTGGATTCGAGCGACACCGCCAGACCCTGGATGATGTTGGTGCCGTGCCCGGTGCGCGATGCCGCGGCGATCGACTGCACCGGCCGATAATCGGTCCCGGTGTAGTATTCGGTGATCCAGACGATCAGTCCCGTCACCACCAGCCCGGTCACGCCGCAGATGAAGAGCTTCATGCCGGTATAAGGCACGCCCGGAATGGCGCCGAAACCATTGGGCAGGAGCCAGTAGATCACGATCACCAGCGCGAGCAGCGAGAGCACCGCGGTCGCGATGAAGCCCTTGTAGAGCGCGCCCATGATCGACTGGCTGGCGCCGAGCTTGACGAAGAAGGTGCCGGTGATCGAGGTCACGATGCAGACCCCGCCGATCGCAAGCGGCAGCGTCATCATGTTGAGCAGCGCTGGCGTGCCGGCAAAATAGATCGCCGCCAGCACCATGGTGGCGACCGTGGTCACCGCATAGGTCTCGAACAGGTCGGCCGCCATGCCGGCGCAATCGCCGACATTGTCGCCCACGTTGTCGGCGATGGTGGCCGGATTGCGCGGGTCGTCCTCCGGGATCCCGGCTTCGACCTTACCGACGAGGTCGCCGCCGACGTCGGCGCCCTTGGTGAAGATGCCGCCGCCAAGCCGCGCGAAGATCGAGATCAGCGAGGCGCCGAAGCCGAGTGCCACCAGGGCGTCCACGACCGTGCGGGCGTTCGGCGCATAGCCGAGCGGTCCGATCAGCACCCAGAAGTAGGTCGTGACGCCGAGCAGCGCGAGGCCGGCGACCAGCATGCCGGTGATGGCGCCCGACTTGAAGGCGAGTTCGAGACCGGCGGCGAGCGAGCCGATCGCGGCCTGCGCGGTGCGCACATTGGCGCGCACCGACACGTTCATGCCGATGAAGCCCGCCAGGCCCGACAGCAGAGCCCCGATCGCGAAACCGACCGCGACGAGCCAGCCCAGGAGATAGCTCACGAGGAAAAATATCACCACGCCCACGATTCCGATGGTGGCGTACTGGCGTTTGAGATAGGCTTGTGCGCCCTCGCGTACGGCGGCCGCGATCTCCTGCATCCGCGCGTTTCCGGAGTCCGCCGCCATCACCGACATGGTCGCCCACGCGCCGTAGGCAATCGAAAGCAGTCCGCAGAGGACGATGACCGCCAGAGCTGTCATTGATTCAATCCCGGTTAGAAGAAGCCCGCCGGGCAACGCCCTGCCCGGCTCAAGGAACGTCGAGCCTGCCTGATCATGCGGCCCGGCCAAAAGTTGCGCGATATAGCCAAAAAGCGCCAGCCGACGCAACGCCGGAAACGATCGAAAATGCCTGAGGGTTCTCATGCCGCCACGGCGAACCCGGCACCGCGAGGGCGGGGAGACTGTCTCGCCGCTCAAAAATGACTGAACGAGGATTGCCTGAACCGCAGCGGTTTGCCGTCGCGACCATCAAACCGCACGCCGCGGCCGGTCACGACCTCCCCGATCTCCGTAACCGCAACGCCCGCTTTGGCCGCGGCGGCACGGAACGACTTGAGCGTCCTCGGCGCGACCGTACACAGGATTTCGTAGTCGTCGCCGCCGGTCAGCACGGTCTCGATCAGGCCCGGCTCGGCCGCGACCACCTTGCCCGCGGCTGCCGACAGCGGCACGCGCGCAACCTCGACATGGGCCGCGACGCCTGACGCCGAGCAAAGCTTGGCGAGATCGCCAACGAGGCCGTCGGAAACATCCATGGCCGCGGAGGCATGGCGGCGCACGGCCTCGGCAATGCGGTTGCGCGGTTGCGGCAGGAGGTAGCGCGCGGCCAGGTGTTCCCTTTGCCGCCGGCCGAGCGTCCAATGCCCGGCACGGCCCTCCTGCCGCAGTAGGAGACCGAGCGCGGCGTCGCCGATCGTGCCCGTCACCACGACGCGGTCGCCGGCGCGCGCGCCGCTGCGCTCGACCATCGTGCGCTTCGGCAGCGTGCCGAACGCCGCGATCGAAATCGTCGCAGGCCCGGGCGTGCGCACCGTGTCGCCCCCGAGCAGCGGGCACGCATAGGTTTTCGCATCGGCGCCGAGCCCGCGCGCAAAGGCGGCAATCCATCGTTCGTCGGTCGTGTTCGGCAACGCGAGCGTCAGCAGAAAGCCGGCCGGCTTCGCGCCCTTGGCGGCGAGGTCGGAGAGGTTCACCCGCAGCGCCTTCTTGGCCACCGTCGCGGCGGCATCATCCGGAAAGAAATGCACCCCGCCGACGATCGCGTCGGCCGTGAGGACGAGATCGGCGCCGGCGAGCGGCGTCAGCGATGCGCAATCATCGATCAGCCCGAACGCGCCGGGGTGCCGCGCGAGCGGGCGGAAATAGCGGGCGATGATGCGGTCCTCGCCCGATTGCGCTGCTTTGTTAGTGGCCATTGCGGTCGCGGCGTTCGTATAAGCGGCCTGAGCAGCCGATCATACGTCGTCCGTCATGGATTGTCCGTCGTGCGTTGGCGGTCGAACTCGCCGGCGCGCAGCTTGCGCGCGATCTGATCGAGCACGGCGTTGACCATGCCGGTCTCGTCGCGATCGACGAAGGCATTGGCCACGTCCACATATTCCGACACCACCACGCGCGCGGGAACATCGCGCCGGTGATCGAGCTCATAGGCGCCGGCGCGCAGCACGGCGCGCAGGATCGTCTCGATGCGCTTGAGCGGCCAGGTCTGCGCCAGCACACCGTCGATCAGCGGATCGAGGCTGCGCTGCTCGCGCACGACGCCGCCGACCACGTCACGGAAGAATGCCGCCTCGGCAGGCAGATACTGGTTGCCCTCGACCTCGCGGCCGATCCAGTGGCTCTCGAACTCGGCCAGGATGTCGTTGATGCCGGTGCCGGTGAGGTCCATCTGGTAGAGCGCCTGCACCGCGGCGAGCCGCGCCGCGCCGCGCCGATTGGCCTTGCGCGCGTCGGGGGCGCCAGCCACGGCGCTCAACCTGCGCTGAGGCGGCGCTTGAGCCGCACCAGCGCGAGCGCCGCGCGCGCGGCATCGCCGCCCTTGTCGGCTTCGTCGACCTTGGCGCGTGTCCAGGCCTGGGCATCATTGTCGACCGTGACGATGCCGTTGCCGATCGGGACGCCGCGCGTGCGCGAGATTTCCATCAGGCCGCGGGACGATTCAAACGACACGATCTCGAAGTGGATGGTGTCTCCGCGGATCACGCAGCCGAGCGCGACCGCACCCTCGTAGGGCCTGCCGGCGCGCTCGGCGGCATCCAGCGCGATGGTGATCGCGGGCGGCACTTCGAGCGAGCCCGGCACGCTGACGTGGTCATAGACGGCGCCCGCCGCGTCGAGCGCCTTTGTCGCACCTTTCAGCAGCTCGTCGGCAATATCGTCATAGAACCGCGCTTCCACGATCAGAATGCGCGCGCCCTTGAGGTCGCCCGGGTCGGTGCCGATTGTTCTGCGCGGTTCGGCCATCGGTTTCTCCGCCTGTTATAAGTTCAGTAGCAAGCGGATCGGGCGGGAAGCAAGGCGGCTCGGCCGGCCCGCCCGTGGACGCCGCGAGCGTTCTGCGGCCGGGAATGACCAAAGCGATCGAGCATTCACCAGATGACCTGTACGCCCAACTCGGAAAACCCCGGGTCGCGCCGGCCGCGACCTTGGCGATGAGCTTGGAGAGTTTCGCCTTCGCTTGATGGATGGTCACGGCGGCCATCGGAGGCTCCTTGGCCAAGTCAAATGAGCTAAGTCTTTTCGTGAGCTTCGTCAATGATTTGGCCTCAGGCGCGGGTCTCCAGCAGCCGCGCCGCATAGCGCGCCATCAGATCGACCTCGAGGTTGACGTCCTCCCCGACCGCAAGCGCGCCCAGCGTCGTG
The DNA here is from genome assembly GCA_034669045.1 of Alphaproteobacteria bacterium. Taxonomy (GTDB): domain Bacteria; phylum Pseudomonadota; class Alphaproteobacteria; order Rhizobiales; family Xanthobacteraceae; genus VAZQ01. The sequence goes on from JAXDOD010000151.1 coordinate 33,634, forward strand.
ACCTTGAGAGTGTGCGGGATGATCAGCACCGTGAACGTGTCGCCCGCGACCTCATTGACGGTGAGCGAGACGCCGTCGAGCACGACCGAGCCCTTGGACGCGATGAAGCGCGCGAGCTCGGCGGGCGCACGCAGCGTCAGCCGCGCCATCTCGGTGAGGTCATCACGCGCGGTCAAGGTCGCGAGCCCATCGGCGTGGCCGGCGACCAGGTGGCCACCCAGTTCGTCGCCGAGTTTCAGCGCGCGTTCCAGGTTGAGGCGGCTGCCGTGGCGCCAGTTCCCGGCTGTCGTGAGCCGCAGCGTCTCGGCCGCGGTATCGACGGCAAACCAGGTGCGGCCATCCTCCTCGCCGATGCCGACCACGGTGAGGCAGACGCCGGCGCAGGCGATCGACGCACCCTCCACGATCGAGGCGCGCTCGAAGCCGCACGCGATCTTCACCCGGCGCAGCCCCTCCCCGCGCGCGCGCACTACAACCACCTCGCCGATGTCGGTGACGATGCCGGTGAACATGCGATCCTCACAGCGCCGGCATGAGGTTTCGCGACTGCAGGAAGTCGATGACCAGGCGGTCGAAGCCGGCCGGGTCCTCCAGGCAGCAGGCATGGCCGGTACCGGGCAGCACCTTGTGGACGGCGCCCGCCGTCAGGCTCGCGGTGCGCTCCCCGGCCGGGCGCGAATTGTCGAACTCGCCGTTGATCACCAGTGTCGGCACTTTCATGGTCGAGAGGCGATCGGTCATGTCGGTGTGATTGCCGGCCATGAAGACCTGCGCGATCGCCTCGCCCTTGAGGCGCGGCCCGCGCTCCAGGAACATGCCGAGCAGGTGCCGCCCGAGCCGGCTGTCGGCGAATTCCGGCCGCACCAGCTCGCGGATGTGCTTGGGGTGATAGTCGGCGAGTGTGCCGCGATAGCCCTCGATGCGGCCCTGGTAGCGCGGGCTTGAACTGCTGTTGCCGCCCACCAGGATCACCGCTTCGAACAGGTCCGGCCGGTCGAGCGCAAGCAGGAGCGCAATGCCCGATCCGACGCTGCACCCGCCGAGCACCGCGCGTGCGACACCGAGGTCGCGCATGACGCCGACCACGTCGCCCGCCATGTCCTCGAGCGCATAAGGCGTGGTCACCTTCGACGAGCGCCCGTAGCCGCGGATGTCAATGCCGACGACCGTGAACCAGGTGGAGAAATGCGCGCTCTGATACAGCCAGAGGTCGTGGTCGAACGGATTGGCGTGGACAAGCACCATCGCCGGACCCTCGCCGGCGACCTGGTACCAGATGTCGACGCCGTTTGCGCGGCTGTATGGCATCAGGTGTTCGCCTTCAAAATCGCGGTCGGGTGCTCGTGCCACACTGTGTCGGCGCTCGCGAAGCCCGCCACCTTCAGCATGTGCTGGTGCAGCGGGACGCCGCCGACGCGGTCGAAGTGATCGTAGTCGAGGAAACAGCCGCCCGGCTTCAACAGCCCACGCACCGCCTCGTAGCAGGCCGCGATCGCGGACATGGCGTTGAGATTGTGAATGGCGATACCGGACAGCGCGAGATCGAAGGGTCCTCGCACGCTTGCCGGCCAGGCCGGATCACGCAGGTCGGATTGCACATAGCGCACGCGGGCGGCATGGCCGGCGAAACGCGCGCGGGCGCGCTCGAGCATCAAGCTCGAATAGTCCTGCACCGTGACCTGCGCATTCGGAAATGCCTGCAGCACCGCCTCGCTCAGCGCGCCGGCGCCACCCCCGACGTCGAGCACGTCAACTGCGGCCATGCGCGAAAACGGCACCGCCGCGATCAGGCTCTCGATGATCGGCCGCCGCTCGCCGATGCGGGCGGCGTCGCGCCCGACCCAGCCGGCGACGTAATCCTGCGAATGCCAGTCGTGCTCGCCCTCGTGGTGATGATGGTGGTGGTGCGCGTGGCCATGATCGTGATCGTGGCCATGATCGTGATCGTGGCCGTGGTCGTGACCATGATCGTGCTTGTGATCGTGCGCCATTGCGGTTGCTCCCGGGGCCGGATTGATCACCTCTGCCCGGCCCAGGTCAATCCAAGCCAGTCATTCCGGCCGCCAGAAATATTCGATCGTGTCGCCGCCAGCCGTATCGGTGCCGGCCGGCGCAAGCCGCGGCGAGCGCGTCAGTGCCTCGAGCGGCAGTCCTTCCAACGCATCGATACCGTCCGGCCCGATCGCGTTCGGCGACCGCAGCAGCACGGCCTCGTCGACGAGGTCGGCTTCGACGAAGGCGGCGGCGAGGATCGGGCCGGCTTCGACCATGAGCCGGGTGATGCCGCAGCCGGCAAGGAGTTTCAGCGCCCCCAGAAGGTAGAGTTTCCCGTTCATGGACGGCACCCGCAGAATCTCGACGCCGCGCGTCCGCAATGCCGCCTCGTCGTCGCGCGGGGTGTTCACGTCGGCGATCACCCACAGCGGCGTCTCGAGCGCGCTCGCGACCAGGCGGCTTTCGGGCGGAAGTCGCAGCCTGGCATCGAGCACCACCCGGACCGGCGAGCGCGCCCGCATGCCCGGCAGACGGCAGGTCAGCAACGGATCGTCGGCGAGCACCGTCCCGATGCCGGTGAGCACCGCGTCGCTGGTCGATCGCATGCGATGGACCCGCTCGCGCGCGGCCGCGCCCGTGATCGCAGCGGGACGGCGTCCAGTGAAGCCGGCCTTGCCGTCGGCGGAGACCGCGAGCTTGAGCATCACGTGCGGGCGGTCGTCGCGCACGCGCCGCATATGGCCGGCATGCGCCCGGCGCGCCTCCTCGGCGCCGATCCCGACCTCGACCACGATCCCGTTACTCGCCATGCGCCAATGTCCGGCGCCGCCGACCTGCGGATTGGGATCGTCGACCGCCGAGACCACGCGGGAAATCCCGGCCGCCATGATGGCATCGGCGCAGGGCGGCGTCTGGCCATGATGCGAGCATGGTTCGAGCGTGACATAGAGCGTCGCCCCGCGCGCGGCCGCGCCGGCGTGCCGCAGCGCTTGCGTCTCCGCATGGGGCCGCCCGCCGGGTTGCGTCCAGCCGCGGCCGATGATGACCGGACCGGCGCCATCGTCGCGCACGACCAGCGCACCCACTGCCGGATTGGGCCACGTGCGCCCGAGCCCGCGCCGCCCGAGTGCCAGTGCGAGGGCCATGAAGCGGGCATCGTCGGCGGGTTCGGTCATGCTCGCGCCGCGGCTGGAATCAAGTTCGCAATGAGGCCGGATGGGAGTCGCCGGCCGGCATCGGGATGATGATACAGTCCTGTTTCGGGTTGCGGGAGGACAACGTCACGACCGGGACTCCTGGCGGCGCGCGGCTGGTTGCCGCTGTGGCCAACCCCGGCGCAACCCTCCTTCGAAGGCAAGACGATCCGGCGGCTGCAGACGATGAGAGAAGTGGGGACAAGGCCTCCGGCCGACGCATAGCCGCCTTAAGGTACAACCGTCGATTGTACAAACCATGTCAATCGGCTATATATCATCCACGTGAAAGGGCAGCCGCTCGCACGGCTGCAGCTCATCCAGGGGCATCAAAGATGGAACTGCCGCTCAATCTCACCATTCTCCGGGTGGTTCAAGACTTCGGAACGATTCCCCGCGGGCTTCTCTACGACAAGGTGTCAGCCTCTAACGGGGAAATCGACAAGCAAATCGAAACGCTTGCGAACCGAGGCGCCATCAAGGTGGTCGGCGATACGATCATGATTGCGGATCGAACCTCTTAGATTGCGAGGCTGGGGGGATGACCATATTCGGCGTTCACGCCGGCCTTCTTGTGCTGGCTTTTACGATCGCAACATTTGTCACGGCAGTCGAACTTCTGACCTCGAAATACGCGAGGACCTCTCGGTTTGTTCTCAAATCCGCATGGTTCTATGTGTACGTTCTGATTTACGGCATTCTGGGAGCGGGCGCCTTGGCGCTGCTTCCGTTGCTCGGGGATCAGGTCACGACCGAAGGCATTGCCGGCACCAATCCGTGGATCAAGGCCGCCCTGATCGGATTCAGCGTCAAAGCTGTCCTGCACATTCGAATCTTCGCAGTCAGCACGGGTCCCGGCCAATCTTTCCCGGTCGGGCTCGAATCGCTTGTTCAATTGTTCGAGCCTTGGATGCTTCGTACCATCGAGCTTGATCACTATTCAGAGCAGAGCGCGTTCATCACGCCGAGAGCCGCCGGCTTCGGCACCGTTGCAGACGCCCGAAGCAAGGCGAAGACCAATCCTCCGCCGGGATTTTCGGCCGCAGAAAAGGCGGTCTTCGAGGCCGACATCGATCAAGCGGCAACCCCGGCGCAAGTCATCGCCGCTTACTTGAAGTATGCCGGAATCAAGCTTGCAAGCGCCACGTTTCCGTAACGTGCGCAGTCGTCGAGTCGCCGAGCTGCTATTTGCGCACCGCCGCGGGCGGCTTGCCGTCGTCTTCGCCCGACAGTTCGCCAAGCACCGCCTCGAAATCCTTGGCCTCGCGGAAATTGCGGTAGACCGAGGCGAAGCGGACATAGGCGACGTCGTCGAGGGCGCGGAGCTGCTCCATCACCATCTCGCCGATGGTCTCGGAGGAGATGTCGCTCTCGCCCTGGCTTTCCAGCTCGCGCACGGTCTTCGACACCACCTGCTCGACCCGCTCCGGCTCGACCGGGCGCTTGCGCAGCGCGATCTGCACCGAGCGCAGCAGCTTGTCGCGGTCGAACGGCACGCGCCGGCCGTTGCGCTTGATCAACGTCAGTTCGCGCAGTTGCACGCGCTCGAAGGTGGTAAAACGGAAATTGCAGGCGAGGCACACGCGCCGGCGGCGGATCACCGATGAATCCTCGGTCGGCCGCGAATCCTTGACCTGGGTGTCGAGCGACCCGCAACTCGGACAACGCATTCTTCCCCCTCAGCGCCGGACCCCACCCCGGCGCAACACCCGCCTACTGGTAGATCGGGAACCGGGCGAGCAGCGCCTTCACCTTTTGCCGCACCGCCGCCTCGGCCGCCTCGTCGGCGTCCGCGCCCTTGGCCGAAAGCGCATCGAGCACCTCGGTGATCAGGTCGCCGATATGCTGGAACTCGGCCACGCCAAAGCCGCGGCTGGTGCCGGCCGGCGTGCCGAGCCGGATGCCGGATGTGACCATCGGCTTCTCCGGATCGAACGGAATCCCGTTCTTGTTGCAGGTGATATGGGCCCGTCCCAGCGCCACGTCGGCGACCTTGCCGGTCAGCCGCTTGGGCCGCAGGTCGACCAGCATCAGGTGCGTGTCGGTGCCGCCGGAAACGATATCCAGCCCTTTGGATTTAAGGGTTTCGGCCAACGCCTTCGCATTCTCCACGACATT
>JAXDOD010000152.1:0-8744 GCA_034669045.1 Alphaproteobacteria bacterium
CGAACGCCGTGCCGGCGATATGGAATTTACCGTTGACCAGGTTTTCCGCCTGATAGGCCGAGCTCGGCGTCGTTGCCATGTTGATCGCGACGCCGTTGTCGGCGAAATAGCCCTTCTCCTGTGCCACGAAGATCGGCAGATTCGGCGCACCAGGGAAGCAGATGAGTTCAATTGTTGTCATTGCGTTTCTTTCATTCCTTACTGCGACGCGCTTTCGCTTTTCGCTTTCGCCTCCTGAATCGCCTGCCAGATGTTGAACGGGGTCGCGGGCATGGTGATGTTGCGGATGCCGTAGACGCTCAAGGCGTCGGTGATGGCGCTGACAACGGCCGCCGGCGCCCCAGTTGTGCCACCCTCGCCGCCGGCCTTGATGCCGAGCGGATTGGTCGGCGACAGCACCTCGGCGATCTCGGTGCGGAACGACGGCATGTTGTCGGAACGCGGCATGCCGTAATCCATCAGCGAGCCGCACAGCGGCTGGCCGGAATCGGGATCGGTGTAGCACTGCTCCCACAGGGCCTGGCCGACGCCCTGCGCGATCGCGCCGTGGGTCTGGCCATCCACGATCAGCGGATTGATGCAGCGGCCGACGTCGTCGATCGAGGCATAGCGCGTGATCGCCACCTCGCCGGTGTCGGGATCGACCTCGACCTCGCAGATCGCGGTGCCGTTGGGAAAGACCGGGTCATGCATCTCGTTGTCGGTAAGGACCGCGACGCCATCCTTGAGGTCGTCGGGCAGCTTGTGGTTGGCGGCGTCCCGGGCGAGCTCGAGGAAATCGAAGCTGCGGTTGGTGCCGTGCGCGTGAAAGCGCCCGTCGTCGTACTCCATTTCCGCCGGGGTCTTGCCGAGGATGACGCCGGCAATTTTTTTGCCGCGCTCGATCAGGTCCGGCATGGCCCTGGAGAACACGGTGGCGGCGTGGCGCATGGAGCGGCCGGAATGGGAGCCGCCGCCGACCTTCACCACGTCGGTGTCGCCCATGATGATGCTCACGCACTCGATCGGCACGCGCATGAGGTCGCAGACCACCTGCGCGAAACTCGTCTCGTGCCCCTGCCCGCTCGGCTGCGTGCCGATGACCACGTCGACGCGCCCTTCCGGCCGCACGGTGATGCGCGCCTGTTCGAGCGGCGCACCGATCGAGGACTCGACGTAGTTGGCAAGGCCGAGGCCGAGCAGCTTGCCGCGCCTGCGCGCGTCGCGGCGGCGTTGCGCGGCGCCCTTCCAGTCGGCGATCTCCATGGCGCGCACCATGTTCTCCTCGTAGCGCCCGCTGTCGTAGAGCATGCCCACGGCGTTGCGATAGGGCATGGCCTTGGGCTTGATCAGGTTGCGGCGGCGCAGCGCGATGCGGTCGAAGCCGAGCTCGGCCGCGGCGTTGTCGATCAGGCGCTCGATCGCGAAAGTGACTTCGGGGCGGCCGGAGCTGCGATAGGCCTGCGTCGGCATGGTGTTGGTATAGACCGCCAGGGCGCGCAGCGTGGCGGCCGGGATGTCGTAGGAGCCCGGGATGAGGCCCGAGCCCTTCGACAGCGGCGAGAACGACACCGCGCGCGCACCGACGTTGCTGATGTTGGTGGCGCGCATCGCCAGAAAGCGGCCGTCCTGGCGCAGCGCCAGCTCCACCTTGGTGACCAGATCGCGACCCTGATAGTCGCTCAGGAAGGCTTCCGAACGTGTCGCGGTGTATTTGACCGGACGATCGAGCTTTCCCGCCGCCCACAGCACCAGGCCGAACTCGACGAACACGCGGTTGCGGGTGCCGAAGTTGCCGCCGACGTCGTAGGAGAGGACGCGCAGACTGTCGGGCGCGATGCCGAGCACCTTGGCGAGCTCGTTCTTCTGCCGCACCGCGCCGCCCGAGCCGGCATGAAGCGTGTATCTGCCGGTCGCGGCATCGTATTGCGCGACCGCCGAGCGCAGCTCGATCGGCACGCCGGTGACGCGGCCGACATGGAGGTCGAGCTTGACCACATGGTCGGCGGCGGCGAAGGCAGCCTCGGTGGCGGCGCGGTCGCCGAACCAGGTATCGACCGGGGTATTGTCCGCCACCTCGTCCCAGACTTTCGGCGCCTTCGGCGCCATCGCGTCGGCGGCGTTGAGGACGAACGGCAGTTCCTCGTATTCGACGTCTACAGCTTCGGCGGCGTCGAACGCCTGCATCTTGGTCTCGGCCACCACCATGGCAACCGCCTCGCCGACGTGGCGGGCCTTGTCCGCCGGCAGCAGCATGTGCGGGCCGATGAACACCGGCCGGCCGCCGGCGCCCGACAGCTTCATGTCGTATTTGGTCTTCGGCAGCGGGTCGTGCGGGATGGGGCTGAGATTGTCGGCGAGGCAGTCGGCGCCGGTGAACACGCCCAGCACGCCCGGCATGGTTTTCGCGCGCGACGTGTCGATACGCAGGATGCGCGCATGCGGATAGGGCGAGCGCACGATCGCCGTATGGGCCTGGCCTGCGAACTGGAAGTCGTCGCTGAAGCGGCCCTTGCCGGTGATAAGCCGCTCGTCCTCCGCGCGCCGGATCGGCTTGCCGATGAAGCGGAAGTCGGGAGGGTTCATTGGTCTTGGTCCATCGGCTGGGTTGTTTCTTTGTCATGAGCAGGGTTGCCCGGACAAGCCTGCCATGACGCAGGCGGACCTCCTTGACTCTGCTTCCTAGGCAGGGAATCAATAGAACAAATCATGAACAAGGTCCGGACATATACATCCGCCGCACCCGGCGAGGCGCTTTGCCATCTCCAGGAAACGCTCGCAAAGCTCGATCCGGGCCGGGCTTTCCTCGCCGAGGACGGTGTGCTCCCGCTCGGCTTGCCGGGCGTCGATGGTGCCCTGGCAGGCGGGCTCGCATGCGGGGCCTTGCACGAACTGGCGCCGGCGGGCCCGGGGCAGATCGGCGCCACCGTCGGCTTTGCGCTCGCGCTCGCGGCCCGGGCGGCGCAGGGCGGCGGCAGCGCGCTCCTCATCCAGACCGATTTTGCCGCCATCGAGGCGGGCGCGCTTTATGGCCTCGGCCTTTACCGCCTCGGCCTTCCCCTCGAACGAGTCCTCATCCTGCGCGTGCCGCGGGTGCTCGACGCGCTGTGGGCATTCGAAGAGGCGCTCAAGTCGCATGCGCTCGCCGCCGTGCTCGCCGAATTGCCGGAGGACGGTGCCGATCTCACCGCGACGCGCCGGCTCGCGCTCGCCGCCCGCGCAGGCGGCGGGCTTGGCCTTCTGCTGCGGCACCGGCGCTCGCCGCTCGCAAGCGCCGCCATGACGCGCTGGGAGGTCGCCGCCGCGTTGAGCGCGCCCGACCGCTTCGGCGGCCTCGGCCGCACCGCCTTCGACCTTTCGCTCCGCAGAAACCGGCGCGGCCACGGCGGCCGCTTCATCGTGTGTTGGGATCATGAGACAGCAAGCTTCGTCCCGCAGGCGCTATCTTTCGGTATGGCTGCGGCGGCTCGCGACGGATCGGCTGAGCCGCTCGCGCCCGCCCGCACCGCCTGAGGCGCCGCTCGTCACCGCCGCCGAGGTGAAGTCCGCGTTGCGGCTCGCGACGGTGAACGATGCGGCCGCACGGCTTGGCCTCACGCCCGGCATGGCGCTCGCCGACACGCGCGCGATGTATCCGGGCATTGCGGTGATGGATGACGACCCGGAGGCCGACCGGCGCCTGCTCGAAGCCGTCGCCGACTGGTGCGACCGCTACACCCCGCTTGTCGGTCTCGATCCGCCGGACGGACTCGTGCTCGACATCACCGGCTGCGCGCATCTCTTCGACGGCGAGGCGGCGCTCTGCCGCGACCTGCTGCGGCGCCTCGCGGAGCAAGGTTTGCACGCGCGCGGCGCGGTCGCCGACACGGTGGGCTGTGCTTCCGCGGTGGCGCGGTATGGCAACGCTGCCGAAGACGATGACGTTGTCCATGATCGTGCCCCAGCGTTCCCCTCCCCCTTGTGGGGAGGAGACAGGGGTGGGGCTGGTACGGATGGAGTTCGATCGCACGATCCTCACCCCCTTCCCACAAGGGGGAGGGGAGTCCACCGAGTTCGCGGCTCGATTGTACCTTCTCAGCAAACACACGACGTCCTGCTCCCGCTGCCGCTCGCGGCGCTGCGGATCGCGCCGGAGATCGTCGCCGATCTGGCGCAGGTCGGCCTCAGGCGCATCGCCGACGTGATCGCGCGCCCGCGCGCGCCGCTCGCCGCTCGCTTCGGCGAACACTTCGTGCGCCGCATCGACCAGGCGCTGGGGCGCGAGGACGAATCGATCACGCCGCGGCTGCCGGTGCCCTCCGCCGTCGCGGAGCAGCGCTTCCCCGAGCCGATCGCGCGCGAGGAGGGCGTGCTCGGCACCATCGAGCATCTGGCGCGCGAGCTCAAAGGCCTGCTCGAGCGGCGTGGCGAGGGCGCGCGCCTGCTGCAGGTCGCGCTGTTCCGCGCCGACGGCAAGGTGCATCGCATGGAGATCGGGACGGCGGCGCCGGTGCGCGATCCCGAGCGCGTTCGGCGGCTGTTCGCCGAGCGGCTCGCGGCGCTCGGCGACGCCTGCGATCCCGGTTTCGGCTTCGACATGGTGCGGCTCGCCGTGCTGGTGAGCGAACGCAGCGATCCGGTGCAGACCGGCTTGGTCGCGCCCGACCACGGCGCAGAGCTCGCGCACCTGATCGACCGGCTCGGCGCGCGCTTCGGGCTGCGCCGGGTGACAAGACTCGTCGCGCAGGACAGCCATATCCCCGAATTCGCGGTGGCGGCGATGCCGGCGCATGCAGTGCTGCACAAGAACGCATCATTGGAGTTACGAAGAGCCGCGCCACCGGGTCCCCTCCCCCTGAAAGGGGGCGGGAGCAGACCGAGTGTGCTGCAACAACAGTGCCCCGCTGCCAATCAAGACTCCCGCGCGCCCATCCGCCCGATCCGTCTGTTCGAGCGGCCGGAACGAATCGAGGCGACCGCCGAAGTGCCCGACGGGCCACCGGTACAGTTCACCTGGCGGCGCGTGCGCCACCTCGTCGCCCACGTCGAAGGACCCGAACGCATCGCCATGGAATGGTGGCACGACGAAGAAGGGCGCCGCCTGACGCGCGATTATTTCCGGGTCGAGAGCAAGGAGGGTATCCGTGTCTGGCTCTACCGCGAAGGCTCATACACTTGCGAACCCAAGCAGCCCCAATGGTACATCCATGGCCTCTTCGCCTGAGACAGAGCAGAAGACCGCGGCTTATGCCGAACTCGCCGTGACGACCAATTTTTCTTTCCTGCGTGGCGCATCCCACCCAGGGGATTTGATCAAGCAGGCAAGACTTCTGCGCCTTATGGGAATCGGCATCGCTGACCGCAACACCGTTGCGGGAGTGGTCCGGGCGCATGTGCAGGCGAAGGAGCTGAACAAGAAAATCAGAGACCTCAACTTACAGCTCGGAACAACCGAGCCGGAATTGAAACTCGCTGTCGGCGCGCGTCTCGAATTCGCAGACGGCACCCCTGACATCCTGGCCTACCCACAAGACCGGCAAGCGTGGGGACGCCTGACACGCCTGCTTACCGTTGGCAAAAGTCGCGCCGATAAAGGCGAATGCATCCTCTTCATCGACGACCTGCTCGAATCCATCGAAGGCCTCAGCCTCATCGTGATGCCTCCCAGGACGATCCACGACGATAGCCTCGACGCTCTCCTCGCCCGCTTGGGCAAAGCAGCTTCTCGACGATCCGTTTGGCTTGCAGCCAGCATGCTTTATCACGGAGACGACGCCCGCCGGATGACACGTCTTGCTTCTATCGCCCGCAATTCCCTTATTCCGCTCATCGCGGTGAATGACGTGCTCTATCACACGCCCGATCGGCGGGCCCTGCAGGATGTGGTCTCCTGTATCCGCGAGCATGTGACCCTCGAAGAGGCCGGTTACCGCCTGGAAGCCAACGCCGAACGGCACCTGAAGGCACCGCAGGAGATGGCTCGGCTCTTTCGCAACTGGCCAAAAGCCATCGGTCAAACAATCCGTTTCATCAATCGCTGCAAATTCTCGCTCGATGAATTGGGAAAACCGGAATATCCCGATGAAACGCGTCAAGGCTTTGCCACTCCACAGGACGCGCTCGTTGCTTTTGTCGAGGAGGGCGCAAGGTGGCGCTACCCTGGCGGCATGCGGCCGGACGTTCGCAAAGCCCTCAATCATGAACTGACGGTCACCGCCGAACTCGGATATGCGCCCTATTTTCTAACCGTGCACGACATCGTGCAATTTGCCCGATCGAAGGGCATTCTTTGCCAAGGCCGCGGATCAGCAGCCAACTCCGTTATCTGCTACTGCCTCGGCATCACCGAAGTTGATCCTCATAAAATAGCCCTGTTGTTCGAACGCTTCGTTTCGGCCGAACGGCGCGAGCCCCCGGACATCGATGTCGATTTTGAGCACGAACGCCGCGAGGAGGTGATCCAATACATCTACGAGCGATATGGACGAGATCACGCCGGCATGACCGCCACCGTCATCCGCTATCGCGGCCGCAGCGCCATCCGCGAAGTCGGCAAGGTCTTCGGACTTTCCGATGACACCATCGGCATGCTCGCCGGCACGCTTTGGGGTTGGTCGATGGCCGGCGTGACACAAAAGGAGGCGCGGCGCGCAGGATTTGACCCAGCCGATTCGAAACTGCAGCGGGTCATGACGCTTGCGCAGGAACTGATGGGATCTCCCCGCCATCTTTCGCAGCACGTCGGCGGCTTTGCCATCACGCGATCGCGCCTCGACGAAGTCGTGCCGGTCGAGAATGCGGCCATGGAGGATCGCACCGTCATCGAATGGGACAAGGACGACCTCGACGCCCTGGAGCTTCTGAAGGTCGATGTCCTTGGACTCGGAATGTTGTCATGTCTACGGCGCGGCTTTGATCTTTTGCGGATCCATTATCGTCATTCCGTAACACTCCCATTTGTTCTTCGACAGGAGAAACACGATAATCGTGCGATTTATCGAATGCTCTCACGCGCCGATAGCATTGGGGTATTTCAAGTCGAAAGCCGTGCGCAGATGTCGATGCTGCCACGGCTGCGTCCCAAAAAATTCTACGACCTCGTGATCGAGGTTGCGATTGTGCGGCCAGGACCGATCCAGGGTGACATGGTGCACCCCTATCTGCGGCGACGGGAAAAGCGCGAACCGGTGGTCTATCCATCCAAGCAGTTGAAAAAAATACTTCGCAAGACACTCGGCGTCCCTTTGTTCCAGGAGCAAGCGATGCGAATCGCCATGGTCGGCGCCGGCTTTGCGTCTGAAGAGGCAAACAAGCTGCGCCGCTCCATGGCAACTTTCCAGAACCTCGGAACCATCGACGAGTTTCAAGAAAAATTTATCACAGGGATGATCGGCCGCGGCTATGACCAGAAATTCGCCACCGGCTGCTGGAAGCAGATCAGGGGATTCGGCAGCTACGGCTTTCCGGAGAGCCATGCCGCGAGTTTCGCAAATCTCGTCTATGCATCCTCCTGGATCAAATGCCGCTATCCGGACGTGTTCGCCGCCGCCCTGCTCAACAGCCAGCCGATGGGTTTCTACGCGCCGGCGCAGATCGTGCGCGACGCCCAGGAGCATGGCGTCGAGGTGCGGCAGGCGGATGTGAATCTTTCGGATTGGGATTGCGCGCTGGAGGCCCTCAGCCCCGCCCCCTCCCCTCCCGGGAGAGGGAGCGCACCGGCTGCGCGGCAACAATTGCATCCTCGTCACGCCGAGATGAAAGACGATATCCGCACCACGCATGCCCTGCGCCTGGGCTTCCGCCAGATCAGCGGCTTCTCGGAGGACGACGGCAAGATCATCGAAAGCACGCGCGGCGAAGGCTTCGACTCCGTTCGCGATCTCTGGCTGCGCACCCGGCTGAAACCCGCCGCGCTGGAAAAGCTCGCGCATGCCGACGCCTTTCGTTCGCTGGGCTTGAGCCGCCGCGATGCGCTGTGGGCGGTGAAGGCGCTGCGCCGCACCGGCGACAAGGACGACCTGCCCCTGTTCGCGCACGCCGCCATGGCCGAACTCGAGCCGGACGCGGGATTGCCGCCGATGCCGCCGGGCCAGCAGGTGATCGAGGATTACCGGCATCTGCACCTGTCGCTGAAGGCGCATCCGGTCTCATTCTTGCGCGCCGATCTCGACGCGCGCGGCATCGTCCGGCACGAGCATCTGCCCGGCATTGTCTCGGGCAAGCGCGTGACCATCGCCGGCATCGTGCTGGTGCGTCAACGGCCGGGGACCGGCAATGCGATCTTCATGACGATCGAGGACGAGACCGGCATCGCCAATACGATCCTGTGGCCGCGGACATTCGAGCGCTTCCGGCCGATCGTGATGGGTGCGCGGCTGATCAGCGTGACCGGGGCACTGCAGAACGAGAAGGGCGTCATCCACATCGTCGCCGACCGCTTCGAGGATCTCACGCCGCTGCTGCGTGGCCTGAACGAAGACGTATCCAGTGTGCGGACGCGCTCGCCCGCCGACATAGCCAGGCCGGACAATCCGAACCGGTTCCATCATCCGCGCGCCGGCGACACGTTCGTGCGAATGGCGAAGGACAAACCTGTCCTCAACCGGCTTGCCGCGGTCGAGCATGCGGCCAAGGTGCTGCCGAAGGGACGGAACTTTCACTAGCAGTCTGCTGAAAAACCCCTCGCCATAGCGCGCGAGTAATGATTCAGTTTTCTATCACGAATCGGCGGAGGCTTGCATGCGGGGCGCATTTTTGGATCAGGGCAAGCTGTTTTCGTACCTCTC
>JAXDOD010000153.1:0-12619 GCA_034669045.1 Alphaproteobacteria bacterium
TAGGCCGCCCGCAGGCCGCGCACCACAAGGAGCGGAGAGGTCGCCGTCACGAGCCGCTCTCCATCACGGCCAGCGCTTCCTCCTCGTCGGCGCCGAGATAGGCGGCGATCACCTTGGGATCGTCGCGCACATGCTGCGGCGTGCCTTCGGCGATCTTGACGCCGTAATCCATCACCACGACGTGGTCGGAGATTTCCATCACCACTGACATGTCGTGCTCGATCAAGAGGATCGAAGCGCCCTGTTCGGCGCGGATCGAGAGCAGGAGTTCGCTCAAAGCGCCGCTCTCGCGCGCGTTCAGGCCGGCGGCCGGCTCATCGAGGCAGAGCAGTGCGGGCTCGGTGCACATCGCGCGCGCGATCTCGAGCCGGCGCTGGTCGCCGTAGGGCAGATTGCCGGCGGCATCATCGGCGCGGTCGAGCAGGCCGATGCGCTTCAGCCAGACGGTTGCCAGATCGATCGCGTGTTGTTCGGCCTGCCGCCAGGACGGCGCGCCGATCAGGCCGAGGAAGGTGAGCCCCGAGGCGCGCATCAGCGCGTTGTGCTGGGCCACCATCAGATTCTCCAGCGCTGTCATGCCGGGAAACAGGCGGATGTTCTGGAAGGTGCGGGCCACCTTGGCCTGCTTGGAGATGCGGAAATCGTTGAGCCGTTCGAGCGCGATCGTCTTGCCGTCGTCATGGGTGAGGCGCATCGCGCCCGATGTCGGTTTGTAGAAACCCGTGATGCAGTTGAAGACGGTGGTCTTGCCGGCGCCGTTCGGGCCGATCAGCGCGGTGATCTTGCGCCGCTCGGCCGTGAAGGAGAGTTCGTTGACAGCGACGATGCCGCCAAAGCGCATCGAGAGATGATCGACGTCGAGAATCTGCCCGCTCATCCGTGTCCCTCCTTGACGAGGTCGGACGAGATCGCCTGGCTGCGCTCCAGGTAGACGGTCGGGGCGCGATGGCCGATCAGGCCGCGCGGCCGCCAGATCATCAGAAGCACCATCGCAAAGCCGAACACCAGCATGCGGTACTGGTCGAGCCCGCGGAACAGCTCGAAGCCGCCGATCATGGCGATCGCCGCCAGCACGACGCCGAGCTGCGAGCCCATGCCTCCGAGCACGACGATGGCGAGCACCAGCGCCGATTCCTGGAAGGTGAAGGATTCCGGGCTGATGAAACCCTGTCTTGTGGCGAAGAACGCGCCGGCAAAACCGCCGAACATCGCGCCGACCGCAAAGGCCGTAAGCTTGGTGGTGGTGGTGTTAATGCCGAGCGCGCGGCAGGCAACCTCGTCCTCGCGCAGCGCCTCCCAGGCGCGCCCGATCGGGAGCTTGCGCAGCCGCGCGATGACGACGGCGGTGATGAAGACCGCCGCGAGCACGATGTAGTAGAGGTACAGCAGGCGGTGCAGCGGCGAGAACTCCAGCCCGACGCGGGCGGCAAAACCGTCCGGCGAGGCGTTGAACGCAATGCCAAACAGGGTCGGACGCGGGATGCCGCTGACGCCCGCATAGCCGTTGGTGACCGGGACCCAGTTGATCAGCACCATGCGGATGATCTCGCCGAAGGCCAGCGTCACCACGGCAAGATAGTCGCCGCGCAGCCGCAGCACCGGGAAGCCGAGCAGCACGCCCCAGAACGCCGCGAGGATGCCGGCGAGCGGCAGCAGCATCCAGAACGAGAGGTCGAAGCTCTTGCCGAGCAGCGCCACCGTGTAGGCGCCGATGGCATAGAAGGCGACGTAGCCGAGGTCGAGCAGGCCGGCGAGCCCGACCACGATGTTGAGCCCCCAGCCGAGCAGCACGTAGATCAGGATCTGGATGCCGAAATTGTCGATCCACTTGGAGGCGCCGGAGCCGAACAGCAGCACCGCGAGCACCGGGTAGACGATCACGAAGGCGAAGGTGGCCGGCTTGGCGAAACGCACGACCGCGGCTTTGAGCGGCGCCGGCAGCGAGAACCGCCAGCGGCGGGAGGCGAGAGCGGGCGCGATCACGACCGAATGCAGGAAGCGCAGGCCGGCGACCAGGGCCACCATCGCCAGCAGCAACGGCCAGCGCGTCTCCAGGACGAGCTCGTTGCGGATGTTCTGCACGGTGTCGAAACCGATCAGCGGCAGGAACAGGCCGAACGTCAGCAGGCCCGCGAAGGCGGCGTCGCGCCAGGCGCGGGCGAGGTCGGGACGCGCGGGGGACTGTGCCGCCGCCTCCGCCATCTCAGACCTTCTCCACGTCGGGGCGGCCGAGGATGCCTTGTGGCAGGAAGATCATCACGATGGCGAGGATCGAGAACGAGGCCACGTCCTTGTAGGCGATCGAGACGTATTCCGCCCAGAGCGTCTCGATCATGCCGATCAGAAGTCCGCCCAGCACCGCGCCGGGCAGCGAGCCGATGCCGCCGAGCACCGCGGCCGTGAAGGCCTTCACGCCGGGCGTGAAGCCGTCGTCGAAGCGCACCACGCCGTAGAAGGTGAGGTACATGGTGCCGGCGACCGCCGCGAGCGCGGCGGCGATCACGAAGGTGACCGAAATGGTGCGGTCGACGTCGATGCCGACCAGCGCCGCCATCTTCGGGTCCTGCTCGCAGGCGCGCTGCGCGCGGCCGAGCGCGGTCTTGGTGACCAGGAACCAGAACGCCAGCAGCAGCACGCCGGTCACCAGCCAGATCGCGATCTGCTTGTAGGACACCGTCACCGCGTAGGCGCCGCCTGTGTTGAGCACGATCACCTCTTTGAACAGGGGCGGGATCGACTTGTTGCGCGGTCCCTGCGCGACCTGCACGAAATTCGACAGGAAGATCGACATGCCGATGGCCGAGATCAGCGGCGCCAGCCGGAACGAGCCGCGCAGCGGCCGGTAGGCGATGCGCTCGATGGTCCAGTTCACCAGCGCGGTAAGCACCATCGCCACCGCGAGCACGATCACCAGCGCGAGCGCGACCGAGCCGATCCCGAGCCAGGTGGTGAGGATCAGGAACGCGACCAGCGCGATGAAGGACGACACCATGAACACGTCGCCGTGGGCGAAGTTGACCATGCCGATGATGCCGAACACCATCGTGTAGCCGATGGCGATGAGGCCGTAGATCGAGCCGACCGTGATGCCGTTGATCACCTGCTGGACGAAGACTTCCATGCCCTCTGTGCCTGCTCTGAGGCGTCCCCGCGACCCGGCTGCGAAGCTCTATCAGGGCCCCGATGGACCGGCAACGGCAGCCGCCGGCGGTGGATAAATCGATGCCGGGAAACCGCCTCGTTCACGGTGGTGACGCGAGGGTCGTTGACACCCGGCCCGTCGGATGCCTTTGGTTGCCCCATTCGCCGGGAACCGGGAGCAAGACCGTGAGCCAAACCGCATGAGCCGCATGAAGGCCGAGGACGCGATCGGGGCGACGGGGCGGCCGTTCACCGGCGCGGAATATCTCGCCAGCCTGCGCGACGGGCGCGAGGTCTACATCTACGGCGAGCGGGTCGAGGACGTGACCACGCACCCGGCCTTCCGCAATGCGGCGCGCTCGATCGCGCGGCTTTACGATGCGCTCCATGCCGACAAGACCAAGGCCCTGCTGACCTCACCGACCGATACCGGCTCGGGCGGCTTTACCCACAAATATTTCCGCGTGGCGCGCTCGCGCGAGGAGGTGGTCGCGCAACGCGACGCCATCGCGGGCTGGGCGCGCATGAGCTACGGCTGGATGGGCCGCTCGCCGGACTACAAGGCCTCGCTCATGAACACGCTCGGGGCCAATCATCAGTTTTACGGCAAGTTCGCCGAGAATGCGAAGTCCTGGTACCGGCGCGCGCAGGAACACGTGCTGTTCATGAATCATGCGATCGTGAACCCTCCGGTCGATCGCTTCAAGGCGGCCGACCACGTCAAGGACGTGTTCATCACCATCCAGAAGGAGACCGACGCCGGCATCTACGTGTCCGGCGCCAAGGTGGTGGCGACGTCGTCGGCGCTCACCCACTACAACTTCCTGGGCCAGAACGCGGCGGTGCCCACGCATGACACCGACCTCGCCGTGATGTTCATCGCGCCGGTGAACGCGCCCGGCGTGAAGCTGTTCTGCCGCGCCTCCTACGAGATGATGGCGAGCGTGATGGGCACGCCCTTCGATTATCCGCTGTCCTCGCGCTTCGACGAGAACGACGCCATCTTCGTGTTCGACAACGCGTTCATCCCCTGGGAGGACGTGCTCCTCCACCGCGACCTGGAGAAGCTCAAGGTCTTCTTCCCGCAATCGGGCTTCCTGCAGGGCTACCAGTTCCAGGGCTGCACGCGGCTCGCCGTGAAACTCGATTTCCTGGTCGGCATCATCGCCAAGGCGCTGCGGGTGGCCGGGTCCGACGAGTTCCGCGGCAACCAGGCGCTGCTCGGCGAGGTGATCGCCTGGCGCAACCTGTTCTGGGGGCTGACCGACGCGATGGCGCACAACCCGACGTCCTGGGTCGGCGACGCGGTGCTGCCGAACGCGCAGTCGGGCTCGAGCTACCGCGTGTTCGCCGGCGACGCCTATGGACGCATCAAGGAGATCGTGGAGAAGATCGTCGCCTCGTCGCTGATCTACCTGCCGTCCTCGGCCAGGGATTTCCAGAATCCGGCGATCGATCCCTATCTCGCCAAATATGTGCGCGGCTCGCACGGCATCGGCTACCGCGAGCGCATCAAGGTGATGAAGCTCCTGTGGGACGCGATCGGCACCGAGTTCGGCGGCCGCCACGAGCTCTACGAGATGAACTACGCCGGCAACCACGAGGACATCCGCATCCAGGCGCTCTGGAACGCGCGTGGCTCCGGCACGCTCGACGGCATGATCGCGCTCGCCGAGCAGTGCCTGTCCGAATATGACGAGAATGGCTGGACCGGCTCGACCTGGCTCGATCCCGACGACGTCGCCTATCCGGGCTTCGCCGGCATCAAGCGGGCGGCGGAGTGATGAGCCAAAGTGTTTCCCACTTGCACGGAAGGGTCCGTATTCCGCTCGTCCCCGCGAAAGCGGGGACCCAGTGCGATATTGACCGAATAAGCCGTACTGGATTCCCGCTTGCGCGGGAATGAGCGGATGAGGATGCGGTTCCTCCCAAACGGGATACGAGCTAGAAGCCGCCCATGAGCTGGTTCGACCAACGCCCCGACGATGCCATGGACGGCGCCTTCACGGTGGTGGGGCCCGACGCCGTGCGCACCTGCGAGCCGGCGTCGTTCCGCGATGCCATGAGCCGGCTCGGCGCCGCCGTGCATGTGATCACCACCGCGGGGCCTGCCGGCAAGACCGGCGCCACCGCCACGGCCGTGTGCTCCGTCTCCGACACGCCGCCGACGCTGCTCATGTGCCTCAACCGGCGCAGCCAGACCAATCCTATCGTGCAGGAGAACGGCGTGTTCTGCGTCAACACGCTCGGCGCCGACGAGGCGCAGATCGCCGACATCTTTGCCGGCCGCACCGGCATCCAGGGCGCCGAGCGTTTCGCCACCGGCCAATGGACAGTGCTCTCGACCGGCAGCCCAGTGCTCGCTTCCGCGGTGATCGCCTTCGATTGCCGCATCATCGAGGTGAGGGCGGTCGCCAGCCATAACGTCTTCTTCGGCGCGGTCGAAACCGTGCGGCTCGGCCCCGCCGGACCGGCGCTGGTCTATCATGAGCGCGCCTACAAGCGCGTGTGAGCCGCAACCTGCGATTTATCCGCGCGGCGGCCCCCTGCAACCGGTCGCATTCAACTTAGTTTCACCGGTAAATCGGAACATTATTCTCCGGATTGCGCGGAAACTTTCTTTATCCGTGGACGTTGACACTAAGGGCCGGGGCAACTTCAACCCCCTCGAGGAGCAAACGGAATGTCAAACCAGAACCAGAACCCGAACCAGCAGAACCCGAAGCCTGGTCAGGGCGGGCAACAGCAAGGCGGCGGCGGTCAGCCACGGCCGGATCAGCAGCAGCAGGGCAACAAGCCCGGCCAGCAGCAGCCCGGGCAGGGTGGTCAGGGCGGCCAGGGCGGCGGCCAGCAGGGTGGTCAGCAGGGTGGTCAACAGGGCGGAACGAACCGCTAGTCCCTGCTTGCGCGGCCCCGTCTACCGGCGGGGCCGCAGCTTTTCAGACGGTTTCACGACGATCAGGGCCCTGCTCCGGCGGGGCCCCTCGTATGTCGCCCGCCTCTCGCGCCAGCCGACCGGCACCCCGGCCGCACGAGGCCCGCGCCGCGCGGCGCGGTTAACGCCGCCCTCACCGATAAGGTTAACAAAGGGTTTCGATTGAGGCCCGGCCCGGCCGCGCGTAGGTCGCATGCTGTCGGACCGGCCGGAAGACGGCACAAATCAGCGCTGGCCGGCATCGGGAGGCAACGATGCGGCCGCGAACTCGCCTGGGGCCCGCCAATCTGGCCTTGATCTCGCTCTATTTCGTGCCCGCCTGGGGCACCGACGCCTTGCGGGCGCTGCTGTCGCCTTATAGCGGCTTCGACGATCGCGCCCACGCGGCGGCCTCGATCTATCTGCGCCAGGTCTTCGACTTCGGGCTCGACGGCCTGATGCGGGCCTCGTGCATTCTCGCCGGCATCAAGCTGGTCATCGCCGCCGCCTTCGTGGCCTATCTGATCGAATTCGTCCGCTCGCTGGTGGTCGGCCGCGAGCCGGACCGCGAGACGCTCGACGCCGTACTCCTGCTCGCCGTGGTCGCAATCGTGATCTGGGCGCTGCCGGCGCTGGCGCTCGACGACAAGGCGCTGATGCGGCTTTATGCGACGCAGCTCCTGCTGGTGGCGGGCGCCGTGATCGTGATCACAGTCGAGGGGCACATCCTGCAGGCCGAAGCGGCGGCATCCCCGGGCGACGAGGCGGCCGGGCATGAGCCCGACGCGGCTCGGCGCATCCTGGTTCCGGTGAAGCTCGTGCCGGCGGGACCGCGACGCTAGCGCACGGTTCGCAGCGCGCAACAAGCGCAGCGCATTGCGCCGGGTGGCGCGGCACGCGCGCCTGCATTCCGCTTCGACGCAGCCTCGGCTTAGTGCTCCCACGGATCGAAGGCGTCCGATTCCTTCGCCTCGACCTTCCGGGTATCGCGGATGAACTTGTCGATCGCGGAGATCGGCTTCTTGTCCGGGTTCTCCTTGCAGAAATCATAGACGAGCTGAAGGATGGTCTTTTCGTCCACCTCGTTGAGATCGACGAAGTCGGTGTATTCGTTGAGCAGGTAGATGTTGGCGGCGCTGAGATAGCCCTGCACCCAGTAGAACATCAGGTAGTTCGGCTGATGGTTGAGCCCTTCGGCGGGCTTGATCTCCGGCCCGATGCGGTCGCAGCCCGAAATCCCGATGCCGCGCGTGACGGTGGGCTCGGCGAGCGCCGGCGTGCCGAAGCTGCTCGACGCGGCCGCGAGCGTCAGCGCGACGGCCGCGCCGGCAAGATGACGATGCATGATGCGTCCCTTCCATGGCATGACAGTGGCGCGCAGCTTAGCACAGGCGCGCATCGACGGGTACCTGATGCCCGGTCACGCCGCGGTGCTGGTGGCCCTGGGAGACGGATCGAGGCTGCGGTCCACGACCGCCGCGATGAGGTCGGACAGCCGGTCCGCGCGCATGAGCTGCGGGTCGAAGCGGTCGCTCTCGCCGTAATGCCGGAACAGGTCGCGATTGTTCTCGGCGCGCCGGACGCCGGCCATCGGCAAGGCCCCGAACATGCGCTCGGCCACCGGCGTCATGGTGACGAGGGCGACGTCGCAATGGCGCGGATCGCGCAGGATGCGCTCGAACGTGGTGGAAACGGCGTGCTCGCTGCCCTCGAGCACCTGGGCGAACCATTTGTCGTCGTAGACCAGCGCCCCGGTGATGGCGTCACGCCGGTTATGGGCGAGCGATGTGGCGAGGATCTCCTCGATCCGTTCGTGCATCGGCCCGGCGAAGCAGTCGAGGCGGTTGCGACTAAAACAGGTCAGGCGAATGAGCATCATGATAACCCCCTGCGAATTTTTTGATTGCCGCCGGGTGATAGCGCCCGCCTCCTAACGGTTGCTGAATCGACAGCCGACTCCTCGACGGCGGATTTGTGGCCCACGCGTTAACGCGTGTGGCAGCTCAGCAGCGCTCATTGAACTGCGCCGGCTGTTCGACGTTGCAAATGGAAATGGAAGGAGCCTGCAGCACCGAAAGCGTTGCGCCCTGGACTGTGTGTCGCGGAGGTATTCGCCAGCCTGCAGCGGGCTTTCAGGGCCGCTTCGTTCCGCGCGGCTGCAGCGAGCCCACGAGCCGTTCGATGAAAGCCTGGCCGACGCCCTGGTAGCTCATCAGCTCGAACAGGCGCGCGAGTTCGCCCGGCGTCATCTGCTGGGTCACGCGCGCATCCTCGGCCAGCACGGTGTTGAGGTGGCGCTTCTCGGCGATGGCCTTGCGGCTCGCCTCCTCGACGATGATCTCGGCCGCTTCCTTGGTGAGCTTGGCGGTGAGCGCGATCACCACCGCCTCGGCCATGATCAGGCCGCGCGTGATCTCGAGATTGTCGCGCATGCGCTCGGCGTCGATCTCCAACCCCTGCGCGATATTGGCGACGGCGTTGAGCGCGCCCGAGGTGACGAGGAGGAGCGCCGGCATCGCCTGCGCCTGCGCCTGCCAGCCGCCGAGCGCGCGCTCGTGTTCCTGCACCTGGCCGGCGATCACGGTCGCCAGCAGGTTGGGCGCGATGGTGGCGGCGCCGAGCGCGATCGCGGCGGCGGTCGGACTGCGCTTGTGCGGCGCCGCCGGCCAGCCGGTGCGGGTCTGGGCGGGCTCGAAGGCCTCGGCCACTTCGGTCTGCATCAGCAGCGCGATATCGCGCGCGATCTTGCCGCAGGTGCCGGTCAGGATCGCGAGCGCGGCCGCGACCTCCGCCACCCGGTCGCTGTGGCCGTGCCAGGGCGCCTCCGGCAGCGGCAGGTCGATGAGCGCCGCGAACCGTTCGGAAACCTGCAGGCCGCGCTCGCCCAGCGTCGCCAGCGTTCCGGCGATGCCGCCGAACTGCAGCACCAGCGCCTCCTTGCGCAGGCGCTTGAGCCGCTCGCGCGCGCGCGCCAGCGCCGCCGCATAGCCGGCAAGCCTGAGCCCGAGCGGCATCGGCAAAGCGTGCCGCAGGGCGGTGCGGGCGACCGCCGCGGTGCGGCGGTGGCGTCCGGCGAGCGCGATGAAGGCATCGATGGCGCGGTTGAGGTCGATCGTGAGCGCGTCGATCGCCGCGCGCAGTTCCAGCATCAGCGCGGTGTCGATGATGTCCTGGCTGCTGACGCCCAGATGCACGAAGCGCGTGGCTTCGGGGTCGGTCCTGGCGATCTCGGCCGTGAGCGCGTCGACCAGCGCGCGCGCGATGTCGCCGTCGGACGCCGCGTCCTCGCCGAGCCGTGCCAGATCGTAGCGCTCGGCCTGCGCCGCCTCGGCGATCCGGTCGGTGGCGAGCGCCGGAATGATGCCGATCGCCGCCTGAGCCCGCGCCAGCGCCACCTCGACATCGAGCATGCGTTGTAGGCGCGCGCGGTCATCGACGATGGCGCGCATCGCCGCGCTCGAGATCAGCGGCGTCAGCAGATTGGAGGGGGCGAGTGGATTGCTCATGGGCCGCTACCGGGGCGCGACACCTGTAGCGGCCTGCAAGCCATCCGCCAACCCCGAATGCCGCCGCTGCGACCTTGAAAACGCTTTCCTCGCGCCGTGCCAACGCCTAATACCACCGCAACGAGAACGGAGAAGATGCCGATGGCCATGACCATGACCGGCGACGTCCAACTGCCTGCCAGCCGCGATACGGTCTGGGCCAAGCTCAACGATGCCGAAGTGCTCAAAAGCTGCATTCCGGGCTGCGAGAAGCTGGATAAGAACTCGGACACGGAATTCCAGGCCATTGCCGTGATCAAGGTCGGGCCGGTCAAGGCGCGCTGGAAGGGCAAGGTGCGGCTGCTCGATCTCGATCCGCCCAACAGCTACCGCATCGCCGGCGAAGGGGAGGGCGGCGTCGCCGGCTTCGCCAAGGGCGGCGCCAAGGTCTCGCTGTCGGACAAGGACGGCGGGACGCTGCTGACCTACAATGTCGAGGCCCAGATCGGCGGCAAGCTCGCCCAGCTCGGCCAGCGCCTGATCAACAGCGCCGCCAAGAAGACCGCGGACGACTTCTTCGTGAATTTCGCCGCCGCCGTGAGCCCGAAGGCGGCCTGACCGGGCCATCAAAAGGGTGTCAGCGGGCTTGGTTGCGCTTGACCGCCCGCGCCGGCGGGGTTCAGAACTAAACTTGTTCCAGGACGCAAAAGCGGGCAAAATTGCCGCGATTTTGCCCCCATCCGCCGCCGGCTCCGCCGGACGGCGTCAAAAACAGGGCGTTCGGCCCGGATTTGAGGAGGTACCATGTCCGCCGTCGCAATGACGGTGAACGGCAAGGCCGTCACCGGTGACGTCGACCCGCGCACCCTTCTGGTGCAGTTCCTGCGTGAGCACCTGCGGCTCACGGGCACCCATGTCGGCTGCGACACCTCCCAGTGCGGCGCCTGCGTGGTGCACGTGGACGGCAAGGCGGTGAAAGCCTGCACCGTGTTCGCCTGGCAGATCGAGGGCGCCGACGTCACCACGATCGAGGGCCTCGCCGAGGCCAACGGTCCGCTGCATCCGATGCAGGAGGCGTTCCGCGAGCACCACGGTCTGCAGTGCGGCTATTGCACGCCGGGCATGATCATGTCCGCCATCGACATCGTGAACCGCAAGGGCAACGATCTCGACGACCACACCATCCGCCACGAGCTCGAAGGCAACATCTGCCGCTGCACCGGCTACCACAACATCGTGAAGGCGATCGCGGCGGGCGCCAAGGCGATGGGGCAGGGCGGACACGTCAAGGCCGCGAGCTGAAGCGTGCTGCCGTCCGCTCATTCCCGCGCGAGCGGGAATCCAGCGACCGCAGGCACGCCATGTCCTGTGACTCTGGGTCGCCGCGTCCGCGGGGACGAGCGGACCGGGGATAGGAGACCGCCATGAGCGCGACCGGCATCGGCGCCTCGGTGCGCCGCAAAGAGGACCAGCGCTTCATCACCGGCAAGGGCCATTACACTGACGATGTCAGCCGGCCCGGGCAGACCCATGCCTGTTTCGTCCGCTCTCCGCATGCCCATGCCAGGATCAAGGCGATCGACACCCAAGCGGCGGCCGCCGTGCCGGGCGTGCTTGCGGTGCTCACCGGCACCGAGCTTGCCGGCGACAAGATCGGCAATCTCATCTGCGGCTGGATGATCCATTCCAAGGACGGCTCGGCCATGAAGATGGCCCCGCATCCGGCGCTCGCCCTGCGCAAGGCCTGCTATGTGGGCGACCCGGTGGCGGTGGTGGTGGGCGAGACGCTCGCGCAGGCCAAGGATGCCGCCGAGAAGGTCAGGGTCGACTACGAGGTGCTGCCGGCGGTCGCCGATCCGGCGAAGGCGCAAGGCCAGGACGCGCCGCAGATCCACGCGGTGGCGCCGGGCAACACCATCTATCAATGGCACATCGGCGACCCCAGGGCGACCGATGCCGCCTTCGCGTCGGCGACGCACGTCACGCGGCTCGACATCGTCAACAACCGCTTGGTGCCGAACGCGATCGAGCCGCGCGCCGCCATCGGCGAATACGACGCCGGCATGGACAGCTTCACGCTCTGGAACACCACGCAGAACCCGCACGTCGCGCGGCTGGTGATCGCCGCTTTCGTCGGCATGGCGCCCGAGCACAAGCTGCGCGTGATCGCGCCCGACGTGGGCGGCGGCTTCGGCTCCAAGATCTTCATCTACAACGAGGAGGTCGTGGCGCTGTGGGCCAGCAAGCGCGTCGGCCGCCCGGTGCGCTGGGTGTGCGACCGCTCCGAGGCCTTCATCTCCGACGCCCACGGCCGCGACCACGTCACCCATGCCGAGATGGCGTTCGACGCGGATGGAAAGATCACCGGGCTGCGCGCAAGGACCATCGCCAATCTCGGCGCCTATATGTCGACCTTCTCGTCGTCGGTGCCGACTTATCTCTATGCCACGCTGCTGTCCGGCCAGTACAACATCCCATCGATCTATTGCGAGGTGGATGCGGTCTATACCAACACCGCGCCGGTCGATGCCTATCGCGGCGCCGGACGCCCCGAGGCGACCTTCGTGGTCGAGCGGTTGATGGAAGTGTCGGCCCGGCAGACCGGTCTTGATCCGGCCGAATTGCGCCGGCGCAATTTCATCAACATCTTTCCGCATCAGACGCCGGTGATCATGGCCTATGACGCCGGCGATTATCTGGCTTCGCTGAAAAAGGCGCTGGAGCTCGCCGACGTGAAGGGCTTCGGCAAACGCAAGCGCGAAGCCGCACGTCACGGCAAGCTGCGTGGCCTGGGATATTCCACGTACATCGAAGCCTGCGGGATCGCGCCGTCGCAAGCGGTTGGCTCGCTCGGCGCCGGCGTGGGCCTCTGGGAATCCGCCGAGGTGCGGGTCAACCCGACCGGCTCAGTCGAAGTGCTGACCGGCTGCCATGCGCACGGGCAGGGCCATGAGACCACCTTCGCGCAACTGGTGTCGGAGCGTCTCGGCATTCCGTTCGAGAACGTGTCGATCGTGCACGGCGACACCGACAAGGTGCAGTTCGGCATGGGGACGTACGGTTCGCGTTCCGGTGCGGT
>JAXDOD010000154.1:0-59466 GCA_034669045.1 Alphaproteobacteria bacterium
GCTGGAACAAGGCGCTGGTCGTGCTGTATGCCCGTCTCACCGCGGGCGGCAAAGCTCACAACGTCGCTCTGATTGCCTGCGCCAGAAAGCTGCTCATCTACGCCAATACCGTCGTCCGGCGCGGCACGCCATGGACCGAAACAGCCGCCGCGACTTAATGGTTGCTACTCAACGAACCGCCAGACCCCGCACCGCGTCGAACAGATCGCGCACCTGTCGCTCCGAAATATTGCGCGTGATGAACACCAGCCGGCTGGCGCGCTCGCCGTCCGGCCAGGCCGCGAGTTCGAGCGGCGGATGCGCCAGGTGCTGCACGAACTGCACCAGCACCGGCCCGCGGCAGCCCGCGACATCGAGGAAGCCCTTGACCCGCAGCAGGTCCGGTCCGCGCGCGGCGATCAGCGTCTCCATGCTGCGCGCGAAGGTGTCCCAGGCGACCGGCCCGCCGCCGGCCAGGACGAAACTGACGATGCCGTCGCTGTGCGAGGCTTCCGCGACGAAGCCGGCGCGGCCGCGCGGGCCGCCGGGCTCCGCCTCGATCAGCGCGCGCGGGTCGAGCACGCCATCGATCGCGACGTCAATTGCCGCGTGCGGACTGAGCGCGGCGAGGCGCTCGCGCAGCCGCTCGACCGCGGCGGGCGCGGCCAGGTCGGTCTTCGAGATCACGATCCGGTCGGCGAGGATCGCCTGCTTGCGCGCCTCCGGCGACCAGCCGAGCGTGGCGAGGCCGCTGACGGCATCGGCCACGGCGACCACCACCTCGATGAAGAATTCAGCCCCGAGCGCGCGGTCGGTCGAGAAGGTCTGCAGGATCGGCCCCGGATCGGCGAGCCCGGACGTCTCGATCACGATGCGGGCAAAGGGCGGCAGCGCGCCGCGCTCGCGCTCGAACACGAGCTGGCGCAGCGCGACTTGCAGGTCGGAACGGGTGTTGCAGCACAGGCAGCCGTTGCCGAGCAGCGTGACCTGGTCGGCGCTGCCGCGCACCAGCGCGTCGTCGATGCCGACCGCGCCGTATTCGTTGACCACGACCGCGGTGCCGCGGCCCTCCGGCGTCGCCAGGAAGCGCCGCACCAGCGTGGTCTTGCCGGCGCCGAGAAAGCCGGTGACCACCGTCACCGGCAGGCGCGCGCCGCGCGCGCGCTTGCGCCTGCGGCCGAACGGACCGGCGTCGCGCGAGGGGAAGAGGTCGAGCATGGCTGCTTCCTTCCCCTCGCCTCGCGAAGCGGGGAGAGGGTGGCGAGGCGCGAAGCGCCGAGCCGGGTGAGGGGCTCTTGAGGTGTATGGAAAGTTGCCCCTCACCCGCCTCGCTCGCTAATGCTCGCTTGGCACCCTCTCCCCGCTTCGCGGGGAGAGGGAAGCGGCATCAGAAATCCATCTCCAGAATGTACAGCCCGCCCGAGAACCGGTCGACCGTGTAGACGATCTCGCGCTCGTCCACGAACACGTCGTTGAGCTGGATCGAATTGAGCTTCGACATGCGCGGCGCCGGCGGCACGAAGGTGCCGACCTCCTTCGGCTGGTAGGGATTGGAAATGTCGTAGGCGCGCAGCCCGCCGTTGAAGAACGTGCCGATGACGATCTGGTCCGACTTCCAGGAGGTCGGCCCCGGCGTGTTCTCGTGGATGTTGTGGGCGCCGAAGCGGCCGCCGCGGTCGGCATAGGCATCCGGGCTCGGCATCGGGCAGGTCGAGATCGGGACCGGGTTGGTCTCGTCGCGGGCGTCGAGGATCCAGATCAGCTTCGGCCAGTCGGCGGCGTTGTCGGACGTGGATTCGTCGGTCATCACCAGCAGGTTGCGCTCGAACAGCGGCAGCAGCGTATGGGTGAAGCCGGTATAGGGCGGCGAGTTGTCGAAGCGGCAGATCGGCTTCGGCTTCGACTTGTCGGAAATGTCCATGATGAACATGCCGGCATCGATATAGGCGAGATAGAGCCGGTCGGGACGTTCCGGATACACATTGGTGTTGTGCGCGCGGTTGCCCTTGTCGAGCGCCGGCTTGGCATGCCGGGCCGGCGGCGGCACGTTGTCGCCTGCGCGCGTGCCGGGCAGCCACCAGCGCCCGACCTCGGCCGGCTTCGAGGGATCGCGCACGTCGAAGCAGCGGTAGAACTGGTCGTCATGGGGATGCGTCGGCTTGAAGTCGGGCGCGCCGGCGGCCATGTGCAGGTATTCGCCGTCGGCGAACCAGAGCTGATGGACCCCGCGCGAGAACTCGCCGCCGCAGTCGACGAAGGCGATCGATGTCGGCTTCTCCGGCACCGAAATGTCGAACAGCTCGAAGCCGGCCGGCCGCTGCCCGACCTTCTGGCACTGATAGGCGACGGCCATCGTATTGCCGGTGATCTCCAGCGAGTTCGAGCGCATGTAGGCCTGCGGCAAATCGGTCTGCACCACCACCTTGGGCCTGCGCGGGTCGGAGACGTCAACGGCGGTGAAATTCTTCGGCGCGCTCTCGTGCGCCAGCCAGATGATTCGCCGCCCGTCCGGCGCGATCTGGACCGACATGCCTTCGCCCATGCCGCCGAAACCGTCGAGCTCATGCTGGGCCAGCAGCTTGAAATTCCAGCAGACCGGCTCGTAGGCGGCTTGCAGCGGGCCGTTTTCACTGACCGGCATTCATTCGCTCCCGATTTCCGGACCGATTGTGGATGATTGCGGATGAGGGACTTAGCGCGTTTCGGCAGGCGAAGAAACCGCGAACAGCGCCGCGCTTGCGCGCACCGGAATGAAAAAAATCCGGGCATCCGTCATCGGCGCCTGTGGAACCCCCATGACAAAGGGGCAGGCGTTGTGTTATTTTGCCACGCTCTGTCGGGGGCGACGGGTGACCGGATGACCTGCAGAGCCAAGAAACGGGCAAGAAACCAATCAGCTCACTCAATGGGAGATTTGCAATGGCACGTAAACTGACGGCAGTTCTGGTAGGCGGAGCCCTTCTGGCGTTCAGCGGCTCGGTTCTGGCGCACCACTCGTTCGCGATGTTCGATACGGAGAGCCCGATCGATCTCGTCGGCACGGTGCAGGAGTTCAAGTTCACCAGCCCGCACACCTTCATCCTGCTGAGCGTCAAGGGCGCGGAGGGCAGCAGCCCGACGGTGTGGAACCTGGAGGGCCAGAGCCCGAGCGCGCTGGTTCGCGACGGCTGGTCGAGCAAGACCCTGAAGCCGGGCGATGAGCTCCAGATGAAGATCGATCCGTTGCGCAGCGGCGCGCCCGGTGGCGCATGGGGCGTGAACAAGACCAAGTTCAAGGACGGCAAGCCGATCGTAGCCACCCACTAGGTCTGCCAGCTCCCGTATCGGGTTGGTTGTCCCATTGTCGCAAATGGGGGGAGGACTCTGTTGTCCCGTAGCTCGATTGGATCGATCGCGCTCGTGGTGATGCTGGGCGTCGCGATCGGCGGCGCCCAGGCTCATGACGAGTCCAAATATCCCGACTGGTCGGGCCAGTGGGTCCGCGTCGGCCCGGGCCATTTCGATCCGACCAAGCCGCCGGGCCGCGGCCAGCAGCCGCCCCTCACGCCGGAATATCAGGCTGTTTTCGAGGCGAGCCTCGCGGACCAGGCCCATGGCGGGCAGGGCAACGACCCGACCATCAAGTGCATTCCGGGCGGGATGCCGCGGGCGATGATCGTCACCCAGCCGTTGGAAATCGTCATCCTGCCCAAGACCACCTACGTGATGCTCGAGCTCCACAGCATGCTGCGCCGCATCTACACCGATGGGCGCGCCTGGCCCGCGGAGGTCGAGCCGCAGTTCATGGGCTATGCCATCGGGCAGTGGCTCGACGAGGACGGCGACGGGAAATACGACACGCTGGCGGTCGAGACCCGCCACATCAAGGGTCCGCACAGCTACGACAACAGCGGATTGCCGTTCCACAGGGACGGCAAGCTCGTCGTCAAGGAGCGCATCTCTCTCGACAAGGCCAACCCGGATCTGCTGCACAACGAAATCACGGTGATCGACAATGCCTTGACCCGTCCCTGGACGGTCAAGCGCAGCGCCAAGCGCGAGCTCAAGCAGGTGTCCTGGTCGGAATACATCTGCAATGAGGACAATCACCACGTGATGATCGGCAAAGAGAACTACATGGTGAACCAGGACGGCTACCTGATGCCGGTCAAGAAGGACCAGCCGCCGCCGGACTTGAGATTCTTCAATCAGCCGCGGAATTAGCGAGAATCATGTCTGCCCGCGGCCCGATCGCTTCAATCGCGCTGGCGGGCGGCACCGAGCCTCCATCTGCGGCAATTCTCGCAGGGTGACAACGTGAGAAATCTCGTCATCATTGGCGGGACGCGCTACCATTCAGTCGACCACAAGGGCCGACGAGAAGCCGCAGCGGAGATGCCAGGCCGATGACGTGCATCCGCAATGGGAGAACAACCATGCCCTATCGAAGCTTGATCGGCGCGATTGCGCTGTTGGCCGCGCTGGCCGCCGGGCTGCCCGGCGCGCGCGCCTTCGATGAATCGAAATACCCGGCCTGGAAGGGCCAGTGGCTCAGGGCGGGCAGCGGCCAGGGCGCGCCCTGGGACCCGAGCAAACCCGGCGGGCTCGCCCAGCAGGCCCCGCTGACGCCCGAGTATCAGGCGCTCTACGAGGCCAATCTCAAGGACCAGGCTGCCGGCGGGCAGGGCGCCGATCCTTCGTTCCGATGCATCCCAGTGGCGATGCCGCGGGTCATGATCGCCGTGCAGCCGATGGAAATCGTCATCTCGCCCGACGCGACCTACATCATGCTCGAGCTGTTCAGCACGCTGCGCCGGGTTTTCACCGACGGGCGCACCTGGCCGAAGGATTTCGAACCGAGCTTCTCGGGCTATTCCATCGGCCAGTGGCAGGACACCGACGGCGACGGCCGCTACGACACGCTCGTGGTCGAAACCCGCGGCATCAAGGTGCCGCACACCTACGACAGCAGCGGCATTCCGTTCCATGCCGACGGCGAGGCCGTCATCAAGGAGCGCATCTATTCCGACAAGGACAACCCGAACGTCCTTTACAACGAGGTCACGGTCGCCGACCACGCCTTGACGCGCCCCTGGACGGTGAAACGGAGCTACCGGCGCGATCCCAATCCGCAGCCCATGTGGTTCGAATACCAGTGCACCGAGGACAACCACCACGTCCAGATCGGCAAGGAAAACTACGTGATCAGCGGCGACGGTTACTTGATGCCGGTGCGCAAGGGACAGGCGCCGCCGGATTTGAAATACTTCAATCAAACGTCGAGGTGAGCTGCCGGCGGCCGTGCCAATGCCGGCGGCGATGACCGTCCGGCGCGCGGCTCGCCGATCGTCGTGGGAGGGCGTCATGCTGCATCGAATCTCGGTCGGCGCCGCATTGGCCGTCGCGCTCGGCATGGCGGTGGCCGTCGCGCAGGCGGCCGACGACAAGAAGCATCCCGATTGGACCGGCTCGTGGGTCAGGCTCGGTGGCGGGCAGTTCGACCCCAGCAAGCCGGGCGCGCGGGGACAGGATCCGCCGCTGACGGCGGAATACAGCGCCATCTGGGACGCCGCCTTTGCGGACGAGGCCGCCGGCGGCCAGCAGTACAATCCGCAGGTCCAGTGCCTGCCGTCCGGCATGCCGCGGATGATGATCGCCTACGAGCCACTGGAGATCATCGTCACGCCCGAGACCACCTATTTCCGGTTCCTCTACATGAACGAGCTGCGCCGGATTTTCACCGACGGCCGTCCATGGCCGCGGAAGATCGCGCCCGCCTTCGCGGGCTATTCGATCGGCCGATGGATCGATGAGGATGGCGACGGCAAGTACGACGTGCTGGTGGTCGAGACCCGCGGCTTTCGGGGGCCTCGCGTCGCCGACGTCAGCGGCATTCCGATGCACAAGGACAACGAGACCGTCATCAAGGAGCGGATCTATCCCGACAAGGCCGATCCGAACGTCGTCCATGACGAGATCACGACCATCGACAACGCGCTGACGCGCCCCTGGACGATCAAGCGCAGCTACCGTCGCGAGCGCAAACCGCTCTGGATGGAATACGTGTGCGGCGAGGGCAACCATCACGTCTTCATCGGACCGGAAAACTACGTGGTGAGCGCGGACGGCTATCTCATGCCCACGAAGAAGGACCAGGCGCCGCCGGATCTGCGATACTTCACGCAGTCGCAGCGGCCGTGACGACAGCAGGATCAGACCACAAGAGAAACGAAAGCCCCGGCCGACGGCTCGTGGGACAAAAACTTGGGAGGACGTCATGCTTCACCGGAGCTCGCTTGCTTCCATCGCGCTGGCGGCGGCGTTGTGCCTCACCGCGCCCGGCGCGCGGGCCTTCGATGACGCCAAATATCCCGAGTGGAAGGGCCAGTGGATCAGGCTTCCGGGCGCCGCCAACCAGGCCACCTGGGACCCGGACAAGCCCTGGGGCCTGCCGCAACAGGCGCCGCTGAAGCCGGAATTCCAGGAGATCTTCGAGGCCAATCTCA
Organism: Alphaproteobacteria bacterium; assembly: GCA_034669045.1. GTDB lineage: Bacteria > Pseudomonadota > Alphaproteobacteria > Rhizobiales > Xanthobacteraceae > VAZQ01. The sequence continues at coordinate 6,465 of JAXDOD010000154.1, forward strand.
AGGACCAGGCCGCGGGCGGGCAGGGCACCGACCCGGCCTATCTGTGCCTCCCGCACGGCATGCCGCGCGTCATGCTCTCCGTCCAGCCGATGGAGATCGTGGTCATGCCGGAGACCACCTACGTGATGCACGAGATTTTCAGCACGCTGCGGCGGATCTATACCGACGGCCGCACCTGGCCGGCCGAAATCAAATCGTCGCCGCACGGCTACTCCATCGGCACGTGGCAGGACACCGACGGCGACGGCCGGTTCGACACGCTCGTGGTCGAGACCCGCGCCATCGCTGGGCGGCGCAGCTTCGACAACAGCGGCATCCCGCTGCACCCGGACAACAAGACCATTGTCCACGAGCGCATTTCCGTCGACAAGAGCAATCCCAACGTGATCCTCAACGAGGTCACGACGATCGACAACGCGCTGACGCGGCCTTGGACGGTATTGCGGAAATATCGCCGCCTGCCGGCCAAGCAGCCGGTCTGGTCGGAATACATCTGTACCGAGGACAACCACCACCTCGAACTGGGAGGGCAGAACTATGTGATCAGCGGCGACGGCTTCCTGATGCCGACCAAGAAGAATCAACCACCACCGGACCTGAAATACTTCGAGTAGCGACGAGAAGGCGGTGCTCGAGTCCAAGCAACCGCGCAACGCCGCCAGGCAATGGCGGCCAAAGGAGAAATAAACATGCAGTACCGAAACTTTGTGGTGTCAATCGCAGTGGCGGCGGCCGTGGGCCTGGGGCTTGGCGTCGCCCACGCGCAAGATCGTGACCGATACCCCGACTGGAAGGGTCAGTGGCTTCGGATCGGCGGCGGTCAATTCGATCCGACCAAGTCCGGCGGACGCGGGCAGCAGCCGCCCTTGACGCCGGAATACCAGGCCGTCTGGGAAGCCAACATCGCGAGCGAGGCCGGAGGTTCGCAGGAGTACAACCCGCAGGCGCGCTGCCTGTCAGGCGGCATGCCGCGGATGATGATCGCCTATGAGCCGATGGAGCTCGTGATCACGCCGGAGGTCACTTACGTGCTGATGGAGTATCTCAATCCGCTCCGTCGCATCCATACGGACGGGCGCGACTGGCCCAAGGACATGGATCCGACCTTCTCGGGTGTTTCGATCGGCACCTGGGAAGACGCGGACGGCGACGGCCGCTTCGACACGCTGACGGTCGAGACCCGCAACATCCGCGGCCCGCGCATCTTCGAAGCCACCGGCATTCCGTTGCACGAGGACAACCAGACCGTGGTCAAGGAGCGGATCACGCTCGACAAGGCCAATGCCGACGTCCTGCTGAACGAGATCACCACGATCGACAATGCCCTGACGCGTCCCTGGGTCGTCACCAGGAAATACCAGCGCCAGCGCGACGCGATCTGGTTCGAGTTCAACTGCAGCGAAGCCAATCCGCAGATCACGCTCGACAACCAGTCGTATTTCCTCACCCCCGACGGCGACCTGATGCCGACGAAAAAGAACCAGCGGCCGCCGGTCCTGGATCTCAAGCATTTCGAGCAGAAGTAGCGACCGGCCTGCTGGCGAGGCGAGGATGGCAATGCTTGATCGAAGGTTGCTCGGTTCCGTCGCGCTGGCAGCGGCGCTGATCGCCACGACGGCCGGCGCGCAGGCGCCGGACGAATCGAAGTTTCCCGAATGGCGGGGGCAATGGACGCGGCTCATCAGCGGCGGGCAATGGGACGAGAGCAAGCCCGCCGGCCGCGGACAGCAGGCCCCGCTGACGCCGGAATATCAGGCCGAGTTCGAGGCCGCCCAGGCCGACCTCCGAGCGGGCGGGAAGGGCAATACCCCGTCGATGACGTGCATCCCGCCCGGCCTGCCGCGGGCGCTGATCGTCTATGAGGCGATGGAAATCGTCGTCAAGCCCTACGCCACCTACATGCTGTTCGAGTTCATGGACCCGATCCGCCGAATTTATACCGACGGGCGCGACTGGCCCAAAACCATCGAGCCGACCTTCCTGGGTTACTCGATCGGACATTGGGAGGATAAAGACGGCGACGGCCGCTATGGTACGCTGGTCGTGGAGACCCGCGGCTTCAAAGGTCCGCGCATCGTCGACGGCAGCGGCATTCCCATGCACAAGGACAACCAGACCGTCATCAAGGAGCGGATCTTTCTCGACAAGACCAAGCCGGATCTCCTGCACGACGAGGTCACGATCATCGACCATGCGCTGACGCGTCCCTGGACGGTGATGCGGGGCTACCGGCGCGAGCCCAATCCGACCTGGTACGAGTACAATTGCAGCGAGGACAACCAGCACGTCTTCCTCGGCAAGGATCCCTACCTGTTGAGCGCGGAGGGCTACCTGATGCCGACCCGAAAGGACCAGCCGCCGCCGGACTTGCGATACTTCAGCCAGCCGCGGAACTGACGCCGGTGTCGCAGGCCGACGAGTCTCGATGGATGTAACGGCGCCTCGCTCGCTGGCGCGCGCCCGACCACGTGAGGACTTTATGCTCTCTCGCAGCTCGATCGGCTCGCTGGCGCTGGCGGCGGCGCTGAGCCTGGTGGTGGGCGCCGCCCACGGCTTCGATGACGCCCGCTATCCCGACTGGCGGGGCCAGTGGAGCCGGATGGGTGGCGGCAACTGGGATCCCGACAAGGCCCGGGGTCTGGCACAGCAGGCCCCGCTGACGGCGGAGTACCAGGCGGTCCTCGACGAGAGCCTGGCGGACCAGGCCCGCGGCGGGCAAGGCAACGATCCCGGCTATCGGTGCCGGCCGCACGGCATGCCGCGGGCGATGATCGGCATTCAACCGATCCAGTTCGTCATCCTGCCGGAGACCACCTACGTCATGCACGAGCTGTTCAGCCAGCTCCGGCGGATTTACACCGACGGCCGGAGTTGGCCGGCCCAGGTGGAGCCCTCCTCGCTGGGCTATTCCATCGGCAGATGGCTGGACGAGGACGGCGATGGCCGCTACGACACGCTCCTGGTCGAGACCCGCGGCCTGAAAAATCCGCGCAGCTACGACAGCAGCGGCATTCCCTTTCACAAGGACAACCAGACCGTCGTCAAGGAACGCATCCGCCTCGACAAGGCCAACCCGGGCGTGCTGCAGAACGAAGTCACCACCATCGACAACGCGCTGACCCGTCCTTGGACGGTGACGAGAAGCTACCGGCAAAAGCTCTCCTCGGTCTGGATCGAGTATATCTGTTCCGAGGACAACCATCATGTGGTGATCGGCGACCAGAACTATCTGGTGAATGCGGAGGGCTATCTGATGCCGGTCCGCAAGGGCCAGCCGCCGCCGGATTTGAAGTATTTCGATCCGCCGCCGAAGTGACGGGGGTTGAGAGCGGGGAGCCAAGGTGTTGAAATGGCCGTGGTCGACCGCGTTGCGGCTGACCCATCGTGGAGAAGAGGCATGCTTGACCGGACCTCGACTGGTTTGCTCGCGCTGGCGATGGCGCTGGGCGCGGCCATGGCGAGCGCGCAGGCGCACGACGACACGAAATATCCCGACATGAGGGCGCAGTGGAACCGGGCCGACGGTGCCCAGTTCGATCCGGCCAAGCCGGGCGGAGCCAAGCAGGAAGCCCCGCTCACGCCGGAGTATCAGGCGATATTCGACGCCACCAACGTGGACCGCGCCGCCGGCGGGCTGGACGCCAACTGGACTGCCTCCTGCCTGCCGGCCGGGATGCCGCGGGCGATGATCGGATACGAGCCGATCGACATCATCGTCACGCCGGAGATCACCTATGTGCGGCTCTCCTACATGCACGAGCTGCGCCGGATCTATACCGACGGGCGCGACTGGCCGAAGCCCGTCGTGCCGACCTTCATCGGCACCTCGCTCGGCAAGTGGATCGACGAGGATGGCGACGACCGCTACGACGTGCTCGAAGTGGAGACCCGCGGCTTCAAGGGTCCGCGCACCTATGACGGCGCCGGCACGCCGTTCCACAAGGACAACCAGACCGTCGTCAAGGAACGCCTCTACCTCGACCGGGCCGACCGCACCATGCTGCACGACGACATCACCGTCGTCGACCACGCGCTCACCCGCCCGTGGACGGTCAAGCGCAAGTATAAGCGAGCGCCCGATCCGTACTTCGCCGAATATGTCTGTGCCGAAGGCAATGGGCAGGTTGTCATCGGCAAGGAGAACTACATGGTGAGTTCGGAGGGCTTTCTGATGCCCGTGCGCAAGGATCAGCCGCCGCCGGACTTGAAATTCTTCACGCCATCCTCGAATTGACAGGCGCGAGCACGACGCGCGCAAGGATGAGCGGCAAAGACGACGCGCGCAAGGCAAAGTGACGACGGCCCGCCGCAGTGGCGGGTCGCGACAATGGAGGGATAGTGATGCTTTACCGTGGCTCGATTGGCGCAATTGCGCTGGCGGCGGCGCTGACGATGACGATCGCCGGCAGTCGGGCGCATGACGAGAGCACCTATCCCGACTTGAAGGGGCAGTGGATCAGGGCCGACGCCGGCCCGTCGCCGAAATGGGATCCGGCGGGACAGCAGGCGCCGCTCACGCCGGAATATCAGGCGCTCTTCCAGGCGAGCCTCGCCAAGCGGGCGCAGGGCGGGCTCGACGGCAACACCACCTGCCTGCCGCCCGGCATGCCGCGCTCGATGATCGCCTACGATCCGATCGAGATCATCATCATGCCGGACACGACCTACATGATGCTCTCCTACATGAGCGAGTTCCGCCGCATCTTCACCGACGGGCGCAAATGGCCGGAGGACCTCGAGCCGTCCTACACCGGCTATTCGATCGGCAAGTGGGAAGACACCGACGGGGACGGCCGGCTCGACACGCTCGTGGTCGAGACCCGCGGCATGAAGGGTCCGCGCACCTTCGACGGCAGCGGCCTGCCGCTGCACAAGGACAACGAGACGGTCATCAAGGAGCGGATCTCCCTGGATAAGGCCAATCCGAATCTGCTGCACAACGAGATCACGACCATCGACCATGCGCTGACCCGTCCCTGGACCGTGACCCGGGACTACCGCCGCGAGCGCGATGCGGTCTGGAACGAATATGTCTGTTCGGAGGACAACCGTTTCGTCCTGATCGGGGACGAAACCTATCGCATCAGCGACGACGGCTACCTCCTTCCCACCCGCAAGGACCAGGCGCCGCCGGACCTGCGTTATTTCCCCAACAAGAAATAACGGCGCGGCCGGCCGGCTTCGATACGCGCACGTGGGTGCTGCGGGCTCCGCAGCGCCACCGTTGACGGATGCGAAATACGAGTTGATATTCGCCTGCAACAAGATCGCGGGATCACCAACGATCCCCACGGCGGGGGCGCCGGCATTGGGGAGGGGCTTACATGCATGTGATTCCGCAGTCCTGGGCGCATTTGCATATTCTGGTGAGCGTCTTTCCACTGATCGGGCTGATTTTTGTGCTGGGTTTTTACGTTGCTGGAATGATTACAAACAACGAGGCCATGAAGCGCTTCTGCCTCGTGCTCTTCGTCATTCTGGGCCTCGCGGCGATCCCGACTTATTACAGCGGCGATCATTCAATGGAGGTCTTGTCGCAGAATCCAAAGCTTTCCCAGGACCTGATGAATTCGCACTTCAACTGGGGAGTGGTGGCGCTCGCCGCCCTGGTGGCGACGGGCCTCGTCGCCTTGATTGCGCTCTGGCGGTTCCGGCGCGCTGAGCGCGTCTCCGACGATACGCTCCATCTGGTGCTCGGTCTCGCCCTTGTCTCCCTCGGCCTGATGATCGTCGTCGGCGAGCTGGGATGGGAGATCAGCCACCACGAGCTGCGGTTGGACCCCGCGACGCAGAAGACATCGCAGGCTTGGTCGCACGTGCACATGATCTTGAACCACTTTCCGACGGTCGGATTCGTGCTTGCGCTGCTTGTTTTCGTGACCGCACTCGTCACCAACAACGACTTCATGAAGCGAAGCAGCCTCGCCCTGTTCGTCATCTGCGCCATCTTGGGCGTGCCGACCTTCGTCACCGGCAACGCGTCGATGTGGGCATTGACCGACCCCGCGGTGCCGGGGATTTCCAAGGCCGTGATCAACGCCCACCGCGACATGGCCTTGTGGATGCTCTTTGGCCTTGGCTTTACCGGCGTCGCCGCCTGGATGGAGCTCTGGCGGTTTCGGCACCTGGGGCGGTTTTCCAACCGGGCGCTGTTTGTGGTCCTGGCTTTCGCAATCGTCACCCTGGCCGTGATGGCGGAAACCGGGCACCGCGGCGGCCAGATCAATCACCCCGAGATCCGCGTGGCGACGGATATCCTGCCGACCGACCCGAAGGCCGGCTTGAGCGCCAATGTTGAATTGCTGATCAACCATGTCATCTGGTTCACGCCCTGGCAGACCGTGCATTTTTTTGGATTTTCGCTGATCTTCGGCACCGCGCTGGCGGTTTCGCTGCGTGTGCTGGGCTTCTGGAAGTCGCTGCCGTTCTCCGCCGTGCACCGCCTGCTCCCCCTCGGTGTCTTCGGCGTGGTGATGAACGTGTTCAGCGGAATGCTGATCCTGCAGGCCGATTCATCGCGCTACTTGAATGCGATCACGTTCGTGCCGAAGACCGCCTTCATCGCGATCGGCGCGATCGCGGTTCTCTATTTCTCGTTGTCGGAGCGGCTTTGGACGGTCAAGGCCTACGAGGACGCGCCGATGAGCGCCAAGTGGGTCGCCGCACTGGTGCTGGTGTCGTGGGCAGCGGTGATCATGGGCGGCCGGCTGATACCCTACGTGTAATTCGGAAGGATAGCCTATGGTCTACGGGAACACCGCCGTCGTCTTCATGGTCATTTCCGTCGTGTTATGTGTGCTCGGGCTTGCGTTCTTCGGAACGTATTACTTGAACAAGGCCGTGGACCAGAATGACCGCTAGAGCATTTTCAGGAAAGGCGGGATCCGGTTTTCCGTCCGAAAATGCCGCCGATGCAAGACCGATCCCGGTCGCTGGACATCACGATCAAGGAGAGTGAACGTGCTCGAATGGCTGGCGAACTCGCCCTACGCGACGTGGGTCAACCAATCGTTCGGCTGGCCGCTGGCGTTGACGTTGCACGCGTTCGGGACGGCGACGGTCGTCGGTCTCATGTTCATCATCGGGCTGCGCATGCTTGGGCTGTTCCGGACCATTCCCTACACCGCGCTCAACAGACTGCTCCCGCTCATCTGGATCGCCGTCGTGGTCCAAGTCGTCAGCGGCGTCACGCTGTGGATGACCAAGCCGGCGGCCTATCTCGCCGACGGCATGTTCGAGGTGAAGTTCACGCTCGTCGTCATCGCCGTCGTCGTGATGTGGTATCTGCACGGCATCATGAGGCGGGAGGCCGCGGACTGGGAAACATCGGGCAGCGTGTCTTCGCGCGGTTTTAAATTCGTGGTCGCTGCCAGCCTGTTGTGGGCCGCCGTCACCATCGGCGGACGGCTGACCGCATATCTGGGATCCCTTTACCTGGCCTGACGGAGTGTGCAGAACGCCAGCGCGTTCACGGCGCCGCTGACGCAGCAAGCGGGCGGACGGTCCGGCGGCGAGCCGGTGCCCCAGTCCGGGGTTGCGCGAGGACAGAGATGGTTGTGGCGGAGTAGCAGGTTTGCACGTGATCTGGCCATGGCAGGACCGGAACCGCGGATTTTCCTGGCTGAAGGCCGGCACATTCGCGCTCATGTGGGCGCCGGCGATCTGGCTGATCGATCAGGTCCGCACTGAACAATTCGGCCCGGTTCCGCTCGGGGGCATGACCTACTGGTCGGGCCTGTGGGCGACCGCGCTCCTGCTGCTGGCTCTGGCGATAACGCCGGTGTTGACGATCCTGCGCTGGGGCAAGCTCATCATCGTTCGGCGAATGATCGGGGTGACGGCGCTCGTCTATACGCTGGCGCATATCATCATCTATTTTGCGTTGCGGTTCTGGGACTTTGCGCACATCGTGCATGAGATGACGACGAGACTTTCGCTGATCCTGGCGATCGTTGCCACCGTGGGCTTGCTGGCGCTGAGCGCGACCTCGCTGGATGCCGCCGTTCGGCGCATGGGACCGAAAGGCTGGCAGCGGCTGCACAATGCGGTCTACGCGCTTTCCGCATTGGCGCTCATTCACTATCTGCTGTCGCCCGATATCTACCCGGAGCAGTACCTGATGAGCGGAATATTCTTCTGGCTCATGGTCTGGCGGGTGCTGAACCGCCGCGGCCTGGGAACCGATGCAGCGGCGTTGGCGCTCCTCGCGATCGTTGCGTGCCTTGTCACCGCGCTGCTCGAAGCCGGCTGGGCCTGGGCCTACCATGGCTATGAGCCCGCGATGACCCTCGGCAACAATTTCAGCCTGGTCTTGGGCGTCTCGCCGGCGTGGCAGATCCTGGTGCTCGGACTTCTGGTCGCTCTTGCGGCGGCAAGCCGGCGGGCTCCGCGGCCGCGGGCAGCAGGCCTCGAGGCTCGCAAGGTCGGATAGTCCCTCTTGGCAAATCTCCGGACTCATGTTGATTTTCGGTTTCATCACGGTTGGCGGCGAAGACTGCGGCAGGTCGGGGCGGCACGGAAGGCGGGGGCGCTTGAGAGGAGTACGACAATGAGGAAAGTCGTGTCGGGGGCCCGCCTCGCGATGCTTGCGGGCAATCGGACGGTCCGGCTGGTGTCGACGGCGGTTGCCGCGCTCGGCCTCTACGTCTGCCTGCAGACGGCGAACAGGGCCGCGGAGCAGGCGAACGCGCCGCATGATCCGACCGAAGATTATGGCGAGTTCCTGGCACGGCCGGAGGACCTGGCGAACGTGTCGGTCAACCGCATCGTCAGGTCGCTTCGCCTGCATGGAACGGCGATGAAGCTCGGCAGGGCCGTCTACGACCAGCATTGCGCGCTATGCCACGGCGCCGACCTCAAAGGCCTTCCCGACCGGCACACGCCTGACCTGACCGACTCCGAATGGCGGTTTTCGGGTGATGATTTCGAAACCGGCGGATTGAAGAAATTCCCCTCCGACGTCGAATGGACGGTCCGTTACGGCATCCGCTCGGGGCATGAGAACGCGCGCGGGGCCGAGGTGAACATGCTGGCCTACGATCCGAAGTATCGCACCAAGGAGGACACCGAAGACTTCGGCGATGCCAAATTCATGACCGATGAGGAAATCGACGACGTCGTGGAATACGTGCTCCAGCTCGGCGGCCAGCCGGCCGACAAGGCCAAGGCGGCGCGCGGCAATTCGCTGTTCCAGAACAACGCGAAAGGCAATTGCTTCGATTGCCATGGCGAGGAAGGGGCCGGCATCGACACCTTCGGTTCGACCAATCTGACCAGGAGAGATTTGTATCTTTACGGCTCCGACCGGGCGTCGATCCTCGAGTCGATCGTCAAAGGCCGCCACGGCCAGATGCCGGCGTTCGAGGACCAGCTCAAGCCGGAGGAGCTCAAGGCGGTGTCGGTCTTCGTATTTTCGCGTGCCGCAACCAAATGACACCTGACCCGCATATCGATGGCCACCCGCATCCCCGGCCTGGCGTGACGCGGCGGAGCGCAGGCTGCGGGGTTCGGAACTGCCTCGGCTGGAGAGGAGTGCGACGATGACTCGGTTTAATGTGTGGTCCCGCCGCTGGATCGCGGTCGGAACTGGAGGCGCGCTGCTCGCCGCCGGCGCGCTCGGGCTCGGCCCCGCGGCGCTCGGCCAAGACCAGAGCGCGGACACGACGAAAGACTTGATCTTCGCGCGCAAGGTCCTGATGGATTCGATCAGCGACAACATGGATGAGCTGGAGGCGATCGCGGGCGCGGCGAAGGTCGATCTCGACCATGGCCGAAGCCACGCGGACATCGTTTCGGTGATGCTGATGGCTTTCCCGCACCTGTTCGCGCCCAATTCCAATCAATGGAAGCCGAACGTCGAGCTGGACGCCGGGACGGACACCTTCGCCGCTCCCGAGATCTGGACGCAATACGCGGATTTCTACAAGCGGTCCGCGGACGCATCCAAGCTTGCCTATGATGTGAGCCGCGCGCAGAAGGCCGAGGACTTCAAGGGTTCCGTCGCGAAGCTCCGGATCGCCTGCGACTCCTGCCACGGATTGTACCTCAAGCCGCAAACGCCGTGACCGACGCGGGCGGCAGCGGCGGTCAGTGCCGGCGCCGCCAGCGTCCGCGCAGGTCGGAGATGATCGCGCGCGCGGCATTGTGCCCCGGCGCGCCGGTGACGCCGCCGCCGGGATGCGCGCCCGCGCCGCAGTGATAGAGCCCCTTGAGCGGTCCGCGATAGTCGGCATGCCCGAGCATGGGCCGCGCCCAGAACAACTGGTCGAGCGTCAAGGCGCCATGGAAGATATCGCCGCCGGTCAGTCCGAAAATGTCCTCCAGGTCCTGCGGGCTCAGCACCTGGCGGCCGAGCACGCTCGCCTTGAAGCCCGGCGCATAGCGCTCGACGGTGGCGATCATCAGGTCGGCGACCTCGTCGCGATGCTCGCGCCAGGACCGCCCGTCGGGCAGTTCGGGCGCGACGTGCTGGCAGAACAGGCTCGCCACATGCGCGCCCTTGGGCGCCAGGCTGTCGTCGAGCGTCGAGGGGATCAGCATCTCGATGATCGGCTCGCGGCTCCAGCCGTGCCGGCGCGCGTCCGCATAGGCGCGGTCCATGTAGCCGAGCGACGGCGCCATGATGATCCCGGCGGTGTGGTGGTCCGCGATCTCGCGGCCGGGCCGGGCCGAGAAATCCGGCAGCCGGTCGAGGGCGACGTTGATGCGGAACGTGCCGGAGCCGCAACGCCAGCGGCCCATGCGGCGCAGGAAATCGCGGTCGAGCGCCTCGCCCGGCACCAGGGTCGTATAGAGAAGCCGCGGGTTGACGTTGGCGGCGACGCTCCGGCCATGGATGCGCCGCCCGTCCGCCAGCACGACGCCGGCGACGCGGCCGCGCTCGATCACCACCTCGCGCACGGCCGCATTGGTCTCGACCTCGACGCCATGGCTCGCGGCGGCGCGCGCCATCGCCTGCGTGATCGCGCCCATGCCGCCGATGGCGTGGCCCCAGAGCCGTTTCTTGCCGTTGACCTCGCCAAAGGCGTGATGCAGCAGCACATAGGCCGTGCCCGGCGTATAGGGGCTTGCATAATTGCCCACCACCGCGTCGAAGCCGAACAGCGCCTTCACCAGGTCGCCCTCGAACCAGCCGTCCAGGCAGTCGGCCGCCGACTTGGTGAAGAGATCGTAGACCGCGCGCAAGTTTTTCGTGGATAGCCGCCGCAACCGGTTGCCGAAGCTTCCGGCCTTGAGTAGTTCGCCAAGGCTCCTGAGATTGATTCCCGCGGTGAGGTTCGGCGGCGCTTGCAGCACCATCTCCCGCAACACGTCGGCGCAGACGTCGAGCTCGCGGTTGAACGCGGCATAGCGCTCGGCATCGGTGCGGCTGAACTTCGCCAATTCGCGTTCGGTCCGGCCCTCCGCGGCAAGCAGATACTGGCCGTCGGGAGCAGGCAGGAAATTCTGCGCGCGCCGCTCGACGATCCGCAGCCCGTGCTCGTGCAGCCGCAGATCCCGGATGATCTTTGGATTGAGCAGGCTCACCGTATAGGCGGCGACCGAGTTGCGGAAGCCGGGATGAAACTCCTCGGTCACCGCCGCGCCGCCCACCACCGACCTGCGTTCGAGGACTTTGACCTTCAGCCCCGCCATGCCTAAATAGGCCGCGCACGTGAGGCCGTTATGCCCGCCACCAATGATCACCACGTCGTAAGGCTGCATCGACGATGTCTTCCCGGCTCGTCCTGGCGCGGCGCCGCCTGCTCGGATACCCGGCCGTGTTGCGCGGAACGAAAGCGCAATCCGGCCGTTGCAAGGCGGCGCGCATCAAGGGCGCAATGGTAACACGCGACTGACGAGGACGTTCAAGACGCCTGCCGGCCCATTGCAAGGAAAGAATCAGCACTCAGCCATGGCCACGAAATTATCGCGCCGCCGGCCGTTCCGCGTCGGCCGTTCAAAGACCGGCTTCGGTCTCTTCGCCACCCGGGAGATCGAGAAGGGAGGCTTCATCGCCTACTATACCGGCAGGAAGCTCCGCTCCAAGGAGGCCGACGAGCTGGAAAACAGGTACCTGTTCGAGATCAACAGCCGCTGGACCATCGACGGCTACAACCGCAGAAACCTCGCGCGCTACATCAATCATTCCTGCCGGCCCAACGCCGAGACCGACGTGAAGAAGCACAAGGTCATCGTCACGGCCCGCAAGGCCATCCAGCCGGGTGACGAGATCACCTATGACTACGGCCGCAACTATTTCAACGCCTTCATCAAGGACAAAGGCTGCCGGTGCGCGGCATGCCATCAGAAGAAGCTGATCGCCCGGGCCGCGCGCAAGGTTCGCAAGGCGCGCAAGGCCCGCAAGCGGCGGGCGCGGGCTTAGGCTTTTTTGATCGCGTTCCGTCGCGCGCGGGAAAATCCTGTCGCCTCGAAATCGAAAATCGTGCAAACTGGCCTGGATCGCCGCAATGCCGGACGGCGAACGCCGCGGGAGGAAAGCATGTTGTCCAAGATCAATCACGTCGCCATCGTCAGCGAGAATTACGCCCAACTCGCGCAATTCTACATCGCGGCCTTCGGCATGAAGACCTCCGATAAGACGCGGCCCGGCCGCGCCGTCACGGTCGGAGACGGCTATGTGGGGCTCAACATCAATCCGCGCCGCGCCGGGCGCGCCGCCGGCCTCGACCACTTCGGCATCCAGGTCGAGGATTGCGACACCGTGTTCGACCGCATGCGCAAGTCGTACTCGTCGGTGAAATGGCTCAAGCGGCCGTCGAACCGCCCGTTCGCGGGCATCACCACCCACGATCCGGACGGCAACGTGTTCGATCTCTCGCAGAAGGACATGGCCAACCGCACGGCGATCTACGTCGACAACGACGGCAAGGCCAATGCGCGCCACATCAACCACGTGGCGCTGCGCACCATGAATCCCGACGACATGGCGGTGTTCTATCGCGATGTGTTCGAGCTGTCCCCGTCCAACGTCAAGAAGCGCGCCGACGATCCCAACCACTACCTCACCGACGGCCACGTGACGCTCGTCATCATGCCCTGGGACATCACCGACTACGACGCCACCGGCATCATCACGCCCGGCATGGATCACATCGGCTTCAAGGTCGAGAGCGTCGATGCCTTTAAGACCGACGTCGAGCGCATCACCGCCGACAACCCCCGCCTCATGCCCTCGCCGGTCGGCACCGGCAAGGAGGGCGCCGCGCTCGACAAGCTGTTCGAGCGCAGTTGCGCCATGGGGCAGCACCGTCTCGCCGACCCGGATGGGATCTTGATCGACGTGATGGCGGACTAGACGCGCCTTGATCCTGATGCGTGGGCAACTACAAGGGAAAGCCATCATGCCGTCGCTCAATGCCTTAGACTCCGTAGGGTGGGCAAAGGTGCGGACCGAGCATTGCGCCCCTCCCGCACCCAAAGTGCAGCGCCGTGCCCACGCGCAATCGCGGCGGACCCTGCAAGGCAGACGCGTGGGCACGGCGCGCAACGCGCGACCCCGCGCGCGGCGATCGTCTTGCCATGCGCGCGTTTGCCCACCCTACAATCCCGCCGGGGCGATCGCATGAGATGCCGTGAGTTCATCGCGCGGCTTGCCGCCGCGCTCCTTGGCGCCAGTCTCGCCACCGCCGCCGCCGCCGACCCGATCGCCGATTTCTACCGCGGCAAGACCATCAACCTGATCCTCTCGGCCGGCGCGGGCGGCGGCTACGCCAGCTACGGGCACGCCTTCGCGCCCTATCTCGCCGCCCACATCCCGGGCCATCCGCGCATCGTGGTGCAGAACATGCCGGGCGCCGGCGGCATCCGCGCGATGATCTATTTCCAGACCATCGCGCCGAAGGATGGCACCACCATCGGCCTCGTGCATTCGAGCGTGCCGCTCGCCCCGCTCTACGGCGCCAAGGGCGCCAGGTTCGATCCGCGCGACATGAACTGGCTCGGCAGCCTCAACGCCAGCCCGGCCATCTGCGTGCTCTGGCACACCACGCCGATCAAGACCTGGAAGGACGTGTTCGAGAAGGAATTCTCGGTCGGCGGCACCGGCGCCGGCTCCTCGATGGAGACGATCCCGGCGGTGCTCAACCGTTTCTTCGGCACCAAGATCAAGATCGTGTCCGGCTACAAAGGCGGCAACGAGATCTACCTCGCGATGGAGCGTGGCGAGGTCGACGGCCGCTGCGCCGGCCTGGTGTCGTCGATCAATTCGACCCGCCCGGACTGGTTCCCGCAGAAGAAGGTCGTGGTCCCGATCGTGGTCGACTTCCAGCGCAACCCGCTATTCCCGGAGGCGCCCGCGATCCTGGAATTCTCCAACAACGCACTCAGCCTGCAGGTGCTCAAGCTGCAGCTTGCGCCGCAGGACATGGACCGGCCGTTCCTGGCTCCGCCCGGGACACCGCCCGAGCGCGTCGCGGCGCTGCGCAAGGCATTCCACGCCGCCGTCAACGACCCCGGCTTCCGCGCCGATGCCGCCCGCATGGGCCTCGAGGTGAGCGAGATTCCAGGCGAAAAAGTCGCCAGCATCCTCGGCGAGGTCTATGCCTTGCCGCCAGACGTCGTCAATGTCGCACGCGAAGCCATGAACGCCAGCGGCGTGACGGCGGAATAGACGCAGTTTCAACTTTATTCCATTCGTGCGATATGTTCGATCTCAGGCCCCTTGCTCCACCTCTCCCCGCGTGCGGGGAGAGGTCGTGAGCGAAGCGAGCGGGTGAGGGGGGACTCTCTACGAGCTGAGTTCCTGGAAATTCCCCCTCATCCCGGCCCTCTCTCCGCGAGCGGAGAGCGGGAGCCCACCGTCTGCCCGACGCGGCTTGCGGCAACAAATAAGAAGGAGAACCATCATGCGGTCGATGAATGCCATGCTGGCGGGCTGCGCGATCTTCGGGATCGCCGCGAGCGCCGCCGCCGCCGATCCGATCGCCGACTTCTACAAGGGCAAGAGCATCAACTGGATCCTCTCGGCCGGCGCGGGCGGCGGCTACTCCAGCTATGCGCACGTGTTCGCGCCCTATCTCTCCGCCCACATCCCGGGCAAGCCCAACATCGTCGTGCAGAACATGCCGGGCGCCGGTGGCATCCGGGCCATGATCTACCTGCAGAACGTCGCGCCCAAGGACGGCACCACCATCGGCCTCGTGCATTCGAGCGTCCCCTATGCGCCGCTCTACGGCATCAAGGGCGCCAATTTCGATCCCCTGAAGATGAACTGGATCGGCAGCATCAATGCCGCGACCGGCATCTGCGTGTCGTGGACCGCTTCGGGCATCACCAAGTGGCAGGACCTCTACGACAAGGAATACATCGTGGGCGGCACCGGCGCGGGCTCGCAGATGGAGACCATGCCGGCCATGATCAACAAGCTGTTCGGGACCAAGATCAAGATCGTCTCCGGCTACAAGGGCGGCAACGACGTCTATCTGGCGATGGAGCGCGGCGAGGTGCACGGCCGCTGCGGCGGCCTGAAGTCCTCGATCAAGTCCACGCGCCCGGAATGGTTCCCGACCAGGAAGGTGTCGGTGCCGATCCAGATCGCGCTCGAGCGCGATCCGGAATTCGCCGACGTGCCCGCGCTCATCGAGTTCACCCAGGACGACAAGACCAAGCAGGTCCTCCAGCTCATCCTCGCGCCGATGGAGATGGACCGTCCGATCCTGGCGCCGCCCGGCACCCCCGCCGACAGGGTCGCGGCGCTGCGCAAGGCCTTCCACGAGGCGATGGCCGACCCCGGCCTGATCGCCGACGCCAAGAAGTCGAACATCGACCTCGAGGAAGTCACCGGCGAGAAGGTCGCCACGATCATGCAGCGCGCCTATGCGATGCCGCCGGACGTGATCAAGGCCGCCAACGAGGCGATGAACTTGACCGGCAGCGGGGGCGAGTAGGGGATCGCCGGTTCGGCGATGACCGCCTCGGGGAGGGCGCCGGATCGCGCCCTGTGGCGTAGGCAACGCGCGTTGCGCGCCGTTTGTCCTAGCGGGCCAGCCGCAACATCCGCGCCGGGTTGTCGCACAACATGGTCTCGATCGTGGCCGCAGGAATCCCGCGCTCCTCGAGCATCGGCACGAAGTCGCGAAACACCGTGCAATAGCCCCTGCCGCCGTAGCGCGAGAGCAGCGTGCGGCGCGCGATGTCCGACGACAGGATGATCTGCCGCTCCAGTCCCTTGTCGCAGGCGTCGCGCACCAGATCGGCAAGCTCGACGTTGCTCGGCCCCTTCGGGAAGCTCACCTTGTCGACGCCCATGAACACGCCGGCGCGCGCGAGCTCGACCAGCGCGGAGACGTCCTTCGCCGCGCCCATGTGGCTGATCACCACGTGCGACATGTCCATGCCCGCGCGCTCGAGCACGCGCACGTGCCAGGCGGCCTGATCGGGGCTCGACGTATGCGTGATCACCGGCGCGCCGGTGGCCTTGGAGGCCGCGGCCGCCGCGCGAAAGAGCCGCTCGGCCGGCTCGTTCGGTTCGCGCGCGGTGCCGACCTTGATCACGCCGCAGCGCACGTCGGTGCCGTCGGCGCCGGTCTCGACCTCCCCGATCATGGCGTCGCGGATTTTTTCCACCGGCGCGTTCTCGGCCACGTCCGGGAACGGATCCCAGTAGTAGCCGGCCGCGCACACGACCAGCACGCCGGCCGCCTCGCTGATCCGGCGCAACGCCGCCGGCGCGCGTCCCCACAGCGGCGCACTGAGGTCGGTGATGGCGGCGAGGCCGTACTCCTTGGCCTGGCGCAGGTCCTCGACCACGGCCGGGATTTCCGCCTCGCCGACCTTGTTGGCCGGCCCCTTCTGCGCCGAGAGGTCGATCTGAAGATGCTCGTGCGCGAGGATACGCCCGCTGATGCTCTCGACATCGCCGGTGACGGTGCGGATCACTGTGCGTCTCCGATGCCTACTCCGCCCCCATGCTTGGAGACGCGTTGCTTCGCAACGCTCCTCAGCATGAGGCCGAGCAAGAGCATTTGTAACCCAGGAAGTTCATAGCTTCCCCGCAAACGCATCCGCGATGAACGCATGCGCGAGCGCGTAGCCGTGGCGGGTGGCCGGCTCGTCGTAGACCGCGACCGGCGGGTTGTTCATTCCGGGCATGGTATAGGCGTGCACGACGTTTCCGAACACAAGCGAATACCAGCGCGCGCCGGCCGCGACCATCTCGGCCTCGAACATCTCGCGATGCGCCTTGGGCGAGATCGGATCGGCGACGCCGTGCAGGACGAGGACCGCGGCCTTGATGTCGCCCTTGCCGGCCGGCATCGGCGTCGCCAGCACGCCATGGACCGAGACGACGGCGGCGACATCGGCGCCCGCGCGCGCGAGATCGAGCACATTATGTCCGCCGAAGCAGTAGCCGATCGCGGCGCGCCGCTTGCCGCCGAGGCCGCGCGCGCCCGCCTCCCGGGTCATCGCGTCGAAGCCGGCCACGATGCGGCGGCGCGTCTGCGAGGCATCGGAGAACAGCGGGCGCAGGAACTCCATCGGGTCTTCGGTGCCCTTCGGCCTCTTGCCTTCGCCGAACATGTCGGCGACGAACACGACGTAGCCCTTGCCGGCCAGCATGCGGCCGACGTCGATGTTGTCCGGGGTGACTCCGAGCCAGTTCGGCGCCATCAGCAACAGCGGAGATGACGCGGCGGTCTCGTCCCACAACAACTCGCCGCGGCAATCGAGATCCCCGACCGGATATCTGATGGTTTCGTTCTTCACCGGCGCCTCCCTCACGATGGCCTCAGGAATGCGAAATCGCAGCCCTCGTCGGCGCCGAGGATCTCCTGCGCGTAGAGCTTGGCATAGCCGCGCGCGGGCTTGTCGGCCGCGGGCGGCAGTGCCGCGGCGCGCCGGTTCAACTCGGCCTCCTCGACCAGGAGCTCGATCCGCCGCGCCTTCACCGAGAGCCGGATGCGGTCGCCGTCGCGCACCAGCGCGAGCGGTCCGCCCGCGGCCGCGTCGGGCGTGACATGCAGCACGATGGTCCCGAAGGCGGTGCCGCTCATGCGCGCGTCGGAGACGCGGAGCATGTCCTTGACGCCCACCTGCGCGAGCTTCTTCGGGATCGGCAGGTAGCCGGCCTCCGGCATCGCCTCCGGCGAATGGGGCCCGGCGTTCTGCAGCACGAGAATGTCCTCGCGCGCGACGTCGAGCTTCGGATCGTCGATGCGCGCGGCGAGATCGGCGAGCGAGGTGAACACGACGGCCCGGCCCTCGTGCTCGAACAGCTTGGCATCCGCTGCCGAGCGCTTGAGGATCGCACCCTTGGGCGCGAGGTTGCCGAACAGCGCGACGAGCCCGCCTTGCGCTTCCAGCGGCTTGTCGCGCTCGGCGATGATCGAGCGGTCGACAAAAGTCTCGCTGTCGGCGGCGAGCCGTTCGCCCAGCGTTTCGCCGGTGACGGTCAGGCAGTCGAGGTGGAGCAGCGGCTTGAGCTCGCGCAGAAGCGCGCCCATCCCGCCGGCCGCGAAAAAATCCTCCATGTAGCCGTTGCCGACCGGCTTGAGGTTGACCAGCACCGGCGTGGTGTCGGACAGCGCGTTGAGCTGGTCGAGCGTGACCTTGACGCCGGCGCGGCCGGCGATGGCGGTGAGATGGATCACCGCATTGGTCGAGCCGCCGAGCGCAAGCAGCACCCGCAGCGCGTTCTCGACCGACTTCGCGTCGACGATCTTGTCCGGCGTCACCGCCGAGCCGATGAGATTGACCACCGCCGCGCCGGTCGCCTCCGCGGCGCGCAGCCGGTCAGCGTGCACCGCCGGGATGGCGGCGGTGCCGGGCAGGATCAGGCCGAGCGCCTCGGCGAGGCAGGCCATGGTGGAGGCCGTGCCCATCACCGCGCAGGTGCCGGCGGTGACGGCGAGGCGGCCCTCGACCTCGGAAATCTCCTCCGCCCCGACCTCGCCGGCGCGATAGCGCGCCCAGAAGCGGCGGCAGTCGGTGCAGGCGCCGAGCCGCTCGCCGCGATGGCGTCCGGTCATCATCGGGCCGGCGACCAGCATGATCGCGGGCCGGCCGGCGGAGATCGCGCCCATGAGCTGCGCCGGCACGGTCTTGTCGCAGCCGCCCATGAGCACGACCGCGTCCATCGGCTGGGCGCGGATCATCTCCTCGGTGTCGATCGACATCAGGTTGCGGTACTTGAGGCTGGTCGGGCTCAGGAACACCTCCCCGAGCGAGATGGTGGGGAACTCGATCGGCAGCGCGCCCGCGCACAAGACGCCGCGCTTGACCGCCTCCAGGAGCTCCGGGAAGTGGCGGTGGCAGTTGTTGAAGCCCGAGCCCGTATAGGCGATGCCGACCACGGGCCGCGCCAGCATCTCGCGCGAATAGCCCATCGACTGCGCGAACGAACGCCGCAGATAGAGCGAAAAGTCGCGGTCGCCGTAATTGGTGAGACCGTGCTGGAGGCCGTGCTCCGTCATCCACCCATCCTTCCGGGTACGCCATGGCCGCCGCGCCGCCGCGTGGCCGCTCGCTCCTCCCCCTCGACAAAGGGCCTGGAAGCCTTCTAAAACTACCCTGGGAGCGTTCCAAATCCCAATAAAAAGGCGTGCTTGCCAGGGAAGGGTCTCGATGAATTACGACGTGTTTTTCGCCGACGCTCTGGCGCGGCTGCGGGACGAGCGGCGCTATCGCGTGTTTGCCGACCTCGAGCGGATCGCCGGGCGCTTCCCGCGCGCCATCTGGCATTCTCCGCAGGGGCCGCGCGACGTGGTGGTGTGGTGCTCCAACGACTATCTCGGCATGGGCCAGCATCCCAAGGTGATCGGCGCCATGGTGGAGACCGCGACCCGCATGGGCACCGGTGCGGGCGGCACCCGCAACATCGCCGGCACCAACCATCCGCTGGTCAGCCTCGAACATGAGCTCGCCGACCTTCACCGCAAGCAGGCGGCGCTCGTGTTCACCTCAGGCTATGTGTCGAACGAGACCGGCATCTCCACCATGGTCAGGCTGATGCCGAACTGCCTGATCCTGTCCGACGCCTGGAACCACAATTCGATGATCGAGGGCGTGCGCCAGTCGGGCGCCGACAAGCAGATCTTCCGTCATAACGACATGACGCATCTGGAGGAGCTGTTGCGCGCCGCCGATCCGCGCCGGCCCAAGCTGAT
Source organism: Alphaproteobacteria bacterium (assembly GCA_034669045.1). Taxonomy (GTDB): domain Bacteria; phylum Pseudomonadota; class Alphaproteobacteria; order Rhizobiales; family Xanthobacteraceae; genus VAZQ01. Next base: position 26,570 of record JAXDOD010000154.1, read on the forward strand.
CGTGTTCGAGACGCTCTATTCGATGGACGGCGACACCGCGCCGGTCGACCGCATCTGCGATCTCGCCGAGCGCTACGGCGCCATGACCTATGCGGACGAGGTGCACGCGGTCGGCATGTACGGCCTGCGCGGCGCCGGCATGGCCGAGCAGCAGGGCGCGATGGACCGCGTCGACGTGCTGGAAGGAACCCTCGCCAAGGCGTTCGGCTGCCTCGGCGGCTACATCGCCGGCAGCGCCGCGCTGATCGACGCGGTGCGGAGCTACGCGCCGGGCTTCATCTTCACCACCGCGCTGCCGCCCGCGATCTGCGCGGCCGCCACCGCCGCCATCCGCCACCTCAAGACCTCGACCTTCGAGCGCGAGCGCCACCAGGAGCGTGCCGCGCGCGTCAAGGCCGTGCTCAACGCCGCCGGCCTGCCGGTGATGCCGAACGACACCCACATCGTGCCGGTATTCGTGGGCGATGCGGAGAAGTGCAAAAAGGCGACCGACCTCCTGCTTGCCGAGCACGGCATCTATATCCAGCCGATCAATTATCCCACCGTGCCGAAGGGGTCCGAGCGGCTGCGCATCACGCCGACGCCTTATCACGAGGACATGCTGATCGACGTCCTCGCCGAGGCTCTGGTCGAGGTCTGGGACCGGCTCGGTCTGCCGCTCAAGAAGCGCGCGCTCGCGGCGGAGTGATCGTCCGCATCTGCCGACCGCTCTCCATGTTGCAGCGGTCGGGCCGTCGCCTTCGAGGCTCGCTGCGCTCGCACCTCCGGTGACAGGTCAAAATATTCAATCGTCGAACGTGCCTTGCCCGGGCCGCTTCCAGCGCGTCTTCTCGGGCGGCGGCGCCTGGCCGCGGGTGACCGTCTTGGCGAAGATGGCGATCGAGAAGGTGACCACCAGCCAGCGCGACAGGTGATGGGCGCCGACATAGACCGGATCGAGCTGCAAGGCGAGCGCCAGCAGCATCATCTGGTCCTGCGAGCCGGGCGCGAAGGCGATGATCACGTCGGCCGGGCGGAAGGGCAGGAACGCCATCACGATGAACGCGAACATCGACGCCACTCCGACCGCGACTGCGAATGAGCCGAAGGCGGCGCCGAGATAGTCGAGGAAGGTGCGGAAGCTCGTGTTGGCAAAACGCGATCCTGCCATGGCGCCGAGCACGATGACGGCCGTGCTGCCGAGCCACCACGGCAGCACCGCATGCACCCATCCGGTGCCGTGCAGGATGGCCGAGCCAAACATGGAGCCGAACAACAGTCCGCCCGGGAACCGGGCCCAGGTCAGGCACAGCGCGGACGCCGTCGATACGGCGACGAGGAGCAGAAGCTCGGTCGGCGACGAGCCGCCGGCCGGTTCCGGCACCGCGATCATCGAGCCCGCGGCCAGCCCGAACAGCGCCAGGCCGCCGGGAAGCCCGATGGTCACCAGCAGCACGCGCATCACCTGCACGATCGCGATGCCGCGCAGGTCGGCCTTGAACTCCGCCGAGAGCGCCAGCACCTGCGCCATCGCGCCGGGGCTCGCGCCGAGAAAGGCGGAAACCCAACCCCAGCCGTGGACGAACCGCAGATAGCAGGTGGTCGCGACGATCATGCAGATCGTCGCCATCGCCAGCACGGCGATGCTGAGCGGCCAGGTCGCCATGCCATGCAGCGTCTCGGGCGTCACGATCGCGCCCAGCAGGATCCCGATCAGCACGAAGCACACGCGCGACACCGGCGACGGCACGCCCATCGGCCGGCCCGCCAGCGCCGCGATGGCGACCGCCAGCACCGAGCCTGACACCAGGCCCGCAGGAATTCCCAGCTTGGCGAAAATGACGCCGCCTGCCGCGGCGACCAGCATCGTCTCGGCGGCCGGGAGGAGCACGTGTCGCGGAGGAAAGGACGGCAGCATCGATCGGTTTTGCCGCGCGGCACGTCTGTGCGCAGGGACGCGTGTCCTGCCGTCCGCGATCGCGCAGATCAATGCCGCGTGCGCGCGGCGCCGTCAAATGACGGCCGCGCAGGCCATGCATCGCCCGCCATCATGGCTCGGCGTCGCTCACGCGCCGCTGCCCTCGCTGAGCACGATGCGCACCAGATCGGCCGCGTTCTTGGCATTGAGCTTCTCCATGATGCGCGCCCGATGCACCTCGATGGTGCGCGGGCTGATGCCGAGCCGCCGGCCCGCCTCCTTGTTCGAGGCGCCCCCGGCAATCTGCGCCAGGACTTCGCGCTCGCGCGGAGTGAGGAGCTCCTTGCCGCGAAACTTTCGCGTTCGCAGATCCTCGCCATGACCGTTGGGCGCGGGCGGCTTGCGGCCTTCGATGGCGCTGCGCACGCGTGCGACGACGGCGGAGAGGTCGAACGGCTTTTCGATGAAATCAAAGGCGCCGTTCTTGATCGCGTCGACGGCGAGCGGAATATCGCCCTGCGCGGAGATGACGAAGACCGGCGCGCCGTAGTGCTGCGCATCGAGCTCCTTGAGGATGTCGATGCCGGAGCGGCCGGGCATGTGGACATCGAGCAGGACGCACGACGGCGTATGCGACCGCGCGGCGGCCAGAAACGATGTGCCCTCGGCAAAATCGTGAACCGCATAGCCCGCGTGCGAGAACACGAGGGAGAGTGCTTCGCGCACGCTGGGGTCATCGTCGACGATGAACAATTCGGCACTCGAACCGATCTGTTCCGCCATTCGTCTGTCCTCTTTTGATTGTATATTTAAGTAGTTGCACTCGCACGTTGCGTGGTTCGCAAAAAAATTGCAACATTTCTCGCGCTGGCGGTATCGGGGGACAGAAATCGGGACGCGCGGCGCACGCCGTTACCATTCGTTTGCGTTCGCGACGACCTTCGCGTGCGCTAGACTTGCCTCCAAACGGCCCGAGGGCCCCGGCCCGACGGCGTCGCAGGATCGAGCATGCTGCAAGGCTGGGTCGTCATCGCCGTCGCGCTCGGCTACATCGGGCTGCTGTTCGTGGTGGCGAGCTATGGCGACGGTGCGCAGCGGGTCGGCCGCACCAGCCGGTGGCGCCATCTCATCTATCCGCTCTCGCTGGCGATCTATTGCACGAGCTGGACCTTCTTCGGCTCGGTCGGCCTCGCCTCGCGCACCGGCTTCGACTTCCTGACGATCTATATCGGCCCCATCCTGATGATCGGGCTGGCCTCGCCGCTGATCATGCGCATCGTGCGGCTGGCCAAGGCGCAGAACACCACGTCGATCGCCGATTTCATCGCCGCGCGCTACGGCAAGGCGCAGACCGTCGCCGCCGCCGTGGCGCTGATCGCGATCATCGGGACGATCCCCTACATCGCGCTGCAGCTCAAGGCGGTGTCGTCCTCGCTCTCCACCATCCTGGTTCATATCGGACCCGCGAGCGGCGCGACGCAGTTGGTGCTCGGCGACATCTCGCTCTTCGTCGCGCTCTCGATGGCGGCCTTCGCGGTGCTCTTCGGCACCCGCCACATCGACGCCACCGAGCACCAGGACGGCCTGATGCTGGCGATCGCTGCCGAGTCGATCGTCAAGCTGGTCGCCTTCGTGGCTGTCGGGGTGTTCGTGACGTTCTGGATGTTCGACGGACCTGCCGCGCTGTTCACGCAGGCCATGGAGCAGCCGGCCACCGCCGCGGTGCTCACGCGCGCGCCGGCGGCCGGCACGCTGATCGTCATGACGTTCCTGTCGCTGTTCGCGATCGTTCTGCTGCCGCGGCAGTTCCACGTCACCGTGGTCGAGAACAACAGCGAAGACGAGATCAGGCGCGCCGCCTGGATGTTCCCGCTCTACCTGGTGCTGATCAACCTGTTCGTGGTGCCGATCGCGCTCGCCGGCCTGATCAGGTTCGGCGCCGGCAACGAGCTCGGGAGCGGACCGATCGACAGCGACATGTTCGTGCTGGCGTTGCCGCTCGCCGCCCGCTCCGACGTGTTCACGCTCGCGGCTTTCGTCGGCGGCCTGTCGGCGGCGACCGCCATGGTGATCGTCGAGACGGTGGCGCTCGCCATCATGGTCTCGAACGACATCGTCATGCCGCTGGTGCTGAAACGGCGCAACGCCTTCACCAGCGGCCGCTACAGCGTCGGCTGGCTGCTGCTGGCGGTGCGGCGCGTGGCGATCTTCGCGATCCTGTTCCTCGCCTATATGTATTACCGCCTCGCCGGCGACGCCCAGCTCGCCTCGATCGGGCTTCTGTCCTTCGCCGCCATCGCGCAACTGGCGCCGGCTTTTTTCGGCGGTCTGGTCTGGCGCCGCGCCACCGCACGCGGCGCGCTCGCCGGGATGACCATCGGCATCCTGGCCTGGGCCTATACGCTCCTGCTGCCGAGCTTCGCCGACGCCGGCATCGTCGGCACCGCCATCCTCAGCGAAGGACCCTTCGGGCTCGCGCTGCTGCGGCCGCAGGCGCTGTTCGGGATCGACCTGCCGCCGCTGGTCCACGGCGTGATCTGGAGCCTTGCCCTCAACATCCTGGCCTATGTGGCGTTTTCCTCGACGCGCGCGCCCGCGTCGATCGAGCGGGTGCAGGCCGACCTGTTCGTGCCGTCCGATCTCGCGCCGATCGCGCCGAGTTTCCGGCTCTGGCGTTCCTCGGTCACGATCGAGGAACTGACCACCACGGTCGCGCGCTATCTGGGCGAGGAGCGCGCCCGCACCTCCTTCGACAGCTATGCGGAGACGCGCGGGATCAGCCTCGACCCCAAAGCCGAGGCCGATTTCCAGCTCCTGCGCTATGCCGAGCACCTGCTCGCCTCGGCGATCGGGGCGGCGTCGTCGCGCCTGGTGCTCTCGCTGCTCCTGCGCAAGCGTACGGTCTCCACCAAGGCGGCCTTGAAGCTGCTCGACGACGCCAACGCGGCGATCCACTACAACCGGGAGATCCTGCAGACCGCGCTCGACCACGTGCGTCAGGGCATCGCGGTGTTCAACAAGGACCTGCAACTGATCTGCTGGAACCGGCAATTCGGCGAGATGCTCGAGCTGCCGTCGCAGTTCACCCGCGTCGGCACGCCGCTCGACGAAATCCTGCGCTCCAATGCCGCGCAAGCCGCGCCCGACGCGGACGCCGCCGATGCCCTCGTGCGTGAACGCATCGCGCGCTACGTTTCAGCAAGTGAGCCGTTCCTCGAGCGCTTCGTCGCGCGTGACCTGGTCATGGAGGTGCGCGCCAACCACATGCCCGACGGCGGCATCGTCACCACCTTCACCGACATCACGCCCAGCGTGAAGGCCGCCGAGGAGCTGGAGCGCGCCAATGAATCGCTGGAGCGCCGCGTGCAGGAGCGCACCGAGGAGCTGACGCGGCTCAACAGCGAGCTCGGCCGCGCCAAGGCGCAGGCCGACGAGGCCAACGTCTCCAAGACCCGCTTCCTGGCCGCGGCGAGCCACGACATCCTGCAGCCGCTCAACGCCGCGCGGCTCTACGTCACCAGCCTGGTCGAGCGCCAGGGGCGCGGCGAGGATGCCCAGCTCGTCGGCAACATCGACGCCTCGCTCGACGCGGTCGAGGAGATCCTGGCCGCGCTCCTGGACATTTCGCGGCTCGACACCGGCGCGCTCAAGCCCGAGATCGTGAGCTTCCGCATCGACGAGCTGCTGCGCCAGCTCGAAGTCGAGTTCGCTCCCCTGGCGCACGAGAAAGGCCTTCGGCTCGATTTCGTGCCGTGCTCGCTCGCGGCCAAGTCCGACCGGCGGCTGTTGCGGCGGCTGCTGCAGAACCTGGTCTCGAACGCGATCAAATACACCCCCAAGGGGCGCGTGCTGGTCGGCTGCCGGCGCCGCCGCGGCCGCCTGCGCATCGACGTCTATGACACCGGGCTCGGCATTCCGCGCTCGAAGAAGCAGGCGATCTTCAAGGAGTTCCACCGTCTCGAGCAGGGCGCCAAGGTGGCGCGCGGGCTCGGGCTTGGCCTTTCGATCGTGGAGCGGATCGGGCGCGTGCTCGACCACAGGATCGAGGTTGTCTCGACGGTCGGCCGCGGTTCGCTGTTCTCGGTCGAGCTTCCCCGCTCCGCCGCCGTGCCGGCGCGCGCTCCGGGACGCGACGCGCCCGACCTCGATCGCGGGCAGCTCGCGGGCATCGCGGTCCTTTGCGTGGACAACGAACTCACGATCCTGGACGGCATGGAGACGCTGCTCGGCGGCTGGGGCTGCCGCGTGCTCAAGGCGCCCGATCTCGAGAGCGCGCTCGCGGCGCTGGCGGAGAGCAAGGTCGCGCCCGACGCGCTCCTGATCGATTACCACCTCGACAGCGGCAACGGCGTCGAGGCCATCGCGACGCTGCGGCAGCGCCTCGGCGCCGACATTGCCGCCATCCTGATCACCGCCGACCGCGGCCCCGGCGTGCGCGAGGAGGCGCGCGCCCAGGCCATCCAGGTGCTCAACAAGCCGATCAAGCCGGCGGCGCTGCGCGCGCTGCTGGCGCAATGCCGCGTGCAACGGGTGGCGGCGGCGGAGTAAGATGACCAGCAGCGCTGACCAGGGAGGACGAACCATGCAGATCAGAACCATCATCTCTCATGCCGTCGTCGGATGCGCGGCTGCGGCGGCGACGTTTCTCGTGACCAATGCCCACGTGGGCACGCTGTTTTCCTCGCCGGTTCTGGCGCAGCCCGCCCCCACGGGGCAGCGCAGCACCGAGCTCTTCAAGCAGGTGATGGCCGACGTGCTCGGCCGCCAGTTCACCGTCCGCCTCACCGAGCGCGATCCGGGCAACGGCAGCGGAGCCCACCGGCATCCGGGCAGTCACACGGTCGGCTACATCCTGGAAGGCAGCTACGAGGTGAAGATCGACGACGGGCCGGTGCGTACCTTGAAGGCCGGCGAAGTGTTCTACGAGCCGCCGAACGCGCTCCATGCCATCTCGCGCAACGCCAGCGCGACCCAGCCGCTCAAGTATCTCGTGATCCAGGTCCAAGACACGAGCAAGCCGGCGACAATCCCGGAATGACGGGGCGTTTCCGGCGAGCCACCCATGGTCCTTGACCTGAGCCACATCGGCCAGATTGCGCTCGCCGCCGGCGATGTCGACCACGCCGAAGCCTTCTATGGAACGACGCTCGGGCTGCGCAAGCTCTACCGCTTCGGCGATCTCGTCTTCTTCGACTGCGCCGGGGTGCGGCTGATGATCGAAAAGGCGCGTGCACCGGAGGACGTCGCGCGCGCCTCGGTCATCTACTTCCGCTGCGCCGACATCGCGCTCGCGGTCGGCGAACTGGAAGCGCGCGGCGTGAGCTTCAGCGCAAAGCCCCACCTGATCGCCAGGATGGACGACCACGACCTCTGGATGGCGTTCTTCACGGATCCCGACGGCCACACGCTCGCGCTGATGCAGGAGGCGCCGAAAGGTTACACGCCGCCGCCGAGGTGACGCGGGATTTGCAATGCGGCGTTTGCGCAAGCGCCGCGCGAATGCCATAACGGGTCGCGCAAGCCGATCCGGACCCCTTGAATTCGCCCCCTTCAAAATTTGAATCGTCCGCGCCCACCGCCCCGCCCGGGTTGCTGGAGCAGCGGTCTTTCGTCCTGTTCTGGTGGTCGCGGCTGGCGTCGGTCTGCGCCTTCCACATGCAGGGCGTGGCGATCGGCTGGCAGGTCTACGAGCTCACCGGCAGCGCCTTCTACCTGGGACTCGTCGGTCTCATCCAGTTCGTGCCGGTGGTGCTGCTGACGGTCCTGATCGGGCACGTCGCCGACCGTTACAACCGCCTCCGCATCGTTCGCGTCAGCCTGTGCGTGAACGTGCTCGCGTCCGCGCTGCTGGGGCTCGGCAGTTTGCAAGGCTGGCTCACCAAAGAGTACCTGTTCGCGATCGTGTTCGTGGTCGCGACGGCGCGCGCCTTCGAGACGCCGACCTGGCAGGCCATCATCCCGGGACTGGTGCCGCAATCGCTGCTCCCGCGCGCCATCGCCGGCTCCACTTCGGCCGGCCAGACCGCCGTCATCAGCGGGCCCGCGCTCGGTGGCCTCATCTATGCGGCGAGTCCCTCGCTCGTCTATGCGCTGTGCACGTGCTTGTTCGCGACCGCCGTCCTGTTCATGACGCTGATCCGCGCCGAGCTGCCGGTGCAAAGCCGCCGGCCGCTCACCTTCGAGACGCTGTTCGCCGGCGTCGGCTTCATCCGCGACCGGCGGCTCTTGTTGGGCGTGATCAGTCTCGACCTGTTCGCGGTGCTCCTTGGCGGCGCCACCGCGCTGTTGCCGATCTTCGCCAAGGATATTCTCGGCACCGGGCCCTGGGGCCTCGGCCTGCTGCGTTCCGCGCCCGCCGTCGGTGCGCTGGCAGCGTCGGTCATCCTGACGCGCTATTCGATCAACCACGCGCTCGGCCGGATCATGTTCGCATGCGTCGCGCTGTTCGGCGTGGCCACCATCGTCTTCGGGCTCTCCACCTCGTTTCCATTGTCGCTGGCCGCGCTGGTGGTGCTCGGCGCCTCCGACGCGGTCAGCATCGTGATCCGTTTCGCGCTGGTGCAGGTCGAGACTCCGGACGCGCTGCTCGGGCGCGTCAGCGCGATCAACTCGCTGTTCACCAACACCTCGAACACCTTGGGGGATTTCCGCGCCGGCCTCATGGCGGCGTCATTCGGCGCCGTCGCCTCGGTGCTGATCGGGGGCATCGGCACCATCGTGGTGGCGCTGATCTGGATGCGGCTGTTTCCCGAATTGCGCGAGATCAACCGGTTCGAGCGGGACCGGGGCAGCGCGTGACCCGCGCCGATCGCCGACACGGATACCAATGCCGACGGCAAGCAGCCCTCCTCAATGCTCCGCCGGCGTCTGGCTCCACTGGCCGAGCTCGATCTTGGCCGCGGCGATCACGGCCTGGGTGCGGCTCTCGACGCCGAGCTTCTGCAGGATGGCCGAGACGTGCGCCTTGACGGTCGCCTCGGAGACGCCGAGCTCGTAGGCGATCTGCTTGTTGAGCAGCCCCTCCGACAGCATCATCAGCACCCGCACCTGCTGCGGGGTCAGCGACGCGAGCCGCGCCAGGAGGACTGACGTTTCGGCGTCCGATCCCCGCTTGAGGTCGACGTCGGGCGGGGTCCAGACACCGCCGTCGAGCACGCGCTTGATGGCGGCGCGCATCTCCTCGATGCCGAGCGTCTTGGGAATGAAACCGGAGGTGCCGAAATCCAGGCAGCGGCGGATCACGGCCGGGTCATCGTTCGCCGACACCACCACGATCGGCACGCTCGGATACTGCGCGCGCAGGTACATGAGGCCGGAAAAGCCGCGCACGCCCGGCATCGTCAGGTCGAGCAGGATGAGGTCGACCTCGCCGCCGCGCTCCAGCAGCTTCGCCACATCGTCGAAGGAACCGGCTTCGCCGATATCGGCATCCCTGAACAGGCCGGAGACCGCCTCGCGCATGGCGCCGCGGAACAGCGGGTGGTCGTCGGCAATGACCAAACGATAGTGCGTCGTCTCGGCCAACCGTTTCCCTCTCCCTTGATCCGGGCTTCTCGCAGCCCGATGCAGGTCGCATCCGACGATGCGGATGCTACCGTGTTGTCCTGGCCTTTGAAATGGCGGCGAGACCGTGATGCGCCGGTGCGGCAAGCGTCAGCGCCGCGTCCCGATGAATTGCAACACGACCTCGCGCCGGTGCGGCTGCGCGCGGTGCTCGGCGAGATAGATACCCTGCCAGGTGCCGAGCGCGAGCCTTGCGCCGATCACCGGCACGTGCAGCGACACGCCCGTGACCATGGACTTGACGTGCGCCGGCATGTCATCGGGGCCTTCGGTGTCGTGCACCCAGCCGGCATCCGCGGGGGCGAGCCGCTCGAGCGCGGCGGCGAGATCGGTCTGCACGTCGGGATCGGCGTTTTCCTGGATTACCAGGGACGCGGAGGTGTGCCGCAGGAACATGTAAAGCACGCCGTCTTGCGCGCCGGCATCGGCGATGAAACGCGCAGCCTCGCGGGTGAACTCGCTGAACCCCGGTCCGTGCGTCTCGATCGCGAGCGTCGCGGTCGCGGCGAGGTTCGGCGTGACGCTCACGATCGCGGACAGCCGGCTCACCGTAACCTCCGTCGCGCCCCGCAGCGTCACGACTTCTTCAGGATGTCCTTCTGGGTATTCACGATCATCTCGACCAGCCGCTTCCAGACCTTTTCGATGAACGCCATCATCCGGTTGAACTCGGCGTCGCTCGGCAGTTGCATGCGCGGCTCGTCCACCTTGCTCGGCGGCGGATCCGCGTTGACGCCGGTCGGCAGGGACAGGTTGTGCGAGAGCAGCTCCTTCTTGAGGGCGGAATTGTCGGCCTGCAGCCGCGCGATCTCGGCTTCGAGCGCGGCGCGTTCGTCAGGCGCCGTCTGGCAAGCCCAGCCGGCCGGGCGGCGGGCGCAGATCGAGACCTGGCCGGACCGGCCGTCGAGCCGAAGGTAGCCGTCGTCGGTACGATGGAAGCTATAGCGGGCGTCCTCGTTCTCGACCGGGCCGGTTTGCGCAAAGGCTGCTGGCGCCGCGCCCAGGAGGCTGGCGACGATCACGGCAAAGAGGCCGGTGCGGATCATGGTTCTCTCCTTGCGCCCCATGCGAGGTCGGCCCGGCGGACTCAAACAGGGCCGAGGCGCCAGATTATCACCTTGCCGGGCCGCGAAGAACCGCAGGATTGCCACGGCCGCGGCCTTTGCCAAACACCCCGGAGGCCGCGCCGGCCGGGCGCCGGTGTCGCCTTCGCAGCCCTGCCAAAAACGCCTATTCGTTTTCGTGTTCAATGACTTAGCTCCAGCCGTGCGATTCTTGACTCGCTATGACCCAATGCGTATGTTCCGCCCGCCTCCGGGGCGGCGGACGTGCCGCGATCTCACCGAAAACGTCGCGGATGTCGACATCATGGCCGACGACGCGCGCGAAAAAAGTGATCGCGACCAACCAGCCGCCGACGAGGCCGTGCTCTCCGCGAGGTTGCGGCGTCTCGGCGAACGGCTCGGCAAACAGCAAACCGGCCGTGCTTCCGACAATGAGCCCGGGCAGCGTCCCTCCGCCGATCCCTCGGCGATCGCCCGCGGCTTCCGGTTGTCGACCGAGCTCGTCGCCGGCGTCCTGGTCGGCGCCGGCATCGGCTGGCTCATCGACCGCTGGCTCGGAATCTCGCCGTGGGGCATGATCGTTTTTCTGCTGCTTGGCTTCGCCGCGGGTGTTCTCAACGTGATGCGGGCGGCGGGTGTGGTGCCGGAGAGTACGTTGCGCCCGCCCGAATCGAGGCAATGACTGCCGCGCTTGCGAGCAGCGGATAAGGCGAAGGCAGGACTGTCGGGTTATGGATCCCATTCATCAATTCCAGATCGACAAGATCTTCACCCTGTTCCGGATCGGCGGCACGGAGATCGCCTTCACCAATTCGGCGCTGTTCATGCTGATCGCGCTCGCCGTGATCACCGTCCTGATGATCGGCACCACCACGTCGCGCGCGCTGGTGCCCGGCCGCATGCAGGCGGTCGCGGAAATGTCCTACGAGTTCGTGGCCAACACGCTCCGCAGCACCGCCGGCAGCGAGGGGATGAAGTTCTTTCCGCTGGTGTTCTCGCTGTTCATGTTCATCCTGGCGGTGAACCTGATCGGGCTCATCCCTTACGCCTTCACGGTGACGAGCCATATCATCATCACGGTCTCGCTCGCGCTGCTCGTGTTCGTCACCGTCCTCGTCTATGGCTTCGGCAAGCACGGGCTGCACTTCTTCAAGCTGTTCGTGCCGAGCGGGATACCGGTCTATATCCTGCCGCTGGTGACCTTCATCGAGGTGCTCTCGTTCATTTCGCGGCCGATCTCCCACAGCGTGCGGTTGTTCGCCAACATGCTGGCCGGCCACATCACCCTCAAGGTGTTCGGCGGGTTCGTCGTGATGCTCGGCAGCCTCGGTTTCCTGGGCTGGCTCGGCGCGGTGTTGCCGCTCGGGCTGACGGTCGCGCTCACCGCGCTGGAACTGCTGGTGGCCTTCCTGCAGGCCTATGTCTTCGCCATCCTCACCTGTATCTATCTCAACGATGCGATTCACCCGGGCCATTGAGGCGCCCGTTCGTTCAACCCCACCCCAAAGGAGCTTTCTCATGGACCCGACTGCCGCAAAATACATTGGCGCTGGCATCGCCTGCATCGGCATGGGCGGCGCCGGCGTCGGCGTCGGCACCATCTTCGGCCACTATCTCGCCGCCGCGCTGCGCAATCCGTCGGCCGCGCAGGGCCAGTTCGGCAACCTGATCTTCGGCTTCGCGGTGACCGAGGCGCTCGGCATCTTCTCGCTGCTGATCGCGCTGTTGCTGCTGTTCGCGCTCTGAGCGGAGCCGGCGGACACCGCGATGGCCCAGAAGAACGCCAAGGAGACCGCGACCACGGAACATGTTCCGGGCTCGGAACATGGCGGCGGGTTTCCGCCGTTCCAGAAGGAGACCTTCGCGTCTCAGTTCCTCTGGCTCGCGCTGACCTTCGTGGCGCTCTACCTGTTGATGTCGCGGATCGCGCTGCCGCGCATCGGCGCCATCTTCGAAGAGCGGCGGCAGCGCATCGAGGGCGATCTGGCCGAGGCCAGGCGCCTCAAGGACGAGTCGGACGCGGCGCTCGCGGCTTACGAGGCGTCGCTGGCGGGCGCCCGCAACCGCGCCCAGGCGCTCGCCAACGAGACCCGCCAGAAACAGGCCGCCGAAGCCGAAGCCGCCCGCAAGGCGCTGGATGCCACGCTCCTGGCCCGCATCGCGGAGGCCGAAGACGTCATTGCCGCCAAGAAGCTGGCGGCCATGGCCAATGTGCAGGGCATCGCCGTCGAGGCCGCATCGGCGATCGTCGAAAAGCTGATCGGGAGCGTGCCGGCGGCGCCCGAGGTCGCCACCGCCGTCGCCGATACGCTCAAGCGCTGAGGAATAGCGATGTTCGGAGCCGAATTCTGGGTCGCGGTCGCCTTCGTCATCTTCATCGGCGTGCTGATCTATTTCCGCGTGCACAAGCTGATGGTGGACGGGCTCGACCAGCGCACCGCCCGTATCAAGGCGGAACTCGACGAGGCGCGCCGGCTAAAGGACGAGGCGCGGGCCCTGCTGGCGGAATATCAGCGCCGGCAGCGCCAGGCGGAGGCCGAGGCCGGCGCGATCATCGCCGGCGCGCGGGCGGAGGCTGACCGTCTCGCCATCGAGGCGAACGCCAAGATCGAAGAGCTCCTGGCCCGGCGCACCAAGATGGCCGAAACCAAGATCGCGCAGGCGGAAGCGCAGGCGGTCGCCGACGTGCGCGCCGCCGCCGCCGACGCCGCCATCGCGGCGGCCGAGACGATCCTGACGCGGACGGTCAAGGGCAAGATCGCCGACGAACTCATCCACAAGGGCGTCGAAGATCTCGCCTCCAAGCTTAACTAGGCCATTTTGCTGCCACTTTTGGGCCCGGACCGGGGTCCGTGCCAGGGGCTTTTCCCCAGCAATATCAACTTTCTGTGCACAATCGCCGGGGCTCCTCCGGGAGGTCTGTTGTTACCTGCGCGCGATTCCTATGCTGAGCACAATGATTCGGTGTTCTGCGTTGCGTATCGCGTTCGGCGATGGACCCATGCGGGCGTCTGAGAGCACCTGTGATCATCTTCGATTGCAACGGCGTATTGGTGGACAGCGAGCCGATCGCGGCTTCCGTTGCGGCGCAGGAATTCGTGCGCGCCGGCATCCCGCTCACGCCCGAGATCATCACGCGCTACTTTTTCGGGCGCCGTCCCGCCGACATGCTGGCGGCGGTCGAAGCCGCGATGCAGCGCAAGCTGCCGGAGAGTTTCGGTGCCGTGCTCGCGGCCGCGACGCTCAAGCGCATCCGCACCGAGCTGCGCGCCATGCCGCACGCGGCCCATGCGCTGAGCTGGCTGCGCGGCCCGAAATGCGTCGCCTCCTCGTCAACCATCGACCGCATCCGCACAAGCCTCGAGATCACCGACCTGATCCGGTTCTTCGAGCCGAACATTTTTTCCGCGAGCGACGTGCCGAACGGCAAGCCGGAGCCCGACCTGTTCCTGCATGTCGCCGGCCGCATTGGCGTGCAGCCGTCGGAGTGCATCGCGGTTGAGGATTCGCCGGCCGGCGTCACGGCTGCGACCGCCGCCGGAATGACGGCGATCGGTTTCGTCGGCGGTAGCCACGCGGTCGCCAATCTCAGCCAGCAACTGATGGCGGCAGGCGCGCAAACGATCGTGGCCGACATGCGCCAGCTCAAGAGCACGGTCGTCGCGCTGCGCGGCTGGTAACCCGGCTACTTCGCCTTCGCCTTCGGAGACGTCTTCTTGGCGGGAGGCGGCCGCTGCGGCCTGTCGCCGATCTCGTCGAAGCCGACATAGACTACATAGGCCGCCAGCTCCTGATCGGGCGGCTTCGGGAAGCTCAGGTCCTCTTCGATGTCGGTAAAGAGCGCGTTGGCCGCGCCCGGCGGCAGGATGACCGCAATCCGCCGGAACCGGGTGACAATGGGCTTGGGCTCGACGCCTTCGCGCACGACCGCGTAGCGCAGCGGCGCCTCCACCTGGCTCGGCGCGCCGGCCGGACCCACGATGACGCGGCCCTGCACGCCGACGCGCATGCGAATGGTCGAGCCGATCAGCGCGCATTGGCGGGCGAGCTGGGTGAACGTGAGCTGATAGCGCAAGTCGTTCGCGCTCGGCTGCTGGGCCTTGGCAGCGATGGCGAGGGTCGAGGCGCCGGCGCGGATGTCGACCGTGGGGCAGTCGTCATCGAGCGCCATCACGGGCGCGGCGGCCGACGCCAGATCGGCATTGGCGGCCGGCCCGGACCTGACGGTGGAAAATCCGGGCAGCGAGGGGAACCAGTCGGTCGAGAGGCTCGGCAGCGAGGACGCGCAGCCGGCCAGGGCCAGCGCGCCGGAAAACAGCGCCGCGACGCCCAAGGCGCCCGGCCATCGCTGATCGGAGCACGCACTACGCATTGAATCTGCTAGGTTTTCCCCGCCCAACGTCTCCACCCACAGCCAGTATAGCAGCCCAACCGTGGCGGCCCCAAGGCCGGTGCTGGTTTGGTTAACACCGGTTTACCGGCCGGCGTCCGGTCAAGGCCGCGAGTCGTCCTTGACGCAGGCATAGAGCAGGTGGTCCTGCCACACCCCGTCGATGCAAAGATATTGGCGGGCAAAGCCCTCGCGCCGGAAGCCGGTCTTCTCCAGGAGGCGGATCGAAGCGACGTTGCCCGGGATGCAGGCCGCCTCGACGCGATGCAGCCGCAGCGTCGCGAAGGCGAACGGGACCACCGCACCGACCGCCGCCGTCATGTGGCCCTGGCGCGCGAAGGCCGCGCCCATCCAGTAGCCGAGGCTGCCGGCCTGGGCGCAGCCGCGGCGGATGTTCGCCAGCGTCAGCCCGCCGACGAGCGCGCTGTCGCTCTTGCGGAAGACGAAGAACGGATAGGCGAGGTCGCCGCGCTGATCCTCGGAATAGCGCCTGATGCGACGGCGAAAGGACCCGCGCGTGAGGTCGTCGGCCGGCCAGGTCGGCTCCCAGGGCGTGAGGAAATCGCGGCTGGCCTCGCGCAGCGCCGCCCAATCGGCAAAGTCGGCCATCTGCGGCGCGCGCAGGAACACGCCGTCGCCGGCGATGGCAGGCAGCGGCTCGGAGAAGCTGACGGTGCGGAAGAACGCCATGGGCTTCAGCCGCCGGAGGACAGGCGACGGACCGATACCCACGTTCCTGTTCCGCGGCCCGTCATCCGTGGTCCGTCCGGCTTCCGTCGTCCAGGCTCATGCCGCCCGCCGGGCCAGACTTTCGGCGATCGTGGCCGCGCTTTCAAGGCCGGGGCCGGGTCCCAGCGCCGCGATCGCGGGCCGTCCGCGCGCGATCAGCGCCCGCCCGGCGGCGCGCGCGCTCTCAACGGTGACGCTCTCGATCCGCTCCACCAGCTCGCCGAGCGGGATCGCCCGGTCCCAGGCGAACATCTGGCGCGCGAGCTGCTCGGTGCGCGCGCCAGAGCTTTCCAGCGCCATCAGGAGCCCGGCCTTCATCTGCGCCTTGGCGCGGGCGATCTCGGCCTCGGTGATGGTCTCGGAGGCGTTGGTGATCTCGCCCACCACCACCCGCATCAGCTCCGGCAGGTCGTTCGCGTCGGTGCCGGCATAGAGGCCGAACATCCCGGTGTCCGAATAGGGCGCGTGGAAGGAGTAGATCGAGTAGCACAGCCCGCGGATCTCGCGCACCTCCTGGAACAGGCGCGAGGACATGCCGCCGCCGAGCACGCTGGTGAAGATCTGCAGGCTGAACAGGTTCGGGTCGCGCTGCGGCAGGCCGTGCATCGCCAGCGCCACATGCACCTGCTCCAGGTCGCGGCTCTCGATGTGCGAGCCGCCGACGAAGCGGGCGGGCTCCGGCACCGGCGCCGGCGGCCCCGCAAAGCTCGCGAACCGCCGCTCCACCTCCGCCACCACGGCGGCGTGATCGACGGCGCCGGCCGCCGCCACCACCATATCGGGGGCGCGGTAGTTGCGGGCGAGATAGGCGGCGAGCTTCTTGCGGTCGAACGAACGCACCGTCTCGCGCGTCCCCAGGATCGAACGCCCGACCGACTGGCCGGGAAAGGCGGTCTCCTGCAGCTTGTCGAACACGATGTCGTCGGGCGTATCCTCGGCGGCGCCGATCTCCTGGACGATGACGCCCTGCTCTCGCTGCAATTCCTCCGGATCGAAGGCCGGTTCCGAAAGGATGTCGGAGAGCACGTCGAGCGCGAGCGGCACGTCGGCCTTGAGCACGCGCGCGTAATAGGACGTGGTCTCGACGCTGGTCGCCGCATTGAGGTCGCCGCCGACCGCCTCGATCTCTTCGGCGATCTGGCGGGCGGTGCGCCGCTTGGTGCCCTTGAACGCCATGTGCTCGAGCAGGTGCGAGATGCCGTGCTCGTCGGGCCGCTCGTCGCGGCTGCCGGAACCGGCCCAGACCCCGAGCGAGGCGGTGTGCAGATGCGGCATCGCATCGGTCACGACAGTGAGACCGGTGTTCAGGCGCGTGACTTCGACGCTCATGCGGCGGCTCCTTCGCGGGCGGCGCGGCTGGAGGAGATGATATGGTGTTCGACGGCGGCCTGGTCCACCGGCAGCGGCGTGAAGCGTTCCGGCCGCTCGTGGAGATCGGCGAGCCAGTCCGGCAACGGCGGGCGGAGGCCGCAGGCGGCCTCCACGGCATCCGGGAATTTGGCCGCATGGGCAGTGCCGAGCACCACCATGGGCACCGATGAATCGCGGCTTTCCTTCTCGGCCACCGCGATGGCGACGGCGGTGTGGGGATCGATGAAATGGCCGGTCTCGCGCAGCACGGTGCGGATGGTGGCCGCGGTCTCGTCCTCGTCGGCCCGGTCGGCGGCGAAGACCGCGCGGATGCCCGACAGCGCCCGCGCCGAAAGCGCGAAACGGCCGGACTGCGCGAGCGAGCCCATGAGCGCGCGCACCGCGGCGCCGTCGCCGCCATAGGCGTCGAACAGCAGCCGCTCGAAGTTCGACGAGACCTGGATGTCCATCGAGGGCGACGAGGTCGCCGCCACCTCGCGCAGCTCGTAGCTGCCGGTGGCGAGCGTGCGTACGAGGATGTCGTTGACGTTGGTGGCGATCACCAGGCGATCGACCGGCAGCCCCATCCGCTGCGCCACATAGCCGGCGTAGACGTCACCGAAGTTCCCTGTCGGCACCGTGAAGGCGGCCTTGCGGTGCGGCGAGCCGAGCGCGACCGCGGCGGTGAAATAGTAGACGACCTGCGCCACGATGCGCGCGAAGTTGATTGAGTTGACGCCGGAGAGCGCGACCCGGTCGCGGAAGTCGTGGTGGTTGAACAGGCCCTTCACGATCGCCTGGCAGTCGTCGAAGGTGCCTTCGATCGCGAGCGCATGGACGTTGTCGTCCTCCGCCGTCGTCATCATGCGGCGCTGCACGTCGGAAACGCGGCCCTGCGGGTAGAGGACGTAGACGTCGGCGCGCGCGCGCCCCCGGAACGCTTCCACGGCAGCGCCACCGGTGTCGCCGGAGGTCGCGACCACCACCGTGGTACGCTCGCCGCGCGCCGCGAGCGCATGGTCCATGAGCCGGCCCAGGAGCTGCATCGCCACGTCCTTGAAGGCGAGCGTCGGCCCGTGGAACAGCTCCACCACGAATTCGTTCGGTCCGTATTGCATCAGCGGCGCCACCGCCGGATGGCGGAAATTGCCATAGGCCTCGCGCGCCATGCGGGCGAGGTCACGCTCCGTGACGGTGTCGCCGACGAAGGGCCGGATCACCTCGACCGCCACCTCCGCATAGGGCCGGCCGGCGAAGCCCTTGATCGCGCCGGCATCGAGCCGCGGCCAGGCCTCGGGCACATAGAGGCCGCCGTCGCGGGCGAGACCCGCGAGCATCACCTCGACGAAGCCGAGCGGCGGGGATTCGCCGCGGGTGGAGATGTAGCGCACGAGGTCTTGGCCTTTCGGGTCCTCCGGCAGCGGTACTGGAGGGTTGCTCGCCGGCGCGGCGGTGCGTCGGCGAGGGAACGGATAACCTATTGATCGTATTCGTGTTTAGGTCCGGGTCGCCGGACCGAGGCAGGGCCAGAGTAATGGGAAGGGAGGGCAGGGGCAAGGAAGGGAAACGAGCCAAATGGCCGGCGCGTCTGCGAGGTCGGGGCGGCCTCATCATGATCCACGCGTGGACGCGCGCTCGCCCCCGACTCCGATCCTGCCCTTTTGGGGGTGGCGCCGAGTTTGCCGCACGCGTGATTTCAGATGCCGGTTGACCGCCCTACCGGTTTGGCTGGATCATTCGCCAAGTCGATCGAAATCGACGCTGAGGGGACAGATGGGCCGGTTCGACAAATACAGCGATCCCGAGAAGCTGCGCACGATCGCATTCTGGCTCGCCGGCGTCCTCCTGGTGGCCACCATCGTGTTGTCCGCGCGCTCGGCGCCCGCGCAGACCGGCCGCGTCGCCGAGGTCGTGAACTACCAAGGCGCCGACCGCACGCAGAAGCTGATCGAGGGCGCCAAGCGTGAAGGCACGGTGACGTTCTATTCCAACATGCCGACCGACGACAACACCGCGCTGGTGGGCGCCTTCGAGAAGAAATACGGCATCAAGGTCAATCTCTACCGCGCGAGCTCCGAGGAAATCCGCCAGCGCGCGGTCAACGAAGCGCGGGCGCGGCGCTTCGACGTGGATTTCATCCTTAACAACTCGCCGGCCATGGAGGCGCTGCACGCCGAGAAGCTCCTCACCGAGGTGAAGTCGCCCGCCATGGCCGACCTGATGCCCGCCGCGATCCCGCCCTACCGCACCTGGGCCGGCTTCTGCCTCAACGTCCTCGTTTCGGCCTACAACACCAACCTGGTGAAGAAGGCGGAGCTGCCGAAAACCTATCAGGACCTGCTCGACCCGAAATGGAAGGGCCGCATCGCGATCGAGGCCGACGACAGCGACTGGTTCGCGGGCCTGGTGGAGCTGATGGGGGACAAGGGCATCAAGCTCTTCCGCGACATCGCCGAGACCAACGGCTTCTCGGTGCGCAAGGGCCACACCCTAATGGCCAACCTCATTTCGGCCGGCGAGGTGCCGCTGGGGCTGACCATCTTCAACTACACGGCCGAGCAGTTCAAAAAGAAGGGCGCGCCGATCGACTGGCTCACTCTCGAGCCGCTGGTGGCGCATCCGAACGCCGTCGCGGTCGCGGCCAATGCGCCGCATCCGCATGCGGCCGTCCTGCTGTTCGATTTTGTCCTCACCGATGCGCAGAAATTGTTCGCCGACCGCGATTACGTCGTGACCAACACCAAGGTCGCGTCACCGCTCGAACGCGGCAAGGTGAATATCCTCGATGCCGCCAAGGTCGTGGCAGAAGGCGAGAAGTGGCAGCGGCTCTACACCCAGATCATCACATCCAGGAAATAGCCGGCGCGGCCCGGCCCGGAACGGAGGCGGCAATGCACAAGACCGTGATTCCCCAGTCGGTCGTCGACCGCGTGATCGCGCGGCGCGGGCGCGAGCACGTCTACGACGACCTCGATCCCCGGAAGACCGCGCTGGTCGTGGTCGATATGCAGAACGCCTTCATGCTGGAAGGCGTCGCCCACACGCTCTGCCCGATGGCGCAGGAGATCGTGCCCAGCGTCAACCGGCTGGCGCAAGCCGTGCGCGACACCGGCGGGACCGTGGTGTGGATCAAGACCACCTTCACGGATGAATCGCTCAAGAGCTGGTCGACGTTCTACGAGATCAGCCGGCCGGAGCGGAACCGAAAGCGCGCCGAGGCGCTTGCGGAGGGCTCGCCAGGGCATGCGCTGTGGCACGCGCTCGAGGTCAAGCCCGGCGACCTCACGGTCGAGAAGAACAGGTTCAGCGCCTTCATCCAGGGCTCCTCCAACCTGGAGCAGGTGCTGCGCGAACGCGGGCTCGATACGCTCCTGATCACCGGCACGGTCACCGGCGTGTGCTGCGAGTCGACCGCGCGCGACGCCATGATGCTCAATTTCAAGACCGTCATGGTCAGCGACGGCAATGCCGCCATGTGCGACGACGACCACAATGCGTCGTTGATCGGCTTCTACCTGACCTTCGGCGATGTCATGTCGAGCGACATGCTGATCGCCTGCCTTAAGCGCAACGCGCAGAAAAGCCTGGCGGCGGCGGAATAGAGTTCTGTCGTCCTGCAGTCCACCGGTCGCGCCGCGAACCCGGTGGGCACCCTTATGTCGGCTTCGCCCGTTGTCGGGCTGCCCTGGCGCGTGATAGACGGCTCATGTGCACCGTCCCGTGCACGGTCACCAGATCGGGCGCCCCATGGCCAGCGAGATCAGAGATTGCCTTCCTCCCGTGCGGGAGCCGCGCAAGCCGAAGGTGCTTCTGCCCAAAGGATCGATCGACACGCACGTCCACGTGTTCGAGCCTGGCTACACGCTTTCGCCGGATCGTGGATACAATCCGCCCGATTCGACCCTCGATGATCTCAAGCATCTGCATGCGACGGTCGGGATCGACCGGGTCGTGTTCACGCAGCCGTCCATCTACGGCATCGACAACGCCGCGATCCTGGACGGCATGGAGGGCCTCAACGACGAAACGCCGAACCGGGCGCGCGCCGTCATTGCGATCTCGATGAAGATCACCGACGAGGAGCTTGCCGAATTCGACGCGTTAGGCGTCCGCGGCGTGCGGCTCAACACCGACAACAAGGGCGGAATGCCGATCGCGCTCGATCAGATCGGGGAGCTTGAGGCGCGCATCCGGCCGTTCGGGTGGCATATCGAATGGCTGTTCCGCGGCAAGGACATCATCACGCTGATGCCGGTGTTCAACGCGCTGAAGGTGCCCATGTCGATCGGCCACTTCGCCTATCAGCCGGCGGCCGACGGCGTGGCGGCGCCGGGCTTCCAGGCCCTGCTCGAGCTGATGCGTCGCGGGAATACCTGGCTGAAGATTTCCGGCGCCAACCGCGTGAGCGCGAACGACCTGCCGCCCTATGACGACGTGAAACCGCTCGTGGACGCCCTGATCGAAGCGGCGCCCGGACGCATCATGTGGGGGACGGACTGGCCGCATCCCAACAAATATGTGGTCAATCCCAATGACGGCGATCTGGTCGATGCCTTCGGCGACTGGGTGACCGACGAAGCGATGCGCCGCAAGATCATGGTCGACACGCCGGCCGCATTCTACCGGTTTTGACCGGATGCCGAGGCGCGTTTCAGCATCGAGGACGTTGCCCGCCCGGGTCGGCGGCGGGCGCGAAGTCGCCTTCACGCCGTAAGCATGCCCTGCGGCCCCCGGCTGTAGAGCTGATCGGGCCGCTTGCACCTTTCCGCCGGGTTCGTGCTTGCCAGCGTAAGGGGGTGCGGGTGGGGAACGAGGGAGAACCGAAGGATGCGACCGGGGTCCGCGCAACTTGCGAAGACGATCATGTACAACGTCCTCGTGTTTTTCGTGGTCGGCAACATTTTCTATTGGTCGATTCCGACGCTGGTCGCGGTCCCCAAGATCGTTCGCGCCGTCAAGACCTGGATCAGCGACGCAAGATCATCCGACGCGCCCGACCAAGCCTGGCTGCGCACGCACATCAGGGAGACAGGTGCGCTACGGACGGTGTACCGGAGCTACGTCGAATGGCGGCAGTCCGCCACGAACGGCGAGACGATCAACGTCGAGGGGCCCTATCTTCAGCGCAGGACCGTCAACGAGCGCACCTCCGGCGAGAAGAAGGCCTACTTCTTCGGCGGATCGACCATGTGGGGCGTGGGTGCCGACGATGCGCGCACGATACCCTCGCAGTTCGCCGCCCTGACCGGCATCCATTCGGAGAATTTCGGCGAACTCTCCTACACCGCGCACCAGGGCCTCCTGCTCCTCATCCAGCTTCTGCAGAACGGCCATCGGCCCGATCTCGTCGTGTTCTACGACGGCGTGAACGATGCGCTGCACAAATGCCGCAACGAGCTCGGCGCCGACTCGCACGAGCGCGAGAGCCAGTTCAGGTTCGTCATGCAAAACAGCGCGCGGCCGGATTCGTTTTCGTACTATTTCGCGCCGATCCTCAACCTGGCGCAGAAGGTCAACCTCGAATTGTCGCGTGCGGCCCGTCAGGACCAGTACGACTGCCCGCGCAATCCCGCCAAGGCGGAGGCGATCTCCGACCATCTGGTCAGCGATTGGCGTTTCGCGAAGCAACTGGTTGAAATGCACGGCGGGACCTTCATCGGGCTGTTGCAGCCGGTCATCTATTTCAGCCAGACGCGAGTCGAAGGCGTCCCGCTGCCGAAGGAATTCGGCGACCAGTACCGGCTCATCTATCCGATGGTGCGAAAGAAGATCGCCGGAATTCCCGGGCTCTACGACATCACGTCGGTCCTCGATGTCGACGAGGCGATCTACATCGATTTCTGCCACTTGACGCCGGCCGGAAATCGCTACGTCGCCCAGCGCGTCGCTGAGATCGTCGCAGCGCGCGGCGGCATCCGTTGAGCCTGGACGTTGGAATAGCCGATCACCGGTCGATGGCGCGAGGCGATGCATGAGCCTGTCGTTCGAAGACCGCGCGAAGGCGATGATCCCGGCCCCGATCTACTACACCTACAAGATCGCCAAGGAGGCAAGGCGCAGCGAGCCGGAACTCTTGATCCTGCGCGACCTCGTCCCGGCCGGCTGCACGGCGGTCGACGTGGGCGCCAACCGCGGCATCTACAGCTATGCGCTGTCGAGGGTTGCGGGTGCGGTCGAAGCCTTCGAGCCCAATCCCGACCTGGCGGGGTTTGCCGCGGCGATGCTGGGAACGCGCGCGCGCGTCCACCAGGTCGCTCTGTCGAACCGCGAGGGCAGCGCCACCTTGCATGTTCCGCGAACGGAGAAGGGCGCCGCGCTTCACCTGCTCGGCAACCTCGGCGATATCTACGCGACGCCGGAGCGTCTCGGCCTTGCGGTCCGGCTGGCGAGGCTCGATCAATTCGGGTTCCAGAACGTCGGCTTCATCAAGATCGACGTCGAAGGCAGCGAAATGGACGTCATCGAGGGTGCGAAGGATACGATTGCCCGCCACCGGCCGACATTGCTGGTCGAGCTGCTCGCCGGGACCCATGACGAGCCGCTGCAACGCATCGATGAGATCAAGCGGACCTTCGGCTACGACGCCTGGATCGTCGACCGCCGGGCCAAGCGCGACGCGCATCAGGCTGTCCGTGCCGGCGGCCTCAAGACGCGGAACGTGGTGTTCACCGCCAAGCCGCGCTGACGCTGCGGGCCGCGACCGGCTACGAGCATCGCAGCACGGCCAGATAGCCGTTCAAGTCCGCTCCAAAGTCCTGTCGCACGACCTGCGGCTCGATCGTCTCCACGGCGAAACGATAGCGGTCCGCGAGGGTGCGCAGGTAGCCTATCGAGTGAGCATAGCGAAGCGTCCTTCTGAGGACGAAATCGCCTTCGTCCGTCGCCTCGACCGAAAAGCAAAACAGGCCGTCCGGCCTGAGCGCGTGCTGAACCGCCGGAAAGACCAGCGAAAGGTCTCCAAGATAGACGAACACGTCGGCCGCGATGGCAAGATCGAACATCTTGTCCTGAGTCTGCAGGAACCCGACGAGATCGTCACAGATCAACTGGTCGTAGATTTGGCGTTGCCGCGCTTTGTCCAGCATGTTGGCGGAAATATCGACGCCCGTCAGGGTGCGCGCGCGGCGACGGATCTGTTCTCCCATCAGGCCGGTGCCGCAACCCATGTCCAGAATGTCCAGCGCCGTGGACGATGAATACCGCTTGATCGCGTCGGCAAGAAAGACCGGCATCTGATATTTCAAGTTGACGACCAGGTCCTGTTCGAAATTGTCGGCATAGGAATCAAACATGCTGGCGACGAAGCGCCCGGGCGACGTTGCCGGCAATGGCTCCTCTCCAAGCGCGGCCAGGTAGAACGTCATCGTCTCGGCGTCAGCGCCAAGCTTCAGCGCTTCCCGATAGGCCGCGATGATCGATTGCGGCGCGTGTTTCAGCAGCCTGAGAGCGTCGCCACGGCCCACCCATGCGCTGGTGAATTCGGGATCGAGCGCGAGCGCCTGGTCATACGCAGCCAGGGCGTCGCCGTAGCGCTTGCGGTCGTAGCAGATATTGCCGCGGCCGAACCAGGCTTCAACGAAGCCAGGCTTGAGCGCCAAGGCCTTGCCATAGGCGTCGGACGCTTCGTCGTAGCGCTTGAGCTCACACAGAACATTGCCGCGGCCGAGCCACGCTTCGGCAAAGTCCGGGTTCCGCGCCAGGGCCTCCGCGTAGGCGCCGAGAGCGTCGTCGTGGCGCTTGAGGACGCAAAGGACATTGCCGCGACCGAGCCACGCCTGAGGCAGATCGGACGTCAGCGCCAAGGCCCGGTCATATGCGGCCAAAGCTTGGTCGTGGCATTTGCGGTCATGAAAAACATTGCCGCGGCCGAGCCACGCGAGCGGCAGATCGGCATTGAGCGCCAGCGCCCTGTCATACGCGGCCAGGGCGTCGTCGTGGCGCTTGAGATGACGCAGCGCATTGCCGCGATTGATATGCGCGTCGCCGTAGTCGGGTTCGAGTGCGATCGCGCGCTCGAGGCTGTCGAGCGCCTCGGCATGACGCCCAAGTTTTTGCGCCGCGATGCCGCGATTGTTGTGGGCCTGGGCAATGTTGGGATCCAGGACAATGATTTTGTCGTAGGCCGCGAGCGCGTCGGCGAAGCTCTCGCCGTGGGTGTGGCAATCCGCCAGAACCAGCAGCGCTTCGATGTTGTCGGGAGCGATGGCAATCGCCGTTTCGGCGTAGTCACGCGCGGCTATCCGTTGGTCCTGCTGCAGCGATACGACCGCCAGGTTGGTCAGGATCGCCACGTTGCCGGTCGAGAATTGCAGCGCATCGCGCAGCCGCAGTTCCGCATCGCGGAAGTTGGACGCATCCATGAATGCCAAGGCTTCAAAAAACAGCCTCTTGGCGTTATCAGAGTCGCTCATAGACCATCACCGCGCCTTCGCCCCGAGATCTCCCGGCAAAAGCTTGCGGATGCCCGGGAGCCGCATAAGTTCTGGCACCGTTACGGCCTGGCCGGAAGCCGCCATGTCGCCTGCTGCCGTTGGCCGGCGTCCCGGAGTCCGGTCCTGGCGCTCCTGCGCCATGCTATAGTCGTGATCGCCACTCGATGACCCGGAGGTGACCATGCGCATCTTTGCATTCATCATGTTCGCGTTCGCCCTTGGCGCCGGTCCGGCATCGGCCTGGGATGAATACATCTATCCCGACCAAGGTGTGGCGATCCAATTTCCCGCCAAGCCCCAGGCGGTGAAGTCGACCTACAATTCGATCTTCACCAAGGGCCTGCCGTCGATGATCTATTCGGCCGAGCACGATCACGTCGTCTACAAGCTGACCGTCATCGATCTGACCAGCCGGGCCGAGATGGGCGCGAATTTCCTCAACGAGGCAGGCTACGGCCTGATGCGCCTGGGCGATGTGCTGTTCACGGATTTCCCGCGCGTGTATCAGGACGAAAGGTCGATCTACGGCATCACGCTGGTGGTCGATCGCATGGATGGCAGCCGCGTGCGCAGCTCGCTCTATTTCAGCAAGGGCAGGCTCTATATCGCCGACGCCGTCGTGCTTCCCGCGCGCGGCGACAAGGACATGGCCATCCCTTCGCGCTACGACCAGACCATCCGTTTCCCGCCGGACGGCCGCTTCGACTAAGCGGCGCTGCGGTCGCCGCCACCGCGATCCGCACAGGCCAGGCGGCCGTCACTGGGCGAGAACGGAGCCGGTTCCGTCGCCGCAGCCACGGTTGGAGCACAGCTTCTGGCCGCTCGTGAACTTGACGCTCATGAGCTGGCCGCCGCGCGAACCGTCCTTCATCGGGCGGAAGCCGACCTCGACCTTGTCGCCGATCTTGAAATTGTTCTTCGACCAGCCGAGCGATACCAGTTGCGAAGGCGAGCCGCCTTCGAAGGACCATGTCGCCGCGTCGCCCTTGTCGCTGACGACGGTGACGTGCAGCCAGGCATGCGGGTTGACGAATTCGAAATCCTTCACCGCGCCCGACAGGTAGAGCACCTTCGACTGATCGAACATGGCGAAGGAATGATGCGCGAAGGCGGGCGCCGCCAGCAGCACGGCGGCGATCCCAGCCAGGCCGAAAGCTTTCCTGATCATGGTCCGCTCCATCACACGGGAAGAGCCAACGTTACCACGAATGCCGGCGCCCAGGTATCCGGTTCGACGTTTTTGTGATGGCCAACACATCGTGACCGGATCCGTCCGATCATGCTCCCCGACGACGCTGAGCAATGGCGCTCACGCAGCAAGGGAGTTCAGGCCATGACATCCAATTCCAGGCTCAAGGTCTTCACCGGTATAGCGGCGGCTTTGACGATCGTCGCCGCGGTCTCCGTGACCACCGCGGCTCCGGCCGAAGCGGGGACCGTGCTGATCCATCGGCCCTGGCACAGCATACACCAGACGGGCACGGGTCTGAATCAGCCCAAAGTGCGCGACCACCGCACTCCCGCCTCGCTTCCGGAAAAGAACTAAGGCTTGCCCCGACTTCACAAAGCAAGAGACCTCGGAACCACGGCGGGCCGGGGTCTCTCGTTTGCGCCAGCCTTCGAAAAACGGCGGGCGCGACAATTCACGCCCCAGTGATTGATGCGATACGTCGAGGTCAATGGTGCTGCCGGGCAGGATTGAACTGACGACCTCCCCCTTACCAAGGGGGTGCTCTACCACTGAGCTACGGCAGCATTAGCGGGCAGCGGGACCAGCGCCAGCCAAGCGCGGCGATCCTTGCCACAAGGGGCGCGCCGGCGCAAGAACGGGCGCTGCGCGGAAGGGGTCCCTCGCCATGTCGCACTCGACCATGAACCTCGTCGACCGTGACTGCACCTTTTCCAGGCCGGCGGCCGGCCCTAGTCTTGGCGCCGCATGAGCAAGCCTGCGGACGACCGGCACAAGACGGAGCAGCAGCGGCGCCTGGCGGCGGCGCTGCGCGAAAACCTCAAGCGCCGCAAGGCGCAGGCGAAACGGCGCTCCGCGGTCGGGACGGCGACGGAGGGAGCGGAAAAGCCTCACGATTCCGCCGGAATCAGCGCCGACAAGTCAACCATCGGAACACGGTAACCCTGCACGCGATTTGGGCTATGCTCGATCGCGCGGCTGGTCCATAGACGGCGCGATTGCGGCTCCGGACATTGGGCGGCAGCGCAGGGGCCAGGAGGGGCAATGGATCGCATTCGCATCACGGGCGGCCGCAAGCTCAACGGCACGATCCCGATCTCGGGCGCCAAGAACGCGACGCTGCCCTTGATGATCGCGAGCCTGCTCACCGACCAGACGCTCGTCCTCGACAACGTGCCGCGGCTTGCCGACGTGGGGCTGCTGCAGCGCATCCTCGGCAACCACGGCGTCGACGTGATGGTCGGTGGCAAGCGCCCGGGCGAGACCCAATACGACGGGCAGACGCTGCACATTTCCTCGGCTAACATCATCGATACCACCGCGCCCTACGAGCTCGTCTCCCGCATGCGCGCCAGCTTCTGGGTGATCGCGCCGCTGGTTGCGCGCATCGGCGAGGCGAAGGTGTCGCTGCCGGGCGGCTGCGCGATCGGGACGCGGCCGGTCGATCTCCTGCTCATGGCGCTCGAACGGCTCGGCGCCGAGATCGAGATCGACGGCGGCTACGTGATCGCGCGCGCGAAGAACGGGCTGAAGGGCGGCGACATCGTTTTCCCCAAGGTGACGGTCGGCGGCACCCATACGGCGATCATGGCGGCCTCGCTCGCGAACGGCACCACGGTGATCGAGAACGCCGCGCGCGAGCCCGAGATCAAGGACGTCGCCGATTGCCTCAACAAGATGGGCGCGAAGATCACCGGCGCCGGCACCTCGCAGATCGTGGTCGAAGGCGTGGCGAAGCTCAACGGCGCGCGCCACCGCGTGCTCCCGGACCGGATCGAGACCGGCACCTATGCCATGGCGGTGGCCATGACCGGCGGCGACGTGATGCTGGAGAACGCGCGCGCGGAGCTGCTGCAGACCGGGCTCGACCTGCTGGCGAAATCGGGCCTGGAATACAACGAGACCAACCGCGGCCTGCGGGTCGCGCGCAACGGCAAGGGTCTCGCTCCGGTCGACGTGACGACCGCGCCGTTCCCCGGCTTCCCGACCGACCTGCAGGCGCAGCTCATGGCATTGATGACCCGCGCGGAAGGAACCTCACGCATCACCGAGACCATCTTCGAGAACCGCTTCATGCACGTGCAGGAGCTGGTGCGGTTCGGCGCCCGCATCCAGCTCGACGGCGAGACCGCGACGATCGAAGGCGTGCAGCGGCTCAAAGGCGCTCCCGTCATGGCGACGGACCTGCGCGCCTCGGTGTCGCTGGTGATCGCGGCGCTCGCGGCCGAAGGCGAGACCATGGTCAACCGCGTCTATCACCTCGACCGCGGTTTCGAGCGGCTCGAGGACAAGCTCTCGGCCTGCGGCGCCGCCATCGAGCGCATCAGCGGGTAGCGGCGCGCACTGGAGCATTTTCAGGACAAGTGCAAACCGGTTTTCCGTCCGAGAATGCGGCCAATGCAAGAGTGCTTTAGCGCGCGCTCAATCCGACCTGATAGATGTCGATCAGCCGCTTGCGGATATCGGCGGGCGTCGCGTAGGCGCTGCGGATCAGGCCCTGCAGCTCCTCCCCGGTCTTGGGCGTGCTGCATTCGAGCCGCTGGCGCTCGCAATCGGCACGGAACGCCGGGTCGTTGAACGTCGTCATCAGGGCGGCGCGCAGCGCGGCGAGGCGGTCGGCCGGGATGCCGGGCGGCACGCCAAACGGCCGGCCGAGGCCGAGCGGCGCCGATGCGGCGGCGAGCAGCGTCTTGTCGGACTCGTTCTGCAGGAGATCAAGCGCGAACGGCACGCCCTTGAGCTCCGGATGCGGCTCGGCGCCGTATTGAAACAGGAACCGGATCTTCTGCTCCGGATACCAGTTCGGGCGTGAGGTCTTGAGGCTCGACCAGAACGGCGACGCCATGGCCTCGACCTCGCCGCTCTCGAGCGCCAGCAGGATCTCGTTCTGGCCGGGATAGCCGGTGATGAAGCGCGCCTTGAAATTGAAGATGTCGTTGAACACCCGGCCATAAAAGGCCGGCGTCGAGGCCGCGCCGGCGGCGCCCGCGATCATGCTCTGCGTCTGCGCGTCCTGCATGGTCCTGATCTTGGAGCTGTGCCAGATCAGGTACATGGCGACTTCGGTCGTGGGCGTGCCGAGCCAGCCGATCTTGTCGGCATCGAACTGCGCCTGCTTGTTGTCGAAGAACGGCTCCAGCGGGACCGTGTTCTGGAACAACACGATGACGGTGCCGTCCTTGGCGGCGACGCTGTAGAGGTGGTTCGCCGCGCCGAGCCCGCCCGCCGCCGGCATGTTCTGCGGCAGGATGGTCGGATTGCCCGGGATGTGCTGGCCGAGGTGCTTGGCGACGGTGCGCCCATAGACGTCGTAGCCGCCGCCGACCGAGGCGCTGACGATGAGCCGGACCTCCTTGCCCTTGTAGAAGTCGGCCACCGCGTCGGCGCGCGCGACCGGCGCATGACAACCAAGCGCCGCCACGGACAGGATGAAAGCTGGGACTTGCAATGCGCGCACGAAATCCTCCTTGCAGACCGGCAGCCTGCCGGCGTCGTCGCAGCCGAGGCTAATGCAAGGTTTCACCGCTTGCCATACGAATCGTGGTGCGGCTTAGTCGACCCTCACCTGTTCGGAAGGGAAACGGCGTCATGCAACCGCGGAAACTTGCCCTTGTCCCGGCTCTGCTCTGCTCCGTGATGTTCGCCGCCACCGCCGCGGCTCAGCCGCTCGCCTGCAGCAGCCCGCAGAAACCGCAGCAGGTCGCGGAACTGATGTTCGGGCGCAAGATCGGCGACCGGATCGGCGTGAGCGAGGCGCAATGGGCGCGCTTCGTCGATCGCGAGATCACCCCGCGTTTCCCGGACGGCCTGACGATTCTCGATGCCAGGGGACAATGGAGCGATCCCGACCGCAAGCGGATCGTCCGCGAGCCCAGCAAGGTCGTGACCATCGTCCTTCCGGGCAAGCCCGAGGACGGCGAGCGGCTCACCGCCATCGTGGAGAACTACAAGAAAAATTTCCGCCAGCAGTCGGTCGCCGTGATCGTGCGCCCGGCCTGCGTGTCGTTTTGAGTGCGCTTGGGCTCCGCCTGGACCGCACGCAAGGCCCTTCCATGCGGCCGGACGGTCCGGTCCGGCACGGACATTCACCCGCGCGGAAGGCTTGCACAGCCACAGGCCGCTTCCTAACTACCCGATAACGTAACAAAGACGGTGTAGGGGAGCCCGCCCATGGATCCGGTCAGATTCGTCGCGCTCGACAAGGACGACCTCGACGTCGTCTCCGCCCATCTGCAGGACGCCGAGGTCAGGGTCGCCGACGTGCATTGGCGCCCGCAGGAGAAGCGGATGGTCCTCGGGGTCGATCGCTTCGACTGGCCGGCGGCGATCGGAGAGAAACCGGAGATGCGGCGCTGCCGCTCGGCGCTGCGCTTCGATCGTGTCCTCGGCTGCAAGTGCCGGCACGTCGATCCCGCCAGCAAGGATTCCGTTCTCAATCTCCTGGCGGTCGAGTTCACCGAGACCAACGCGCCCGGCGGGGTGGTCACGCTCTTCTTCTCCGGCGGAGCGACATTGCGGCTCGACGTCGAGTGCCTGGAAGCGGAATTGGCCGATCTCGGCCCGGTCCGTGTCGCCGCGGCTCCTCCGATCCACATCGACGATATCAGCGTCGCCTGAGGGTTGACGCGTCTGTCCGGCCGCGCCATTGACCGGGGAACCGGGCGCCGCCAGGGCCCGCAGGACAGGGCCAGGACTGCGCCATGCCGATTCGCCTCGACACGCGCGCCCCCGATTTCGCCCAGCGTTTCCGCGACTTCCTGGCCACCAAGCGGGAGACCGCGGCCGACGTCGAAGAGACCGTGCGCGCCATCATCGCCGACGTCGCGCTCCGCGGCGACCGCGCGCTCATCGAGCTGACGAAAAAATTCGATCGCGTCGATCTCGACACGGTCGGACTCAAGGTGACCGCCGCGGAGGTCGACGCGGCGCACGCCGCCTGCGACCGCGGCGCGCTCGACGCGCTTGCGTTCGCGCGCGAGCGGATCGAGGCCTATCACCGGCGGCAGCGTCCCACGGATGATCGCTTCACCGATGCGCTCGGCGTCGAGCTCGGCCATCGCTGGACCGCGATCGAGGCGGTTGGCCTCTATGTGCCGGGCGGCACCGCGGCCTATCCCTCCTCCGTGCTGATGAACGCCGTGCCGGCCAAGGTCGCCGGCGTGCCGCGCGTCGTCATGGTGGTGCCGGCGCCGGACGGCAAGCTCGTCCCACTGGTGCTGGCGGCCGCCAAGCTCGCCGGCATCGACGAAATCTATCGCGTCGGCGGCGCCCAAGCGGTGGCGGCGCTCGCGCACGGCACCGCGACGATCAGGCCGGTCGCCAAGATCGTCGGACCGGGCAATGCCTATGTGGCGGCGGCGAAGCGCCTCGTGTTCGGCCGCGTCGGCATCGACATGATCGCGGGGCCGTCCGAAGTGCTGATCCTCGCCGACAAGAACGCCAATCCCGACTGGATCGCCGCCGATTTGCTGGCGCAGGCCGAGCACGACACCGCGGCGCAGTCGATCCTGATCACCGACGACACGACGCTCGCCGATGCCGTCGAAAAGGCCGTCGCGTCGCAGCTCACGACATTGCCGCGTAGCAGCGTGGCGGGTGCGTCATGGCGCGACTTCGGCGCCGTTATTCTGGTGCGTTCGCTCGACGAAGCCATTCCGCTGGTCGATGCGCTGGCCCCCGAGCACCTGGAAATCGAAACCGCAGATCCCGAGCGGTTTGCGGATAAAATCCGCAACGCCGGCGCGATCTTCCTGGGCGCGCATACGCCGGAAGCGATCGGCGACTATGTGGCGGGCTCCAACCACGTGCTGCCGACGGCGCGTTCGGCGCGGTTCTCGTCGGGTCTTGGCGTGCTCGACTTCATGAAGCGCACCTCGATCCTCAAATGCGGGCCGGACCAGCTCGCAGCGCTCGGCCCGTCGGCCATTGCGCTCGGCGAAGCCGAGGGCCTCGACGCGCACGCCCGCTCGGTCGCGATCCGTATCAACCGGCGATGACACCCGCCAAAGCCAAAGATAAAGACAAAAATCGTCTCGTTGCGGTGACGCTCGACGAGGATTCGATCGGCCGTTCCAGCTCCGACATCGAGCATGAGCGCGCCACTGCAATCTACGACCTGATCGAGGAGAACTCGTTCGCGCCGGTCGATCACGACGAGGGTCCGTATGCGTTGCGCATCGGCATCAAGGAAAACCGGCTGGTGCTCGACATCCGGCGCGCCGACGACAAGCCGGTGATCGCGCATCTTCTCTCGCTGTCGCCTTTCAAGCGCATCGTCAAAGAT
>JAXDOD010000155.1:0-47919 GCA_034669045.1 Alphaproteobacteria bacterium
AACAACGAAAAGGAGCTGCCGGACGCGTTCCTGCGCCGCTGCTTCTTCCACTACATCCGCTTTCCCGACCCCGACACCATGCGCGCGATCATCGATGTCCACTTCCCCGGCATCAAGCAGCGGCTGGTGAGCGAAGCGCTGCGGCTGTTCTACGAAATCCGCAACGTGCCGGGTATCAAGAAGAAACCGTCGACGTCGGAATTGTTAGACTGGCTGAAATTATTGATGGTCGAGGATATCGGCCCCGAGATATTGCGCGAGCGCGACCCGAAGAAGCTGATCCCACCGCTGCATGGCGCGCTGCTGAAGAACGAACAGGACGTGCATCTGTTCGAGCGGCTGGCGTTCATGGCCAGACGAGAGGGCCGCTGACGCGGCCTATGCATGGCCAGGCACGAGGGGTGGAACGGCCCTACGGCGTCTTGCGCGGGTCGAGCAGCCGCCGCCAGTCGTAGCGGCCGGAGGCGGAGCGTTCATCGCCCGCGCGCGTCGGCGGACGGCCGAAGCCCGTGGTCCGTCCCGGCGCAGGAGCCGTCGCCGCAACGGCCGCGCTCTGGTTGCCGCGCTGCGGCGGCTCGGCCTGCGGCAGGTCCATCGGCTCGACCGGCATAGGCGTCATCGTGAGCGGCGCGGCGATCGCCTCCGGCTCGTGTTCGTCCGCGCCACCGGCATCACTCAGCGAACTGCGATGATACTCCGCTTCGCGCGCGCGGGCCTGGCGCGCCTTGCTCAGTTCGCGCTTGCGATACCACCAGTATTGCACCTGCGCCACCGCGCGGCCGACGCGCCCGCCGGCCCAGACCAGCTCGAACGGCAGAAACAACCGCCAGGTGTCGTCGCCCTCGTCGATCGCGCTCGCGATGATGTTGCCCGCCATGGCGGTGGTGTTGAGGCCGTGGCCGCCGAAGCCGCTGGCGACCCACAGCCGCGGCGCGAGCTCGCCGATCTGCGGCATGCGGTGGAGCGCATTGCCGAGCACGCCCGACCAGATGTGCTCGATCTCGACCACATCGAGTTGCGGATAGGTGCGCGCGATGTCGGCCTTGAGGCGCGCGACGAACCGCTTGGGATCGGCCTGCCACGTGGTCATGCCGCCCGACCACATCAGCCGGTCGCCGCCGACAACCCGGTAGTGGTTGTCGGCAAGATCGGTGTCGCTTACCGCGCCGCGATAGGTCATCGCGCGCTCAAGCCGGGGACCGAGCGGCGCCGTGGTCGCCACATAGGTCCAGATCGGGAGCAGCGTCCCGGCGAGCCGCGGCATCACGCCGTCGAGGTGCACGTTGCCGGCGAGCACGATGTTGGCGGCGCGAAGGCGCGCGGACGGCGTGACGATGCGCTTTCGCACCCCGTCGGCGTCGATCGAGAGAACCGGCGTTTCCTCGAAGATGCGCGCGCCCGCCTCCTCGGCCGCGGCCGCCAGGCCGAGCGCATAATTGAGCGGGTGGATGTGAAACGCCTGCGGATAATGGATGGCGTGAAAGTAGTGGTCGCTCCTGAGCACCTCGCGCACCCGCTCGATCGGCCAGCCCTCGATGACGGCGCCGAACTCCTGGCCGACAAGCTGCACCAGCGCGAGATCGTCGTCGGCGTCGTCGACCTTGGATACCTTGAGCCAGCCGGCGTCGACCGGATCCACCCCCGGCATGCCCGTATCGCGGATGGTCGCACGTACGTAGCCGAGCCCTTCCTCGGAGATCCTCCAGAGTTCCTTGGCGTGCTCGAGCCCGACCCGTCGGACCACCACGTCCATCGACTCGGCGTAGCCCGGGAGCACGAACCCGGTATTGCGCCCGGACGCGTTCCAGGCGATCCGGCGCGCCTCCAGCACCGCCACCGACCAGCCCCGGCGCGCCAGCTCGCGCGCCGCCGTGAGCCCGGCGAGCCCGCCGCCGACCACGGCGACTTCGACGTCCAGGTCGGCCGTCAGCGGGCCGCGTTCGGGAACCGCCACCATGGTCTCGGTGTACCAGCCCGGTGCGTAGGCCGGCTCTTGCGTCGGTTTCACGTGGCCTTCCTGATCTCCGGCGGTCCCGCATCGCCGTGGACCATGCTAGACTGCCGCGCCGTAGAAATCGACGCCGTCGCCATGCGCCTCCTCCTGCTTCGACACGCCAAGGCCGAGAAAGCCACGCCAGGCGTGGGCGATCGCGAGCGCGAGCTCGCTCCCCGCGGCTTCAAGGATGCCGCCAGGATCGGCGCCTACATGGCGCACCACGGCCTCATCCCCGGCCGGGCGCTGGTATCGCCCGCGCGGCGCACGCGCGAGACCTGGGAGAGCCTGGCGCCCGCTCTGCGGCCGGAGCCGGAGCTGGACGATGATGACCGCCTCTACGACGCCTCTGCGGCCACGATCTTCGAGGCGATCAGGGAGACCGGGCGCGCGGCGCAGGCGCTCCTGGTGATCGGCCACAATCCCGGGCTGCATGAGGCCGCGCGGCGCCTGATTGCGTCCGGCGACCTCGACGCGCGCGAGCGGCTCAACGAAGGCCTGCCCACCAGCGGACTTGTCGTCATCGATTTCGCCGGCGACGACTGGGGGACGCTTCATCCCCGTGGCGGGCGCCTGGAGCGGTTGGTGACCCCGCGCTCGCTCAAGGCGGCGACCGATTGAGGCGGCGGCAACCTGTTGCGCGCAGCGGTGGCGCGCGCGTGCGGCAAACAAACCGGTTACGCGGCAGCGGCGGACGTGCCAATATGCATGATGTGGTCCGAGTCCTACTGGGAGGGACGCCGCCATGTACAAGCATATCCTGGTTCCGATCGACCTCACCGATCCGGAGCTCGCGAAGCCCGCGATCAAGACCGCCGTGAAGATGGCCGGCCTGTCGAACGCGTCGGTGCGCCTCGTCAACGTGCTGCCGCTCACGCCGGTGATGCTGGCCGAATATGTACCGCCGGATTTCGAGGCACAGCAGCGCAAGGCCTCGGAAGACGCGCTCGCGATCATCGCCAAGGAGATCGACCTGGAGCCCTCGCAGGCCTCGTGGACCGTGCGCCAGGGCGGCATCCATCAGGAAATCCTGGAGGAAGCGGCCGCGATCAATGCCGATCTCATCGTCATGAGCTCGCACCGGCCGCAGAAGCCCGGCATCCGCACCTACTTCCTCGGCTCCAATGCCGGCCACGTGGTGCGCTACGCCAAGTGCTCGGTGCTGGTGGTGCGGATCTGAATCCGCGCGCGGTTACGGGTCGCGCGTCAGCTTGTCGATGCGCGGCAGAGCCCGTAGGGCGCAATCGCTTTATTGCGCCGCTTCGAGCATCGGGAACGATCCGTATGCGGGAAGACGGCGCAATGCGCTCCGCTTATTGCGCCCTACGGGCTGCGATGAACCGGGTAGTTGGAGAGAGACCCTGCCGCTCATATCACATGGCGGCGGCGACTTTGCGCCATCCGTCATTTCGGAGCGAGTTCACCGAACCAGTAGGCCGCCGTCACGCCACCATCCATGAGGAAGTCGCTGCCGGTGATAAATGCGCCGTCAGGGCCCATCAGAAGTGCGCCGATGGTTCCTACCTCGTCCGGGGTGCCGGCTCGCCCGGCCGCAGACACTTCGATCATGCGCCGGTAGCCCGCGCCGCGCGGCCCCGTCAGTTCATCCTTCGCGAGCGGGGTGATAATGATCCCGGGGCTGATCGTGTTGACCCGCGCGCCGCGCTTTCCCCAGCGGACTGCCTCGGCCATCACGCGCAGCGAGTTCCCGCGCTTTGAAATCTGGTAAGCGTGAAGAGAGTCCTTCACCTGATCGGCCCCAAGCATCGGCAGAGCGAGTAACTCTTCAACCGGCGTCGTTGCGAGCGCCGCGTTCTGCTCGGCCGAGAGTGGAGGAAGGCGGTGCCCGGACTGGGACGCGATCACGACGCCAGCGCCCCCGTGCGCGATAACTTTGCCGAATTCTTCCAGCACGAGCGCGGTTCCGTAGAGATCGACCTTAAGGATCCTTTCCGGCGAGGCCTGGGAAGGGGAAACGCCGGCGGCATGGATGAGACCGGAGACCTCGCCCAGGGCCGTGGCCGTCTCAACCAGAGCATCAACGGAGGCGCGCGATGACACATCGACTGTCGCGGTGGCCACGGTGAACCCGGCCTCGCTTAGAGTTTTTGCCGCCGCATCGGCGTTTTCCTGGCGTAGATCAGCCAGCAGGACCTGCTTGCCTGCACTAATCCGCCGCACAATCGCTTGGCCGATCGATCCGGCTCCAATTACAACGTTCACGTTTGTCATGTTACCCATTCATCAAGACCGTGGTGCCCGCAAGCCAACGACAATTTCGGGTTCGAGTTCCGGTCACTGTGCCACAGCGAGAAGACGTATGGGGCGCGATGTTTTGAAGCCCGTAGGGCGCAATCGCTTTATTGCGCCGCTTCGAGGCAGATCCCAGGTCGTCGATTTGTAGGAAGCCGGGAATCAGATGGCGCAATGCGCTCCGCTTATTGCGCCCTACACACGACACGCTGGAGCATTTTCAGCTCGTAGGGCAATCGCCTGATTGCGCCGCGTCGAGACCGATCCGCAAACCAGTCGGTTCGCGGGAAGCCGCCCAGCCGGTGGCGCAAGGCGCTTCCGCTTATTGCGCTCTGCCGGCTGCATCGGCGCCCGCATCACGGATCGCGGGTCAGCTTGTCGATGCGCGGCAGTGCCGGAAACAGCCGCATCCACAGCAGCGTCACCAGGATCGAGCTGACGCCCCCGATCAGCACCGCCGGCACCGCGCCGAGCCAGGCCGCCATGGCCCCGGCGCGGAAGTCGCCGAGCATCCCGGTCGTGCCGGTGAACATCGCGTTCGCCGAGCTGACCCGTCCCAGCATCTTGTTGGGCGTGTGCGTGATCACCAGGGAATGCCGGATCACCACGCTGACCGCATCCACGACGCCATAGGCGATGAGCGCGGCGAGCGACAGCGCGAACGAGGTCGACAGCCCGAAGATCACGATGGCGAAGCCATAGGCGGCGACCGAGGCGAACAGGTAATGGCCGGCGCGGCGCGTGATCATGTGGTTGGCAAGGACGACCGACATCGCCAGCGCGCCGACGCCCGGCGCCGAACGCAGGAGGCCGAGGCCCCAGGGCCCGGTCTCCAGCACGTCGCGGGCGAAGATCGGCAACAGCGCGGTGACGCCCGCGAGCGTGACGGCCAGCATGTCGAGCGAGATCACGCCGAGCAGGACCTGGCGGTCGCGGATATAGGTGAAGCCGCCGAGCAGGCTCTGCAGGGTGACCGGCGCCTTGTCCTGCTTGGCGAACACCATGTGGAGAAAAACGACGAACACCGCCGCCGCAACGAAGATCGCCGCACAGGTGGCGTACACCGTCACCGCCCCGAAGGCATAGATGAAGCCGCCGACCGCCGGCCCGGAAATGGTCGCGGTCTGCTGCGCGCTCGACGACGCCGCGATCGCGCGCGGCAGCACGGTTTGCGGAACGATGGTCGGCACCAGCGCATGCAGCGTCGGCATCTCGAAGGCGCGCGCGATGCCGATCAGGAACATGAGCGTGAAGATCAGCTCGCGCGTGAGCCAGCCCTCGTAGGTGCCGAGCGCCAGCCCGATCGTGCACAGCGCCTTGGTCGATTGGGTGATGAAGATGATGGTGCGGCGGTCGTAGCGGTCGGCGACCTGCCCGGTGACCAGGGTAAGCGCGATCAGCGGAATGAACTGCACGAGCCCGACGATGCCGAGATCGAGCGGGTTGTTGGTCAGGTCGTAGAGCTGCCAGCCGACCGCCACCGCCAGCATCTGGTTGGCGCCGGTCGAAAAGGTTCGCACGCACCAGAACAACATGAAACTGCGGTGCCGCAGCAGGCTCGGCACCGGGACGTGGTCGGGCAAGGACATGGGGGGAAGGGTTCGGAAGGACGGGACCGGCTATTCAATAGCCTTTATCCCGCGGTTGTCACGCGCGGC
Organism: Alphaproteobacteria bacterium; assembly: GCA_034669045.1. Taxonomy (GTDB): domain Bacteria; phylum Pseudomonadota; class Alphaproteobacteria; order Rhizobiales; family Xanthobacteraceae; genus VAZQ01. The sequence goes on from JAXDOD010000155.1 coordinate 5,905, forward strand.
GGCACCAGGCTCCGACTGGCGCCGCGTCCCCCTTCCGAGCGCGCGGGCGAGCAGGTATTCTCCCTGGCGCTGGTGTGCAGTTCGCCAAGTCCCTGGATCGACGAGGGGGAGGACGCTCATGCTTGACCGACGCGTGCTCGTTGCAATCGCGCTGGCGGGGGCGCTGTGCGCCGCGGTTGCGGACGCCCAGGCCTTCGATGACGCGCTCTATCCCGACTGGAACGGCGGCTGGGCGCGGCTCGGACGCGGCTACTGGGATCCGACCAAGCCCCGGGGCCTCGGACAGCAGGCCCCGCTGACGCCGGAGTATCAGGCTCTGTTCGAGGCCAGCATCTCCGACCAGAAAGGCGGCGGGCAAGGCAACGACGCCGGCTATCGCTGCAGGCCGCACGGCATGCCGCGGATCATGATCGGAAACCATCCGATCGTGTTCACCATCATGCCGGAGACGATCTACGTCATGCGCGACGTGTACAACCAGTTCCGGCGCATCTACACCGACGGGCGCGACTTCCCAACAGAACTGCCGCACAGCACGGTCGGCTACTCGATCGGCAAATGGCTGGACCAGGATGGCGACGGCCACTACGACACGCTCCTGGTGGAGACCCGCGGGCTGAAAAATCCGCGAAGCTACGACAGCAGCGGCATTCCCTTTCACCAGGACGAGGCCACCGTCATCAAGGAGCGCATCTTTCTCGACAAGGGCAACCGCGACCTGCTGCACAACGAGATCACCTCCATCGACAACGCGCTGACGCGTCCGTGGACGGTGACCCGGAACTATCATCGCGACCGCAATCCCAAATGGCTCGAATACTATTGCTCCGAAGACAACCATCACGCGGTCATCGGCCAGGAGGACTACCTGGTGAGCGGGGATGGTTTCCTGATGCCGGTCAGGAAAGGCCAGAAGCCGCCGGACCTGCGATATTTCGATCAGCAGTAGGCGCGCGGATCGCGGCCCGCCGAATGCTATTCGCGGGCTCGCGCGCTCATTCGAGCTTCACCTTGGCGGCCGTGATCACCTTTTTCCAGCGCTCGACCTCGGCGCGCATGTAGGCGGCGGTCTCCTGCGGCGTGCCGCCCACCGTCTCCGCCGACAAGGCCGCGAAACGCGGCGCAAGCTCGGCCTGGCGCAGCGCCTCGTTGATGTCGGCGTTGATCTTGTCGACGATCGCCTGCGGCGTCCTGGGCGGCGCCACCACCGCGTAGAACGCTTCCGATTCGAAGCCGGGCAGCGTCTCGGCGATGGTCGGCACTGCCGGCAGCGAGGTCATGCGCCTGGGGCTGGCGACGCCGAGCAGGCGGAGCTTGTCGCCGGCCACGAGCGGCAGCGAGACGCCGAGATTGTCGAACATGATCTCGACGCTGCCGCCCACCAGATCGTTGAGCGCCGGCGCCGAGCCCGTATAGGGCACGTGCTGGAATTTCACGCCGGCCATCATCTGGAACATCTCGGAGGTCAGGTGCGAGGTCGAACCGTTGCCCTGGATCGCGGAGTTGATCTTGCCCGGATTGGCCTTGGCATAGGCGATCACCTCGGCGACCGTCTTCGGCGGGAATTTCGTTGTGACCACGAGCGAATTGGGAATTCGGGCCATGACGGCGGCCGGCACGAACTGGGCCGGATCGAAGTTGAGCTTGGGATAGAGGTTCTGATTGATCACCAGCGGCGGCGGCGGCGCCGAAAGCAGCGTGTAGCCGTCGGGCTCGGCCTTGTAGACGAGCTCGGCGCCGATGTTGCCGGCGGCGCCGGGCCGGTTCTCGATCACCACCGGCTGGCCCCATTTGCGCGCCAGCCAGTCGCCCACGATGCGTGGCACGACATCGGCGGAGCCGCCGGCCGGGAACGGCACGATGATTTTCACCGCGCGCGCGGGGTAATTCTGCGCCTGCGCCGCCGGCACCGCCGCGATGCCTGCCAGCACGGCCAGCACGCCGGCAAAGGCTCGCCTGGGCCGGCGATACCAGCCGGCCTGCCGACATTTGCCTGAAGCCATCTTATCTCTCCGTTTTGTTCCTGCGCCGTGGCGCCCGCTCACTCGACGTTGATCTTCGCAGCCGCGACCACCGGCGCCCACTGCTGTTCGCTCATGCGGATCATGTCGCGCATCTCATCGGGCGTGCTGCCGAGGGGATCCGATTCCAGTGCCAGGATGCGCCCGCGCAGCTCCGGCGTCTTGAGCGCCTGGCGTATGGCGTCCGACACTTTCCTGGCGACGTCCACCGGCGTGCCGGGTGGCGCCGCCACCGCCATCCAGGTATCCGCATAGACGCCCGGCAGGGTCTCGGCGATGGTCGCGACCTTGGGATAATCCTTGAGCCGCTCGCGGCTGCCGGTCGCGAGGAATTTCAACTTGCCGGCGTCGATGTTCTGTTTGTTGGCGAGGAGATAGTCGGGAACGACCTCGATGCTGCCGGTCAACAGGTCGTTGATCGCGGGCGCGCTGCCGCGATAGGGCACCTCGGTCATCTTGAAACCGCCCTTGAGCATCAAGAGCTCGCCGAGCAGATGGCCGGTGTTGCCCTTGCCCTGGTGCCCGTAATTGACCTTGTCGGGATTGGACTTCGCGTAGGCAATGAACTCCGGCAGCGTGCTCGCGGGCAGGTTCGCGCGCCCGAGCAGCGTCAGCGGATAGGTGGCGAGCACACTCACCGGCTGCATGTCGCGGGTGTCGAATGCCGATTTGGTGAACACGAGGTGCGTGATGCTGTAGGTGAGCTGCGGCGCGCAGAGCAGCGTGTAGCCGTCGGGCGCCGAGCGCAGCACCGACTCCGTCCCGACGCGACCGCCGGCGCCGCCGGCGCGGTTTTCGATCACCACCTGCTGGCCGAGAACCGCTCCCGCCCTTTCAGCCGCGAGACGGCACAGCAGGTCGGCCGTGCCACCGGCCGGCAGCGGCACGACCATGGTGATCTGACGGCTTGGAAAAATTCCCTGCGCTTGCGCCGCCGGCGCTGCGCCCACGACCGCGGCGAGCGTTATGACGAGACCAAAAGCGACGTACCGAAGCATATCCAATTCTCACTCGTAGTACGCCGGCGCATAGTTGCGCTGCGGAACCTCGGTCGGCTCGTGGGCGATCCAGAGTTGAGCATTGTGCTCCCGGAGCACCGCCGCCATGCGGTCGAGCGTCGCAAGCGACTGCGCGTGATTGGAGTTCTGCACCGGCGCGCGCTTGAGATCCCAATTGGCCTTGGTGTGGACGGCGTCACCCGAGAACATCAAAGCGCCGGTCTTCGGCAGCTTGACCAGCAGGCATTGATGGCCGGGCGAATGGCCGGGGGTCGAGATCAGCATGACGCTGCCGTCGCCGAAGACGTCGTGATCGCCCTCGGCCTTGACCGCCTTCATGTCCGGCTTGAAGCGCGGAACGCCAAACGGATTCGGCCAGTCGTACTCGGCCTTCTGCACCAGGAGCGTCGACTGCGGGAACAGATCGACGTTGCCGACGTGGTCGTCATGAGAATGCGACAGCGCGAGATAGCGGATGTCGGACGGCTTGACGCCGATCTCGGCGAGCTGCGACGCCAGCGTTTTCCTGTTGTGCCAGACGCCGGCGTTGCTCTTGCGGCCCTCCGGCATGCCGGCGACGGCGTCGCCGAGCCCAGTGTCCCACAACAACCAGCCCTGCGCGTGCTTGATCAGGTAGCAGGTGTCGGACAGGACGCCGGGACCGGACAAGCCCGGCGAGAAGCGCCCCATGTCGGTCAGGGCAATCTCCCCGCAATAGAGCACATAGAGCCGCTCGACGCCGGGCTTGGCCGGCTGCGCCGGCGCGCTACCGGCGCCCAGCGCCATCCCCAGAGCGGCGGCAACTGCAAGCAGCGAGCTCGATTTCATGGCTTCCTCCTGTAAATCGCAGCATTTTCACGGCACTCGGGCGTCTGTTGCGCCCATTTCCAGCCCTCGCCAGGATGACGCCTGGCGGGGTCGCGCGACCGGGTGCACAGCAAATGTTGTTGATCGCCCTGGCGATGTCATTCGACAGGACTATCGTAATCGCGCACAATGCGGCCTCTTGAACCGGGTGAATTCCCACCCGGGTCAACCGGCCGGGGCAGCGGTCGTATGTTCGATGCAGAACCTGTCGTTCCCCTTCGAGTGTGCTAAGATTCGCGTATGTCTTCGGAGTAGCGTCAACTTGCGAGCAGACGTGCCGCTCATGCCTGCCCCCATGATGGACAAAAGGCGGAGCGATAACAACCAGGCGACGTCGATCGGGCGAAGACGTCAGGAGTAACCATACGAGGCCTCAATGATCAGCCATCTCGTTCGTGCCAGTGTTCTAGCCTTTGCTTGCGCCGTCGCCGTCACGACGACGGCATCGGCACGCACGCCCTATGACGGCGCGTGGAGCGTCACGATCGTCACGCAACGGGGAACTTGCGACCGCGCCTATCGCTATGGCGTGCAGATCATCGACGGCCAGGTGAGCTATCAAGGGGTGGTGACGTTTTCCGGTCGCGTCTCGTCGAATGGCAACGTGCGCGTGAGAGTCTCCTCGAGCAGCGCCTATGCCAATGGCTCCGGCCGGCTCTCCCGCACCGCAGGGCGCGGCAGTTGGAGCGGGCAGTCCGGAAACAGCGCCTGCTCCGGCTACTGGACCGCCGAACGCGGCGGCTGACGCCATCGCCACGTCCGCAGCCCTAATTGCGGCATAGTTGGTCCCGATGGTCGGGCGACCGGCCGTTCGGCCACGTCATTGCTGAGCCAAATCACCGCAGAGCCAAGCGTGCGATCGCCGCAGCCGAAGGCGGTTTTCTCGGGTGTGGCAGCATCCATTTGGATATGCGATTGTCGCCCCGGAAATGATTGGAGAATGCTGGTGCATCGCTTCCGCACGCTCGTGAATCTCGCTGCAAGCATCGCCGTCGTCTGCGCCTTCGCCTGGCCATCCTTGACGAAGCTGCCGTTCGGGCCGGGTGCGGCTTACGCCGAAACCAAGAAAAAGCCGGTCAAGAAGGAGCCGGCGAAAAAATCGACAGAACTGCCGGCACGGACGGTCTTCACGCCCGAGGAGCAGGCGGCCGCCGTCATTCCCGGCATTCCCGATGCGCGGGTGTGGGGCGACGGCGAGGCCGACATCCAGCGCATGCTGCCGACCGCGACCGGGCCCTGGCTCGCGCTGTCGGGCGGCGGCGCCGACGGCGCCTTCGGCGCCGGCGTCCTGGCGGGCTGGACGCGGTCCGGGAAGCGGCCCGAATTCGCGGCCGTCACCGGCGCCAGCATCGGCGCGCTGATCGGCCCCTACGCCTTCCTCGGGTCGAGCCAGGACGAAGAGCTGCGCAAGAACTTCACCGACATCACCGCCGCCGACGTGTTCGAGGACAAGCCGACGCCGGAAAGCCTGTTCGACACCTGGCCGCTCAAGCGGCTGATCGAGAAGCGCGTGACCCGCGACATGCTCACTGCGATCGCCGCCGAGCATCGCAAGGGCCGCCGTTTCCTGGTGGTGACCACCAACCTCGACGCCGGACGCCGCGTGGTCTGGAACATGGGCGCGATCGCGGAGCGCGGCGACGACAAGGCGCTCAAGCTGTTCCGCGAGATCCTGCAGGCGTCCTCCAGCATTCCCGGGTTCTTCCAGCCGGTGGCGATCGAGGTCGAGGCCAATGGCAGGAAATTCCAGGAGATGCATCTCGACGGCACGATCACCGGACCGTTCTTCGTCGCCCCGGAGGCCATGTTCGGCAAGAACGGCGCGCGGCTGCCGACCAACCAGGTCTATGTCATCGTGAATTCGAAACTGACCTCCGACTTCAGCATGCCGGACCGCAAGGTGAGCTCCATCCTGGCCCGCACGATCACCGTCGCGCTCACCGCCGGCCAGCGCGCCGAGCTCATGCTGGTGACCGCCGGCGCGCAGCGACTCGGGGTCAACCTCAACGTCGCCTCCATCCCCGAGAGTTTCCAACAGGTCAATCGCAGCCTGTTCGACCGCGAATACATGGAAGCGCTGTTCAAGTTCGGCGCCGATCAGGCCGAGAAGGGCCTTGCCTTCGAGCCCGCGCCCGCCGGCACGGTCGAGCGGCGCAGCGACCCGGCCCAGTGAAAAGCGCCAGCCGCGGACTGCGCCGGATTGCCGGGTCGTCCTAGGCTGCGCCGCCCTCGCTATTGGCGTTCACGACGGCAGGCGATTTCGGCTCGGTGATCCGGACCGCGATCTTCCAGGTGATCCAGAACATCGCAAAGTAGAGGCCGATCGACACCGGCACGCCGACCGCCGGCGAAAAGTAGCGATCGATCATCAGCCCCATCGTGATCGTAATCGACTGTCCGATGATCAGGCACACGGCATAGGCAATCAGCAGGCTCACGGTGGGCTCCTCGCTTCCGCCACGTTCCTGCAATGGTCGTCAAGCTTCGTGGCAGCGGCAAGCGGACCGGGACGATCGGTCGCGCCCCTGCGCCATGACGCAATGTCGCAGCCAAAGAAAAACGGGCCGACAGAGCGGCCCGCTTTCCTCCATCGCGGCGAGGGGATCCGCGATGGCGCTGCAATCGTTCCGTTCGCCGTTCAGCTCGCGGCCTTGAGGTTGAGCCTCGATTCCGCCAGCTCCGTGAGCTTGCGGTCGGCAGCCTTCTCCTCGTCGAGAGTCTTCTGCAGGAGGCTGGCGCAGTCGTTACGGCCAAGCTGCTTGGCCCAGGCCACCAGGGTGCCATAGCGGGCGATCTCGTAATGCTCGACGGCCTGCGCGGCCGCCGCCAGCGCGGCGTTGAGCACCGCCTTGTCCTCGACCTCGCCGGCGACGTCCTCGGCCTCCTCGATGATGCCGTCGATCGCCGGGCAGTCGACGCCCTTGGCCTCGACGCCGTGCAACTTGAAGACCTGCTCGAGCCGGGTGACGTGGTTCTTGGTCTCGCCCAAATGCGACTGGAACGCCTGCTTGAGCGCCGGGTCGGTCGCCTTTTCCACCATCGTGGGCAGCGTCTTCACGAGCTGATGCTCGGCGTAATAGATGTCGCGCAGGGTGTGCACGAAGAGATCGTCCATTGTCTTGATGTCTTTGGAAAAGATGCCCATGGGTCGGCCTTTCGGTTGGGGGGATTTCTCGAAGCAGGGCCGCCGGGCGGCCGCGCTTGGCAGCACCCGCTCAGGACGCCTGGTCACGATGGGCCAACGACGAAAGCGGCGCGAGGTTCCCCGCAACCGGCCGGTAAAATCCAGGATCGCGGTGTTGATGCGGCCCTAGGCGTCCGCGCTCTGTTCCCGCGTCCTGATCTCGATCTCGGAGGTCAGCGTGCGGTGCACCGGGCATTTGTCGGCGATCTCGAGGAGACGCGCGCGCTGGCTGCCGTCGAGATGGCCGGCGAGCGTGATGGTCCGCTCGATGCGGTCGATCATGCCTTGCTTGGTCTCGCAGTCCGCGCAATCGGCGGCGTGAATGCGTCCGTGGCGAAGCCGCACCGTGACTTGATCGAGCGGCAGCCCCTTGTGCTCGGCATAAAGGCGCAGCGTCATCGACGTGCAGGCGCCGAGGCTGGCCAGCAACAGGTCGTAGGGCCCGGGTCCCGAATCGAGTCCGCCGGCCGCGACCGGCTCGTCGGCCAGGAGCCGGTGCCGGCCGGCCGTGATCTCCTGCTGGAAGCGCCCTTCCCCCGTCTCCCGAACGACGACGCCGGCCTCGGGCGGCGTGGCGGCGTCGTGCGGCTGCGTCATGTCGAGGTAGCGCTCGGCCCAGGCGGCGAGAACGTTCGCCACATAGCCGGCGTCGCGGCGCTTGCTCAGGAGGTGGTCGGCGCCGGCGAGCGAGACGAAGCTCTTGGGGTGCTTGGCGGCGGCAAAGATCCGGCCGGCGTTCTCGATGCCGACCGTCTCATCGGTCGGAGAGTGGAAGATCAGCAGCGCCTTGCGCAGATCGGCGACCCGCTCCAGCAGGTTCTGCCCGGCGATGTCGTCGAGGAAAGCGCGGCGGATGCGAAACGGCCGGCCGGCGAGCGTGACCTCGACTTCGCCGCGCTCGCCGATCTCCGCGAGCTGGTCCTTGAACAGCCCCACGACATGGGCGGGATCGCTTGGCGCGGCGATCGTCACCACGGCGCGTGCTTCCGGCACCGCATGCGCGGCGGCCAGCACCGCGGCGCCGCCGAGGCTGTGGCCGATCAGGATCGCGGGCGCGCGCTTGCGCCGGCGCAGCTCGTCGGCGGCGGCGACGAGGTCGGCGATGTTGGAGGAGAACGTCGCGTTGGCGAATTCGCCTTCGCTGGCGCCGAGGCCGGTGAAGTCGAAGCGCAGCACCGCGATGCCGAGCGCGGTCAGTCCTTCCGCGATGCGCTTGGCGGCCAAGACATCCTTGCCGCAGGTGAAGCAGTGCGCGAACAGCGCGTAGGCGCGCGGCTCCTGCACGGGCTTGTCGAGCAGCGCCGCCAGCGTGTGGCCTTGCGCGTTGACGAAGTCGAAGCGTTCAGCGGGCATGCGCGCCTCCGGGGTCGGGCGGCAGGGAGCGGCCGCCAGCACCAACGCGCTGCATTCTAGCTCGAACCGACGGTCTGCCGCGCGCGGGCGGAACCTCCGGCGGCCCCCAGGGTTAAGTCCCGGGCGGTCGGAAGGACTTCATGAACCACAAATAGGCGCAACGGTCTTTGAACCTATTTCTGACATAAAGCGACAAAGGGACGGGAGCGGGACTACCGACCGACCATAAGCGCTTGAGGCCCCCCCTTCAGCCGTCCGGCAGAAGCCGGCATGACACAGGATGAGGCTCATGACTAAGCATCAGAAGATCCTTCGTAATTTTGCAGCCGCCAGCATGGCGCTGGGGATCGCGACAGCTCTTGGCGCGGCCGCCCCGGCAACGTCGGCGCCCAGTTTCGACGGGGTCTGGAGCGTCGTGATCGTGACCGAGAAGGGGTCCTGCGATCGCGCCTATCGTTACCCGATCCGCATCCAGAACGGCTCGCTGCTCAACGAGGGCTCGGGCCCCGCCACCATCAATGGCAAGGTCGCCGGCAATGGCGCCGTGACCGTGACCGTCAACGCCGGCTCCAAGAGCGCGATCGGCTCCGGCCGGCTCTCCGGCACCATCGGGGTCGGCACCTGGAAGGGCGGCGACTGCGCCGGCACCTGGGAAGCCGAGAAGCGCGCCTAAAACGTCAGCCTCGATCGCGCATTTTCATCGGCCTCTCCCCGCTCCGGGGGGAGGCCGAGTTGCGTTTGCAAGCCGCCGCGGCAACGATTCACGCCGAGCGCGGCGGGCGTCCCTTGCCAACGCCGCGGCCGCGGCCGTAAACACGTCACCCCATGAAGACACCCATCCGAGAATTGCCGCGCATCGAACTGCCACGCGCGCTGGTCTATTGCACCGGCGTGGTCTGCGGCGTGCTCGCCGCCATGGCGGTGCAGATCATGCTCAGCCGCAACGGCATCGAGCTCGCCGCCGTATGGCGCAACCTCAGCTCGGCGCGTTCGCTGCAATTGCGCTCCGCCGGCGCCTGGTGGCTGATGGCGGGCTCCGCCTTCCTCACCAGCGCGGTGATCGTCGGCGCCTTGAGCCGGCTGCCTTGGCCCTGGCACCGCTTTCGCATGGCGCGCTGGATCATCGGGGCGGCGCTGGTCTATGCGCTCGCCGAAGCCGGCCACATCGCCGCGTTAGCCGGAGGCAGCGGGGGCGCGCACGCGGCAGCGACGCTGGCGACGCTGGTTGCGGCCGCGCTGATGTCGCTGTTCGGCGCGTATTTCGCGGTCAAGCGCTAGTCAGGCGCCGTCCGCCGTGCGTCCGGTAAGCGCCTGGCGCAAGGCGGAGCCGAGGTCGGCGGGACGATAGGGCTTCTGCAGGATCGGCCACACGCGCCAGGCTTCCTCGACGCCCGCCACGCCATAGCCGGTCGAGAACACGATCGGCACCTTGCGCGTCGCCAGGACTTCCGCCACCGGGTAGACCATGTCGCCCGCGATGTTGATATCCAGCACCGCGACATCGAAGGCGCCGTCGCGCGCCGCCTCGAGCGCCGGCCCGATATGGGATGCCGAGGCCGCCAGCTTGCAGCCGAGCATGCCGAGGATGTCCTCGACCATCAGCAGAACCGCGAACTCGTCTTCGACCACGAAGACGCGGATTCCGCACAACTCGATCTCGGACTTGCTCACCGATTGTTCGCCAGAGGGATCTCGATATCGCAGGTGACTCCCGCAGGCGCGAAATCGAGACAGGCTGCCCCTCCGAGCTCCGCCTCGATGCCGCGCTCGACCAAGAGGGAGCCGAATCCGCGGCGCGCCGGCGGACGCACGGCCGGTCCGCCGCTTTCATGCCAGCGGATCCGAAGTTTCGGACCCGCGCCGTTGGGGGCGGTCTCCCAGGCCAGCGCCAGCCGTCCATCCGGTTGCGACAGCGCGCCATATTTGGCGGCGTTGGTCGCAAGCTCGTGGAAGATCATCGCAAAGGTGAGCGCCGGCCTCGGTGCGAGCTCGATCGGCTCCCCCGAGATGGTGATCGCGCCATTGGCTTCATCATAGGGCGCCAAGCTCGCTTGCGCGATCTCGCGCAGGTCGGCGTGCACCCAATTGCGCTGGCTGAGCTGATCATGGGCGCGGCTGAGCGCGATCAGGCGGCCTTCGAAGCCTTCGCGGAATTCGGCCGGCGATGGCGCGCGGCGCGCGGTCTGGCTCGCCAGCGACTGCACCGTGGCGAGCGTGTTCTTGACGCGGTGGTTGAGCTCGTCGACGAGCATCTTCTGGCGGCTCTCGGCGGTCTTGCGCTCGGAAATGTCCACCAGCATGTTGACGGCGCCGACGAGCACGCCGGCAGCATCGCGCAGCGGCGTCGGGCAGGGAATGAACGGGACGCGCGTGCCGTCGGGCCGCTCGGCCACCGCCTCGCCGTCCCTGATCGGCCGGTTCTCCTTGAGCGCAACCGCCATCGGGCACTGGTCGTGGCGCATCGGCGTGCCGTCCGGCCAGTACAGGCGCCAGGAGCCGCACCACTCGCTCTTTCCCAGTTCAGGCACGTGGCCCCAGAGCTCGGTCGCGGCGCGATTGAAATAAGTGATCCGCCCCTCGGCATCGGTCGTGTAGACCGCCGCCGGCAGCGCTTCGATCAGGTCGCGGTGGCGGCGCTCGCTGTCCGCCAGCTTGGTCTCGGCCCGCTCGAGCTCGGAAATATCCTGGAAGCAGTTCACCCCGCCGATGATCTCGCCCGTCTCGTCGCGCAGCGGTTCGAGATTGGCGAGGACCGTGATGCGCGTTCCGTCCAGACGCTCGAACACGACCTTGCGGTCGTGGACGGAGCGGCCGGTGCGCAGCACCTCGCTCATCGGCGTCTCGCTCAGCGGCGTGTCGCTGAGCGGCAGCGCCTCGCCGTCGGGCCGGCAGACTTTGTGGGCTCCGCAGAACCGATATCGTGGATCGCCGAGCCTGGGCGCGTGGCCCCACAGCTCGGCCGCGCGACGATTGTACTGCACCAGGACGCCGTCACGGTCGCAGGTACAGATGCCAACCGGAAGCTGCTCGAGGATGCTATTGCGGGACTGCAGCGCCTGCTGCAAGGCAGCCGGGATCATCGAGGCAGGAGTGGCGGCGCCGCCGAGAACCGCGTCGTGCATCGTGTGTTTTCCCCGTGAGCCTTTCTGATGATCACGCTACCGAACAGGATGCCGGGGAGAAAACGGCTGCACAATCAACCGTTACGGCCCGGTCCGGTTCCCTCCGGAGGAAAAACAACCTGCCCTGTCAGGGCAGTACGGGAGGGGTGGCGTGCGATCGGCTGCTGGTGGGACCCGAGCGATCGGAGCACCGACCGCTCGGGGGCTGCATGGCCAGCCTTATTCGCAAATCCGCAGCGGACCGACGTAGTAGCAGCGCGGGACGTAAACCGGCGGCGGAACGTAAACGGGAGGCGCGTAATCGGCCTCCGCCTGGATCCGGCGGCACTCGCGCCCGTGGCGGTGCATTCCGTAGCGGTCCTCGCGCCAATCGCGGTGACAGCCGTGGATCAACTGGATGGCGCCGGTATCCACCTCCGCAAGCCCGGCCGCGGACTTGCCGAGCGGGACCGCGCCCGCAGCCGTCGCGAGGCCGAGCGCGGCTGCACCACAGGCCGCCGCAAGCAAAGCAAATTTCCTCATCGAAAGTCCTCCTCTGTGTCGCCTCCTGCGGCCGCGCCGCACGCGAGGTATATCATTGGTCGGGAGCGGAAAGGCAGATGAATTGCGGCAGATTTTGGTTGTCCCCGCCAAATGCCGGTCGCGACCCGCGCCGTCCACACGGGGTTTGGCCGGCGAAGCGCGACAGCACCGTGCTACCATCGCCGACGAGCGTACGAACAAGCACCCTTCCTGCCGGCTGCCAAGCTGCCGGTCGCGATATCACCAACATTCCATCCGCGCTACACTCGCGCATCGGCGCCGAACTCAAGGACCATCATGACGCTCGTCCGCCGCCGCTTCCTGCAACTGGCCGGCGCCCAGATGGCGGGCGTCGTCGCCGGCCTTGCAGCGCCGCCGACGGCATTGGCGCAGGCCTATCCGACACGACCGGTGCGCATGATCGTTCCGTTCGCGCCCGGCGGCCCGACCGATGTCTGCGCCCGGCTGATCGCGCAGAGATTGTCGGAGCAGTTCGGCAAGCAGGTCTATATCGAGAACGTCGGCGGTGCGAGCGGCAACATCGGCACCGGCCAGGCCGCGAAGGCCGCGCCCGACGGCTACACGATCCTGATCGCCGTCAACACCCATGTGATCAACCCGACCTTGTTCGCCAAGGTCCCTTACGATCCCTACAAGGACTTCGAGCCGGTGACGCTCGCGGTCGGCTTCGCGTCCGCGCTGGTGGTCCATCCCGCGGTGCCGGCGAACACCGTCAATGACCTAGTTGCGCTCATCAAGGCGAGCCCGGGCCAATACAGCTTCGCCTCGCCCGGACTCGGCACGCCATCGCATCTGCTGGGCGAGCAGCTCCGTCTGACGCTCGGCCTCGACATGGTGCACGTGCCCTATAGCGGCAGCGGCCCGACCATTGCCTCGGTCGTCGCGGGCCACACGCCGATCGGTATCGCCGCGCTCGCGTCAGCGGCGCCGCAGGTCGCCGGCGGCAGGCTGCGCGCGCTCGCGGTCATGAGCAAGACGCGTTCATCCACGCTGCCGGACGTGCCGACCATCGCGGAGGCCGGCTATCCCGACATGGACGGCGACGGCTGGGTCGGCGCGCTCGTTCCGACCGGAACGCCGAAGGAGATCGTCGCGCTGCTCCATCGCGAGATCGCAACGATCATTGCCCGGCCGGACATGAAGGAGCGCCTGGCGGCGGTCGGTCTCGACCCGATCGGAAGTACCTCAGTGGAATTCGGGACGCAGCTCAGGGCCGAGGCGGAGAAATGGGCCAAGGTGATCAGGGCGGCGAACTTGAAGGCGGAGTGAGACTCCACGGACACGTAGCCCGGATGAGCGCCAGCGAAATCCGGGGCGAGCGGGGCAGTTGATCCCGGATTTCGCTCCGCTTCATCCGGGCTACACTCGCTACGCTCGCTCGAAAGGATTTATCGTGCCACGATCAGCAACAGGAGCCCGTTCATGATCAGTTACAAGGACATGATTGCCGCCGCCGATGCCGTCGTCCCGCGGCTCAAGCCAGCGCAGGCGAAGGATATGATCGCAGGCGGAAACGTGCTCGTCGTCGACGTGCGCGACGGAACCGAAGTGGCGCAGAGCGGCAAGCTCAAGGGCGCCGTCCACGTGGCGCGCGGCTCGCTCGAATCGCGTGCCGATCCGAGCTCGCCCTCCTACAATCCGGCCTTCAAGCAGGATCTGCCGGTGCTTCTGCACTGCGCGGGCGGCGGCCGCGCCGCGCTCGCCGGCAAGACGCTCAAGGACATGGGCTACACCAAGGTGTTCAACGCCGGCGGCTTCAAGGACCTGGCGGATGCAGGCATCGAGGTGGAGAAGGGATAGACGTTTGGCGTCGTGCGCGCCCTGAATTTCACCTCACCAGCTCGCGCATCGCGCGGTCGAGTCCCGCGAGCGTCAGCGGATACATCCGCCCGCCCATCACCTGCCGCATCGTGCGGATCGATTCCGTGTAATCCCACTGGCTCTCCGGCACCGGGTTGAGCCACACGCAGGCCGCATAGGTGCGCGCGACGCGCTCCATCCACACCTGCCCCGGCTCCTCGTTGAAGTGCTCGACCGAGCCGCCGGGCGCCGCGATCTCGTAAGGCGACATCGCGGCGTCGCCGACGAAGATCACCTTGTAGTCGTGCGGATAGGTGTGCAGCAGGTCCCAGGTCGGCGTACAGTCGTTCCAGCGTCGGCGGTTCTCCTTCCATACATTTTCGTACAGGCAATTGTGGAAGTAGAAATGCGCCATGTGCTTGAACTCGCTGCGCGCCGCCGAGAATAATTCCTCGGTCGCCTTGACGTGCCAGTCCATCGAGCCGCCGATGTCGAAGAACAACAGCACCTTCACGGCGTTGTGGCGCTCGGGCCGCATGATGATGTCGAGATAGCCCTTGCGGGCGGTGCCCTTGATGGTGCCGTCGAGATCGAGCTCCTCGGGCGCGCCGGTGCGCGCGAACTTGCGCAGCCGGCGCAGTGCGAGCTTGATGTTGCGGGTGCCGAGCTCGACCTCGCCGTCGAGATCCTTGAACTCGCGCCGGTCCCAGACCTTCACGGCGCGCTGGTGGCGGCTCGCGTCCTGGCCGATGCGCACGCCCTCGGGATTATAGCCATAGGCGCCGTAGGGCGACGTGCCGGCGGTGCCGATCCATTTCGAGCCGACCTGGTGGCGCCCCTTCTGCTCGGCCAGCCGCTTGCGCAGCGTCTCGAGCAGCTTGTCGAGGCCGCCCATGGCCTCGATCATCTTCTTCTCGTCCTCGGTGAGGTATTTTTCTGTCAGCTTCTTGAGCCACTCGGCCGGGATGTCGATGACGAGCGCGTCGTCGAGCAGTTCGAGCCCCTTGAACACATGACCGAAGACGCGGTCGAACTTGTCGAGGTTGCGCTCGTCCTTGATCAGCGCCGCGCGCGAGAGATAGTAGAAGTCCTCCACCCGCCGCGAGGCGAGGTCGGCGCTCATCGCCTCCATCAGGGTGAGATATTCGCGCAACGTCACCGGCACGCCGGCCGATTTCAGTTCGTGGAAGAAGGTGACGAACATGGCGGCGCCCGGCCCGCGGTCACGCGGCGCTGAGCGCGCGCGCCACCGCTTCGGGCTCGCGCTCGATCACCAGGAGATAGGCGCGCACGGCGCCGTCGGGCTTCGATCGCCCCTGCTCCCAGTCGCGCACCCGCGCGGGTGTGAATCCGTAGCGATGTGCGAACGCGTCCTGCGACAGCCGCAGCTTGCGGCGCAACGCCTTCACATCGACCTCGTGCGGCACGTGGATGCGATAGGTCGCGGGATCGGCCTCGCCGCGAATGATCGCGCGTGCTTCTTTCGCAGCCTCGATGAGGCGCTTTCCAAGCTTTGTCATGATCTCCTCCGCAATTCGCGCAATCGCTGCGTAACCCCTTCGCGATAACTCTTTGCATATACGGAGTCTCCGTAGGCTGGCAAGCTTCGCGATCCCCATGTTCTTTGTTTGTTCTCGCCGCGTCAATTGAGCAACCGGTGGCATTTCACTCTGCGTAAGGATGTGTTGAAAGAGTTCTGGCGACGCGACCAAGCGGCAGAACTCCCCATGCACCTCCTCGCCCGTATCGCCGCCGCCCTCGCCGCAACGCTCATGCTGTTGGCGCCGGCGCTGTGGAACGGCTTCCCGCTGCTGCAGTTCGACACCGGCGGTTACTTCGCACGCTGGTACGAGGGCACGCTCGAAGTCAGCCGCTCCACCGTCTACGCCCTCTTCCTCACCGCGCTGTCGCGCCCCGACTTCTGGCCGGCGGTCCTGGCGCAGGCGGCCGCGACGGTTTGGATCGTGACGCTGGTGCTGCGCGTGCACGGCTTTGGCCAGCGGACCCGCGTTTTGATCGTCACCATCGCGGCCTTGACCCTGCTGACGGCGCTGCCGTGGCTGGCGAGTCAGCTCATCACCGACGTGTTCGCGGGGCTGGCGGTGCTCGCGCTCTATCTGCTGGTGGCGCGCGCCGATGCGCTGGCGCGTTGGGAGCGCCTTGCCCTGTTCGTCTTCCTCGGCTTCGCGGCCGCGACCCATAACGCGACGCTCGCGGTGCTGGCGGCGCTGATCGGCGCGGGCGTCCTGGTCGCGCTGTTCGATCCGCGGGTGGTGTCCTTCCGCGGCCTTGGCCGTGGCGCGCTGGCGCTCGTGCTCGGCGCCGCGCTCCTTGTCGCCGCCAACTATGCGGTCGCGCGGCAGCTCGCCTGGACCCCCGGCGGCATCGCGCTCTCCTTCGGCCGCATGCTCCAGGACGGCATCGTCAAGCGCTTTCTTGTCGAGCATTGCCCCGATGCGCGCTTCAAGCTCTGCGATCACCTCGCCGAACTGCCCGACGACGCCGACGTGTTCTTCTGGGGCGAGAGCCTGTTCGACCGGCTCGGGCGCTTCCGGGCGCTCGACGCTGAGATGCGCACGATCGTGCTCGAAAGCCTCAGCGCCTATCCCGGGCTGCAGCTCAAGGCCGCGGTCGCGGCGACGGTCAAGCAGGTCGTGCGCGTCGCCACCGGCTACGGCCTGAACACGGAGGTCTGGCACACCTACGGCATGATCGAGAATTTCGCGCCCGCGAAGCTGCCCGCCATGAAGGCGGCGCGCCAGCAGAGGGGCGAGCTCGGCTTCACCGCCATAAACCGCGTGCACGTTCCGCTGGCCTGGGCCTCGATGCTGCTCCTCCTCGGCGTGATCGCGCTCGGGATCGCGCGCGCGCGCTACGCCGACCTGGGCGTGCTCGCCGCCGCCGTGACGCTGGCGCTTCTCGCCAACGCGGTGGTCTGCGGCGTGCTGTCGAGCCCGCACGATCGCTATGGCGCGCGCCTGGTCTGGCTTGCGAGCCTCGTGCTGCTGATGGTGCCATGGCGCGCTGGAAAGCAGGAGGCTGCAGCACAATCCGGCGGCATCTCGCGGCGGCCGTGACACGAAAGCCACAACCGGTGGATTTCAGGCACGGTGCTGCATTTGTAATTTGCACCCGAGCGGAGGACAGCCTAGCCTCCGGGTCGACTAAGCTCTGATCGGGGGGTTGGAGCGGAAAGCCCCGGGCATCGGCCCGGGGTTTTCTGTCTTTGGACTGAAGCTTTTTAGACTTGGCTTGTACGATCGTCGCTCTGGACGAATCCGCATCAAGCTTCGCGCCCGGGCGCGCCCCGCACCGACCCGTCCGGCACACGCGACCGTGATTGGCGGCCGTCCGCTCACCGCCGCGCCTCACATTTCCGCCGCAACCGCCGTGCTATCCATGGACCAGCCACCTTGCGGACAAACATGCGCTCTCTCTCACTTCTCGGCCTGACCCTGCTGCTGCTCCAGGCCGTCCCGGATCATGGCGCGTTTGCCCAAGGTGCAGGCGCCCTGCGGATCGACTGGGAGGTCAAGAACCGCTTTCGCCTGTTCCGCAGCGAGGCCGATTTTCAGCGCCATGTCGCCGCCCAGCGCAGCGATGGCCTGATCGGGGCCGAAGACCGTCTGGCGCGCGCCAGCGACGGGCGCGGCTGGGCTCGCGATACCGTCGAGCGCCTGTGCGTCGATCGCGCGGGCAAGCTGCTGGAGACCTGCGACCGGGACGGCGTGCGCGAACCCTACCTCATGCCGCGCGACCACAGCATCGGCGCGGTGCTTGCGGGCGCGGTGCCGGCAAACGTCTCCTGCGTCTGGAGCTTCGACGACGGCGAGGGCGAGCCACGGCAGGCGACGGTGCCGTGCGACGAGGAGGTGAAGGCGCGCGTCATCTACGGCAGGCCGACGGTTGCAGCGCTCGACGTCGTGCTGCCCGACGGCACGGCGCAGCGGGTCGTCGCCGATATCGAGGTGCGCGACGTGCTGATCGCCGGGATGGGCGATTCCGTCGCCGCCGGCGAAGGCAATCCCGACCGGCCGGTGCGGCTCTCCGATCTCGGCTTCTGCTTCAGGCGTTTCGGCGGCGGCGGCGCGAGCGAATACTATCGCCCGGGTCGCGGCGGCTATACCGGCAACAAGTCATGCGTGACCGACCAGAGCGACGATCGCGCCGCCGCCGACTGGGCGCGGCAGAGCGCGCGCTGGGAAAGCGCACCCTGCCATCGTTCGCTCTACAGCTACCAGATGCGCACCGCGCTCGGTCTTGCGGTGGAGAGCCCCCACCTCGCGGTCACCTTCATTCCACTCGCCTGTTCCGGCGCGACCATCGCCAGCGGCTTCCTCGGCAGTCAGCGCATCGTCGAATGCGCGAGCCCCGGCACCAACACCGCCTGTTCCGGGTCGTCGCGCGCGCAGATCACCGAATTGACCGAGACGCTCGCGGCCGCCCGCCGTCAAAACGCCGAGCGCACGCTCGATCTCCTGCTGCTCACCATCGGCGCGAACGACATCCGTTTTGCCGGCCTCGTCGCCAACGTCATCATCGAGGCGCCCACCGAGCGCGGCCTGTTCAACCGCGGCGGCCACATCGCGGCGGTCCCGGATTCGCAGAAGATCCTCGATACCGCCTTGCCGGATAATTTTGCCAAGCTGCGCGCCGCGCTCAAGCCGCTGGTCGGCGGCAATCTCGAGCGCGTCGTCTTCGTCAACTACGGCCATCCGGCGCTGGCGGCGCCCGATACGCCCTGCCCGGGCGGCCGCGCCGGCTTCGACGTGCATCCCGCCTTCGGCGCCGACGGCCAGCGGCTGAGCCAGGTCGCGGAATTCGTTTCGCGGCAGTTCCTGCCGAAGATGAAGGCGCTGGCGCTGTGCGACGGCCGGCTCTGCCGCGATGCGGCGCACGAACGCATGACCTTCGTCGATGGCCACCAAGCTGCCTTCGCCGAGCACGGCGTGTGCGCGCGCGCGGACACGGACCCGGCGTTCGACCTGCAATGCTTCTCGGCCGAGGGCGACAGCTTCGTCAACAATCCGGCGACCGCCGCGACCGAGCCGATGACCTGCGGGCAGCCGGCCAGCGAGTACCGCCCCTATGCGCCGCGCCAGCGCTGGGTCCGCACCGCCAACGACAGCTACTTCACCGCCATGACCTATCCGCAGGGCCTCTCGCTGACGCTGCAGCCCGCCAGTATCCACGACGCCACCTGGGGCGTGCTCTCGGCGGTCTATGGCGGCGCCATCCATCCGAGCGCCCAGGGCCATGCCGCCATGGCCGACGCGGCGCTGCCGGCCGTGCGCGACGTGCTCGGCATAGCGGGGCCGAAGCCGGCCGTGCGCGGTGAGCCGCTGCCGCCGCCACTCAATATGATCGGCCGATAGAGCGCCGCCCGGCCGCGGCCTTCCCAGGCTCGCGGCGTCCGCTCGGCGCGTGTTTGAAATTGAATTTTCGAGCCGCGCAGGATAGAGACACCGGATGAAACGAAATATTACCCCCGATCTTTGGCAACGGCAGAAGGAGTCCGAGCAGGCGAAAAAAGCGCTGCTCGAGAAGTTCCGCGCCGCGCCGGGGCCTGACGATCCCGCGGTCATGGAACGCCAAGCCGCCCGAGAAAAACTGTTGGCGGAGCGCGCGACCCGGGCCGCCCAACGCGAGGTGGCGAAGAAGGCGCAAGAAGCCGAACGTGCCGAGCAGGCGGCCCGCGCCGCCGCGTTGGCTGCGCAAAAGGAAAAAGAGGCCGCCGAGGCCGCAGCGCTGGCCAAGGCCGAACAGACCGAGCGCGACGCCGCCTTGCTCGCCGAGCAGAAGGCCGCCCGCGATCAACGCTATTCGCAACGAAAGGCCGCGAAGAAACAGCGGCGCAAGGATTTCTATTCCTGAGCTGCCGGGCCGGCACGCCGGGCCGGGAGCAAGGGATTCGCGGACCGGCAAGCCGCGCCAGCGAGGCCCCCTCGGCTTGAGGGATTGCCGCGGCTGCGTTTTGAACTCCGGTTTGGTTGACCATGGCCACCGATTTTCAGACGGATATCGATGCCGTCCTCAGCATCGAGGCGGTCCCCACCATCCTCAACGTCGTCTGCCGCGTCACCGGGATGGGCTTCGCCGCGGTCGCGCGCGTGACCGAGGAGCGCTGGATTTGCTGTGCGGTCAACGACGAGATTGATTTCGGCCTGCGGCCGGGCGGCGAATTGAAGGTCGAAACCACGATCTGCAACGAGATCCGTTCCAGCAGGGAAGCCGTCGCCATCGACCATGTCGCGCAGGACGCCACGTACTGCGGCCACCACACGCCGGCGATGTACGGTTTCCAGAGCTACATTTCGATGCCGATCTTCCTCAAGGACGGCAGCTTCTTCGGCACCCTGTGCGCGATCGATCCGCGGCCGGCCCGCCTGAACAATCCGCAGACGCTCGGAATGTTCAGACTGTTTGCGGAGCTCATCGCCTTCCACTTGGAGGCAAGCGAGCGCCTGAAGTCGAGCGAGGAGAGCCTTTCAGGCGAGCGCAGGACATCCGAACTCCGCGAGCAGTTCATCGCGGTGCTCGGTCATGACCTGCGCAATCCGCTCGCCTCGATCGACGCCGGCGCGAAGTTGTTGCTGACGACGCCGCTGAATGAGAAGGCGGCCGGCATCGTCGCCCTGATGCAGAACAGCGTCGCGCGGATGTCGGGCCTGATCGACAATGTCCTGGACTTCGCGCGCGGGCGACTGGGCAGCGGGCTGAACCTGAACCGCACCCGCGAGCCGCTGGAGCCGGTGCTGACCCAGGTGGTCGCGGAGTTTCGCACCAGCCAGCCCGAGCGCGCCGTCGACGCCCAGTTTGCCTTGAACGAGCCGGTCCATTGCGACCGCATCCGCATCGCGGAGCTTTTCTCCAATCTCCTGGGCAACGCCTTGAGCTATGGAGCAACCAGCGAGCCGATCCGGGTACGGTCTCACACCGACAGGAAAAACTTCGAGCTGTCCGTTTCCAATGCCGGCGATCCGATTCCTCCGGGCACGATCGAACGCCTGTTCCATCCATTCTCCCGCGGGGCCGTCGAGGCGAACAAGCAGGGCCTGGGCTTGGGTCTCTACATCGCCTCTGAGATCGCGCGCGCCCACGGCGGGACGCTCGCCGTGGTGTCCACGCCCGCAGAGACGCGTTTTACGTTTCGAATGCCGATGGGCTGAACGCCGCTTCGGGCCCGTCGCGAAAAATCACGACCGGGGCGCGGGCGCCACGCCGAGCTTCTTCTGCAGGCTCGACGACGAGGTCGTGTATTGGAACACCAGCCGCTTGTTCGGAAAGCAGTAGCGGTGCGCCTTCTGCGCCATCAGCGCGGCCTCGTGGAAGCCGGAGAGGATCAGCTTCAGCTTTCCCGGATACCAGTTGATGTCGCCGATGGCGAAAATTCCCGGCACGTTCGATTCGAACGCGGCGGTCTCGACCGGGATCAGTTCGCCCTCCTTCATCTCGATGCCCCAGTTGGCGACCGGGCCGAGCTTCATGGTCAAGCCGAAGAACGGCAGCAGCGCGTCGCAGGCGATCTCGAAGTTGGAGCCGTCGTTGGTCTTGACGATGGCCTTGGCGATCTGGCCGTCGGCGCCTTCGAGCGACGTCACCTGGCCCATCACGAAGTCGATCTTTCCCTCGCCGACCAGCGCCATCATCTTGTTGACGCTGTCGGGCGCCGCGCGGAACTGGTCGCGCCGGTGCAACAGGGTCAGATGGCTGGCCAGCGGCGCCAGATTGAGCGTCCAGTCGAGCGCGCTGTCGCCGCCGCCGACGATGAGCAGCCGCTTGCCGCGGAACTGCTCCATCTTGCGCACCGAATAGAAGACCGATTTCTCCTCATAGCCCTCGATGCCGGGGATCGGCGGGCGCTTGGGCTGGAACGAGCCGCCGCCGGCGGCGATCACCACGATCTTGCATTCGAACACCTTGCCCTGGTCGGTGGTGACGCGAAATTCGGGCTCGCCGATCTTCTCGATGGTCTCCACCATCTCCTGCAGGTGAAACTGGGCGCCGAACGGCTTGATCTGCGCCATCAGCGACTCGACCAGTCCCTGCGCGGTGCAATAGGGCACGCCCGGGATGTCGTAGATCGGCTTTTCCGGATAGAGCTCGGCGCACTGGCCGCCGATCTTGTCGAGGATGTCGACCAGGTGCGCCTTCATGTCGAGCAGGCCAAGCTCGAACACGGCGAACAGCCCGCATGGCCCGGCGCCGATGATGAGCACGTCGGTCTTGATCGGTTCGGTCATGCGTCTCCTGCCTCTTGCATCGTCGGCGGCTGTGTCTAGCCGGGGCCGCCGGCCAGGGAAAGAGGCAAGTCGCGGCGCGCGCGGCGCCGCCTTGCCCGCACCGTCGCCGTTCAGCTAGAGAGGTCGGCGTGCAACAGCCGACATCGAAGCCGCCGCGGGCGGCGCCGCCGCGCCCGGAAGATTTCCCGGTGCGCGTCCCCGACCTGATCCGCTACGGCGATCTCGACCGCCAGGGACACGTCAACAACGCGGTCTATTCCACCTATCTGGAAACCGGCCGCGTCGCCATCATCTGGGACGCGGCGGAAGGCCTGCAGGTGCCGGGCGCGACCTCCGTGCTGGCGCGGGTCGAGATCGACTTCCTCAAGGAGCTGCGCTGGCCGGGGACGCTCGAGATCGGCACCGGCGTCGCCGAGATCGGACGTAGCTCCTACGTCTTCACGCAGGCCATTTTTCACGACGGCGTCTGCGCCGCCAAGGCGCGCTCGACCATGGTGCTGATCGACGGCGCCACGCGGCGGGCGCGAGCGCTGCCGCCGGATCTGGTCGAGCGGCTCGGGCGGCTGGCGCTTCGCACCGGCTAGGCCTTCACGCCTGGCGCTCGGGCGTGCGCACGATCAGGCCGTCGAGCTCCGGCGTCACCTTGATCTGGCAGGACAGCCGCGAATTCTCCCGCACGTCGAAACCGAAGTCGAGCATGTCCTCCTCCATGGGCGAAGGCTCGCCCACGACGGCGCGCCAGGCTTCATCGATATGCACATGGCAGGTGGCGCAGGCGCAGGCGCCCCCGCACTCGGCCTCGATACCGGGAACGCCGTTCTTGATCGCCGTCTCCATCACCGTCGACCCGGTCTCGCCCTCAACGGCGCGGACGGTACCTGCGTGATCGATGTAGGTGATTTTCGGCATTGCTGACGCGCACGATGAGCAGCCGGCGGGCGCCGGGCGGCTTCCTATAACGGCTGGCGCGGGCGGACGCCAGTGCGGCGCAACCATGGACGCGCCGGGATCACTGGGCCTGCAGGAGTTCGCCGATCGCGGCATGCGCCTGCGCGACCGCCGGGGACAGGCGCCGGAGCGCGGTGGCGAGGCCGGACCGGCTGCCGGCCGCGCGTTCCACCGCCTCGGCGGCCTCGGCCACCTTCCAGGCGCCGACGCCGCGCGCCGAGCCGATCAGCGTATGCGCCAGCGCTGCCACCGCCGCGGGCGCCGCGCCCGTCATGCGCGCGAGCAGCATTCCGGCCTGGCGGTCGAACAGGTCCAGCACCTCGCGTTCGAGGCGCGCCTCGCCAAACGTCATGCGCGCGAGATGGACGCGATCGATCGCGGGCTCCCCCGGCGCAAGCGGCGGGGCGAGTGCGCTGTCGCTGGCGTCGAGTCGACCGGTAACAGCCGTCCGCGCGACGGCGCCTTCCCAGAGCTTCATGACGGCCCTCCCGGGGGCTCTTCGTCCCCCTTAGGAGCCGACCTTGACATGGAAGCGGCCAAAGACGGGTAAATGCGCGACCCTCCACAAGCGCCCGGTGGGCCCTTTGCCGCTGGCAAGGTTAATGCGGGCCTGACGCGCCGGGCCGGTGCCTGCGGCGTCGGATGCCACTCCGGGGTCGCCGCCGTGGCATTAAGGCAGCGTTGGCCGGGCTGGCGCCGGCCGCAAGATAACGGCGCCGCGCCTTCGTCGGCCGCACGCCGGCCGCAATGTCACCGGAAATTGGCATGATCGGACGCGCGGGGTCAGGGCCGCCGTCCCCGGTTTGCGGTTGCCTGGCGCATGGTTACGCAATCCTTAACGATGATTAAAGAATCCTTACCGAGCGGTTTTCTTCGGTCTGCCAAGCCGATAGGATATCCGCGCGGCAGTAAATTGTCTTTGCGGCGCGGTTGAAGGCCGGCTGCCCAAAGGGGGGGTCCGGAGGGGATCTCAAGGCTCACGCGCCCGTGGCGCGGCCGATAGGTTCGGCCGCGGCCCAGTCCAGCGTAACAACGAGGCGACGACCGATATGGCTAACACCCCGAAGACGATGAAGGATCCGACGGAAGCGGCGCTGTCGGCGATCCAGGATGCACTTCAGGTCCGGGACGACAAGCCAGACGCGACTGAAAGCTCGCAGCCGGCACCGATCTTGCCGCACGACGAGACCACCGTGGACGCACCCTGGCCAGGCCTGCGCTCCCAGCAAGGCGCCACCGACGATCATTTCGACGACGAGATCCGGCGCCCGGAGGATTCCGGCGCGCTGCGGCGGCCCGCCGCCAATGACGACCAGGAATCGATCGGATCGATCCTGCGTACGCTCCAGCGCCGCCCCGCCCGGACGTCCTATGTTCTTGCCAGCGTCTTTGCCGGCGTCTGGGTGATCGCCGGCCTCGGACTGGGCTGGCTCTATCTCCCGGAACTGCAGTCGGCGCTCGGACCTTCCGGCCTTACCGCGCCGGTGCTGGCGGTGCTCGGGCTCATCTTCCTGGCCCCAATCGCGCTGTTCTATGTGCTCGCCCACGTGGCGGTGCGGTCGCAGGAAATGCGCCTGATCGCACAGTCCATGGCCGAGGTCGCCATGCGGCTGGCGGAGCCCGAGACGGTCGCGCGCGAGTCGATCGTCACGGTCGGCCAGGCCATCCGCCGCGAGGTCGCGGCCATGGGCGACGGCGTCGAGCGCGCGCTCGCGCGCGCCGCCGAACTCGAAACGCTGGTCGCCAACGAGGTGTCCGCGCTCGAACACGCCTACAACGACAACGAAGTGCGCATCCGCGCGCTGTTGCAGGATCTCGGCAGCCAGCGCGACACGCTGGTCGGCCAGGCCGAGCAGATCCGCGACGCCATCAATGGCGTGCATCTCGACCTCTCCAGCGATATTTCCCAGATCAGCCAGCTCGTGGCCGAACAGGTGAACGAAGCATCGCGCCGCATCACCATGACGCTTGCGGAGAAGGGCGAGCACATCACGCGCGCGCTCGGCCACGCCGGCGACACCATGATCGAGCAGCTCGGCGAGCGCGGCGGCGACCTCCTCGAGCGCCTGGAGACCACCGGCTCCACCACCGCCGAGGCGATCTCGCAGGCGAGCGACCGCCTGACCCAGACGCTCAACTTCAAGACCGACCACATCGGCGACGAATTCACCGAAATCGCCGCCAACCTGCAGCACATGATGTCGGTGCGGCTCGACCGCGTCGCCGACGGCTTCTCGCAGAAGTCGGCCGCGATTCTCGACATGATGACCGGCCGCACCCAGCAGCTCACCGAGCTCGTGGTCGACACCGGCAACCATCTCGCCGAGGCCATCGCCACCCGGGTCGAGGAGGTCAACAGCTCGCTCAAGACCACCGGCGATTCGCTGGTGCTCGACCTGTCGCTGCGCGGCGGCGAGGTCGTCAACAATCTCGAGCTGACCGGCTCGCGCATCACCGACACGATCCTGCAGCGCACCAACTCGGTCAGCGACACGTTCCGCGAGAGCGCCGAATCGCTCGCCGATGTCATCGGCACCCGCGGCGACGCCGTGCGCGAGATGCTCGCCACCCGGCTGCAGTCGTTCGAGGACATGTTCAACCACGGCGGTTCGGAGCTGGCGGAGCGCATCGCGCGCGATTCCACGACCCTCGGCAATCTCATCACCCGCCACCTGGGCGAGTTCGACCGCACGGTGAAGACCTACGGCGGCGAGATGGTGGAACGCCT
The DNA here is from genome assembly GCA_034669045.1 of Alphaproteobacteria bacterium. Classification (GTDB taxonomy): domain Bacteria; phylum Pseudomonadota; class Alphaproteobacteria; order Rhizobiales; family Xanthobacteraceae; genus VAZQ01. Next base: position 31,712 of record JAXDOD010000155.1, read on the forward strand.
GGGCGAGCGGACCCAGGAAGTCACCACCGCCATGCACAACTACCTGGACAACTTCGATACCCGCGTCACCACCAAGGCGGCCGAGGTCACCACCAGCCTTGACCAGCAGTTCATCCGCTTCAACGACGCGCTCGACGGCCGCACCCAGACGCTCAACGATGCGCTCGGCGCCCGCGTCATGGACATCGCCAAGACGCTGGCGGACGGCGGCAAGGAGGTCGTCGGCGCCCTCGACAAGCGCATCAGCGACGTGACCGCGGTGATCAACGTGCGCGGCGCCAAGCTCGCCGACACGCTCGGCGCCAAGATCGACGACATCGACAAGGCGCTCGGCAACCGCGCCATGGAAGTCGCCAACAATCTCGACACGCGCATCGGGCGGTTCGAGGAACTGCTCATTGGACGGGCCGAGAACCTGACGCAGGAGATCGAGATCCGCGGCAAGACCGTGGCCGACCTGCTCGGCGAACGCACCGAGCAGTTGAGCGCGGCGCTCAAGACCTGCACTGACGACGCGGAGCGCTCGCTCACCAACCTCGCGGTTTCGACCACCGAAACCATCACGACCCGCGTGGAGCAGCTCAACCACGCGATCAAGAGCAATACCGGCGAGGCGGAGCGTTCGATCGGCAACCTGGCGACGTCGACCACCACGGTGATCAACGCGCGGCTCGAACAGCTCAACCAGTCGATCAAGAGCAATTCGAGCGAAGCCGAACGTTCGCTCGCGCAGCTCGCGGCCACGACCACGACCGCGATCCGCTCCAGCGCGCAGGACGCCGAGCGCAGCCTCACCGGCATGTCGACCGGGGTCAGCAACGTGCTCAAGCAGAACGCCACCGAGGTCGAGCGCACGCTGCTCGGCGTGAGCGCCGAGGTCGCGCGCAACTTCGTCGGCAAGGCCGACGAGATCACGGCGGCGGTGAGCGCGCGGTCCGCCGAGATGACCCGCATCCTCGACGAGAAGTCGAGCGGACTGCTCAACGCGCTGACCGGCAAGAGCCAGGAATTCGCCACCGAGGTCGGCCGTGTCACCGAGCATGCGGTGAAGGCGATCGAGGCCAAGGGCTTCACCTTCACCCAGACCATGATGGACAACAGCGAGACCATCGCCCGCCTCATCAACGAATCGAGCGACCGGGCGACCAACGCGCTGTCGCGCTCGATCAAGGAAATGCACGCCGGCACCCAGGTGGCGACGGAGAACTCCACCTCCGCAATCGCGCGCTCGCTGCGCGAGCTGCAGGAGAGCGCGGAGGCGGCGACCAAGGGCGCCTCGGGAACCATCACCCGCACGCTGCGCGACCTGCAGGAGCAGACCCACTCGGCGGTCGAGCAGTCCAAGCAGACCGCGGCGGCGGCCGTCTCCGAGATGCTGGAGACGCACGGCATGTTGCGCTCCGACACCACCGCGCTGTTCGAGCGCCTGCGCGAGGCCAATATCCTCCTGCAGGAAGTGCTCAGTGGCGCGCATGAGAACATGAGCGAGATCGAGAGCACCCTGGTGACGCGCGTCGCCAATTTCGTCACGGCCATGAACGACGTCGCCCAGAAGACCGGCTCGGCCAACAACCAGGTGGAGCAGCACATCGCGAGCTTCCAGCAGGTCGCGAGCCAGACCGTGACCGACCTTGGGCAGCTTGCGGTGCAGTTCGACTCGCACGGCCGCTCGCTCGCCGAGGCGGTGTCGCTGATCGACCGCAGCAACCGCCGCACCGAGGGGGCGCTGACCGAGCGGCGCGAGACGCTTGAATCGCTGGTGTCGGTGCTCGACAGCAAGGGCGACGACCTCGAGCAGCGCCTCGCGCGCTTCTCGAGCCTGCTCGACCAGTCGCTCGAAGGCGCATCCGAACGCGCCCGCGAGATCGCCCGCCTGGTCGCGGACACGACCACGGACGGCGCCCGCGCCATCGCCGAGAACTTCGAGAACGTCCGCAATACCACCGAGGAACAGCACAAGCGCACGTCGGAATCGATGCGAGGCCTGCACCAGCAGATGACCGGCGAGGCGCACGTGATGTTCAACCAAGCGGCCGAGCGGTTCGCCGAGGTGGTCGACGGACTCAAGCGCATGACCGCCGAAATGCAGCGCGAGCTCGATACGACACGCACCGAGCTGCGCAAGGGCATCCTCGAACTGCCGCAGGAAACCGCGGAAAGCGCGGCGCAGATGCGTCGCGTGATCGTGGATCAGATCGAGGCGCTGGCCGAACTCAACCGCATCGTCGCGCGCCATGGCCGCGGGCTCGACACCATCGAACCGGCCGCGCGTCGGGTTGAGGCCGTCGAGGCGGTCGGCGCACGCCGTGCGCCCGCCGAGACCCTGCTGGCGAACGGCAATGGCGCCGCACGGACGGAAGCACCGGCCCGCGGACGCGCCGACATCACCGGGATCAGCGCGCCGGCGGCGGTGCCGAGCCGACGCGCGGATTCCCCCTCGCTGAGCCCGGCCCAGGTCGGCGGGCGCACCGGCTGGCTGTCGGACCTGCTCACGCGCGCCTCGCGCGATGAGGAGCCGGCGCCGTCACGGGAGCCGGCGCGCGATGCCCCGCCGGACGCGGCCTCGCGCAACGAGCGTCACACCATCGAGTCGCTCGACTCGCTTGCGGTCGACATCGCCCGCATGATCGACCATGACGCCGCCGCCGAGCTGTGGGACCGCTACAAGCGCGGCGAGCGCAACGTGTTCACGCGCAAGCTCTACACCATGCAGGGTCAGCGGGCGTTCGAGGAGATCCGCAAGAAGTATCGCACCGACCGCGAGTTCATGCAGACCGTCGACCGCTATATCGCCGAGTTCGAGCGCCTGCTCGAAGAGGTCTCGCGCGACGACCGCGGCCAGGTGGTGGCGCGCACCTATCTCACCTCGGAGACGGGCAAGGTCTACACCATGCTCGCCCACGCGGCGGGACGTTTCGACCAGTAAACGAACGCAAGACCGACGGGAAACACGGACCGGGCAGGCGCGAGCCTGCCCGTTTCGTTTTGCGGGATAAGCTCAACGAACCGGCAAGAACAAGTCCTTCCAGATCTTTTCCCACTTGGCGGATTCGTCGAGCCACTTGATCGGGTCGACCATGCTGTACTTGTATTTGCTCAAGAGCGTCGTCTGCGTCTTGCTGGCCGGATTGCGGTCGAGGTCGTTGAGCAGCTTCTGGCCCTCCGGCGACAGCAGGAAATCGACGAACAGCAGCGCGGCGTTCGGGTGCGGCGCATTCTTCGCCACCGCAAGCGCCTGCGGACGGCCCACCACCGGCTCGACCGCCACCCAGTCGACCGGCGCGCCTTTCTTCTTCACCGAATCCGCGTTGCCGCTGTAGGTCGTGAGCCCGACCGGAACTTCGCCGGCCGCGATCAATTCCGCCAGCAGCGCGTGCCCGAGCCGCATGTCGGGCTTCATCGCCGAGAGCTTGCGGAACATCTCCATGCCGCGCTCCTGGCCGAGGAAACTGATGACCGCATACATCCAGTCCTGGTCGGTCGACTCGATGGCGATCTTCCCCTTCCACTTCGGATCGGCGAAGCCCTCGTAGGTCGCCGGAATCTCCGCGCGCTTGACCTTGTTGGTGTTGAAGGCGACCACCCAGAGGTTGGCGCGCGCGCTCACCCATTTGTGGTGGGCGGGCAACGCCCATTCCGGAAAGTCGGCGAAATGCGGACTGTCATATTCCGCCGTCACCTGCTCGCGGCCGAGCGCCTCGACCTCGGGCGCATTGGTCTCGACCACGTCGAGGGTGTCGCGGCGGCCGCGCGCTTCCGTGATCGCACGCTGCAGGACCTGGTCGCTGGTGGCGCGCCAGAGGCTGACCTTGATGCCGTATTTCCTTTCGAAGGCCGCCGCGAGCGGGCCCGATTCCGGGGTCTGCATCGACGTGTAGAAGGTGAGCGTGCCTTCCTTCTTGGCGGCTTCGACCAGGCGCTGATCGCGGTCGGCACCTTTGTAGAGATAGACCGTGGAGGTGTCGCCGCGCGGCTGCGCAGCGGCCGGCGGAATGGTCACCATCGCCATGGCGGCGGCGACCAGCGCGGCCTCCACCCGGAATCGCAGACGCGGCATGATCGTGGCTCCTTGTTTGGCCCTCGCGCGGCTTGTAGCGCAGGGCTCCGGCTCGCGGCAATGCGGCCCATTGGCGGCGGCGCGGCGGCTGGTCACAAACGCTTGAGCGATAAGGGATTCTGTCGCCATAGTGCGCGCGCATGAGCGCGCCGAGCCCGATCACGCTGACCGTCCGGATCGAACACTGGCCGATCGCGGGCGCGTTTACGATCAGCCGCGGGGCCAAGACGCAGGCCGACGTGGTGGTTGCGGAACTCTCCGACGGCCGCTGCCGCGGCCGCGGCGAGTGCGTGCCCTATGCGCGCTACGGCGAGACGGTGCAAGGCATCGCGGACGCGATCAATGCGATGGGCGCGGAGCTCGCGCGCGGCCTCGATCGCGGCGCCCTCCAGCAGGCGATGCCGCCCGGCGCCGCGCGCAACGCGCTCGACTGCGCGTTCTGGGACCTGGCGGCCAAGCGCGCCGGGCGGCCGGTGCACGAGCTTGCCGGGCTGCCGCCGCCGAAGCCGCTCGTCACCGCGTTCACGATCTCGCTCGGCACGCCGCAGGAGATGGCCGCCCAAGCCGCCAAGGCGGCCGGCCGCGCGCTCCTCAAGATCAAGCTCGGGGGACCGGGCGATCCGGCGCGGATCATGGCGGTGCGGCGCGCCGCGCCCCGGTCCGAATTGATCGTCGACGCCAACGAGGCCTGGTCGCCGGCCGACCTTCCCGACAACCTTGCGGCCTGCGCGGCGGCCGGCGTCACCCTGGTCGAGCAGCCGCTCCCCGCCGACCGCGACGAGGCGCTGGCGCGGCTGACGCGGCCGCTGCGGCTGTGCGCCGACGAGAGCGTGCACGCGCGCGCATCGCTTCCGGCGCTCGTCGGCAAGTACGACGCCGTCAACATCAAGCTCGACAAGACCGGCGGTCTCACCGAGGCGCTGGCCATGATCAAGGACGCGGAGCGGCTTGGCTTGACCGTCATGGTCGGCTGCATGGTGGCGACCTCGCTCGCCATGGCGCCGGCCCTGCTTCTCGCGCAACGCGCGCGCGTGGTCGATCTCGACGGCGCGCTCCTGCTCGCGCGCGACCGCCCGGACGGGCTGGTCTACGAGGCGAGCCTGGTGCACCCGCCGGCGGCCGCGCTCTGGGGCTGATGCGGTGTAGGTCGGGCCTGCCGGTCCCTGCGGTCCTGTGGCCCCGCCGGTCCCCTCGCGCCTTGCTCGGGGATCGTGCCGCCGAGGACATTCGTCCCGTTGCCGGTAATCGCATTGTTGCCGAAGGAAACCGCGGTCCCATTCGTTATATCGACGCCGACGGTGTTGCCGACGATCGTTGAATTTCGTAGCACCACAGTCGTGTTGGCGCCGGCATATACGCCGGTCCCGCCGATCCTGAGAACGTCGGCCCGGTTAAGGACGGCCGTGACGGCGCCGGCGGCGGGAACAACATTGATCCCGATGCCGCTGGCATTGGTAAAGTCCGAAACCAGGGTGTTCGATACGGACAGCATGCTGGCGGCGCCCGGCGTGAAGTTCAGGCCAATATGTGTGAAGCCACGGATCACGCCGTTCTGGACGTTGAGTGAAGCGCCGCTGTTGACCACGATTCCATTCTGACCGACACCGCCCCCTTCGAGGATCAGCCCGCGCAGATTGATGACGTCGGTCGAGCCGGCACTGATGGTGATGCCAGTTTGTCCCGCAGCCACGAGCACGCCGGCCTCGCCGAGCCCGCTGACGATGCTGATCGACTTGTCGATCGTCACCGGGCCGTAACCGGCTGGATCGAGCGTGTGAATCTCGCCGCCCGCATCGGTCTTGGTGATGGCCACGGCAAAGGTCCGGCAAGGCGCAGTGCGGGCGCAACTGTTGGCGTCGTTTCCGGCCGCCGAGACGAACGAGCGCACCAACTGCGCCTGCGCCGGTGCGACATGCAGGAGCAGGCTAAGCAGGGCTGCAGCGGTGAACAGCGATGGCGCGGTCTTCATGAGAACCCCCCTCGGCTTGTCGTCGCATGATCGCACAATGCATCGATTGAGCGTTGTTCAGCACTTATTGGAGGCGCAAGATAGCGAGATGCGCTGAAACAGACTGAGTTCCCCCCGCAAGCGGCGTAATGGTCAGCGCAGAAATACCTCCGGCCGGATTGCGGACCTCAAGACTATCAAAGGCCGATACCGTCACAAAGGACATCCCAACGATTTGGGACGTTCCGGTTGCACGCCCAACAACCGAGGCCGGACGTTCAAGCCCATTGACGGCAAGGACGAGCTGGCCAGGCTCAGTCACACTCACCTCAAACATGATCAGGTAGATTCCTGCTTGAGTAAACGTAAAGGTACTTGCACTCGCTCGAAGGATGTCTGTTCCAGCAAAGTCCCCCGTTTGGGGGAAAGATACCGCAGCGCCCGGCGCAACCGGGGCCGCATTGTCAGGGGGCATCAGCGCATAAAAATCGGCAAAGGCGAGGACGGTGCCGGGTGGTCCTTGGATGCCTTGGTCTCCTTGATCTCCCTTGACGCCTTGGATGCCTTGGTCTCCTTGATCTCCCTTGGCGCCTGTAGGGCCTGGCGTGCCTGGGGCGCCTGTAGGGCCTGTAGGGCCTGGGGTACCTGGCGCGCCTGGAGCGCCTGGGACGCCTGGGGTCCCCTGTGGTCCCGCCGGCCCCCTTGCTCCGAGTTCGGGAATCGGGCCGTTGACGACATTCTGCGTGTTACCGGTAATCGCATTGTTGCCGTAGGAGACGACCGTCGCCCCCACCGCTATGTTCACGCCGACGGCGTTGCCGACGACTGTGGAATCTCTCAGCGTCACGGTCGTATTCGATCCGGCATTCACCCCCGTTCCGCCCACGCGTAGAATATCGACCCGGTTGAGGACGGCCGTGACGGCACCGGCGCTCGGCGCGATGTTGATCCCGATGCCGTTGGCGTTCGTGAAATCCGAAATGAGCGTGTTCGCCACGAACAGCGTACCGGATGTGCTCGGCCCGAAGGCGATGCCGGTCTGCTGCAAATTACGGATCACGCTGTTCTGGATGTTGAGCGATGAACCGCCGGTGAATTGAATCCCGATCGAGCCGACGCCGCGTCCTTCGATGAAAAGGCCGCGCAGATTGATGATGTCGGTTGAGCCGGCGCTGATGGTGATGCCGATGCCCCCCGCGGGCACAAGAACGCCGGCCTCACCGACCCCGCTAATGATGCTGATCGACTTGGTAATCGTGAATGGGCCGTAACCGGCCGGATCGAGCGTGTGAATCTCGCCGCCAGCGGTGGTCTGAGTTATCGCAAAAGCAAAGGTGCGGCAGGGCGCCTCGCGGACACAACTGTTGGTGTCGCTCCCGCTCCCCGAGACGAACGTGCGCGCATGCTGCGCCTGGGCCGGGGCAGCGTGCAGGCACAGCCCGAACAGGACTGCAATGATGAGTGATGGCGTGACCTTTGACATGGCAGCCCCCGTGGATCGGTTAGCGTTATTGCGATGCCAGGAACTATACATGCGGCGAGACACGAAGACTACGTCATCGGGTGCGCCGAATGCGGCATCCTATGCGCGGATGGGGGGCACGGGGTGCAATCCGCGGCATCGCGGTAAGATGGCCAGCAATCGCCGCAAGCGGCGCGGGGTGGGGAAGCGGATGATCCGGAAAGCGAACTGTTCTGTTCGCACTCCTCGCACTCGGACTGGGCGTCGCTCACCTGTCGCGGCGTTTCTCGCCGACGACACAAAGAACTGGGCAGGCGGCGATGCGCCGGCTCGGCGCGGAACCGAAGCTGGCCTCATCGCAGGAATTCGCAGCCTTTCTGGCAGCCGAAGCGCAGAAATGGGCCGCGGTCGCGAAAGCCGCAGCCGTCAAACGGCGCCCGAAGCGATCGGCTGAATGGAAACCAGACCCGAGAGATCCCGAGGGCCGGGCACGCCGCCGGCAGGGTTCCGCCGGGCGCCACAGCGGCGGGGGTAGGTCAGTAGGGGTGTCCGGCGGGTCCGGCCGTAAATTTAATATTTGCAGGACATTCTCTCCGGGCTCCCAATCGCCTAAAAGACCTATTCGGACGCGGCACTGCGGGAGGTTTCATGCGGTTTGGTGCGGTCGTGTTGGGCGCCGTCCTGGCGGCGCTCTCGGTTTCATGCGCTTTTGCGACAGTGCGGATCGTCAGCGACGCGGGCGGTCAGATCGGCCCGTACCTGGAAAGTCTTGTCGCCTTGCGCGGCTCCGGCGAGCGCGTGATCATCGACGGGCCGTGCCTGTCCGCCTGCACCTTGATCCTCGGCGTCATCCCGCGTGAGCGCATCTGCGTCACGTCGCGCGCGCGGCTCGGGTTTCATGCCGCCTGGCATCCCGGCGAAAAGGGCCGGCCGATCACCAGCCGCGGCGGAACGCAGCTCCTGATGGACATCTATCCGCAGAACGTGAAGCGCTGGATCGCCCGCAAGGGCGGCCTCTCCCCACGCATGGTCTTCCTCTATGGGCGCGAGCTCGCGTCCATGTATCAGACCTGCACGGTCAAGCAGCGACCGGAGGAATGACGAGCGTTTCCTGCTCGCCCTCTGCTCCGCGTCATGTCTTGTCCGTCATGCGCCTCGCAGCCAGCGCGCAGAGGCCGCCGGCAAGCGCCGCCACCGCCATCGCGCCATAGGCGGCGGCGCCGAAGCGCCCGTAAAGCACGCCGCACACGCCCATCGCGACCGCCATCACCAGGCCTGACGCCACGCCGAGATAGCCTTGCGCGGTCGCGCCGAGGCCGGGCGGCGCCGCGCGCGCGAGAAAGCCCAGCGCGCCGAGATGCGTCGCCCCGAACGACAGCGCGTGCAGGCATTGCAGCGCCGGCAGCGCGGCCGCCGGCGGCGCAAGCGCCATGGCGCTCCAACGCACGACGGCGCCGAGCGCGCCGACCAGGATGAGCGTCGTCGGAGTGAACGGCAGGCGGCCCGAGATCGCGAACAATGCGATCTCGGCCAGGACGCCGAGCGCCCAGAGCGCGCCGATGGTGGTGCCGCCGAAGCCTGCCGCCTGCCACTCGATGGTCGAGAAGCCGTAGTACATCGCGTGGCTCGCCTGAATGAGGCTTGCAGCCGCCGCGACCGTCAGGAACCTCGGATCGCGGAGGAGAATGCCGGCCGGCGGAGGCGCGGCCGCCGCGGCCGTCATCGGCGCGCCGACCGGGGCGAGAGCGCAGGCGGCCACCACGGAAAGCCCCATGGCGGCAACGACCAGCCAGATCAGGTCGCGCGGCGCGATCAGGTCGAGAAGCGCGCCGGCGGCGAAGCTCGCCGCGATGAAGGCGGCCGACCCCCAGAGGCGCACCGGACCATAGGCGAGGCCCCAGCGCGCGAGCCCGCGCAGCGCGTAGGCGTCGGCGAGCAGCATGACCGGCGCATAGGCCGCCGAGGCGGCCGCATAGGCGGCGACGATCGCGACCAACCCCTCCGCCAGCCCAAGCACGCCATACCCGGCCACCGCCACGCCCGACAGCACGACGATCACCGCCCGCAATGCGTCGCGCCGGTCCGCCACCCGCGTCGCCATCGGAATGGCAAAAACGCGCGCCAGCATCGGCACCGCCAGCACCAGCCCGATCGCCTGCGCATCGAGGCCTTTGGCGGCAAGCCAGACCGGCAGGAACGGCAGTTGCACGCCGAGCGTTACGAACAGCGCGGCGTAAAGCGTCGCCAGCCGCCGCGCGAAATCCTGCCCTGTGGATTGTTGGGGATTACGCGGCATCAGGCCGATTGCGGTTCGCGGGCGATCGTGCTGATCGTATTTCGGGTAGTTGTGTCTGCGCCATGTCGGATGAACCCTTTGCGCTATCGACGATTCCGCCCGCCTTGCCAGCGGAGGCGGATTACGATGCCCTGTGCGCGGCGGTCATGGGGACCGGGCGCGGACGCTGGTTCCTGGAAGAATACGCCAGACGAAACCGCAATGCCGACACCACGCTTCTGCTCAAGGCCATCGAGCGCATCGAGGCGGTGATCCGGGGCGACCAGGCCGAGCAGGCGAATCAGGGTCTGCGCATCGAGCTCCTGGAAATGGCGAAGACCATCGCGCAGACGCGCGCCGTGGTCGCCGAGATCAAGCCCGAGGCCGCCGTTCCCGGCGGGCCGGCCGAGACCGCCGCGGAGATCCGCACCGACATCGTCGCCAAGGCCGAACGCCTGCAGGAGGTCGCCTGGGCGATGCGCGAGCATGGCATCGATTTCGCGACCTGCGATCAGATCGACCAGCTCTCCAGCGCGATCCTCAACGCGCCTTCGCTGCGCAGTCCGAGCGACGAACGTGCCCGCAAGCTCGGCGAGGTGCTGCAATATCTCGAGCGCCGCATCGATGCGATGCTCGAGCGCCAGGCGCAACCGCAAGCCGCGCCCGGCCCGGAGTCGTACGAGGCCCCGGCGCCGGATGAGCCAGGCCCCGCCCCGGCAATGGCAACTGTCGCGGTGACTGCTGACGCTGCGGCGAATGCTGACGCTGCGGCGCCGCCAGGCGACGGGCTTGATCCGCAGATGGCGTTGCATGACGAAGCGCATCGGCGAGCGGAGGCTGGCGGCGACGAGCCGGCGTCGAGCCCCGCCGATCACGTGCGCGCCCGGGATGAAGTCGAGCCCGCCCTCCTCGCCGCGGCAATCGCCGCTGCGGCCTCCGCGACGTGGCCGGCGCCGGCGGCACGGTCGGAGCCACAGGTGGAAGAGCCCACGCAAGCAGCACCCGCCGGGCCGCCTGTGCAAGCCGAGCCGCCTCTACCAGCCGAAACCGAGCCGCACTTGGACTTCGCGGCTGAGCCGCAGCTGGATTTCGCGGCTGAGCCGCGCTTGGATTTCACGCCGGAGCCGCACCTGGATTTCGCGGCTGAGCCGCACTTGGATTTCACGCCGGAGCCGTTCGCCGCCGAGGCCAGAGAACCGGTCGAACTGGAGATCGAGCCGCTCGTGGTCGTGCCGGTGGGACATCACGACGCTGGTACTGAAAACGCCGATACCGAGATTGTAGCGATCGCCACGCCGGCACCGGAAGCCGGCATGCCGGCGGTGGAACACCCTGCCCTTCCCGCGCGGGATCAGGCGCCGGATGGCGATGTCGCGGCGGTCGCCGGAACCGGCAGTGCCGCGATCGAGCCGGCGCCGCTCGATGCCGCCCTCGACCCTCCGGACGCGATTGCGGCCCCGACACCGTCCGCGCCCGCCGCGAGCGCGGCAGAGCCGTTCGACGTCGTCGAGTTTGAATTGGAACCGCTGGCGGTAGCGCCGGCCGTCGACGAAACCGCCATCAGGCAGTCCGAGCCCGATCCCGGCGCGCTCATGGCGGAGACGCACCCGGTCGCCGCTCTCCCCGACATTGTCGGCGCTCTATCCGAACCGGTAGAAGAGCCGGCCGCCGCGGCGGTCGTGCCGGCTGGCGCTGGGGCTGCGAGCGAGTTGATCGCGCAGCCACCGCCGGACCCGCCCGCCGTCGCAGAAGCACCCGCGGACGGCCCACCCGCCCTCACGATCGAACCGGCGGCAGACGACCCGCACCCGCCCACGATGGAGCCGATGCTCCATCCTGCTGCCGCCATCGATCCATCGATGCTGGACGAGCCGCGCATGTTTGCACGCGAGCCGGAACCTGTCGTGGCCGCGCCGACGCCGTTCGACCTGGATGAGTTTGCGCCAGTCACGCAGGCGCCAATCGCCGGCGCCGCGCCCGCAGCAGGAGCTCCGGGAGAGCAAGCCGTGCTCGTCATCGACGTGCCGGTGATGCAGACGCCGCTCGCAGACGTAGCGCCCGCTGTCATGCCGGTCACGGACGTGGAGGTGAGCGACGTCATCGCCATGGACGTCGCGGTAACCGACGCACCGGCGGCAGCCGCGACCGCGACCGTGACCGACATCGAGGCGGCGGACGTCGTGGTGATGGAAACGGCGGCGAGCGAAGTCGTCGTGATGGACGCGCCGCAGGATCCGGCCACAGCGGTGGCGGCAATGCCGGAGCCCAAGCCGGCGCCAATACACGAGACCCAAGATACTCAAACCTCCGGCGTCGAAACGGCGAGCCTCGAACCTCCAAGCGCCGACCGCTCCCATGATGTCATCGAAGCGCCGCACGAAAGCGAGGTCCTGTCGGCGGCTTGGGAAATTGCGGTGACGGATGAACGGGCCGCTGAGCCGCTGGCCGGCGCACGCAGCGGGCCAAGCGGACACGTGCCTTCGATGTGGGAACCGCGACCGCTCGCCCGGGCCGGCACACCTGTGGAGCCGGAGCCCGCCGACTTCCTGCTCGAGCCGCTGCCGATGCCCGTAAGCAGTGCTGCGCCGGCGGACGAGCGACCTGCGGAACTGGCGGACGAACTGGCGGCGATCGAGGACGACCTGTTCGACATCGCCCCGAGCGCCACGACCACGCAGCCGCCGCGCGCGCCGGAGCCGCTGCCCCCCACGGTGCAAGCCGCAGCGATCCTGCAAATGCTGCCCGCCGCGGCCGCGATACCGGCAGCCCTTGCGACCGCCCCTGCCGCAGCCGTGACCATCGCGACCGCACCGCCGCCCATCGTCCCCGCGCGCGCCGCTCCCCGCGCGATGCCTCGGCCCGCGGAGAACGATCCGCTGGCCGCGCTCAAGGCCATGTCGGACGAGGAACGCATCGCCCTGTTCACGTGATCGGATTCACGCGATCGGCGGGCGACCCACAGCTTCCGCGCCGGATCGGACATTCCCTCGCCCTTCAAACCAGGCGCAGGTCCTCGTCCGGCACAAGCTGGTCTTCCGGCAGCAGGTCGTAATCCTGCCGCAGCGCTTCGACGGCAGCCGCGCAGATGCCGCGGCAAGGTGCCGGCACGGTGCCGCCGGGCGCGTAGATGTCCATCACGTCCCAGGTCGTTCCGTCGGCGGTCGCGCGCACGGTGACCGCCGAAATGCCGTCGCACAGCGCGTGGCGGTGCATCTCGATGAGCACCATGCGCTCCAGATGGGAGGCGGTCTTCAGTCTCCGGTTCATGCGGTCGGTCCTTCAGCGGTGGCCGGGCTTGAGGTCGTTACCGGCGCGGCTCACGCCACCAGGCGATAGAACAACTCCGGATCGACGTTCCCGCCGGAGAGCACCGCGACCGCGACCTTGCCCTTGATGTCGATCTTGCCCGACATCAGCGCCGCCAGCGCGACCGCGCCACCCGGCTCCACCACGAGCTTCAATTCGCGGAAGGCGAAGGCCACGGCGGCGGCCACCTCCTGCTCGCTGGCGGCGACGCCCGCGCAGACGAGTTTTTGATTGATCGCGAAAGTAAGCTCACCCGGCATGCGCGCCATGAGCGCGTCGCAGATCGTCCCGGTCAGCGCCGCATTGACTTCGCGCTTGCCGCTGCGGAACGAACGGGCGTGATCGTCGAAGTCCACCGGCTCGGCGGTGTAGACGCGCGCCAATGGCGCACGCGCCTTGACGGCAAGCGCAATCCCCGCCGTCAAACCGCCGCCCGAGGCCGTGACCACCACCACATCAGGCGAAAGCCCGAGCGCTTGCAGGTCGTCCACGATCTCACGGCCGGCGGTGCCCTGCCCGGCAATGATCTGCGCATCGTCGTAGGGCGGCACCAGCACGGCATTGCGGGCCGTGGCGAGTTCGCGCGCGATCGCCTCGCGGTCCTCGCGCATGCGGTCGTAAAGCACCACCTCGGCACCGAGTGCGACGGTGCGCTCGCGTTTGGCCTGCGGCGCGTCGGACGGCATGACGATCACGGCAGGCATGCCGAGGAGCGCGGCGGCGGCGGCAACGCCCTGCGCGTGATTGCCGGAGGAGAACGCGACGACCCCGCCGGCGCGCTGGTGCTGCGGGATCAGCGCAAGCTTGTTGTAGGCGCCGCGGAACTTGAACGAGCCGGTGCGCTGAAGCGTTTCGGCCTTGAGGAAAACGCGGGCGCCGGCGAGGCCGTCGAGAACCGGCGAGGTGACGAGCGGCGTGCGCAGCGCGACGCCGGCGAGCCGCAGCGCGGCGGCATCGATGTCGGCGGCGGTGGGCAAGGCCGGCGGTGAGTCAGGACGATCGGCCATCATCGCAAACGGTAGCGCCCGCAAGCGCAGCCGGGCAAGCGTTTAATCGGGCTGCGCGCGGCTGACGGCGCGCATCCGACCGGCACACAAGCAGAAGCCCCGGGGAGTGCCCGGGGCTTCGCGTCGATGTCTCGTCGAACCGCTTAGTAGGCCGCGACCACTGGGCCGCCGAACTTGTAGCTCACCCGACCCACCACTGCGTCAACCCTGACGTCAAGGTTATGATTCGTCCCCGGGAAGAAGGTGCCACCTGCGAACAGCGTGCTGTTCGAAGTAATGTTCCGCGACCCGAAGTCGTAGTGGTCGTATTCGACGCCGACGACCCAGTTCGGCGCCACCATGTATTCGAGACCAGCGCCGACCGTCCAGCCGGACCGGTTGAACTTGACATCGACGAAGTCGAAGTTGTCGTTCACATGATCGCGGATGGATGCGAAGGCCACGCCGCCTTTGACGTATAGCAGTGCGCTGCCGAAGGCCACGCCAAGTCGTGGCGTGATCGAGGCGATTGATTTGACCTCAGACGTCCAGCGGTCAGTGACCGGAAAGAACGGGCTGACGACGTTTTGGGCCTTGATCCAGGTCTTGGCGGCTCCGCCTTCAATGCCAAAGACCCACTGGCCGCTCTGCCAGTTGTAGCCGGCGTGGCCGCCGAAAATGCCGCCGCTGTGGGAGTAGTCGAACGTGTTGCCAGCGGCGAGGTTGTAGTGGCCCGCGATGTTGAACGTGTGATCGAAGTCGGCGCGGCCCCATCCGCCGTCGATGCCGATATAGAAGCCGGTCCAGTTGTTGATGACCGGAGCGATCACCGGCGCTTTGTAGGCCGGCGCCCGGACCGGAAGATCCGCCGCCATTGCCGAACCCGATACGAAAGCCGCGAGAGCGACACTACTCAACAGTATCTTGCGCATTGAAGTACCCCTTCTTCAGTTGAAAGCCTGCAGTCTTATAACTCCGTCCGGTCCCAAAGGCTGTTGCATCGAGGTCACTGTGGGCATTAATCGTCGATCGCTAAGCTCTTCAGCTTATGGTGATTTTCGGGTTAATTCGCGGGCTTTTCCGGGCCTGGCGGTACGATGGGATGGCGTGGCGGCTTGACGGGCCGGAACCACGCGTGAATTTTGCGGCCGCGCGGCACAGGTGCCGCGCAAACACAAGCGGAGAACAGGCCATGGATCTCGAAATCGCCGGACGCCGGGCGATTGTCTGTGCCTCAAGTCGCGGGCTCGGATACGCCTGCGCCAAGGCGCTGGCGCAGGCCGGCTGTGAGGTCGTCATCAACGGCCTCGATCCGGCGCGCCTTGCGGACGCGGCCGTTGCGCTGCGCACCGCTACCGGCGCCAAGGTCCACGCCGTACAGGCTGATATCGCCACGCCGGAGGGACAGGCGGCGCTGTTTCGCGCCTGCCCGGAACCCGACATCCTGGTGAACAACAATGCGGGTCCGCCGCCGCGCGAGTTCCGTGAGCTGTCCCGCGCGCAGATTCTGGACGGCCTCACCGCCAACATGGTGGTGGCGATCGAGCTCACTCAGAAGGCGATCGGGCCGATGATCGCGCGCCGATTCGGCCGCATCGTCAACATCACGTCGGGCACCGTGAAGCTGCCGCAAGCGGGCCTCGACCTCTCCTCAGCCGCGCGCGGTGGATTGACCATCTTCCTCGCGGGCGTGGCGCGCCAGGTCGCTTCCGACAATGTGACCATCAACCATCTGCTGCCGGGCGCATTCGAGACCGACCGGCTCAAGACGGTGCTCAGTGGAGCCGCAAAGCGCAAGGGCATCAGCTACGAGCAGGCGAAAGCGGAGCGCATCGCGAGCATTCCGGCCAAGCGGCTCGGCGAACTCGACGAGTTCGGCGCGGCCTGCGCATTCCTGTGCTCGGCTCAGGCGGGGTTCATCACGGGCCAGAACATCGTCGTCGACGGCGGCGCCTTTCCGGGCGCGTTCTGAGCCGCCTGCACAAAAAGATCGAGGCCGGCTTGCGCCGGCCTCGTCGCAGAGAAGCGAGGGACTCGATCGACCGGAATCGCGATCAGTAGTTCGCAACCACCGGGCCGCCCCAGTTCAGCTTGTAGTTCAAGCCCAGGCGAACCGTCTGAACGTTGATGTTCTTGTGGAAGTTATAGATGTCCCCGTTGACGAGCACCGGGTT
>JAXDOD010000156.1:0-44224 GCA_034669045.1 Alphaproteobacteria bacterium
AGACCTCGATGGTGGACGGAGAGCCCGCCACATTCCCCAGCACCGGCGCCTGGCCGACGCACACGACCATCGGGCACGGCTTGCCGCGCTCCCAGTATTTGCGGCGGATGATGTCGCCGTGCTTGCCCGGTTCAATGAAGACGCTCAGCGTCTTGTCGTCCTGCACCATCACGCGGTAGGTGCCGACATTGACCCAGCCGCTGTCGGGGTCCTTGTTGATGATCAGGCATTCGGTGCCGATATAGCCGCCGCCGTCGAGCGGATGCCATTTCGGCGCGGGGAATTTGAGCACGTCCACGTCGTCGTCGCGCACGATGTTGCTGAGCACCGGCCCGTAGTTCACCTCCTGCGGCGGGATCGACGACTTGGCGCCGCGCTGGCGGTGGCGGCGCAGCTCCTTCACGGCTTCCAGGTCGAGATTGCCGACCAGCAGCGGCGAGGTGCGCACGTTGCTGGCGATGCGACAGGTCGCCGGATAGCCTTTGATGTCCTCGAACAGCAGCACCGGCGGATATTTCTTGCGCAGGCTCAATTCATAGAGCGCGCCCATCTCCAGATGCGGGTCGGCGCCGCGCACCACCACCAGCTCGCCGCGCTCCCTGGAAATGTCGAGGAAGTCGCGCAGGTCGCCCCAGGCCGCTTGGCGCACGCTGTCGTCGATCGGTCCGGGCGCCATTGCGGCTTTGCCTTCCTTGAATTCGAGAGGGATATCAATATCATCGGCCGCCGTGGAATGCGAAAGATTTTGGGACAGGTTGGCCATGAGCCGCGCACGCATGGGCAGGCTGCTGCTCGGGGCTGCCGCCATCCTGGCGCTGGCGAGCGCCGCGCACGCCGACGACTTCTACCGCGGCAAGCAGATCAAGCTCCTGGTCGGCGCCGATCCGGGCGGCTCCTACGACATCCACGCGCGTCTGATCGCCCGGTTCCTGGCGCAGCATATTCCCGGCAATCCGCAGATCCTGGTGCAGAACATGCAGGGCGCCGGCAGCCTCAACGCCGCCAATTTCGTCTATGGCGTGGCGCCGCAGGACGGCACCGTCATGGTCGCTGTCCTGCAGACCATCGTCCAGAACCAGCTCTCCAACGACCGCAACGTGAAGTTCGATGCCGGCCGTTTCCAATGGATCGGCAACCCGACGGCGTCGGTGAACGTCATCGTCACCTGGCATAGCTCGCCGGTGAAAACGCTGCAGGATGCCATGGCGGAGCCGGCCGTGATCGGCATCACCTCGCAGGCCTCGTCGGGCGGAATGGAAGTCGCGCTTGCCAACAACGTGCTGGGAACGAAATTCCAGGCCGTCACCGGTTACCGGGGCGGCAACGAGATCGACATCGCGCTCGAGCGCGGCGAGGTCGTGGGCCGCGCCGGCCAGTCCTGGGCGGGCTGGAAGCAGACGCGGCCCGGCTGGATCAGGGACCAGCAGCTCAACATCCTGGCGCAGATCGGGCAGGCGCGCGCGCGCGATCTTGCGCACGTGCCGCTGATCACCGAGGCCGCCGACGGCGACGAGAAGCGGCAGATCCTCGCGCTCTATTCCGACGGCATCGCGCTCGGCCGGCCGCTGCTGGTGGGTCCTGGCGTGCCGGCGGAGCGGGTCGCGATCCTGCGCCTGGCCTTTCGCCAGACCATCGGCGATCCGCGCTTCCTGGAGGAGGCCGCCCGGCTGGGCGTCGACATCGAGCCGATCCATGGCGCCGAGCTGCAGGCCATCGTCGGGCGCATGCTGGCGACGCCGCGCGATATCGTCGGCAAGCTGGACGACGCCATCAAGCTGAAAAGCGGCACCCGCTAGGCGCGCCAGCTCGGCGCCTCACGGCGCCTTCAGGTTGATGCTGCGGATCAGCTTGCCCCATTTTTCGATGTCGGCGAGTACGAAGCGGCGCATCTCGTCGGGCGACATCGGGGCGGGCTGCAGTCCGGCCTTGACGAAATTGTCGCGCACCTCCGGCCGCGCCAGCGCGCGCGCGACCTCGGCATTGAGGCGGTTGACGATGTCAGACGGCGTTCCCGCTGGCGCAAAAAGCCCGATCCATGGATCGGCCGCGTATCCGGGCAATCCGGCTTCCGCCACGGTCGGCACGTTCGGCGCGTTGCCGATGCGCGAGGAGTTCATGACCGCGAGCACGCGCACCCGGCCGGCGTCGGCGAGCGGCATCAGCGAAGTGAGGTCGGCGATGCCGAACGGAACCTCGCCGGTGAGAATGGCGGTCACCACCGGACTGGTGCCGCGATAGGGCACCGGCACCAGGTTGGCGCCGGTCATGCTTTTGAGCAGCTCGCCCGCCAGATGCATGGTGTTGCCGACACCGGAATGGGCGTAGTGGATTCCCTCCGGCCTGTCCTTGGCCATCTTGATAAGGTCGCTCATGCTTCCGATCGGCAGCGCGGCCTGCACGCCGATGCCGGCGCCGACGAAGACCTGCATCGCCACCGGCGTGAGGTCCTTGGCCGGATCGTATTTCGGGCCTTGCACGTGCGGAGCGACCGAGATCGGCCCGTTCGGGCTCGACAGCAGCGTGTAGCCGTCGGGCGCGGCGCGGATGACGGACTCGAGCGCGAGTTCGCCGCCGCCGCCGACGCGGCTCTCGACGATCACCGGCTTGCCCAGGCTCTCCGACAATCGGGCGCCGATCGTGCGCGCCACCAGATCGGCGGAGCCGCCCGGCGCGACCGGCACGATGATGCGGATGGGCTTGTCGGGAAAGGTCTGCGCGTTCGCAGCCGGCAGCGCCAGCACCGCATGGCCGATGGCAACGAGGAAACCGGAAAACCATCGCGTCACTCGCATGTTTCTTCCCTTCGCGGCAATGCCGCTGGTTTTATTCGGCCGACCATACAAGGAGGCCGGCGGTGCTCGCAATGCGCTGAGGGAGCGATACCCTGCCGCTGTCATTCCGGGGCGTCGCGTAGCGGCCAGCCCGGAATCCATAACCACAATCGCTCCGATTTGGCACCGCCAGTGCGCTTTCTTGAAAAGTCGTGGTTATGGATTCCGGGCTAGCGGACTTCGTCCGCGCCCCGGAATGACGGCGGAATGTTACGAACCGCCGCGCTTCTTCTGTCCGCCCGATTGGAAGACAAGGCTCTTCACCACCACCGGCAGGTAGGACTCGCCAGGCGGCGGAAGCCCGATGTCGAGATAGTCGAGATTTCCGACGTCGACCTCGTCGAGGCACAGGAACAGCGACCCCTCCGGCATGTGCTGGCGCAGCTCGCGGCCGAGCGTGTTGGCGATGTTGTGCGAGAACACGAAGACGCGCCGGTCGCGATTGCCGTCACTCACATCCTGGGGCGGATGCCGCCGGCAGCCTTCCGCGATGCCGCGGGCGAGATGGCTCAAGCGGCCGTAGCCGAACTGCTTGGGACCTCCGTAATGGAGCGCGCACAGCGAATTCTGGTCGGCCGCCTCGAGCGCCTTGGCGGTGGCCGCGGCGACATCCTCCGCCGTCACGTGATTCCAGTCGATCGAAACACTCAGCACCGGAACGTTGCTGACCGGAAGCACGCCGTCGTGCGACGCGTAGACGGTCTCGCCGCTCGCCTGCAGGGTGAACTGGCAGGCGCCGATCACGGTCGCGCGAATCCCCTCGCGCGGGATCACCACCCAGTCCTCGGGCAGGTGCTGGCGCAGTTCCTGCCGCAGCGCCCGCCCCAGCAGCGGGCCGAGGTCACCGGGATCGATCTCGGCGCGCTCATAGAGGAATTCGGCAACGCCGCCCGAGCACACCAGCCGGAACGGTTTCGGGACACAGCGCGGCGGCGACGTCAGGATCAGCCGGTCGGGCAGCGGCGCCGGCGGATCGCTCAGCAGCAGCCGTTGCGCGAGGGCGGACATCCGCTCGACGCCCAAAAACTCGACGATAAGACGCGCCATCGTCGACGCGAGCTTGTGCTGCTGGTCGATGTCCAGGCGCTCGCCGGCCCGCGCATCGATGCCGAGCGACTGCGCGATCGCCTGGCCCGCGGGCTCCGTCCGGGTTACCGTCCCGTCGTCGGCAAGCGCGATCAGGCGCGCACCGATGTTGATGGCGGCGGTATCCTCGATCACACCGTCGCGGATGACGGTGCGTTTGGTGGTGCCGCCTCCGATGTCGAGGTTGATGGTCACGCCGTCGAAATGATGGCTGAGATCCACGCTGCCCGACCCGTGCGCGGCGAGGATGGCTTCGAAATGATGGCCGGCGGTCGCGCAGACGAACTTGCCGGAATCCTTCGCCAGGGCTTCGGTGATGGCCTTCGCGTTCTGCCGGCGCGCGGCTTCGCCGGTGCAGATGACCGCGCCGGTGTTGATGTCGCCGACCGCGATGCCGGCCTCGCGATAGCTCCTCTGCACGAACGCCAGGATGGCGTCATGATCGATGATGCCGCCGTCCACGAACGGCGTGAAGATCACCGGCGAGCGATAGATCGCTACGCGCTCCAGCACCTCCGGCTTGCGATGAAAATGCGAGTCGCGCCGCCCCACCACAAGCCGCGAGATGGTCAGATGGGTGGTCGACGAACCGACGTCGATGCCGACGCTCTTGAAGTGCGTTTCGAAGGCGCCGCCCGTGTCGCCGGCCTGCGCCGACTCCTTGGCCTCGCTCATGCGTAATCCGCGTTCTCGCCGTGCTGGGTGAGCACCAGGCCGAGGTTCTCCATTGCGGGCCGCGTGCTCAGCGACAGGATGCGCAGAGGCTCGTCGCCGCCGAAATACTGATGCCAGGCGAACACCGGGATCGCCAGCGTGTCGCCCTGCTTCACCTCATAGGTCTTGTCGTCGATGATCACCTTGCCGCGGCCGCCGAGCACGTAGTTGATCTCGTCGTAGAGGTGCCGGTGCGAGCCCGAGTGCTTGCCCGGCGGAACCTCGGCCATCACGGCCGACAGCGCCTTGACGTGGAAGCCGATGCGGGCGTCCACCACATAGGCCATGCGGCCCATGGTGGTCGCCTCGTACTTCACGTCCTCCGACCTGGTGAGCACCTTGCTCTTGCGGCGGAGCGCTTCCTCCTGGACGCCGAACAGCAACTGCTCGGCATAGAGCCGCTGGGTCGGCGACAATGCCGCCGTGTCGCCGTTCTGATGGAGATTGCCGGCGCCGCCGGGGGTCAGCGCCTTGACGGCCTCCTCGCCCTGCTGGGCGAACACGAAATACTGCGGATAGCGCTCGTCCTCGTACACGGCCTGGCCGATGCCCATCGACAGCGGGCCGGTGGTCGACGCCACGTAGAGCGCGAGCTCGTCGCTCTCGTTGACGTGGCGGTGCCAGGAAAACATCGGGACGCAGACGATGTCACCCGGCTTCCAGTCGTAGCGGATGCCGTCGATGATGCTGTGGCCATGGCCGGACAGCCAATAGATCACCGCCTCGACGGTATGGCGATGGCCGAGCGTCTTCCAGACCTGCTTGCCCTCTTCGCCGCCGGGCGCCAGTTGGTTGATCCAGAACCGGTGGGTGCGGTTGTTGAAGCCCAGCCGGGGGTCGACGATGTAGACCGGGCCGAAGCCGCCGTCGAGCTCGCGCAGCAGCTTTTCATAGTATTCGCGCGGCACGTGGATGGGCGTTTCGCGGCGGCGAACCTGCTCGCTCTGCCCGAACCGGACCTGTTCCATGTACAGTTCCTGGTGGGCATCGTTGTCGAGTGTCTTGAATTGTTCGTTCATCGCGCGCTCCTCGAACTCCCCGGAAAGCAAATGTCTGTGTAGCGCATCGCGGGGCGCGTGCGATAGTCCAAGGCGGGCGGTGGGGGAAGCACCTTACCGCATCGTGGCGGATGGGCGTAAACTCCGGGGCGCGCGGGTCATAGTCGCGCTCGGCAGCCGGGGCAATCGGGGGAAGGCATGGATCCATCGACGAGGCGACGCCTGGTCGCGGCCGCTGCCGCGGCTGTGCTCTGGTCGCCGTGGCCGCCTGGCCCGGCGGCGGCCGAGCCGGTGTCCTTCAAGGGCAAGGCCATCACCATGATCGTGGCCTATGCGGCCGGCGGCGGGACCGACATCACCGGCCGGCTGATCGCGCCCTATCTGACCCGCTTTCTTCCCGGCAATCCCTCGCTCACGGTGCAGAACATGCCGGGCGCCAGCGGCACCCGCGCGATGAACCACATCGTGCAGCGGACACAGCCCGACGGCCTCACCCTGCTGATGGGCGGCGGGTCGGCGGTCGACCCGGTGATGTATCGAACGGTCAATGTCGCCTACAAGCCGGAGGACTTCCGGATCGTCGGCGGCTTCGGCCGCGGCGGCCTCGTCCTGCTGACCAGCGCGGCTTCGGCCGACAGGCTGCTGGATCGCTCGAAAGCGCCGCTGGCGATGGGCGGCATCAGTGCGCACGATGCCTTCAGCCGCTCCGGCATGGCGCTGTGGGGGATCGAATATCTCGGCTGGAATGCCCGCTGGGTGCTGGGCTATGCGGGCACCAACGAAACCGTCTTCGCGCTCGAGCGCGGAGAAATCGACATGGTCTCGACCGGCGACCTGGTGAAGATCCGCACGCTGCTCAACGGCGGAAAGGTCAAGCTGCTGGCCCAGTCGGCGCCGCGGGCGGAATTTCCCGACGTTCCGGTGCTCGCCGATCAGGTCGGGAGCAGGATCGTCGATCGGCTGGCGCAGCAGGCCTTCGCCTATTGGCGCAGCTATAATGAGATCGACAAGTGGCTCGGCCTCGCGCCCGGCACGTCCGACGACGTGGTCGCCGCCTATCGCACCGCGTTCGACCGCATCGCGCGCGATCCGGACTTCATCGAGCACGGACGGCGGATGAGCGAGGATTTCGAGCTGCAAGGCGCCGAGACCGTGTCCGGTTTCGTGCGGGTGCTGGCGGGGACGCCGAACGAAGCCATCGATCACATCAAGTCGGTCGCGCGCCGGCAGGGACTCGAGATGCGGTGAGGGCGGGTACCTGCCGGGCCGCCTTCGCGGGAATGAGCGCTGGAGCGGTTCGACTCGATCGGGTCGGAGTCGTAGATTGGCGGGCGGAAAACTTCGGGATCATGCAATGGCAAAACAACGCGATCTTCTCACCGTCGGCGACATTCACGGCGCCTGGGCCATCATGCCGACGCCGGCCAAGCCCGAGGCCAGCGACTGGCGGGCGCAGGATACGGTCGACCTCGACGAGACCGCGCGCGTCGTCGAAGCGCTGATCGCCGCCGGCATCGACGGCATCCTGAGCCTCGGCACCTTCGGCGAAGGCGCGACGCTGACCTGGGACGAGAAGCTCGCCTTCATCGGCACCGCGGTCGAGGCCGCGCGCGGCCGCGTGCCGTTCTTCGGCGGCACGACCAGCCTGAACACGCGCGAGACCATCCGCCAGACGCGGGCCGCGCGCGACGCCGGCATCGACGGCACCATGCTGGGGGTGCCGATGTGGTGCCAGGCCGACGTGCCCACCGCGGTGCAGTTCTATCGCGACGTGGCGGAAGCCTGCCCGGACGTCGCGATCTGCGTCTATGCCAACCCGGAGGCGTTCAAGTTCGACTTCCCGCGGCCGTTCTGGGCGCAGGTCGCGCAGATCCCGCAGGTGGTGAGCGCGAAATATCTCGGCATCGCCAATATCGTCGCCGATCTGCGGCTGAGCAAGGGTCGCATCCGCTTCCTGCCGACCGACACCAACTACTACGCCTGCGCGCGCATCGATCCCGAGAATTGCACGGCATTCTGGACCGGCGGCGCGGTGTGCGGCCCGGCGCCCGTCATCCGCCTGCGCGACGTGGTCAAGGCGGCGAAGGCCGGCGGCGACTGGCGCGCCGCCAAGGACATCGCCGACGCGGTCAGCGCGGCCAACGCGACGCTGTTCCCGAAGGGCTCGTTCGCGGAGTTCTCGAAATACAACGTCGGGCTCGAGAAGGCGCGCATGAACGAGGCCGGCTGGATGCTCGCCGGCCCGGCGCGGCCGCCCTATCACGTGGTGCCGGCGGAGTTTCTCGAAGGCGCGCGGCAGGCCGGCCGGGCCTGGGCGAAACTCCACGCCGACTGTAGCGGCGGGCAGCGCGCCCCGGCCGCCGCCGCCGCGGCCGCCGCCGCGGGCGCGCGTTGACACCGCGATGGCGCCCATCATCGAGTTCTATGTCGATCTGATCAGCCCGTTCAGCTATCTGGCGCTGCAGCGCCTGCCGGGCCTCGCCGAGCGCTTCGGCTATGAGGTGGACTACAAGGTGCTCGACCTCAAGCTGGCAAAGCAGCTCGCCAAGAACACCGGCCCCTCGACTCGCGATATCCCGCTCAAGCTGCGCTACGCCAAGACCGACCAGCGCCGCTGGGCCAGGCGCTACGGCGTGCCGATCACGACGCCCGCGCATTACGACCCCTGCGTCCTCAACCGCGGGTTCTTCTTCGCGCAGGCGCGCGGGCAGGCGCGGGAGTATCTCACGCTCGCCTTCCACAAGGTCTGGGGCGAGGGCGCCAGCATGATCGACGAAACGATGCTGCGCGAGCTGGCGGCGCGGCTGGGCTTCGACGCCGGCGCCTTCCTCGATTTCACGCGCTCGGGCGAGGCCGACGCGCAATACCAGTCCGCGACGCTGGCGGCGCACGCGCGCGGCGTGTTCGGGGTGCCGACCGTCATCATCGGCGACGGACTGTGGTGGGGCAACGACCGGCTGGATTTCGTCGAGGAGTATCTGGCGAGCAACGCGGTGCGCCAATCCGCTCTATAAGCTCTTCGGGAACGGCAGCACGCCGCGGTATTTCTCCACGACCTCGCGGATGCTGTCCTTCGACGCCCGGTTGACCTTGGGGAACCGCTCCTTCCATCCATAGGGCCGCACCGCGTAGAAGACCGCGCGGCTGTTGGTGCTCTCGCCGCGCTCGCGCTTCTCCGGCGGCATGCGCGGATCGAGCGGCGTCGACCAGCAGCCGTCGACGAGCTGGATGTCGCTCGCCGGATCGACGCGCGTCTCCATCGCCCACAGCACCTCCTGGATGTTGGTCGGGTCGATGTCCTCGTCGACCACCACGATATAGCGGCCGTTGCGCGCCGCGGCCGCGCAGTTGAGCGCCGCCATGCCGGCCTGCTTGGCGTGGCCGGCATAGCGCTGCCGGATCGCCACCACCACCAGGTAGGAGTGAAAGGCATAAACGCCTATGACGTCGGGGACGCCGGCGGCTTCGATCTGGTCCCAGATCAGGCCGGAGCGGAATTGCAGTCCGTCATAGGGCGCGCCGGGCCACATCGGAGCCATGTTCATCAGGATCGGATCGTCGCGGTAATACACCGCCTTGATGCGGATGATCGGCTGCTGTTCGCCGGTGCCCTCGGTGCCGCCCGAATAGTAGCCCGGCCATTCGCCGAACGGCCCTTCGTCGCGCGCCTCCTCGGAGGGCGGCGGCACCTCGCCTTCGATCGCGATCTCGGCGGTCGCCGGGATCGGCAAGCCGGTGAGCGGCCCGGCGATGGTCTCGATCGGGCGGCCGCGCAAGCCGCCGGCATAGCCCAGCTCCGAGCTGCCCCAGGGAAACTTGATGTGCGAGGTGAGGAAGATCAGCGGGTCGCCGCCGAAGGTCGCGACCACCGGACAGGCTTCGCCCTTGTCCCAATAGCGCTGGCAGATGGTGCGGCCCTGTTGTCCCGGCGACATCCACAGCCCGAGCGTGCTGCGGTCGTGCAACTGCATGCGGTAGGTGCCGACGTTGATGTAGCCGGACTCCGGATCGCGGTTGATCAGGCAGTCGCCGGTGCCGATGTAGCGGCCGCCGTCGCCGGCGTGCGAGCGCAGCGACGGAAACTTGAGCATGTCGACGCCGTCGCTGGTCATGACGTTCTGCATCACCGGGCCGTCGGCGACCGTCACCGGCGGGATGATCTCGACGCTGCTGATCTTGCGCGCCATCATGCGGACGAGTTCGAGCTTGGGACGGTCGGGCGGCAGGCCGACGATCAACGCCACCCGCCGCGGCGATCCCATCGGCAGGCTCGCCACCCGGAACCCGGGCGGATAGCCCTTGATCCTGTCGAACAGCAGCATCGCGGGATTGACGATCTGCTCGGCCACCGCCTCGGTGAGGGTGCCGATCTCGAGATCCCAGTCGGCATCGTTGATGTCCACCACCTCGCCGAGCCGGCGGCAGTCCTCCAGGAAGCTGCGGAAGCCGTCGTAGTTCTCGTTGCTCAGCCGCTGGTCCGGTCGCTCGCGCATCGGCATTTCTCTCCGCTCGTCCCGCGAAGGGACTAGGCAATGCACACATCGCAAAAATCGGTCCGCAAGCATATCCCTTCGTTGCGAAGGTCCGCGCCACAGCGCTCCCTCCCCATCGCCCGTCGAAGTCGGGCGTGAACGCCTTGATGTTGGGGTGGGACAGGGGTGGGGTCGTTGGTCGGGAGTCCCAACTCACAACTACCCCCCTCCCCAACCCTCCCCCGCAAGGGGGGAGGGAGCACACCGAGTCCGCCGCGCTTGCTGTGCATTCCGCGACAAGCGTCGCAAACCAGAAGCACTGCGCAAACCAAATGTGTGCATGCCTGAGGCATGCACACATCGCAAAATCCATCCGCTAGCAATAACCTTTCGTTGCGAAGGTCCGTGCCACAGCGTTCCCTCCCCCCATCGCCCGTCGAAGACGGGCGCAACCGCCCTAATGCTGGGGGAGGGACAGGGAGGGGGGTGGTGCGAGTCGAATCTCATCGCACGATCCCCTCACCCCAACACTCTCCCCTCCGGGGCCTCCGGGGAGAGGGAGCGCACCGTGCTTGTGGCATCAGCGTTCAAATCTTCATGCCTTTGAGCGTGGTCGCGGCGAACATCTCCTCGACCTTGACTTCGCGCGGCGTGATGCCCTGTCCGGCCACGTAGCGCGCGCAGGTCTGCAGCGTCTTGAGGTTGGCCTCGACGCCGTACGGCCAGTAGTCGGCGCCCATCAGCCGCTCGGTCTCCCTGACCTCGGAGGTGACCCAGGGCAGCCCGATCTTGAGCGCATTGACCTCGCGCAGCTCGGCCTCCGCGAGACGCTTGGCTTCGCCGAACGCCTTGAGCAGGCTCGCGGCGAGCCACGGATGCTGCTCCGCCAGCGCGCGGCGGATGCCGACCACGTGCATGATCGGAAACAGCTTGGTGCGGCGGAAATAGTCCTGCTCGACCGCGCGGTAGTCGTCGAACAGCCGGCGCACATGCGGGTGGCCGGCATCGAAGCAGGACGGCGCGCGCGCGGTGACGATCCCGTCGAGCTCGCCGGCGGCGAGCATCGTCGAGAGCGTCGCGCCATCGGGGATGGGCTCGATCGACAGACCCGGCGGCGGCGTGAGCGGGACGGGCGAGCGCCGGCCCGAGATTTCGAGGCCGCCCTGCCGCCACGCGATGTCCGCGGGCGCGACGCCGAAGTCCTCGTGCAAAAAGCCGCGAATCCAGACCGCCGCCGCCATCTCGTATTGCGGCACGCCGATGCGCTTGCCCTTGAGGTCGGCGGGCGCGTCGATGCCGCGGTCGTCGCGGATATAGATGCCCGAGTGCCGGAAGATGCGCGAGGTGAAGACCGGGATCGCGACGAACGGCGAATTCCCGCGTGCGACCGACATCAGGTAGCTGCAGAAGCCGAGCTCGGCCGCATCGAACTCGCCCGCCCAGGCGCGGTGGAAGCATTCCTCCGGCGCCACATTGATGTGGCGGTGGTCGCAACCTTCGATGCGCACGCGCCCGTCCATGAGCGCGCGCACGCGGTCATAGTCCCAGGTGGCGAGGGTGAGGGGGAGAAGGCTCATGCGGTGTTGCCCGGCGCTGATGTCGTGGATGTCGCGGTGGAGCCCTCAATAGGGCTGCGGCTTGCTGCCGGGCGCGATGCCAAGCAGCACGCGGGCGCGCATCTGCGCGCTCGTTTCCGGGTTGAGGGCGAAATGCGACGCGATGGTGTGGACGTCGCGCCACGCCCGCTGCAGCGGACTGCCCTCGAACATGCCGCGCGACCCGCTCGAATAGAAGAGGAGGTCCACGGCCTTGCAGACCATCTGCACGGCCTGCGCGCCGCCCGCCGAGCTGATGGCGCGGCGGTCGGCGCTGATCGGGCCGCCATCGCGGATGAAATCGAGATTGCGCCGCAGCAGGAACTCGGCGGCGTCGAGCTCGACCTCGGCGGTGGCCAGGCTGATCTGCGCCGGCACCAGTTGCGCGATCGCCTCGCCGGTCGCGGTCGATACTTTGGTGCGCATCCACTCGACCCAGTGCGCGAAGGCGCTGCGCGCGATGCCGAGCGCCGGCGCCGACAGCGCGTGCCGGCGCGCCTCGAGCGGTATGGCATAGAGCGGCCCGGGATTGACCTGCGTGCCGGGGGTGGTGCCTTCGCGCAGATCGTCCATCGTGATGCTGCGATGGGCCGGCACGAACACGTCGTCCGCGATGATGTCGTGGCTGCCGGTTCCCCGCATGCCGACGTTGAACCAGGTGTCCTTCACCGCATAGCCCTCGCGCGGAAGCAGGAAGACGCGCGCCTGCCGGGTCCCGTCCGCGGCCTCGGCAACCGCGGTGACGATCGCCCAGGTGCAATGGTCGACCCCGCTCGCCCAGCTCCATTGGCCGCTGATGCGATAGCCGCCGTCCACCGCCTTGGCCCGCCCGCTGAGCGGCGCGATCACGCCGGCGAGGTTCACGTCCGGGCCGTCGCGCCAGACATCGTGCTGGGCCTCTTCGGGAAAGCCCGCGACCCACCAGTCGTGGATATTGAGGAAGCCGCAGCACCAGCCGGTCGAGCCGCAGGCCTTGGAGATTTCGACGGCGACGTCGAAGGCAGCGTCGTGGCTGATCTCGTAGCCGCCCCAGCGCCGCGGCTGCAGGATGCGCGCCAGGCCGTTGCCGACGAAGGCTTCGACGGATTCGAGCGGAATCCGGCGCTCCTGCTCGCAGCGGAGCGCACGCTCGGCGATCTGCGGCGCCAGCGCGCGCGCCCGCCGGACGGCTTCCTCGTGGGTCAAGCCGGGAGAATTGTGCACTGTCTGCTCCGAGATTGGCGCGCTGGCTTGCGCGTCGGCGAAATCTACGCGCCCATCGCCGGCGCGAACTGCTCCATCCTCGCATCGATGCCCTTGCGGGCCAGTTCGTCGACGAACATGGCATGGACGCGCGGGTCCTGGTCCCGGTATTCGATCTGGTTGCCGCCCTTCTTCACGTCGACGTCGAGCTTGGCATAGACGCGGCGCATGTGCGCGCTGATCGGATAGCGCACGCTGCCCTGCGTGAAGGCGATGTAGCGCACGGGCTCGCTGCCGCCGTTGAAGTGCTGGTGGAACTGCATGTCGCCGGGCGCCAGCACCCAGCCGGGACGCCAGTCGATGCGGGCGAGGTCCTTGTCGCCCTCGTGCCAGAACAGCGAATAGCCCTCGCCGGAGACGATATAGATGTGCACGTCCGGGGTATGGCGGTGCGCCTTCTTGTAGGTGCCGACCGGCATCTCGGAAATGTGGCTGTGCAACACGCCGTCCGCCAGAATGAGCTGGATGTGCGCCGCGCCGGCGCCGCGGTCCGCCCACGCGTGCAGCTTGAAACGCGAGGCGTCGGGCAGGAAGTTCGTCTCCCACATGTGCTTGCCGGGCCGGATCGGAATGAAGTCGCCGTCGCCCGCAAAGTGGCTTTGCGAGCCTTCGCGCTCGGGAAACACGGCGGGATTGTTGAAGACGAAATCCTCGTTGTGGAAGAGATTGAGCACCGCCGGCAGGTTGCACGACACCGCGAGGCGCGCCGGCTCGCGGCCGGACGTGTTGAAGAGCTGGTACCGGGTGTTGAGCGGCGGCGCGAAGATGCTGCAGCGGCCCCACTCGAACTGGTGGCGCTCGCCCGAATAGCGTTCGACCTGGGTGCTGCCGTTGCCCGAGAGCACGAAGAACGCCGCCTCGAAGAGATGCCGCTGCGGATGGGTTTTTGCCGCCGGCGGCAGGTCGAGCAGGAACACGCTCATGTTGTCGCCGCGGCCCTGCACGTGAACGATCGCGCCGTTGACGCCGAACCGCGGCCAAGGCCTTGTCTCGACCGTGCCGAGATCGAGCCCGAAGCCCTCGTGGATCGGGACGCCCTCATGCGCCGCCCAGTCGAGATACGAGTCGATCATGTACTTGCCGGCCGGCGCGATCGGGTCAGCCATGTCCTGCTCCTGTGCGAGAGTCACGCGTAGCCTGATCCCGGCAGCGGAAGTGTGTCGGGGACATTAGAGTGCATCCCGTTTGGGTTCGCCCACGACCTCACCCGCTCGTTCCCGCGAACGCGGGAATCCGGGAATCGCTTGCTCTGATTCCTCGATTCCTTGCGCTGGCTCCCCGCTTTCGCGGGCACGAGCGGACGCTGGACCGGTTCACCATGAGCGGGACATGCTCTAGCGCCGCAGCGCCTCGCGCGCGCGCTGGGCGACGGCGTCGGGCGCCGCCATCATGCGCTTGACGATCGTGGAAAGCTCTTCGCCCGAGATCGGGTCGATGGGCATGTTGAGCTTGCCGGCATCGGCGAGGAATTCAGGGTCGGCCATCGTCGCATTGAAGGCGTCGCGGATGGCGGCGACCCGCTCGGCCGGCACGTCGGGACCCATGATGGCCGGCTTGCCGATATCGGCGGGCGAGGAGAACAGCTCCAGCAGCCGCCGGGTATCCTCGTCCTTGGCCAGGTCCACCAGGAGCGGAACGCCCGGAAATTCCGGCGGCCGCCGCGAAGCGACCAGCGCCAGCGTGCGCACCGTACCGTTCCGGAACCAGTTCAGGCTGATGCCCTGTCCGCGCCCGTTGTACCAGCTATCGCCCGCCAGGCCGTCGACCTCGCCGCGCTCCAAGGCCACCTGGACCGCGGCCATTCCCGGGTAGCCGGTGATGACATGGAATTGCGTGCCGATCGCATGGTTGATCACCCGCGGGAACACCGAGGTCATCGCCGACGGCCCGGTCGCTCCCATGCTGACCTTGCTGCGCTTGGCGTCGTCCAGGGATTGAATCGCAGACGCTGCCCGGACGTAGATCGTATAGGTCTCGCGCGCCATGTTGCCGACCCAGTTCAATCGCGCCGGATCGAACTGGATGTCGACCTCTCCCAGGATCTTCATCAGGGGAACGATATTCATGTTGGTCGCGATGACGGTGCCGTCCTGCGGCGCCTTGTTGTAGATGTAGTTTCCGGCGATCGCGCTGGTCGCGCCCGGCATGTTCTGGACGACCAGCCGCGGGTGTCCCGGAATATGCCGCGCCAGATGCCGGCTGAGCAGGCGGCCGTAGGCATCGTAAGGACCGCCGACGTCGGCGCCGATGATCAGCCTGATCTGCTTGCCTTCATAGAACCTGGCGACGTCTTCGCCGTGGGCGAGGCCGGTCGCCAGCGCCAGCAGGAGCATGGCCGCGGCGGGCGTCACTGCGCGAGGGGATTTTGGCTGGCGCATGGCGGGGCTGGTCACCCGTGAGAAGCATGACACGAGACACGGAGCGGACCACGCCCGTGATCCGACCGTCTCGACGCCGCCAGGAGTTGTATCGCAGGGAAACGGGCGCGGACAAGGTGGGCTTGCCGCCTGTCACCGTACGGGTCTTGAGCATGTCCCGCTCAAGAGCATATCCCGCGCACCGGTCCACCGTCCGCTCGTCCCCGCGAAAGCGGGGACCCAGGGCAAGAGTTCCCTGGATTCCCGCTTGCGCGGGAATGAGCGGGTGGAGGTCATGGGCTAACCCAAACGGGACGGACTCTAGCCCAATGGGGCCGTCGCACCCGCGACGACCCCGGACGTGTGTCGCTTATCGCGCGCCTGCCGCTATCGTGCGCCCGGACGCGGAGCCGGCGTCGCCGGGCCGCCCGTGGTCGCCGGGGCATTCTCCGGAATCCACGCCATCGAGTTGCGGTCGTACTTGAATCCGGGCGCGTTCTTCAGCGCGTCCTTCGACGCGTTCATCACCGGCCACCATTTGTTGTTGTCTTTGGTCTTGAACTGAACCGCGGTGAACGGGACGGCCACGTCCTTCTCGCCGATTCCCAGGAAGCCGCCGACGCCGACGATCAGCGCGTCGACCTTGCCTTGCTTGTCCACGAGGACGTCCATGACCTCGCCGATCTTGTTGTCGTTCGGGTCATAGACGCTCTGCTTGTACCAATGGGTGATCGTCATCGCTTCGGCCGGAAGGGTCGTCAGGATCTGAACAGCTTGCCCGTTCGGTGCCGATTGCGTTCCGGACGGGGTCTGCTGCGCGTTCGCAACCGTGGTCGCGAGCACCAGCATGAGCGCTGCGGAGGCTAGTTTCACCATGAGAATCTCCTGGAGTTCCGAAAGGATGAGTCATTCATCCCTCGTCGCAAAGAACGTGACAGCGAGGCAGTGGTTCCGTGTGCTTGGTTCCGTGCGCTTGCTGCGGCGATGACGGCGGACGCCGCCGACCGGCCTTCGCTCACCCGGCGCGAGTCAGGGCTGGTGCGCAACGGCTCGGCGGCCGCGAGGCCTCCGCCTTGCGGCCGACAACACCGGCGAAACGACAGCCGATCGCGGCTAGCCCTCGGCCGTCCGCTCCGGCGGCCACAGCGGCGGCGGAGGTCGCAGGCGGTCGCGGTGGATCGGCACGCGCTTGCGGGTCAGGGCCGCGATGAAATCGGAGAACCAGGTGTGGATCGACGTGGACCGCAGCTTGTCGTTCATGACGCTCCAGCGCTCGCGCCGCTCGTCGCGCGACATGCGCAAGGCCGCCGCCAGCTTCTCGGCGATGTCGTCCATGTCGTGGGGATTGACCAGCAACGCCGTCTCGAGCTCCTTCGCCGCGCCGGCGAAATTGGACAGCACGAGCACGCCCGGGTCGGCCGGGTTCTGCGCCGCCACATATTCCTTGGCCACCAGATTCATGCCGTCGTGCAGCGGCGTGACCAGGCCCACCCGCGCGCACCGATAGAATCCGGCGAGGATGGGCTGCGGAAATCCCTTGTTGAGATAGCGCACCGGCGTCCAGTCGACCTCCCCGTGCCGGGCGTTGAGGTCTCCGACCAGCGAGGCAAGCTCCATCTGCAATTGATTGTAGGCGCCGATGCCGCAGCGCGAGGGAACGGCGATCTGCAACATGGAGATCTGCCGCTTGAACGCCGGCTCCGCCGACAGCAGATGGTCGAAGGCGCGAATCCGGTTGGGCAGACCTTTGGAATAGTCGATGCGGTCGACGCCGATGACGAGCTTGCGGTCCTGCAGGCTGGCCTGCAGCCGCAGCACGTCCGGGCATGACGCCGCCTTGCTGGCGCAGGTGGCGAACTCGTCTGCATCGATGCCGATTGGGAACGTCCCGAGATGGCAGATGCCGTATTCCGAAGGGACGCAGTCGTTCGTGATCTCGATGCCGAGTTCGACTTTGACGTAGTTGGCGAAGTTGTGCTGGTCCGCCTCGGTCTGGAAACCGATGAGATCGTAGGCCAGCATCGCCTGCACGAGCTCGCGGTGGTGCGGCAGGCACACCATCATGCTGCGGCTCGGCCACGGCGTGTGCAAAAAAAATCCAAGCGGCGGCCGCACGCCCAGCCGGCGCAGCTCCGCGCCGAGTGTCAGGAAATGATAGTCCTGGATCCAATAGGTCGCGTCCGGCCGGTTGAAGCGCAGCAGCGCGCGCGCCATGTAGGCGTTGACCTCGCGGTAGGACAGGTACTCCTGCTGGCTGGTCTTGATCAGATCGGTGCGGGAGTGGAACGTCGGCCAGAGCGCGGAATTGGAGAAGCCCTCGTAGTATCCGGCGTAATGCGATTGCGGCAGATCGACGGTCGCGAGCGCGCCCTTGCCGAGCGCCTCGATCTCCGCGAATGAATCTTTCTCCGACAGGTCGCGAACGCGTCCGCTGGACCCGACCCAGACCGCTCCGTAGGAGCGCACCGCCGGAAGCAGAGCGGCCGCCAAGCCGCCCGAAATCGGCTCTCCAGCTTGCGCACGAGCGACTCGGTTCGATACCACGACGACGTTCACAGGAATTCTCCAACTCCAGCAGACTAATCGCCAGAGACGTTGAAGGTTCCCGTGGAACCGCGCTGTTCACGATGCCCGATCAGGGCATATTCCGCAATTAACGCGCCGATTTTGGAATAGCGGCGAGCAGCGCCACCGGGATG
Organism: Alphaproteobacteria bacterium; assembly: GCA_034669045.1. Classification (GTDB taxonomy): domain Bacteria; phylum Pseudomonadota; class Alphaproteobacteria; order Rhizobiales; family Xanthobacteraceae; genus VAZQ01. Next base: position 17,995 of record JAXDOD010000156.1, read on the forward strand.
TTTTCAAACAGACGGCTGACGGGAATCGTGCCCCCTGGAATGGCATCGCCTGGAAGCGGCCGGCCTGCGTTCAGCAGGTCGCGCGGGCCGGAAAAGCCCTTGAGAGTCAAGGCGGCGTTCCATGACAGCGCGGGCCAGCGCCGGCCATGGTCGGTCATCGGTGCCAGCCGGCATCCGACCGCGACGATGACCGCGTTGCGTCCTTCCGAGCGGGCAAATGCCAGGACGTGATCGCGATCCTCCCCGCTGACCTCGAGCGGATGGTAGGCGCCGCCGCGGAAGACCCCCGGATAGGCATTGCGCAGCCCGAGCAGGTGCCGGGTGAGCGCGAGCTTGATCCGGCCGTCCGGCCAATGGCGCGCCAGCCCGGCCCAGTCCGGGGTCGCGTCGAGCGTGGCGAGCGCCGCGCTGCGAGCCTTGAAATCGACGGGCCGCCGGTTGTCGGGATCGACCAGCGACAGATCCCAGAGCTCCGTGCCCTGGTAGAAGTCGGGGACCCCCGGCATGGTGGCCTTGAGGGCGAGCTGCACGAGGCTGTTGAGCGCGCCGACCAGCGCGACCCGTCCCGCCAGGGCGGCAAAGGATTCCAGGAAGGCGGCGGACTGCTGCCGATCCAGCATGCGCCGCACAAACCGCTCAAGCGATGCCTCGTAGTCCGGGTTCGGACTGATCCAGCTGGTCTCGACCTTGCCCTCGCGCGCCGCCTTGATCGCGTATTGCACCATGCGGCCGGCAAGGCCGTCGTCGGGCCCCGCCAGCGGCCAGGCGCCGAGCAAAGTCTGATAGAGCATGTATTCGTGCACCGCCGATGGCCTGCGGCTGTCGGCCGAGCGCTCGACCAGGCTCGCATTCTGCCGCTGCCAGGCGGCGACCGCAGCGGCCCATTCATCCGGCAGCTCCGACAGCGCCAGGATGCGGACGCGGGCATCCTCGCCGCGCTTGGTGTCGTGGGTGGCGGTCGCGGTCAATCCATCCCTGAATTGCTTCACGCGCTCGGCCATGCGGCCGTGGAATTCGTCTGCGCCGAGCGCCGACGCCTCCGGGTTGCCGCCGACCTCGTTGAGCGCAAGCAAGCGGGCGTGGCGGTAGAAGGCGGTGTCCTCCAGCGCCTTCGCCATCACCGGACCGGTGAACTGCTGCACCTTAAGCGCGAAGCGCCGCACGCGCGATTTGCTGTAGCCGCTGCGGCCCTTGCCGACGAGATCAAGCGTCAGCGCGTCGTGCAGGAAATCGAATATTTCCGGATCGGGCCCCTGCCAGCGCGCGCGCGCCGCCGCGATCGCCCGCTTGATCGTTGCGCGATCCTGCGCGGTCGCCCCGGCCGCGGTGACATAGGTGCGATAGATCGGGAACTCGACGATGAAAAGCTCGAGCGCCGCGCGCAGGCGGTCGATGGTGTGGTCGCGCGTGCTGTAGTGTCCGGCCGCGATCCGCGCGAGCAGGCTTGTGAGCACGCCGAATTCGCTGGCCAGTATCGTATCGAGCACCTGGCGCTTCGACTGCTCGAGGGTCGCCCTGAAGTTTCGATCGGTGCCCGCGATCTCGCCCCAGAGGCGTTCGAGCGGCGCCAGGCCGCCGGCGTCGACCAGCACGCGGGAGAGGACATTGAGCCATTCGTAGCCGGTGGTGCCGGCGACACCGGGGAGCGGAGGCATCTGTTCGCCGTCCGCAAGAATCTTCTCCACCACCACATAGAACGGCGTTGCCGACTGGCGCACCCGCCGGAGCAGGTGCTGGAGACGCCGCGCGTAGGACCGCGGGTCCCACAGCCCATCGATGTGATCGATGCGCAGGCCCTGCAATCGTCCCTCGGCCGCCAGCTTGGCAACAAGCTCGTGAATGATGACGAACGTGCCGGGATCCTCCACCCGCAGGCCCGCCAGGTCGTTGATGTCGAAGAAGCGCCGGTAGTTGATGGCGGCGACCGCCACCCGCCAGAAGGCGACGCGATAGTGCTGGCGCTCGAGCAGGCGATGCAGCGTCGCGACGCCGGTCTGATGGCTCGGCCGATAGGCGGCAAGGCCGCGCTCGATCACCGCCGCGGCGCCGTCGATTCCGGCGAGCGCGGTCTTGAAGGCGGGTGCCTCGTCGCGCGATGGCGTTCCGGGACCGGCGTTGCGGGCCGCGAGCTCGAGCAGCGCGCGGCCCGGCGTTCCGTCCGCCGCCTCGGCCGCGGTCACCACGGTATTGAGAATCTCGCTGTAGCGATGCGGGCTGATCGGCAGGCGATGATCGAAATACCAGGCGGAAAAACTGCCTTCGCGCGCGTCGTATTTGAGCTCGATCTCGCCCTTTTCCAGCGCCTCGCCGTACGGGCTGCCGAGAATCGGCAGCAGCACGCCGGGATGACGGTAGGGCAGTCCCTCCCAGTCGATGTCGAAGGAGGCGGCATAGGGCGATGTCTGGCCCCATTCCAGCACGTCGAGCCACCAGGTGTTGTCGGCGTGGCCGACGCCCATGTGGTTGGGGACGAAGTCGATGATCAGCCCGATGCCGGCCTCTCTCAGCGCGCCGACCAGCCGGTCGAAAGCCTCCTGCCCGCCGTATTCGGGATTGAGGGTCGTGTGGTCCACGATGTCGTAGCCGTGCGCGCTGCCGGCCCGCGCCTTGAGCACCGGCGACGTGTAGAGATGCGAGATGCCGAGCGACTTGAGGTAGGGCGCGAGCTCCGCCGCCTCGTCGAAGCCGAAGTCCGCCGACAGTTGCAGCCGATAGGTCGAGAGCGGGACATAAGCTGGCATCAAGCCGCTCCGATCGCCCAGTAGACCGACCACGGCGGCAGGTCCTGCGGCGGGGGGCCGCCCCAGACCGGCGTGCCATTCTTATGGTCGCGCGGTCGCGCCGCCGTCAGGTCCGCGAGGTTGGCGAGCAATGTCAGCGTCCGGCCGTCCCGCAAGGGCCATGCCGCCGTGAGAATGCCTCGGGCGTAGCAAGCCTTTCCCTTGCGCGCTTGCAGTTGCGGCAGCAGCGGCACGATCGCCGCCGCCCTGGCCGCGAGCAGGCGGCGCACCAGGTCGAGCCGCTCGCGATGGGGCGGCCGCGCCCGCGCGTCCCAATCGAGCACCGCGGACCGGAACGTATCGCGAGACAACGCATCAGGGATGTCCTGCGCGTCTCCAAAGGCGTCCGCGAACTCCGCCTTGCGGCCATTGCGGACCGCTTGCGCAAGATCGCCGCCGAAATCGCAGAAGAACGGAAATGGCCGCAGCGAGCCCCATTCCTCGCCCATGAACATCAGCGGCGGCATCGGCGCGAGCAGCGTCACCGCCAGCGCGGCTGCGAGCGCCGCCGGCTGCGCCAGCACGGTGAGCCGCTCGCCGCGCGCACGGTTTCCGATCTGGTCGTGATTTTGCAGGAAGTTCACGAATGCCGTGGCGGGCAGACCGCCGCTCGGCTCGCCGCGGACGGCGCCCTTGCGGTGCTCCGACGGCTCGCCCTGGTAGGCGAAGCCTTCCGCGAGGGTGCGCGCGAGGTGCCGCGGCGCCTGGCGGTAATCGCGGTAGTAGCCCGCTGCTTCGGCGGTGAGGAGAACGTGCCAGGCATGGTGATAATCGTCGTTCCATTGCGCGCGGTATTTTCCCGGCGCCGACGTGGCCAGCGGATCGAGCAGGCTCGCCTGGTTGTCGTCGTTTTCGAGCACGAGGTGGATCTGCCGCCCGCTCGCTTGCGCAAAGCCGCCGACCGCCAAGCTCAGGTCCGCCAGCACCGAGGGGACGCCGGGCTCGACGATGGCGTGCACCGCGTCGAGGCGCAGCCCGTCGAAGCGATAGTCGCGCAACCACGCGAGCGCGTTCTCGATGGCGAACGCGCGCACCTGCGGCACGCGATAGTCGATCGCGCTGCCCCACGGCGTGTTGGCGGCGGTGAAGAAACCCGGCGCGTAACGGCCGAGATAGTTCCCCTCGGGTCCGAAATGGTTGTAGACGACGTCGAGGAACACCATCAGGCCGCGCTGGTGCGCGGCGTCGACGAGCGCCTTCAAGTCGTCGGGGCGCCCATAGCTGCTGTCGGGAGCAAACGGCAGCACGCCGTCATAACCCCAGTTCCAGCGGCCGGCGAAGTCGGACAGCGGCATCAGCTCGATCGCCGTGAAGCCGGCATCGACCAGGTGGTCGAGCTTGTCGATCGCGCCGCGATAGCTGCCCTCCCGCGTGAATGCGCCGACGTGCAGCTCGAGCAGCACGCATTCATGCCAGGGCCGGCCGCTCCAGTTCCGGCTCGTCCACGCATAGGCGTGGTCGACGACCTCGCTCGGACCGTGCACGTCCTGCGGCTGGAATGCCGAGGCGGGATCCGGCACCTCGATGTCGTCATCGATGCGAAACCGGTAGCGCGTTCCGGCGCCCGCTCCCGCGACCTCCAGCTCGAACCAGCCATGCGGAAGCGCGATCATCTCCTGCGGACGATCGATCACGACCGCCACCCGCCTCGCGGCCGGCGCCCACAGGCGGAACATCACGCCCGTTGGCGTGATGAGCGGGCCGAAACGGCGGTCCGCAGTCATGTCGTGCCCACGAACATGGTCACCGACTGGGCCGCGGCTTGGCATTTGGTGCCGGCAGGTCTGGGCGTCTGCTCCGGCCGCTGCGGGAAGTTCGCGGTGTCGAGGACGCAGGTCCAGCCCTTCGTGTCCGGCCACTGCGGCAGCACGAATTCCAGCGCCGCGGGGGCGGCGTTCAAGACGACGTAGACCGGGTTTGCGCCGCCGGCGGCCGGACCGAGCACATAGGACAGGAAGTGCCCGTCGGGGAAATTCCAGTCCTGCTCGTTCATCTCCCTCGCCTGCGGCGTCAGCCACATCACATCGTGCGAGCCGTCGGGGCGCTGTCCCATCAGCCAGTGCTTGGCTCTGAGCTGCGGCAACTGCTGCCGCAAGCGCGTGAGCAGGGACACGAACTCGGTCAGGTCGTCGCCCGGGCGGTCGAGCGCGGACCAATCCACCCAGCCGATCTCGTTATCCTGGCAATAGGCGTTGTTGTTGCCGCGCTGGCTGTTGGCCACCTCGTCACCCGCCAGGATGAGCGGCACGCCTTGCGCGAGCAGCAGGCAGGCGAGGAAATTGCGGCGCAGCTTGCGGCGCGCGGCGAGGATGGTCTCGTCGTCGGTCGGTCCCTCGACGCCGCAATTGGTGCTGGCATTGTCGTCGGCGCCGTCGCGGTTGTCCTCGCCGTTGGCTTCGTTGTGTTTCCCCGCATAGGCGACGAGATCGGCGAGCGTGAAGCCGTCGTGCACCGTCACATGGTTGACGCTGGCGCGCGGGTCGCGTCCGTCGTGTTGGAACAGGTCGGCGGATGCGGTCATGCGCCGCGCCAGGTCGCCGATCAGCTCGCCGTCCCCGCGCCAGTACCGCCGCAGCGTCGCGCGATACTTGTCGTTCCACTCCGACCAGCCCGGCGGGAATCCTCCGACCTGATAGCCGCCCAGGCCGACGTCCCAGGGTTCCGCGATCATCTTGACGTTCCCGAGCACGGGATCCTGGCGAATGGCCGCGAAGAAGGGCGCGTTGCGGTCGAACCCGTTCGGGCCGCGCCCCAGCGTGGTGGCGAGATCGAAACGGAAGCCGTCGACGTGGAAGACCTCGACCCAATGCCGAAGCGAATCCATCACCATCTGCAGCACGCGCGGATGCGCGAGCTTGAGCGCGTTCCCGCAGCCGGTGAAGTTCTCGTAATAGCGCGGGTTGTCCGGCGTCAGCCAATAATAGGACGCGTTATCGATGCCGCGGTAGCACAAGGTCGGCCCGAGGTGATTGCCTTCGCAGGTGTGGTTGTAGACGACGTCGAGGATGACCTCGATGCCGGCGGCGTGCAGCGCCGCCACGGTCGCTCGAAAGGAATCGAGCGCGTCCTCGTGGCTGTAGCGCTGGTCGGGCGCGAAGAAGCTCAGCGTATTGTAGCCCCAGTAGTTCTTCAGCCCGCGCTGGACCAGCATGCGGTCGTCGAGGAAGGCATGGATCGGCAGCAGCTCGATGGCGTTCACGCCGAGACGCTTGAGATGATCGAGCGTCGCCGGCGCCGCGAGGCCGCGAAAGGTGCCGCGCAGCGCAGCCGGGACGTCTTCGCGGAGCTGGGTGAGGCCTTTGACATGCGCCTCATAGATGATGGTGTCTTCCCACGGGATGCGGGGATGGCGGTCGTCGCCCCAGGTATAGGCTTCATCCACCACCACCGACTTGTACATGCTGCGCGCATTGTCGCGGCGGTCGAACGACAGGTCCTGGCGCGTGCCCTGCATACGGTAGGCGAAATGCGCGTCGCTCCACGCAAAATGGCCCGCCAGCCGCTTGGAGTAAGGGTCGATCAGGAGCTTGTACGGGTTGAAGCGATGGCCGGCCTCGGGCTCGTAGGGCCCGTACACGCGATAGCCGTAAAGCTGGCCCGGAAGAACATTGGCGACGTAGCCGTGCCAGACGTCTTCGGTGTGCTCGGGCAGCGCGATGCGTTCGAGCTCGCGCCGTCCGGACGCGTCGAACAGGCAGAGCTCGACCCTTTCCGCATTGGCCGAGAACAATGCGAAATTGGTCCCGCGCCCGTCCCATGTCGCCCCGAGCGGATGCGGCGCACCGGCCGAGACTCGCGTCTCAGAGGTCCGGGACAAGATAAATGGCAGCAAGCGGCGGAAGGACAAGGCGGAGCTCCGGGGTGTCACGCGTCACAACCGCGGACACCGTCCCGGTGTTCCCGACATTCGTGCCTCCGTAATGGGCAGCGTCGGTATTGAGGACCTCGCGCCAGCGGCCCGCGAAGGGCACGCGCACGCGGTAGTCGCGGCGGACTTCCGGGGTGAAATTGAGGACCACCAGGCAGCGCGCGTTGACGTCGCTGCCCTTGCGCAGCCAGGCGAAGACGCTGCGGTCGGCATCGTCGGCGGCGACCCATTCGAAGCCGGCGGCGTCGCAGTCGAGCTCGTGCAGCGCCGGGAGCGAACGATAGAGCCGGTTGAGGTCGCGCACCAGCGTGTGGATGCCGCCGTGCGCCGGCTGTTCGAGCAGCTCCCAATCGAGGCTGCGCTCGTGGCTCCATTCCTGCTCCTGGCCGAATTCGCAGCCCATGAACATGAGCTTCTTGCCCGGATGGCCGAACATGAAGCCGTAATAGACCCGCAGATTGGCGAAGCGCTGCCACTGGTCGCCCGGCATCCGCCCGAGGATCGAGCGCTTGCCGTGAACGACCTCGTCATGCGAGAGCGGCAGGATGAAGTTTTCGGAGAACGCGTAATGCAATCCGAACAGGATGTCGCCGTGATGATGCCGGCGGTGGATCGGATCCTTGGAGATGTACTGGAGCGTATCGTTCATCCAGCCCATGTTCCACTTGTAGCCGAAGCCGAGCCCGCCCCAGTCGACCGGACGCGACACCATCGGCCAGGCGGTTGATTCCTCGGCAGCCGTGGTTGCGCGCGGATGATGGGCAAAAACCTCCGTGTTGACGCGGCGGAGAAAGCTGATCGCCTCGATGTTCTCGCGGCCGCCGAAGCGGTTGGGAATCCAGCCGCCTTCCGGCCGGCTGTAGTCGAGATAGAGCATCGAGGCGACCGCATCGACGCGCAGCCCGTCGGCGCCGTAGCGGTCGAGCCAGAACAAGCCGTTGGCGAGGAGGAAGTTGGCCACCTCCACGCGTCCGAAGTTGTAGATCAGCGTGTCCCAGTCGCGATGGCGCCCCTGCATGGGGTCGGCGTGCTCGTAGAGCGCGGTGCCGTCGAAATGCGCGAGTCCGTGCGGATCGTCGGGGAAATGGCCGGGCACCCAGTCGAGCAGCACCCCCAGTCCGGCCTTGTGACAGGCCTCGACCAGGGCGGCGAAATCGGCCGGCGTGCCGAAGCGGCTGGTCGGCGCGAACAGGCCGGTCGGCTGATAGCCCCAGGAGCCGTCGAACGGATGCTCCATGACCGGCAGGAACTCGATATGGGTAAACCCCATCTCGGCCGCGTAGGCCGGGAGCTCTTCGGCGAGTTCGCGATAGGTCAGCCAGCGGTTGTCGCCGGGCCGCCGTCGCCACGAGCCGAGATGCACTTCGTAGATCGAGATCGGGGCGGTGCGCGCGTTCGCATCCAAGGCCAGCGGCGCCGGCTTGGGCACGCCGCGCGGGTCGACGACCACCGAAGCGGTCAGCGGGCGCAGTTCGCTCGCGAACGCCACCGGGTCGGCCTTGAGCGGCTGCAGCGCGCCCGAGGGTCCCAGGATTTCATACTTGTATTTGTCTCCCGCCCGCGCCCCCGGGATGAAGATTTCCCAAAAACCGTTGCCGCGCACCCGCATGGCGTGGCGCCGGCCATCCCACAGATTGAAGTCGCCGACGACGCTCACGCGCCGCGCATTGGGCGCGAACACCGCGAAGGCGACGCCGGCAACCCCGGCGAACACGACGGGATGCGCGCCAAGCTTGTCATAGAGGTTGAGGTGCGTGCCCTCGTTCAGGAGATAGAGATCGAGATCGGACAGGATCGGCGGAAAACGATAAGGGTCCTCGAGCTCGACGTCGGCAGGGCCGTAACGCGCCCGCAGCCGATACGGCTTGCCGTGATCGGCGACCGGTCCGGCAAAAAGCCCGGCGTCATGGATGCGCGGCAGCGGGCTTTCACGCCCGGCGTCGTCGACGACCGTGACCCGCTCCGCCGCCGGCAGGAAGACGCGCACCACCGGCTCGTTGTTCTCCAGGTGCGGCCCGAGATAATTGAACGGGTCGGCATGGTTGCCGGTCACGACGGCGAGGGCGGAGGGCGAAAGCTGCTTCATGGCTCCAGCACCCCGACGCGCGACAGCATGCGGTTGAGGCCGGCGAGCGGAATATGGACCCAGCTCGGCCGGTTCGCGAGCTCGTAGTCGATCTCGTAGAAGGCCTTCTCGACCAGGAAGAAATCGAGCAGGCGCTCCGCCTCCGCGGCGTCCTGCGGCCACAGGCGCGCGTCGACCATGAACTCCCGATAGGCCGCCAGGAAGCCGTCGACCGTTCGTTCGCGCCATTCCCCGAGCTTGGGGCCGAGCGTCGCGCGCGCGTCCGGATCGACGTGGACCGCGCGATCGAGCACCGAGCTGGTGGAATAGTCGATCGACCGGATGAAACCGGCGACATCGCGCGCGGCCGGCGCCAGGCTCCGGCGCTCGGCGAGGCTGCGCTTGGGCTCGCCTTCGAAATCCAGGATGAAGACGTCGTCCTTGGCGACCAGCATCTGACCGAGATGGAAATCGCCGTGATGGCGGATGTTGCAGGCCTCGATGCTGCGCGGCAGCAGATGCTGGATGTGCTTGAGAATGTCCGCGCGCCGGTTGACGAGAGTCCCGGCCAGCTTGCGGTCGGATTCGGGCAAGCTCCAATGCGCGGCCGTGAGTTGATCGAGGACCCGGTTGGTGTTGTCGAGCAGGCGCCCGGTCCAGCGTTCGATATCCGCGGGCGATAGGGGTTGGGGCGCAAAGTCGGGCAGATCGCTGCGGCTGGCGAGCGCGAGCTGGAGCTCCGCCGTCCGGTGTCCCATCTGGCGGACATATTGCAGATAGGATGCCAGCTCCGCGCTTTCGGCCACGGCGTCGGGCGCGAGAATGCGCTGCTCGTCCACGAAACGGTCGAGCCAGGCGCCGCTGACCGTCCAGGCGTCACCCTGGTTCTCGATGTAGCGATGCACGACCGCGAGCGCGGTGCGCTGGTCTCCTTCGACCAGTTCGACCGAGCCGAGGAGCGGCGGCGTGTTGCGATAGCCGACCTCGAGCAGGAAGTGGCCGATCTCGATTTCCGGGTGGACGCCGGCGCGCACGCCGCGAAGGATCTTCACGACATAGTCGGAGTCGACGATGGCGGTCGTATTCGACTGCTCGCGGTCGAGGGTCCGGATATCGCGGGGCGCCGGTTGCGGGCCCTGCGCGAAGGCGGCGGTCGGCCGGAACTCGACCCGGCGGTCGCCTTCGGCCGCGGTCTCGCCGGCATGCAGCTTCCTGAGCAGGAGTGCGATGAATTCCGGATCGGCGCCCGCGTCGAGCAGGCTGCCTTCGCGCGATCCCCGCCGCACGGCCGCAACCACGTGGGCGCTCGCCGGGCCAATCCGATCGAAACGGGTCCACTTGATGCAGAGCGGGAGGAAGTAGCGCGTGTCCTCGTGGTCCGCCATGCCGACGATGGTCAGGAGCGGACTCAGGTCGCCGTGATCGAGCGTCAGGGTGCTCTGCAAGACCGGCGCCATCGTCTGGCCCTTGTGTGCGAACCACCGCCGGCTCGCCAGGAAAATGGGCAGGACGTCGCGTTCCAGCGCCTGGCGCGTGCGGTCGTTGCGCAGGGAATCCCAGCCGCCGTTCATCACCAGCGTCACGACTTCCGGTGGGATAACGCGAATGTCGGCGCGCGGTTCGGCTTCCTCGTCGAGCCGGAACCAGAAGAAGCCGTAGGGCGCCAGCGTCACGGTATACGGGTTGGCGCCGATCCGCGGGAAACGCGTGCGCCCCAGCATTTCCTGCGGCACCCGGCCTTGCCAGGCGCTCAGGTCGAGCTCCGCCGCCTGCGCCGAGCGCGACAGGTTGGCGACGCAGAGGATGGTCTCGTTCTCGTACTGCCGGACATAGCCGAGAACGGCCCGGTTCGCCGGACGCACGAAGCTCAGCGAGCCGCGGCCGAACACGCGCGACGATTTGCGCACGGCGATGATGCGCTTCATCCAGTTGAGCAGCGACGGCAGGGTATGCGCCTGCGCTTCCACATTGACGGCCTGGTAGCCGTAGACCGGATCCATGATCATCGGCAGGCAAAGCCGCGCCGGGTCGCAGTTGGAAAACCCGCCATTGCGGTCGGATGTCCATTGCATCGGGGTGCGCACCCCGTTGCGGTCGCCGAGATAGATGTTGTCGCCCATGCCGATCTCGTCGCCGTAGTAGATGATCGGCGTGCCGGGCAATGAGAACAGCAGCGAGTTCATGAGCTCGATCTTGCGCCGGTCGTTGTCCATCAGGGGGGCGAGGCGGCGGCGGATGCCGAGATTGATGCGGGCGCGCGGGTCGGCGGCGTAGGTCGACCACAGGTAATCGCGCTCGGCGTCCGTCACCATCTCGAGCGTGAGCTCGTCGTGGTTGCGCAGGAACAGCGCCCATTGGCAGCTCGACGGGATGTCGGGGGTCTGGCGCAGGATGTCGGCGATCGGAAAACGGTCTTCCTGCGCGATCGCCATGTAGATGCGCGGCATCAGCGGGAAGTGGTAGGCCATGTGGCATTCGTCGCTCTCGCCGAAATAGGCGCTGACGTCCTCCGGCCACTGGTTGGCCTCGGCCAGCAGCACGCGCTCGGGATCGTAGGCTTCGATCTCCTTGCGGATCGCTTTGATGACGGCGTGGGTCTCGGGCAGGTTCTCGCTGCTGGTCCCCTCGCGCTCGCAGAGATAGGGAATGGCATCCAGGCGGAACCCGTCGACGCCCATGTCGAGCCATCGCCGCATGACCTGCATCATGGCCCACAGCACCCGCGGATTGTCGTAGTTCAGGTCCGGCTGATGGGAGAAGAAGCGGTGCCAGTAGAAGGCGCCGGCCTCCGGGTCCCAGGCCCAGTTCGACTTCTCCGTGTCGGTGAAGATGATGCGGGTGCCGGGATATTTCTGGTCGGTGTCGCTCCAGACGTACCAGTTGCGCGCGTCGGAGTTGCGGGCGCTGCGCCTCGCGCGCTTGAACCAGGAATGCTGGTCCGACGTGTGGTTGATGACGAGCTCGGTGATGACGCGCAGGCCCCGGCGCTTCGCCTCCGCCATGAAGCGGCGGAAGTCCTTCATCGTCCCGAAATCGGGATTGATGCGCCGATAGTCGGCGATGTCGTAGCCGTCGTCCTTGCCCGGGCTCGGATAGAACGGCAGCAGCCACAGCGCCGTCACGCCCAGATCCTGGAGATAGTCCAGCCGCTCGGTCAGTCCCGGGAAGTCGCCGATGCCGTCGTTGTTGCTGTCGGCGAAGGATTTGACGTGGAGCTGATAGATGACCGCATCCTTGTACCAGAGGCTTTCGGCGGCTTTGCCCTCCACGATGGTCTGCGGAAGCATGTTCACGGCGGGCGGACTCAATGATGGCATCGGAACAGGAGGAGCGGATCGCCGGCGCCGATCGAGAGCCGCACGCCGCCCCACTCGAGCATGTGCCGCTCATGGGTGAAGAGATTCTCGATCACGCGAACCGGCCTCCGGTCGTCGTCGGGTCCGATGAGCAGGTCGCCGAAATGGAACCAGAACTGGCGCGGCCCGCGTCCGTTGATCGAGATCGCGACCGCCACGGCGTTGTCGCGGGTGACCGATTCCTTGACAAAGCCGATGATCTCGCCGTCGTCGACGGTCACGAAGCGCAGGTCGGCGGTCTGCAGCAGCGCCGGGTTCTCGCGCCGCAGCCGGTTGAGGCGAGCGATGTAGTCCTTGATGTTGCCGGGCTTGTTCCAGTCGCGGACCTTGATCTCGTATTTTTCCGAATTGAGATACTCTTCCTTGCCGGCAACCGGCTCATGCTCGATGAGCTCGAAGCCGTTGAGAATGCCGTAGTTCGAGGAGAGCGTCGCGGCGAGCGCCAGGCGCGCCTTGAACATGGCGGGGTCGCCCGACTGCAGATGGATCGGCAGGATGTCGGGCGTGCTCACGAAAAAATTCGGACGGAAGAATTCGCGTTCGGGATAGCGCGTGAGCTCGCTCAGGTAGGCCTGGATCTCGTCCTTGGCGGTGCGCCAGGTGAAATAGGTGTAGGACTGGGTGAAGCCGAGCTTGGCGAGCCCCTTCATCACCTTCGGCCGCGTGAAGGCTTCCGACAGGAAGATGACGTCGGGGTGGCGCGATTGCACCTCGCGGATGAGCCATTCCCAGAACGCGAACGGCTTGGTGTGAGGGTTGTCGACGCGGAAGATGCGCACGCCGCGTTCGGCCCAGAACAGCACGACACCGCGCAGCGCTTCCCAGAGCGCGATGCGGTCGCCGCAGTAGAAATCCGGGTTGATGATGTCTTCGTATTTCTTCGGCGGGTTTTCGGCGAAGCGGATGGAGCCGTCGGGACGGCGCTTGAACCATTCGGGATGCTCGGCGAGCCACGGGTGGTCGGGCGAGCATTGGATGGCGAAATCCAGCGCCACCTCGATGCCGTGCGCGCGGCAGGCCTCGATGAAACGGCGGAAATCATCGAGCGTGCCCAGGTCCGGGTGGACCGCGTCGTGCCCGCCCTCGGGGCCGCCGATCGCATAAGGGCTGCCCGGATCGCCGGGGCCGGCTTGCAGCGCGTTGTTGCGGCCCTTGCGGTTGGTGCGGCCGATCGGATGGATCGGCGTGAGGTAGACCACGTCGAAGCCCATGGCGGCGATCTCGGGCAGCCGCGCGATGGCGTCGTCGAAGGTGCCGTGGCGGCCGGGCTCGCGCGACTGGCTGCGCGGCACCATCTCGTACCAGGCGCCCGCGCGCGCCAGCGGCCGGTCCGCGATCAGCGGAAAGATGGCGCTGCGCGTGAGATCGGCGCGCGGTTCGCCCGCCGCCATCGCGGCCGCCAGATCGTCGGCCAGCAGAATGTCGAGGTCCGCGGTGGCCTCGAATGACTGTTTGGCTTGCGCGATGAGCTTGCCGGCGCCCGCCGCCGGGCGGCTCACCTGGCCCAGCAGTTCGCAGCCTTCGCGTCCCTCCAGGGCGACGTCCTGGCCGGCCTCGCGCTTGCGCAGGAAATCGCGCCGCCAGGTCGCGAACTGTTCGGTCCAAGCCTCCAAAGCGTACAGGTAGCGTCCCGGGGCGGGCGGAACGAAACGGCCGCGCCAGCGATCGTTCTCATGGAAGTTCATGGGCTCGCGGCGCCAGGTCGACTCGGTTTCCGCGCGCCACAGCAGCGCCGCCGCGATCACCTCGTGGCCGTCGCGAAAAATATCAGCCCACACGTCCACCGCCTCGCCGGCGATGCGCTTGACCGGAAAGCGGCCGCAATCGACGCACGGGAACACGTCCTCGATCAGGAAGCGGGGACCGGTCGGGTCCTGGAAGCCCGCGCGTCCCGCGCGAGGCTGTGTCCGTTCATGTTTCATGGGTGGCTCGCTCGCCCGGCAACAGGAAAATCGCAGTAAATGCAATTGGTTCCATTATCGCTGCCGTTCTTTTAGAGCACTTCGCGACGTTGCAATACGGGGCGCGGGAACCGGGCTTGCGGCTCGCGCTTCTGCCTGGGCGCCCAAAGGGATAGGCTTTCCGGGCCGGCGCCGACGCGGGGACCATCCCATGGACGACTTGGCCGAACTGGCGGCGCGTTGGGGCATCGACCTCGAATTCATCGATGCCCGCGGACGGCGGCAAAGCGCTGATCCCGAGGCGGTTCGCCGCATCGCGGCGGCACTGGCCGCGGCGGGTCCGCCGGCAACCGCCGCCGCCGCGATCGGGGAGGGCCGGCCGGAGCGCGCCTGGCAGGGCCCCGACCACAGCCCGGCCTGGATCCTGGCGGTGCAGCTTTATGGGGTCCGATCGCGCAGCAATTGGGGACACGGCGATTTCGGCGATCTCGCGGGTCTGCTTCGGCTGGCGGCCGAGATCGGCGCCGCCGGGATCGGCCTCAATCCGCTGCATATGCTGTTTCCCGACCGTCCCGAGCAGGCCAGCCCCTATGCGCCCAACAGCCGGCTGTTCATCAATCCGCTCTACATCGATATGGCCGCAGTGGCCGGCGCCGCGGACGCCGGGCTGGGTGGCGAACTCGACCGGCTGCGCGGCTCGGAGATGGTCGACTACAGCGGTGTGGCGCGCGCGAAGATTTCGGCGCTCCGCCGCGCCTATGAAGGATTTCGGCGCGATCCGCAGCCCGGTCAGCGGCGCGACTTCGAGGCCTTCCGGCAGGAACGGGGACCGGCGCTCGAGCGGTTTGCCTGCTTCGAGACCTTGCGGCGGCGGTTCGACGGTCCGTGGTGGGAATGGCCGGCCGAGTGGCGCCGGCCGGCTCCGGGCGCGCTGGCGGCGTTGCGCGAGGCCGAGGCGGACGAGGTCGGCTTGCATGAATTCATGCAGTGGATCGCCGATCGGCAGCTCCGCCATTGCGCCGAGCTTGCGCGCTCGCTCGGCCTCGCGGTCGGCCTCTACATCGATCTCGCCGTCGGCGTCGATGCCGGCGGCGCGGACGCCTGGGCCGGCCAGGGCACGATGCTGACCGGCCTGTCGGTCGGGGCGCCTCCGGACCTGCTCAACACGGCGGGGCAGGATTGGGGCGTCACCTCCTATAATCCGCATCGCCTGATCGCGCTCGCCTTCGAGCCCTGGCGCGAGCAGTTGGCCGCGACCATGCGGCATGCCGGCGCGATCAGGCTCGATCACATCCTCGGCCTGAAGCGGCTCTACGTCATTCCGCACGGGCTCGGCGCCGCCAGGGGCGCCTATCTGGCGTTCCCGTTCGAGTCGATGCTGGCCGTCATCGCGCAGGAGAGCCTGCGTCACCGGTGCATCGTCATCGGCGAGGACCTCGGCACGGTGCCGGAAGGTTTCCGGCAGACGCTCTCGGACTGGGGCCTGTGGTCCTACCTCGTCATGCTGTTCGAGCGGGAACACGACGGCTCGTTCCGCCCACCGGAGCGATATCCGCAGAACGCGCTCGCCACCTTCTCGACCCATGACCTTCCGACCTTCGCCGGCTGGATGAGCGGCCACGACCTTGCGGTCAAGCGCGCGATCGGGCTCGACCCGGGCGAGACAGACGACGAGCGGCACCACGCGCGCGCCGCCCTGCACGACGCGCTGGCACGACGCGGTCACGACGAGCACAGCGAAGGCTTCGCCGCCATCGCGCGCTACCTCGCGGCCACGCCGAGCCGGCTGGTGTCGGTGGCGATCGAGGATGTCCTCGGCGACTGCGAGCAGGTCAATGTGCCCGGAACCGTGGACCAGCATCCGAACTGGCGGCGGCGACTGGCCGTCGGCGTCGAGGACCTGACGGGCGACGAGCGGGTGCGGCGGGTGGCGGCGGCATTCGCGCAAGGCGGACGGGCCGGAACGACGTTCCGACAGCGCGATGGCGATTGACGCGCGGGACTTGCCTCGGCGCCTGAGCATTTCCCTGATGCAGGAGGCACGTCCTCTCATCCGCTCATTCCCGCGCAAGCGGGAATCCAGCCTTTCTTGCTTGATCATGAAGCTCTGGGTCCCCGCTTGCGCGGGGACGAGCGGAATACGCATCGACTCATCCTGCCAGACGAACTCTAGGCGCGCCGTGCCGCAACCTTGTCCCGCGCGCGCGCGGGTCCGCTGAATTCGCCTTCGACCGCGGCGATGTCGGCGAGCGTCGGCAGCCCGGCCTCGTTGCCGAGATGCTGGATCTTGAAGGCGGCGGCATGCTCCGCGAACCGGAAATGCTCCGCCCAGCGCTTTTTGGGGTCCGCGAGATACGAATACACATAGGCGCCGTGGAAGACATCGCCCGCTCCGCTGGTATCCCGGATTCGCTCGGGCGGAACCGGCAGCGCCGGATCGGCGCGCACGGCACCGCTTTCATCGTACCAGAGCAGCCCGCGCTCGCCGAGCGTGACGCCGCCGATGCGGCAGCCGCGCTCCTTGAGGTAGTCCAGCATCGCCTCCGGGCTCAGTCCCATCTGTTCACAGAACCGCTCGGAGACGACGGCGACGTCGATGTAGCGCAGCAGCTCGTGCGTGTTGGAGCGGAGCCCGCCGCCATCGAGCGAGGTCAGGATACCGGCTTCCCGGCAGCGCTGGGCATAAAACAGCGCGGCGTCGGGCTGATGCCCGTCGACATGGAGCACGCGGCATCCCGCAACGTCGAGAACGGGAAACGGCGAGAGGTAATCGTCGTCCCGGCAGCGCACGATCGCACGCTGGCCGTGGTTCGGCATGATGAAGGACAGCGACGATGTCTTGACCTTGCGGGTGTGAAGCTCGATGTCGTACTTGGCCGCCATGTCCAGGAACATCCGCCCCAGCCAATCATACGCCAGCGGCGCGATCAGATCGGTCCGCACCGACAGCTTGGCGCAGCAGAAGGCCGCCGTCACCGCGTTGCCGCCGAAGGAGATGGCGTAGTCCGAGGCGACGTATTTCTCGTCGCCGGTCGGGATGTGATCGGTGAGGAAGGTGACGTCGATATAGGTATGGCCGATGAACAACGCCTGCATCTTGCTCCTTCGGTGCGCCCGCGTTAGAGGGAAAAACTGCTTTGCGCCGGGTTCGGTTCCGCCCGCCGGCTGCCGCAGCGCTCAGATGTGGATGTCCCAGATCTCGCGGCTGTATTCGCGGATGGTCCGGTCTGATGAGAACCACCCCATCCGCGCCGTGCTCAGGATGCTGGTCCGCCACCAGGCCTGGGGCGCTTTCCACAACGCGTCTACGGCGCGTTGCGTGTGCCAATAGGCCTCGAAGTCCGCCGCCACCATGAAGGGATCGACACCCAGAAGCGCGTCGACCAACACCTGGAACCGTTCCGGCTGATCCGGCGAAAATGTGCCCGCGGCCAGGCTGGCGACGACCCTGGCCAGTCTCGGCGAAGCCGCCACCGCTTCGCGGCCGACGAACTGGGCGCGCCGCTTCTCCTCGACCTCGCCCGCGTTCAGCCCGAAAATGAAGATGTTGTCGGCCCCGATCTGCTCGCGGATTTCGACATTGGCGCCGTCCAGCGTGCCGATCGTGAGCGCGCCGTTCAAGGCCAGCTTCATGTTTCCGGTTCCGGACGCCTCCAGCCCGGCGGTCGAAATCTGTTCGGACAGGTCGGACGCCGGAATGATCGCCTCCGCGAGGCTGACACTGTAGTTGGGAAGAAAAACGACCTTCAGCCGGTTTCCGACGGCGGGGTCGGCGTTGATCACCCGCCCGACGTCGTGCGCCAATTTGATGATGAGCTTGGCGCGCACATAGTCGCCGGCGGCCTTGCCGGCAAAAATCTTGACCCGCGGGGTCCAGTCCGCATCGGGCTGGTCGCGGATGGCCTGAAACAAGCCGATCGTCTCGAGGATGTTGAGGAGCTGGCGTTTGTACTCGTGAATTCGTTTGATCTGAACGTCGAACAGCGCCGAGGGCTCGACCGCGATTCCCGTCAAGTCGCGGATGCGTGTCCGCAGCAGCACCTTGTTGTCCTTGCGCGCTTCGACGAAGCGGCGGACAAAGGCGGCATCGCCCGCGAACTGTTCAAGCCGCTTGAGAACGTCGGCATCGTCGAGCACATCGGCGCCGAGCGCGTCGATCAGCACGGACGTGAGCCTGGGATTGGCCTGATAGAGCCAGCGGCGGAAGGTGATTCCGTTGGTCTTGTTGACGATCCGCCCGGGATAGAGGTTTTCCAGCCCGCCGAACACCGTTCGCCGCATCAGTTCGGTGTGCAGCGCCGACACGCCGTTGACCTTGTGCGAGCCGACGAATGCAAGATGCCCCATGCGGACCCGCTTCTCCGCGCCTTCGCTGATGAGCGACAGCGACGAAACCAGCGCGGTGTCGGTGTGGCCTTGCTCCGTCAACGCCTTGAGATGAAGGGAATTGATCAGCAGGATGATTTGCAGGTGCCGCGGCAGCAGGCTGTTCAGCAACGAAACCGGCCAGCTTTCGAGCGCCTCCGGCAGCAACGTATGGTTGGTGTAGCTGAGCGTGGCGGTGGTCATCCGCCAGGCCTTCTCCCACGAGTAGTCGTGCTCGTCGATCAGGATGCGCATCAGCTCGGCGACCGCGATCGCCGGATGGGTGTCATTGAGCTGGATGGCGGCGTGGCTGGGCAAGGCATCGAGGCTGCCATGTTCGAGCAGGTGGCGGCGCACGATGTCCTGCAGCGAGGCCGAGGTGAAAAAATATTCCTGCCGCAGGCGCAGCGCCTGGCCCTTGGGCGTCGCATCGCTCGGATAAAGGTTGCGCGAGATCGCCTCCGCCTGCTCCCGCGCCGCCATGGCGCCGGCATAGCTGGCCTGGCGGAACGCCTCGAGCTGGATCGGATCGGCGGCGCGCGCGGACCAGAGCCGCAGCGCGTTGACGTGGCGGCCGCGCCAGCCGACGACCGGCGTATCGTAAGCCACCGCGAGCACGGTTTCGGCCGGGTACCAGATGGCGCGGGCGGTCTCCGCGGTGCCGCCGACATACTCGACCGCGCCGCCGAACCTGACCGGAAAGGTGAGCTCCGGCCGCGGGAACTCCCAGGGATTGCCGAACGCCAGCCAGTCCTCCGGCAGCTCCTGCTGCCAGCCGTCGCTGATCACCTGGTTGAACAGACCGTACTGGTAGCGGATGCCGTACCCGAACGCCGGCACGCCGAGGCTCGCCATGCTGTCCATGAAACAGGCGGCCAGTCGTCCCAGTCCGCCGTTCCCCAGCGCCGCATCCGGCTCCAGCGCGTGCAGCTCGTCGATGTCGATGCCGAGCTCGGCGAGCGCCTCGCGCATCGGCATGACCAGATCGAGATTGTTCAGGGCCTCGCACAGGAGCCGGCCGATGAGATATTCGATCGACAGGTAATAGACGCGCTTTGCCGGCACCGCAGCGGTCGGGCGGTTGAGGTCATGCAGGCGGTCGATGATGCGGTCGCGCACGGCGAGCGCCGTGGCCGTGAACCAGTCGCGCGGACACGCGCTCGAAACGTCTTTGCCGACGTTGTAGGTCAGCTTGTCGAGAATCGCCGCGCGAAGTTCCTGCACGTCGCGTGCGGGAATCTGCGGCAGTCGCTCATGTCGATGCAAAGATGCCATTCGGCCTCATGCTTTGAACGACTCGAAAAGGGCAACAGCGTGACCCATTATTGCAGCGTCGACAACCATCACCCCGGCGCTGACGATTCGGCAAACGTCGTCGCGCCACGGGGCGTGAGCGCCCCACGCGGACGCTCAATCCGTTTCCGGTTTCCGATTCGTAAAGCGCGCGTTGCCGAGGCCGGTGCCGATGGTGAGCACGCCCCAGCGCGTGACATCGCTCATCACCGGCGCGTCGCTCAATCCCTGCACCACCGCGTCGTTGTGCAGGAGGATCGAGGTCTCGTGCGAGCCGATGGTCGGGATTGCATCGCGCAACGCGCTCGGCAGGTGGAATCCCTTGCTCGCCCAGTTGCCGGGAAGATTCTGGACACCGCGATCGATCGATCCGTCCTTCTCGATCACCCCGGGGCAGCCGATGCCGATGAAGGGCGCCAGCACCAGGTCGGCCTTTTTGGCCTGGGCGATCAGCTTCTCGAGCATCTTGACCAGCCGATCGATGGCCAGCTCCCGTGTCACCTTTTCGTCGGCATGGCGCCACAGATCGAACTTCCACACCGCGGCTTTCGCGAGATTGGCGGCGCGCTTGAGGTTCAACTCGATCACGCCGGCACGGATGTTGGTGCCGCCGATGTCGACCGCGAGAATGGCATCGTGTCCTTTGAACATCCACGAGGGCGCCAGGTGGATCGCGCCGATCAGGCCGGCTTCGTCCGGATCGTTGCGGATCGGCACGAGGTCGACATCGACGTCGTCCGCCTTCAGGATCACGCCGGTGCGGCCGATGGCGATTTCGCCGACCCGGCTGGCGCGGAATCCGCCGCCGATGACGATCCGCTGGGTGTCGCGCCAGGATTTCAGCCGCAGGAAGCGGCGAATCACCAGCGCGAGCTCCTGCGAGAATTCCTCGATGGCGCCCTGCACGACCCCGGCGGCTTCCGGATCGCCCTTGGTCAGCAGCTCGTCGAGCTTCTTCTTGCTCAGCGCCTCGGTCGCTTCCTTGCCGAACGGGTCGTCGTCCTCTTTGCGCAGCGCTTTGCGCCAGTTGTCGAGGATGCTGCGGAACGCGCCCTTGCTGGCCCGGTCGCCGAGAAATCCTTCGTCGTCCTTGGTCTCGAGGTTGTAGCTGTCGACCTCGACCGTCGGCAGGCGCGACGCCCCATGCGTGGCGATGGTCGGCGCTATGGTCGCGTCTGACATGAAAGCTCCCTCCGCGGCAAAAAAAGACAACAGCGCAGGCATCGGATGGTTTCAGCCGCGCTCGAAAAAGGTTCCGTTCGGCCGGCGCGACGGGGGAGCAACCCGCGGCCCGATGGAACAGGGGATGCCGGCAGGGCGTTTCCGATACGCAAATCCGGCGCTTTCTTAAAATCAGCCATAATGATGAACGATCAGTCCTTGCAAACGCCTGACGTCCATCGCCGGGATTTTTCCGCGCATTCGACGGGCGGTCCGCAACCTGCGCGCGTTGCGGGCGCGAGCGGCGCCGACATCGTGGTGACCGACATTCCCGCGCGGCTCGACCGGCTGCCGTGGAGCCGCTTTCACCTGCTGCTGGTGGTCGCGCTTGGGGTCACCTGGATTTTCGACGGGCTGGAAGTGACGCTGACGGCGTCACTCTCGGGCGCGCTCAAGGAAAGCCCGGTGTTGCGGCTGTCCAACACGGACGTTGGCTTGGCCAGCAGCGCCTATCTCGGCGGCGCCGTGCTGGGCGCGTTGTTCTTTGGCTGGCTGACCGATCGGCTGGGACGCAAGACCCTCTTCTTCATCACGCTGCTGGTCTATCTGGTGGCGACCGCCTTGACCGCGCTGTCCTGGAATCTCTGGAGCTTTGCGCTGTTCCGGTTCTTCACCGGCGCGGGCATCGGAGGCGAATATACCGCGATCAACTCAGCCATCCAGGAATTCACGCCGGCCCGGCTGCGCGGGCGCATCGACCTCGTGATCAACGGCAGCTTCTGGATCGGCGCCGCCTTGGGCGCGGGCGCATCCATCATCCTGCTCGACCCCGCGGTCATAAACCCGGAATACGGCTGGCGTGCCGCCTTCCTGATCGGCGCGCTGCTGGGACTGGTCATTTTCGCCATGCGGTTCTGGATTCCCGAGAGTCCCCGCTGGCTCATGATCCATGGCCGGATCGACAAGGCGAACGAGATCGTCGCTCGCATCGAGGACGCGGTCGGCGATGCCCGCCCGGCCGCGGCGGGACATCCGCCCAAGATCCGGCTGCGGGTGCGCCATCACACGGCGCTCGCGGAGGTGTGGCGCACCTTGTTTCACGCCTATCGGCAACGCACCCTGGTCGGCCTCGTGCTGATGGCGTCGCAGGCGTTCTTCTACAATGCCCTGTTCTTCACCTACGCGCTGGTCCTCACCGATTTCTACAACGTGCGCGGCGACCACGTGGGCTGGTATATCCTGCCGTTCGCCGCCGGCAATTTCCTCGGGCCGCTGCTGCTCGGCGGCCTGTTCGATACGGTCGGACGGCGCCAGATGATTGCGATCACCTATGCGCTGTCGGGCATCCTGCTCGCCGCCAGCGGCTACTTGTTCATGCGGGGATGGCTGTCGGCGGAGACGCAGACGCTGTGCTGGATGGTGATCTTCTTCTTTGCCTCGGCGGCGGCCAGCTCCGCCTACCTGACCGTCGGCGAGGTCTTTCCCCTCGAGATCAGGGCGCTGGCGATCGCCTTCTTCTATGCGGTCGGCACCGGCATCGGCGGCGTCGCCGGCCCCTGGATTTTCGGCATCCTCATCGATTCCGGATCGCGCGTGAGCGTGTTCTACGGTTACCTGCTGGGAGCGGCGCTGATGGGCTTTGGCGCGTTCGTCGCGTGGCGCTATTGCGTGGCTTGCGAGCGCAAGTCGCTCGAAAGCGTGGCGCGGCCGCTCGCCGGATTGGATTAGGGAGAAGCCGTCGTGTCAGAAGGCATCATTTTTCCCCACGATCTGCATCGGGTCGCATTCCTGTTGGATGTCGACGGCACGATTCTCGACCTCGCGCCGACGCCGCGCGCGGTCTGGGTTCCGCCGGACCTGCGCAAGACCTTGAACGACCTGTGGCGTTCGAGTGCCGGAGCCGTGGCGTTCGTAAGCGGCCGTTCGCTCAACGAACTCGATCTCCTGTTCACGCCGCTGCAGTTGCCCACCATTGCCGGTCACGGCGCTGAATTCCGGCCGGTCGTCGGCAACAATCCGGTGCGCCGGCAACCAGCGCTCGATCCGCTGCTCAAGCGCAGGCTCGCGACGGTGGCTGCCCTGGGGCCGGGGATCCTGGTCGAGGACAAGGCCTATTCCCTGGCGCTGCATTACCGTCTGGCGCCCGACATGGAAGTCGCGGTCCACACGGCCGTCACGGAGATTTGCGCCGATTTTCATTCGCGACCGGTGGAGGTTCTGCACGGCAAGCTGATGGTGGAAATCAAGCAGGCCGGATTCAGCAAGGCGACCGGGGTGCGCGAACTGATGACCTATCCGCCGTTCCGCGGGCGCACTCCGTTCTTCATCGGGGATGACGTCACCGACGAATCGGTGTTCGAGATCATGCCGGAGCTTCGCGGTCATGCCTTTTGTGTCGGCCGCGCAGTCGCCGGGACCACCGGGCATTTCGACACGCCCGAGGAGGTCCGCTGCTGGCTTGCATCCGTGCTGGCCGCAGCGGTCTCGCAGCATGGGAACCAGGGAACGCGATCCCTCGAGGCGCGTTGAACTGGCAGGTTAACACACACAGGGAGATCCCATGACGAATCGTGATCCCTACAACGAGCGCCGCATGGCGGACGGCGAGCTTGGCACGGGTACCATCATCGCCGCGCTCCTCGGCGCATTCCTGGTCCTTGGCGGCTTGATCTGGGCCTTGGGGAGCAGCAACACCACCACCGCCAGCAACCCGGCGCCTTCCGCCACGGCCCCGTCCACGACCGGCCAGGGCGGAACCAGCGTCGACCCGGGGCCGGCGCAGAATGTCCCGAACCCGACGCCGCCGGCGGCGCAACAGTAACCGTGAGAAGTGAACTGCAAGTAGCTTCCACAAAAGTGAACCCCGGCCCCAAGCCGGGGTTTAAACTTGAATGGGACGGCGTTTCATTCGGATTGTACTGCCAAGTCTCATTGGTGGCCGACCGCGAAGCGGGCGCGCGGGTAAAGGACCCAGCATCTGAGATCGTCGTGAAGACCGCCGGGAGGCCGCTATTTGCGGTCCCCGTTCCGCTCGACCTTGTCGGCCAGCTCGCGCCACTTGGTGGCCATCACCAGCAGCAGCGCCTTGTCTTGAGGATTGTCCGAGAGTTGGGCCACCCGAACACATTCCGCGGCGTACTGTCTGTATTCATCCCCCCGGGATTTGTGTTCATCTCCCCGCGACATTGCTGACCCCGCGTCGACGTTGAATTAGTCAACGCGCGGTCCCGGCGTTGGTTCCCTTACTCATTCACGGCAATTGTCAGGGAATGGAACTTTCAAACCTCAGCGCGCGTTGCCTCGGCGAGAACGGAGATCATAGACATGAAAGATACGTGTCATGGATTCAAAGCAATATTGGGCATACGCGGAAGAGTGTGAACGATTAGCCAAACAGATTCCGGCACACAAGAATACACTACTTGAGATTGCTGAAGCTTGGCGCACATGCGCGAGAGACACCGAACGAAAGGAGCAGCGCAAACGAAATGAGGAATGACGACAACAGGCACGGCTCCGGCTGTTTGACGATGGCTGGAGCCGTTCGCTTGCGCTCCGGGCGGTCGCGCTTTCCCGCTCGTTGAAACTCCGCCGCAGGCCGAGCCCTCCCTCCTTTTCCGGCGGGCGGGGAATACGGGGCTGACGCATCGCACGGCCCGCATCGCACTGTCCGACTGGCAACAAGACGTCCGCCGCATCTTGGGCACGTTTGGAGACCGGAGAGTCCCCCTCGGTCCGGACAAGGTTGGTTCGGAAACGTACCTCCGGGATAAAAAAACCTGTCCGGAATTAACCTTTTGAATTACTTGCACGTTTGCCGGATCGTGGGCGAAGGCGAGGGGGACGAAAAAATTTTGCACGGCACCGGAACTTTCCGCAGTCTCCCGCGTTCGCGCAGTCAGCACCCATCGGCCTTGCGGGGCGGTGGCTGGAGGGAAACATCGGCCGACAGCAATTTCCTTCTTGTCAGGCCCCTGCGGCACCACCTGCCGCAGACGGGTTTGTTTTGACGTGTCGGGCGAAGCCAGCGATATCCTTGCCATCGGTGCGATCTGGCGCCAACTGATCTCGTTCTCTTGCGGTTTTCAGGAGCAGAATCCATGCAGCCGGGAAGCGAAGCCCCCATCGACGTCAAGGCGAACGGGACCGTCCCCCTTCCACCGGCCGAGGGGGACACCCACGCGGCCAACGGGCAAGGGTCGCCTGACCTGCACGATCTGCTGCAGGCGCTCCAGGCCATGCGCGTCGGCGACTTTTCGGTCCGGATGGCCGGCGACCAGGTCGGGCTGTTGGGAAAAATTGCCGACACCTTCAACGAGATCGTGGCCTCCAACGAGCGCATGGCCCAGCAGCTCGATCACGTCGGGCAGGTCGTCGGCCGCGAGGGAAAAACCCGCCAGCGCGTCAAGTTCGGCCTGTCGAACGGCGCCTGGGGCGCGATGGAAGACTCCGTCAACAACCTCATCGACGACCTGCTGTGGCCGACCACTGAAGTGACCCGCGCGGTCGCGGCCGTCGCGCAGGGCGATCTGCTGCAGACCGTCCGGCTCGACGTCGACGGACGCCCGCTGCAGGGGGAATTCCTGCGCTCGGCCAACATCGTCAATACGATGATCAAGCAGCTCAACATCTTCACCTCCGAGGTCACGCGCGTGGCGCGCGAAGTGGGCACCGAAGGCAAGCTCGGCGGCCAGGCCCAGGTCATCGAAGTGTCGGGAGTGTGGAAGGACCTGACGGAGAGCGTCAACTCGATGGCGTCGAACCTCACGGCGCAGGTCCGCAACATCGCCGAGGTGACGATCGCGGTCGCCAACGGCGACCTGTCGAAGAA
The DNA here is from genome assembly GCA_034669045.1 of Alphaproteobacteria bacterium. Taxonomy (GTDB): domain Bacteria; phylum Pseudomonadota; class Alphaproteobacteria; order Rhizobiales; family Xanthobacteraceae; genus VAZQ01. The sequence goes on from JAXDOD010000156.1 coordinate 43,615, forward strand.
GATCACGGTCGACGTCCGCGGCGAGATCCTGCAGCTCAAGGAAGCCATCAACACGATGGTGGACCAGCTTCGTTCGTTCGCTTCGGAGGTGACGCGCGTCGCGCGCGAGGTCGGCACCGAAGGAAAGCTCGGCGGCCAGGCCGAGGTCGAAGGCGTCGCCGGCACGTGGAAGGACCTCACCGACTCCGTCAACTCGATGGCAGGCAACCTGACGGCCCAGGTGCGCAACATCGCGACCGTCACCACCGCCGTCGCCAACGGCGACCTCTCGAAGAAGATCACCGTCGACGTCAAGGGCGAGATCCTCGAGCTGAAGAACACGGTCAACACGATGGTCGACCAGCTGCGATCGTTCGCGGCGGAAGTGACGCGGGTCGCGCGCGAGGTCGGCACCGAAGGAAAGCTCGGCGGCCAGGCGGACGTGCAGGGCGTCGCCGGCACCTGGAAGGACCTGACCGAGTCGGTCAACTTCATGGCCGGCAACCTGACTTCGCAGGTGCGCAACATCGCCGAAGTGACGACCGCGGTGGCGGCCGGTGACCTGTCGAAGAAGATCACGGTCGACGTGAAAGGCGAGATCTCGGAGCTGAAGAACACGATCAACACGATG
>JAXDOD010000157.1:0-15775 GCA_034669045.1 Alphaproteobacteria bacterium
ACGGGCCCGAATAGAAGCCGACGCCCTGCGTGCTCTTGCCGCCGACATACTTGGGCGATTCCTTGCTGGTCTCGCCTTCGGCGAAGCCGGTCACGGTTGGCGGAATGCCGTAGGCGACCCAGTGAAACACGCCGAGACCGCCACGGCCTTCCGGATCGACCATGGTGAGCGCGTAGCTCTTGATCCCCGCCGGTGCGCCCGACCAGGACAGTTCCGGCGAGACGTTTTCGCCGACGCAATTCGGGTTCTGCGCATTCTTGTTGGCGACCTTCCTCGGCATCATCTGGCCGTCCTGGAACGTCGTCGACTTGAGCGACATGCCTTGCGCATTGGCGGCTTGGCCGCCGCAACCGAGCGTCAGGGCCAGGGCGGCGCCAGCGAGTAGGGTTTTGGCAATCATAACTTCCTCCGTCACGATTATTGCAAAATGGGGGGTCCCAAGTTGAGAGCGCGCGGAGTTTAGCCAGCCAGGTCGTCAGATCAAGGCAGGCCCGGCCGTGGATCATGCTTTCCGGACGGAACCGCCGGTCGGGGCGATCAAAATCCCTTGATCAGCCCGGCGTCGATCAGCAGCCGGTTGAAGCGCCGCGCCTCGGCGCCGCCGGCGCAGCCATAGAAGAGGCCCTTGCAGCGCTCGAGGATCCGCTTCTGCTCGGCGAAGGAGGCGTCGAGCGGCAGCCCCGCCGCCTCCTGCACCACCAGCGGCAGATAGGGCGCGTCGAGGGTGTCCAGCGCGGACGACAGGTCGGCCGGCCGGAAGTTGACCGCGTCGATCGCGTAATAGGTCGTGAAGTAGCGCGGGTCGTAGTTCATCAGCCGGTTGCCGAGCTCCCACACGTCGATCGTCGGATCGACGATCTTCTTGGCGAAGTCGGGCTGGTGGTCGCCGTAGCGCACGATCAGGAACGACTCGTTCGGGAAATCGCGCGCGAGGCGCGCGAGGAACGCGTCGTAGTCGCGCTCGGTCATCGCCTGGCGGCGGATGAATTCGTTGACCTCCGGCATCTCGTTGCCGGGATCGCGCCAGCCCGCCGGCGTGAGCTCGGCGTGGAACGGGTAATCCCAGGTGAAATGGTTGGCGGTGAGATAGACATAGAGGAACATCGGCCCGCGGGCGCGGCCTTGCTCGATCATGCGCGCGGCGATGTCGTAGTAGAACCGGTCGGGCTCGAACACGCCGGCGCCGATGTCCTTGCCGTCGCGGAAGTCCTCGATGCCGGCGCCCTTGTAGAACGAGCCGCTGCCCAGGAAGCCGCCGAAGGCGGGGTAGATCGCCTGGGTGTGATAGCCGCAGCGCCGCAGCGCGCGCGGCAGCCCGCGTTGCACCCGGCCGGCGGCGATGCGGGTGACGAAGAACTGGAAGCGGCCATAGGAGCGCGACGACAGGCCGGAGAGCACGTTGTATTCGGTGTACCAGCTCGGACCGCCGGCGCCTTCGACCAGGAACTTGCGCGCCTTGCCGTCGAACGAGCGGAAGTGGCGGCCGTAGCCGTCCGGCACCTTGATGCCGGGCGCCGCGCGGATGTCGAAGTTGGACTCGTCGTGCAGCAGGATGATGTGCGGGCGCTTGCCGGACGGGTGGCAGGTCTCGTCCATGGCGAGCTGAAACTGGCCCGCGCTCGTGGCATCGGAGTGGAGGAAGCCCTGCGCCATGTAGGCCGACACCGCCTCGACGCCCGAGCGCGCGAAGCTCGAGACGTAGTTGTCGTCGCCGAACGCCTCGCCGGGATTGACCGGATAGGCGGCCGAGAGCCCGACGATGCCGGCGAGGCAGGTGGCACCGCCGAGCACCGCGATCCGCCGCCGCAGGCGGAACGGATCGAGCCACCAGATCAGCACGCCGGCCGGGATGGCGAGCACGACGGCGACGATCGCGATCAGCCGCACCTTCGGGAAGATCAGCCAGAGGAACGCGAAGGTGTCGGCATCGATGATCATGACGTCGATGAAGCTCGCCGTCATCCAGAGCACCTGGAACTTGAAGCGCGAAATGATGATCAGGACGACGAACATCGAGAACGACAAGGCGGCGGCGAGGCCGGGCCGGCGCAGCAGCGCGAGCCAGAAGAAATTGAGCAGGCCCCAGCTCAGCACGAATACCGCCTTCGGCACGACGGCAAGCTCGCTCCAGGCCATCACCGCCAGCGCCGCCAGGTGAAACACCGCGACCGGCGCCACCCGCGCGAGGCCGTGGCGGGCGACGGCCTGCGGCAACGGCAGGCGGTTCGCCAGGGCTGAGAGGATCGGCGGCATGCGGCGCGGCTAGAGGTGCTTGATCAGGCCGGCGTCGATCAGCAGCCGGTTGAAGCGGCGCGCCTCGGCGCCGTCGCGGCAGGCGTAGAACATCCCGTTGCAGCGCCGCATGATCCGCCGCTGCTCGCGGAACGAGGCGTCGAGCGGCAGTCCGGCGCTCTCCTGCACGATCAGCGGCAGGTAAGGTCCCTCGATGGTGTCGAGCGCCGAGGCGGCATTGGCCGGTTTGAAGTTGACCGCGTCGATGGCGTAGTAGGTCGTGTAATATTTCGGGTCATAGGCCATGAGCCGCTTGGCGATATCGGTATCGCTGAGGGAAGGCTCCATGATGGTCGATGCGAAGTCCGGCTGGTGGTCGCCATAGCGCACCAGCAGGAACGATTCGCCCGGGAAGTCGCGCTTGAGCCGCGCGAGGAAGTCGGCGTAGTCCTGCATGCCCATGGTCTGGCGCCGCAGATATTCGTCGACCGGAGGCTTGTTGCCGAGGTCCTTCCATTGCGGCGCCAGGTCCGGGCGCCAGCGATAGTCCCAGGGGAAATGATTGGCGGCGAGATAGACGAAGATGAACATCGGCCCGTTGGCGCGTTCGCGCTCGATCATCCTGGCCGCCGAGTCATAGTAGAAACGGTCCGGCTCGACGTTGTTGGTGTGCTGGCCGGCCGAGTCGAAGAACTTCTGCACGCCGGTCGTGGTCTGGAAACTCCTGGCGCCCATGAAGGCGCCGAGTGAGGGATAGAACGAAAACGTCTGGTAGCCGCAGCGGCGCAGCGCGCGCGGCAGGCCGCGCTCGACCCGGCCGGCGGCGATCCGGGTCACGAAATAGGCGAACTTGCCGAAGCTGCGCGCCGACAGGCCGGCAAGCACGTTGTATTCGGTGTACCAGCTCGGCCCGCCGGCGCCCTCGACGATGAAATTGCGCTCCTTGCCGTCATACGACAGGAAGTGCGAGCCGTAGCCCGGCGGCACCTTGATGCCGGGGGCGCGGCGGATGTCGAAGCTCGATTCGTCGTGCACCAGGATGATGTGCGGCGGCTTGCGCGTCGGCTGGCAGGTCGCGTCGCCGACGGTGTTGAGGCTGTCGGCGGCGGCCGCATCCGATTCCATATAGCCGTGGCTGACCAGCGCGGCGATCGCATCGACGCCCGAACGCGCGAAGTGGGAGACGTAGTTGTAGCCGTAGAAACCTTCGTAGGTCTCCATCGGCACGGCGGCCGAGACGCCGATGAGCCCGACGGCGCAGCCGGCACATCCCGCCACCGCCACGGCGCGCCGGACCCGGAACGGGTCGAACCGCCAGATCAGCGCCAGCGCCGGCAGCGCCACCGCGGCCACGCCGAGCACCATCCAGCCGAGATCGGGGAAGATGGTGAACAGGAAGCTGACGGCGTCGGGATCGATGATCATCAGGTCGACGAAGTTCACCGTCATCCACAGCACCTTGTACTTGAGCTGTGAGAGCAGGACGAGAACCACGACCATCGCCAGCGACAGCGCCGCCGCCAGGCCGGGACGGCGCAACAGCGCGAGCCAGAAGAAATTGAGCAGGCCCCAGGTCAGCAGGAACGCCGCCTTCTGCTCCGGCGCGTATTCGGTCTGGACCAGGATGGCGAGCGCCGCCAGATGCAGCGCGGCGACCATGGCGACGCGCCAAGCGTCGCGCCGGACACCGGCGTTGGCGGCGGCCCAGCGGCCGGTCAAGGTTGCGAGGAGGGGAGGCATGGCGACATGCCCGTGCCCGGCAATGACTACGCGAAACGCCCGGCACACGGACAGTTGTAATAGAAATGTATAATCATTGTCATTGCAAGGTCACAAAGCCGGGCGCGGGATTTTTAGCGTTAAATATTGTCAATGCGAGCCGGCCGGCCGCTGTTTGTGCAGTGCAAGCGCGCCGCAAGTCATGCCCGGCTTAACATCTATTCACCGCCGCGGCCGCCGGCCCGCCGCAAAGTGTTCCGCAACGGCACGCTCGTGCTCGGCTTCGACGTTCAGCGGCCGGCGGCCGCCTTGCGGACGAAACGGTCGTCGAAGGTTTTGGCTAGGTCCACCTTGGCGTCCTTGAGCTCCTCCTCGAAGGCGACCAGCATGTCGTTTGCCGATTTCATGCCGGCGGCCGGGATGATGCCGGTCAGCGAATAGGCCGGCTTGCTGGCCTTGACGGCGGCGAGATAGAGCGCCTTGTCGCCGAGCCAGTATTCATCCGGCACCGTCGCGGCGATCTGGTCCGGCGTCGCCTGTTCCACCCACTTGAGCGTCTTGTAGAAGGCGTTGACCATTGCCTGGACGGTGTTCGGGTTCCTGGCGATGAAATCCTGCTTGACGTAGAGCACGGCCGCCGGATTGGAGCCGCCGAACACGGCGCGGGTCCCCTCCTCCGTGCGGGTGTCGGCGACGACCTTGATGTCGCCGTCCATGTCGAGCTTGGTCATCATCGGATCGAGGTTGGAGAGCGCGTCGATCTCGCCCCGGGTGATCGCCGCGATCGCCGACGGGCCGATGCCGACGCCGATATAGGACGCGTCGGCGGGCTTGAGGCCGGCCTTCGCCATGAGATACCAGACCAGGAAATTGGTGGAGGAGCCGGGCGCCGACACGCCGATCTTCATGCCCTTGAGGTCGGCGGGCGATCGATAGGCGGCGGCGCGCGCCTTGCGCACGCCCAGCACGATCGCCGGAAAGCGGCCGAGCTCGATCACCGCGCGCACGTCCTGGCCCTTCGCCTGCATGCGGATGGTGTGCTCGTAGGCGCCGGTGACGACATCGACCGAGCCGCCGACCAGCGCCTGCAGCGACTGCGCCCCGCCGCGGAAGTCGTTGATGGTGACGTCGAGCCCCTGCTCCTTGAAGTGGCCGAGCCGCTCGGCGATGGTCAGCGGCAGGTAGTAGAGCGCGGTCTTGCCGCCGACGCCGAGCGTGATCTGCTTCTTCTCGAGGGTCTGGCCCTGCGCGGGTGCGGTGACGACGGCGGCGAGCGCGAGCGCACCGAAACATTTCATGAGATGCATGTCTGTCCTTTCTCTTCAGACAAATCTTCGAAACCATCCGCGCATGCGTGCTTGGCGTGGTCAAGGCTCGCGCCACGGCGTCCCCCTCCCCCTTGTGGGGAGGGGACAGGGGTGGGGTTCTATAGGTCGATTTTAAAATAGTACGGCCCCACCCCCAACCCCTCCCCACAAGGGGGAGGGGAGCCTACCGAGTTCGCGGCTTTGCTGTTGGATCAATCGCGGACCGAGTCACGGCCGGGGCTCGCTCGCGACCGGGCGCCAGACCAGGAGCCGCCGCTCGGCCAGCGTGACCAGCGCGTCGATCACCAGCACGAAGGCGCAGAGCACGACCATCCCGGCGAACACGCCGGCGACGTCGAGCAGGCTCTCGGCCTGGTTGATGACATAGCCCAGCCCCGCCGCCGCGCCGAGATATTCGCCCACCACGGCGCCGACCACCGCAAAGCCCACCGACGTGTGCAGCGACGAGAACACCCAGGTCAGCGCCGAGGGCCAGTAGACGTGGCGCACGAGCTGGCGCTCGCTCATGCCGAGCATGCGGGCATTGGCGAGCACGGTGGGGTTCACCTCCTTGATGCCCTGGTAGACATTGAAGAAGACGACGAAGAACACCAGCGTGACGCCGAGCGCGACCTTCGAGGTGATGCCGAGCCCGAACCAGAGCGCGAAGATCGGCGCCAGCACGATGCGCGGAAGCGCGTTGAGCGCCTTCACATAGGGGTCGAACACCGCGGCGACCAGCGGCTTGCGCGCGAACCAGAAGCCGATGACGATGCCGCCGACCGATCCGATCACGAAGGCGAGCACGGATTCGATCAGCGTGATCGAGAGGTGCACCCAGATGGTGCCCTCGGAAAACCATTTGACCACGCGGTTGTAGACGTTCTCAGGCGTCGAGAAGAAGAACGGCGGCAACAGCTTGACGCCGAAGATCGGCACCGTGGTGAGCACGTGCCAGAGCGCGAGCGCGGCGACGCCGACCAGGACCTGGAGGACGAGAAGCTTGATGCGCGACACGATCAAACCCCCTCGGTGTTGGGGATCGCGCTGTGGCGCCGAGACAGGTGGGCTCCCTCTCCCACGGGGAGAGGGTCGGGGTGAGGGGTTACGGTCTATCGAGAGATCGCAGCCCCCTCACCCGCCCTTCGCTATGCTTCAGCGGCCGACCTCTCCGGCGGACGTCGGGCATGCCCGGCTTCCGCAACGGATCGTGCCGAACGCGGTTACCCGAGTTCGGATGAGGAGAGGTCAAGCGAGAAGCGTCAGTTCGGCTTCACGAACAGCCCGACGATGCCGGCCGATCCCTTGGCGCGCGAGGGTCCCGATGCCGGCACGATCTTGCTGGTGGCCTCGTCCTTGGTCAGGCCGGGCGGCAGTTCCTTCGGCTCCAGGTCGGTGGCGACGAGAACGAACGTGTAGTGGTGCGGCTGCACGCCGGGCGGCGTGCACGGCCCGGAATAGAAGCCGACGCCCTGGGTGCTCTTGCCACCCACAAATTTCGGCCCATCCTTGCTGACCTCGCCTTCCGCGAAGCCGGTCACGTCAGCCGGGATGCCATAGGCCACCCAGTGATTCACGCCGGCGCCGCCGCGGCCTTCCGGATCGACCATCAGGAGCGCGAAGCTCTTGGTGCCGGCCGGCGGATTGACCCACGACAGTTGCGGCGACATGTTCTCGCCGACGCAGTTCGCGTTCTGCGGGTTGTTCGCCTTGCTGTTGGCGGCCTTCACCGGCAGCATCCCGCCGTCCTTGAAGCTCGTCGACGAGATCTCGAAAACTTTCGCTTGCGCAAACGCAGATTCGCTGGCGCACCAGGACGCAAGCACCATCCCGCTGGCCATCAGCACTTTACCCATCACGCGATTCATCAGCTTCCTCCATTCGGCGTTTTTGCCGTGGCGGGAGTGTAGCGCCCGCAGGCGGCAGATCAAGGCGGCAGCGCCGTGTTCCCGCCCGCGGCCTGCGCATAGGTTTTAAGCACTTCCGCCTTGAGCACCTGCCAGATGGCGCGGTGCAACTCATGGAAGCTGCGTTCGAGCCGCACCTCCGCGATGTCGCGCGGCCGCGCGAGCGGCACCGTCCAGTCGCCGATGATGTGCGCGGCCGGACCCGCCGACATGATGACGACGCGGTCCGACAGCGCGATCGCCTCTTCGAGCTCGTGGGTGACGAACAGCACCGCCTTGCGGTCGGCGCTCCACAAGTCGAGCAGAAGATTGCCCATGATCTGCCGGGTCTGCGCATCGAGCGGACCGAACGGCTCGTCCATCAGCAGCATCCGCGGATCGCGGATCAGCACCTGCGCCAGGCCGACGCGCTTCCTCTGGCCGCCGGAGAGCATGTGCGGATAGCGGTTGCCGAAACCGGCGAGCCCGACGCGGCCGAGCCAGGCCGCGGCCCGCTCGCGCGCCTCCGGCCGCGGCGTGCCGGCGGTCTCGATGGCGATGGCGACGTTGTCGAGCGCGGTCTTCCAGGGAAACAGCGCGTCGGACTGGAACAGGTAACCGGCGCCGCGGTTGAGGCCCTCGAGGGGGGCGCCGAAGATCGACACCGTCCCGGCCAAGGGCGAAAGCAGCCCGGCCGCCACGTTGAGCAGCGTCGACTTCCCGCAGCCGGTCGGCCCGACGATCGCCACGAACTCGCCGGCCGCGACCTCGAGCGAGGCGCGCTCCACGGCGGTGTAGCGGGTGCCGTCGGCCAGGCGGAAGCCGACCGTGAGCGCGTCGAGCCTGACTGCGGGCGCGTCCATGTCGCGCTACAGGCCTTTGATCAGTCCGGCGTCGATCAGCATGCGGTTGAAGCGCCTTGCCTCCGCCCCGCCGGCGCAGCGATAGAACAGCCCGCGGCAGCGCTGCAGCAGGGACTTCTGCTCCGCGAAGGACGGGTCGAGCGGCACGCCCGCCGCCTCCAGGACCACCAAAGGCAGATGCGGCGCCTCGATGGTGTCGAGCGCCGACGACAGATCGACCGGGCGGAAGTTGAGGGTGTCGAGCGCGTAATAGGTGGTGAAATAGCGCAGGTCGAAGTCGCCGATGCGCTGCCCGAGCTCGGCCTCGGTCAGCGCCGGCTCAAGCAGCCACTTGGTGAAGTGAGGCTGATGGTCGCCGAAACGCACCAGCAGGAAGCCGTCATCGGGAAAATCGCGCGCCAGCCGGGCGACGAACTGCCCATAATCGCGCACGCTCATCGACTGGCGGCGCAGATATTCGTCGATATCGAGCACGTTGCCGGTCTCCACCCAGCCGGGCGTGAGATCGGGCCGGAAGCGATAGCCCCACGGCCAGTGGTTGGCGGTGAGGTAGACCAGCACGAACAGCGGACTTTTGCCGCGCTGCGCCGCGATTAGCCGCTCGGCAAACGCATAATGGAAGGCGTCGGGCTGGCGCGATAGCGTGCCGAGGTCCTTGGCATCGAAGAAGCCGTCGATGCCGGCCGACGCCTGGTAGCTGCGCGCGCCCAAGAATCCGCCCATGGACGGATAGACGCTCAGCGTGCGGTAGCCGCAATCGCGCAGCGCCTGCGGCAGCCCGCGCCGGACCCGCCCGGTGGCGAGCCGCGTCACGGCGCCCGCGAACCGCCCATACGACCGCACCGACAGGCCGGAGAGCACGTTGTACTCGGTGTACCAGGTCGGGCCGCCGGCGCCTTCGACGATGAGACGGCGCGCCTTGCCATCGAAGGAGCGGAAATGGCGCTGGTAGTCGGCCGCCACCTTGGCGCCGGGGATCACGCTCGCATCGTAGCTCGCCTCGTCGAGGATCAGGACGATGTGCGGCGCCTTGCCCGGCACCTGACACTCGGTCGCAGCCGCCGGGCTCAGGCGCTCGGCCACCGCGGCATCGGACTCCAGCACGCCGCGGGTCGCGAGGTCGACCGCCGCGATGGCGCCTGAGCGCGCGAACTTCGAGAGATAATTGTGGTCGAGGAACTCGTCCTCACGGTCGAGCGGCACCGCAAAGGACAGCCCGGCAAGCAGCGCGAAGCAGAGCGCAAAGGCGCCGAGCGCGACACGCCGCCGCACGCGCAGGCGGTCGAACAGCCACACCAGCGCCAGCGCCGGCACCGTGAGCGCCGCGGCGATGGCGACCTGCCAGCCGAGCGCGGGAAACACATTCATCAGGAAGCTGAAGGTGTCGGTATCGATGATCATCACATCGGTGAAGGTGACGGTCATCAGCAGGGTGTGGTGCTTGAAGCGCGACAGCAGCGTCAGGATCACGATCATGACCAGCGAGGCCGCCGCAGCGGGCGACGGCCGCCGCAGCACCATCAGCCAGAACGCGTTGAGCACGCCCCAGGCGAGCGCGAAGGCCGCCGACGGCACCAGGTCGCGCTCGGACCAGAGCATGAACCACAGCGCGGCGCCGTGGAGCGCCGCCAGCATGGCGATCGAGACGGCGGCGCTCGCCTTGGCGCTGGTCTCGAGGGGCACGCTGAGTGGCGTCATGACAGGGGGTCAAAATTCCTTGATCAGCCCGGCGTCGATCAGCAGCCGGTTGAAGCGCCGCGCCTCGGCGCCGCCGTTGCAAAGATAGAACTGGCCGTGGCAGCGCTGCAGAATCTTCTTCTGCTCGGCGAAGGATGGATCGAGCGGCACGCCGGCGGCCTCCAGCACTGCCAGCGGCAGATAGGGCGCATCGAGCGTGTCGAGCGCCGACGAAACCTCCGCCGGCACGAAATTGATCGCGTCGATGGCGTAATAGGCCGTGTAGTAGCGCGGATCGAAATGCTGGATGCGCTGCGCCACCTCGGACTGGCCGAGCGTCGGGTCGACGAAATATTTCGCCAGCCCCGGCTGATGGTCGCCGAAGCGCACCACCAGGAAGGACTCGTCCGGGAATTCGCGCTGCAAGCGGGCGAGGAACTCCGCGTAGTCGCGCGCGCTCATCTCCTGCCGCCGCAGATATTCGTCGAGGTCGGCGCGGTTGCCCAGGTTGCGCCAGCCGGGCGTGAGGTCGGGACGGTAGGGGCTGTCCCACGGGAAGTGGTTGGCGACCGTATAGACCAGGAAGAACAGCGGTCCGCGGCCGAGTTCCCAGGTCATCGTGCGGGCCGCGAAGTCGTAATAGAAGCTGTCGGGATTGCGCCTGATCGAGCCGAGGTCCTTGGCGTCGAGGAAGCGCTCGATGCCGGTGGTGGTCTGGAAGCCGCGCGCGCCCAGGAAAGCGCCCGTATAGGGATAGAAGCTGAAGGTCCGATAGCCGCAATGGCGCAGGGCGGCAGGCAGGCCGCGCCCGATCCGGCCGGCGGCGAGCCGGGTGACGCCCTCGGCGAAGCGCCCGTAGGAGCGCACCGAGAGGCCGGTGAGCACGTTGTATTCGGTGTACCAGGTCGGCCCGCCGGCGCCCTCGACCACGAAGCGGCGTTCCTTGCCGTCGAAGGAGCGGAAGTGGCGCTTGTAGTCGGGGCCGACCTTGATGCCCGGCATGGTGCTGGCGTCGAAGCTCGATTCGTCGAGCACCATGACGATGTTGGGGAGCTTGGCCGGCGGCTGGCATTCGGCGGCGGGCTGCGCGAGCTGTTCCGTCGTCTTCGCGTCGGTCTCCAGGATCGGCCGCGTCGCGAGGTCGACGGCCGCGACCGCGCCGGTGCGCGCGAATTTCGAGAGGTAGTTGTGGTCCTGGAACTCGTCTTCGCGGTCGAGCGGCACCGCCAATGACAGCGCGGCGAGCGCCGCGAAGCTCAGCGCCAAGCCGGCCAGCAGGTTCCGGAACCGGACCCGGAAGGGATCCAGCCACCAGACCAGGATCAGCACCGGAACCGCCACCAGCGCAAAGCGGGTGACCTGCCAGTCGAGGTCGGGAAAGGCGTTGAGCAGGAACGAGATCGTGTCGGGATCGATGACCATCACGTCGAAGAACGACACCGTCATGGTCAACGCGCGGTGCTTGAACTGCGACAGCGCGATCAGCAGCACGACCATGATCAGCGACAGCCCGGCCGCCGGCGCGGGGCGCCGCAGCAGGACCATCCAGAAGCAGTTGAGCAGGACCCAGGCGAAGACAAAGGCCGCCTTGGACGACAGGTCGTCCTCGCTGGTGAGCATGATGCCGAGCGCCGCCAGATGCAGCGCCACCAGGACGATCGCGCCGGCGGCGAGGCGGATCCTGCTTGTCTTCTTGGGATTTTTAACGGCAGGCGAGATCATGTGCTGTACGGCCGCGCCTCATCGGCTCCGCGACACCAGAGCTGTCGTCGCCGGCCCCGGGCCATCATTGAGCAACGCGGTGGTCGGGGCAAGACGGGACTTATCCCGCCCCGCGCTTGGCGGAAGGGTGGCGAGCGACGCGAGCCGGGTGGGGGACAAAACCGATCACGCACCCCACCCGTCTCCTCGTTCGCTGCGCTCGCCCGGAGCCACCCTCCCGTTCGGGGGAGGGACATGAAGGTCAATTCCTGCTGCGGTCCACCATCGCGCGCTGCTTGATCCACGGCATCATGGCGCGCAGCTTCGCCCCCACCTCCTCGATCGGGTGCGCGGCGTTCTTCGCCCGCATCGCCTTGAACGAGGTCTGGTTGACGCGGTTCTCCAGCATCCAGTCACGGGTGAACTTGCCGGACTGGATGTCGTCGAGAATCTTCTTCATCTCCGCCTTGGTCTGCGGCGTCACCACGCGCGGGCCGGACACGTATTGACCGTACTCGGCGGTGTTGGACACCGAATAGTCCATGGTGGCGATGCCGCCCTCGTAGATCAGGTCGACGATCAGCTTCACCTCGTGCACGCATTCGAAATAGGCCATCTCGGGCGCGTAGCCGGCCTCGACCAGGGTCTCGTAGCCGGCCTTCATCAGCTCGACCAGCCCGCCGCACAGCACCGACTGCTCGCCGAACAGGTCGGTCTCGCACTCTTCGCGGAACGTGGTCTCGATGATGCCGGCGCGGCCGCCGCCGATCGCCGAGCCGTAGCTGAGCGTCAGGTCATGCGCGTTGCCCGACACGTCCTTGTGCACCGCCATCAGCACCGGCACGCCGGCGCCGCGCTGGTATTCCGCGCGCACGGTATGGCCCGGGCCCTTGGGCGCGATCATCATCACGTCGAGGTCTTCGCGCGGCTCGATCAGGTTGAAGTGGATGTTGAGGCCGTGCGCGAACATCAGCGCCGCGCCCTTCTTCATGTTGTCCTTGAGGTGGTTGTTGTAGATGTCGGCCTGCAGCTCGTCGGGCGTGAGCATCATCATCACGTCGGCCCACTTGGCGGCGGCCGCGACCTCCATGACCTTGAGCTTCTCGCCCTCGGCCTTGGCGACGCCCTGCGAGCCCTTGCGCAGCGCCACCGCGACGTCCTTGACGCCGGAATCGCGCAGGTTGAGCGCGTGGGCGTGGCCCTGGCTGCCGTAGCCGATGACGACGACCTTCTTGCCCTTGATCAGGTTCAGGTCGGCATCGCGATCGTAATAGACACGCATGGGTCGGGGTCCTTGTGGTGCTGGCGAACCGATGCCGGCAGAGACGGCAAATAGGGAAGAAAATCAAGCCTGCGCAGGATAGCGCAGCCCGGGTCCTAGGACACGGCGCTGATGCCGGTGAGCGCCGCAAGCTTTCCCCGAATCTCCGCCATCACCTCATCTGGAAGCCGGCCGATCAGACGAAATCCGCGCGCGCGGCGATCGAGGGTGCGCACCTGGTCGACCAGGACGGCGCCGCGTACCGGCAGTCCTTGCGGCAGCATCACCTTGGTCGGCCACGGCTTCACATCCGACGTGACGAGACAGACGATCGCCGTCTCGCTGCGCAAATGGTAGTCATGGTCGGTCAGCACGACGACGGGCCGCACGCCTCCCTTTTCCCGGCCGCGCCACGGTCTGAGATCGGCCCACGCGAGGTCCCCCGCGCTTGGTGGTGTCGCGTCGTGCTCCGCCGTCATCGATGATCTCCGCTCCGATATCCGGTCCCCAATCGACATGTTTAGGTCGATGGCGGGGTCCCAGCCGGTCCATTTCGGCAATCATCTCCTTGATGTGGTAGCGCTTGAGCGCGACCGCCGGTCGCATGTCGACGCCGCGTCCCCTGGCGGTCAGCTCGACGACCTGGCCGTCCCGCAGCCCGGTTTCCTCGGTCAAGCCCTTCGGCAAACGGACGCCGAGACTGTTTCCCCACTTTGCGATCTTGACTTTCATGGCAGCCTCGCGTGTCGGATATACGATGTATATCCGGCACCGGCGGGGGGTCAAGCGATGTCCGCACCCCGGCGCAGCGCGCCAGCGGGTCCATCACATCCCCTCCGGCCCGCGCGCGATCGCCACGATGCCGGTGCGCGAGACCTCGACCAGGCCGATCGGCAGCATCAGCGCGATGAAGCTCTCGATCTTGTCCGAGGCGCCGGTGATCTCGAACACGAAGCTCTCGGTGCCGGCATCGATGACGCGGGCGCGGAAGGCGTCCGCCAGGCGCAGCGCCTCGACCCGGTTCTCGCCGGTGCCGCGCACCTTCACCATCGCGAGCTCGCGCTGGATCGACGGGCCGGCGATCGTCATGTCGACGACGCGGTGGATCGGCACCAGGCGCTCGAGCTGGTTCTTGATCTGCTCGATCACCATCGGCGTGCCGCGCGTGACGATCGTGATGCGCGACAGGTGCTTCTCGTGCTCGGTCTCCGACACGGTGAGCGAGTCGATATTGTAGCCGCGGCCCGAGAACAGCCCGATGACGCGCGCGAGCACGCCCGGCTCGTTGTCGACGATGACCGCGAGCGTGTGGGTCTCGATGCCTTGCGCGGCGGGCGCGGCGGGGTAGTGGGTCGTGGAGCTCACGGGGTCTGCTCCCCTTTGGCAGCACCGGGCGGCACGCGCCGGGTCCGCGCAGTCCCGCGCAAGCGGAAATCCGGGTGCTTTCGAGATAATCCCTCCCGCAGGCGATCCCGGGTCCCCGCTTTGGCGGGGACGGGCGCAAGGAGGAAGCGTATTGCGAGCGAATTCGCCACTACACCATCACCTTGCCTGCCTCGGTGACGGCGTCCTCGATGCGCACGGCGGCGTCGCCGAGCAGCATTTCGTTATGGGCGCGGCCGGAGGGGATCATCGGGAAGCAGTTCTCGTTGGGATCGACGACGCAGTCGAAGATCACCGCTGTCTTCACGTCGATCATCTCCTTGATGGCGGCGTCGAGGTCGCCCGGCTTGTCGCAGCGGATGCCGTGCGCGTGATAGGCGTCGGCGAGCTTCACGAAATCGGGCAGCGCCTCGCTGTAGCTCTCCGAATAGCGGCCGCCGTGCAGCAGCTCCTGCCACTGCCGCACCATGCCCATGTACTTGTTGTTGAGGATGAAGACCTTGATCGGGAGGCGGTACTGCGCCGCAGTCGACATTTCCTGCATGGTCATCAGCACGGAGGCTTCGCCGGCGATGTCGATCACCAGCGAGTTCGGATGCGCGAGCTGCACGCCGACCGAAGCCGGCAGGCCGTAGCCCATGGTGCCGAGCCCGCCCGAGGTCATCCAGCGGTTCGGCTCCTGGAAGTGGAAGAACTGCGCCGCCCACATCTGGTGCTGGCCGACCTCGGTGGTGATGTAGACGTCGCGGTCCTTGGTCAGCTCGTAGAGCCGCTGGATGGCGTATTGCGGCTTGATGATCTCGTCCGAGTTCCGGTAGGCGAGCGACTTGCGCGCCCGCCACGTCTCGATCTGCTTCCACCAGGCGGCGAGCGCCGTCTTGTCGGGCGCGGCCGCCGACACCCGCCACTGCCGCAGCATCTCCTCGAGCACGTGCGCGCAATCGCCGATGATCGGCAGGTCGACCTTGACGTTCTTGTTGATCGAGGACGGATCGATGTCGACGTGGATCTTGGTCGAGCCCGGGGCGAAGGCGTCGAGCCGCCCGGTGATGCGGTCGTCGAAGCGCGCGCCGATGCAGATCATCAGGTCGCAGTCGTGCATCGACCAGTTGGCCTCCCAGGTGCCGTGCATGCCGAGCATGCCGAGCCACTGCGGATCGGCCGCCGGAAAGGCGCCGAGCCCCATCAGCGTCGAGGTGATGGGAAAGCCGGTGAGCTTCACGAGGTCGCGCAGGAGCCGGCTGGCCTGCGGGCCCGAATTGATGATGCCGCCGCCGGTATAGAACAGCGGGCGTTTGGCCCGCGCCATCATCTCGACCGCAGCCTTGATGCGACCGGGATCGCCGGTGAGCCGCGGCCGGTAGCCGCGGTGCTTGAACTCCTTCGGCCTGGAATAGGTGCCTTTGGCGAACTGGATGTCCTTCGGGATATCGACGACGACGGGACCCGGCCGGCCGCTCTTGGCGATGTGGAACGCCTCGTGCAGCGCCTGCGGCAGGTCGGCGATGTTCTTCACCAGGTAATTGTACTTGGTGCAGGGCCGCGTGATGCCGACGGTGTCGCATTCCTGGAAGGCGTCATTGCCGATCAGATGCGTCGGCACCTGCCCGGTGATGCACACCAGCGGGATCGAATCCATCAGCGCGTCGGTCAGCGGCGTCACCATGTTGGTCGCGCCGGGACCCGAGGTCACCAGCACCACGCCTGGCAAGCCGGTGGAGCGGGCATAGCCTTCGGCGGCGTGGC
>JAXDOD010000158.1:0-8934 GCA_034669045.1 Alphaproteobacteria bacterium
CCGCAGTAAGCCGCAAGCGCCGCGCGATCGAGGTTGGACACCATCCTGAGCGAGACAAGCTCGCCGACCAGGCGGTTCCACTCGCGCCGCGCGGTGTCGCCGAGCTCCGGCGGGCAATCCGGAATGACGGCCTGCGGCCGAGGCTCGGTGGCGTTGAGAGGACGCTTGCCCGGATTTCCGGTGAGCACTTTGAGACGCGTCGGCTTGGGTCTTCGACCTCGCATATCAGTTCTCGCAGGTTGAAGCGCGTGTCGCTGCGCTGATCGTGGATATGACCCATGCAGATCTCATGTTTTTTCCTTCGCACCGCGAGGGCTCGGTGGGGGCTCCGCATTGTGCTGTTCCGATATGACCTTCGGGACGCGCTCTTCCGCGACCGCCTCGAACGTTCTGCCGTCGGCGAGGAGGGTCGCCGGCAGGCCTGTGAATGCCTGCCAGCGCCGCACGGCGACATCGACGTAGAGAGGGCTGAGCTCGACCGCGAGACATACCCTTCCGATTGTCTCAGCCGCGATCAGGGTGGTGCCGCTGCCAAGAAACGGGTCGTAAACCGCTTGGCCCCGATCGCTGTTGTTCAGCAACGGCCGCCGCATGCATTCGACCGGCTTCTGTGTGCCGTGTGCCGTTTCAGTGTCCTGGCCGCCGCTCGGAATGGTCCAGAGGGTGGTCTGCTTGCGGTCCCCGGTCCAATTGCCCTTCTTGCGGACCGCGTACCAGCACGGTTCGTGTTGCCAGTGATAATCCCCGCGGCCGATCACCAGCCGCATGGACATTCTTGTCCGCGGATCGTGCATGAGATTGTCCTCCGCCGCGGACAATGCTGTCCTGCTCGTCGGGTCGGAACACCGGCGCCAGGCGCCGCATCTCCCCGACCTTTCGCACGATGAGAAACTTTCGCTCCTCCAACTCAAGCGCCGCCCTGTGCAGGGTTTTGATGTGCATGAAGCCAAGCCGGCGCGAGAGTCTGAGCAGTCCGGACCAGGCATCCAGGGTCACGCAGTTCAGGTGGTCCGCGACCGCGTAGGCGAGGCACTTCTGGGTCGACCTCGCCGGAGAGTCGTACATGACCCGTTTGAGCCAGCGCGCCTTGACGCGATTGACGCGGTCGCTCAGGGGTTCAACGAACGTTGTGGAAAGTCCTGGATTCATCGGCCTTCCGTCTGCGCTGGCCTGACCGTGTTGGCGTCTTCCCAGGCGGTCAGGTCGCGGCGGCGGTAGCGAATAGCGCGGTCGGCCCGCACGTATGCGGGGCCGAGACCCTTGGCGCGCCATGCCTGTAACGTCCGCTGTGACAAACTGAGCAGTTCTGCCGCACGGACCTCGGCAAGCAGGTCGTCCGGATCGGCGGTCTTCTGGTTGAAAAGCATCGCGCGGTCCCACATCCGTTACGATGTGGATACTGCCCCGCAATTCCTGGCGGCGCGCTGGACAACTGAGGACAAGGACGGAAAAGGAGGGACAGGTTCCGGTGGTCTACGCTGTCCCGCGCTTCGACATTGCCAAGGTAATCAGCGCGGCATGGCGCGAGCAAGGTTGGGAAAACCCGAACAGCCAGAAAGAACGTGCCCTTCCTGCGATCCTCCCCGATCGAGGATTGCTCCCAGTTCACCGCCGCGAGGGCCGGCCATATGTCTGCGGCTATGAGCTGCGGCTCCGCGCTCAACGACCCTGACCGGCCGAAGGCGATCAATTCCTTCTTGCTGATCTGGCTCCTGAAATTCGTGTTGATCGCGCCCTCGCAATCGCGAACAAGCCCGTGAGACGATCCCTCACGCGGCGATCGGCATGGTAATCCTCAACACTATCCAAGAACGAGCACGAAGGCCCTAGACTCTTGAAGCCATCCAGATGCCCGCGCCATTCATTCCAGGAGTCGAAATCAGCCGTACGACGTCGGGCTTCCGCCAACGTGCATCCGTCCTCTGGCCAGGGCTCGTAGGACACCGGCTCAACTCCGCCTCGCGCGCGAATCACGATGCGATTCTCGCACTTACAGCTCCTTCTGCGTTCTGAAGTTGTCACTTTTTCACAGTTGCGCGCGCACGGCCATTTACTACTGCTCCCCTTTGTCGACGGCCGACTACGGCATGCGCCTGTTCGAACTGGACACCTGAAAATTTTGCTCCAGCCTGTGCCGATGCTTGGCAAATGGCAGCGCACTGAAACAGAGGAACGATTGGCCGAGATCGCCGAAATCTTGGCAGCCGGCCTAATGCGGCTAAAGGCCAGGAAGTCCAGTGGTTTATCTACCGATGCCGGAGAAAGTTCGCTCGACTGTCACGCCCACCAGAGCGGTCATGCCAACGCCCTCAAGAGACCAGGAGGCTCGGAGTGACCGATACGGTTCTGGCGCGCGTGGCCGCCCTCAAGGACATGCCGATCCCCACCTTGAAACAGCAGTGGCGGGACCTCTTCGAGACCGAACCGCCACCCTATAATCGCCGCTTCCTGGAGCACCGACTGGCGTACCGGATCCAGGAGTTGACCTACGGCGGGCTGAAGCCGGAGACGCTGAAGCGACTGAAGGTCCTCGGCGAAGAGCTTGACGGTGGTGATCCGGTCCGCCGGCGTCAGCCCGCCAGCGAGCGCCCGATCACCGGCACGCGCCTGATCCGGAATATCAGGGCGTCGAGCACTGCGTGACGGTGCGTGACGAGGATTTCGAATACCAGGGCCGGCCGTTCAAATCGCTCTCCGCGATCGCGCGCGCGATCACCGGCACTCGCTGGAACGGGCTTTTGTTTTTCGGCCTCAAGAACCGGCGGGGAGCGGAATGAAAAAGCCCATCGCCCGAAAGCTCCGTTGCGCGGTATACACGCGCAAGTCCAGCGAAGAGGGACTGGAGCAGGAGTTCAACTCGCTCGACGCTCAACGTGAGGCGTGTGAAGCGTATATCGCGAGCCAGAAGCCCGAGGGCTGGCTGCTCGTCCCCGACCGCTACGATGATGGTGGGATTTCCGGCGCGACGCTGGACCGGCCGGGGCTGCAGCGGCTGCTCGCCGACATTGAAGGCAAGCGCGTCGACGTCGTCGTTGTCTACAAGATCGACCGGCTCAGCCGCGCGCTTATGGATTTCGCGAAGCTGGTCGAGGTGTTCGACCGCAACAATGTGACGTTCGTGAGCGTCACACAATCGTTCAACACGACGACGTCAATGGGGCGGCTCACGCTCAACATCCTGCTCTCGTTCGCTCAATTCGAGCGGGAGGTCATCGGCGAGCGTATCCGCGACAAGTTCGCTGCATCCCGCAAGAAGGGCATGTGGATGGGCGGGTTCGTGCCGCTCGGCTACGACGTCAAGGATCGCAAGCTCCTCGTCAATGAAGCCGAAGCCGCAACTGTCCAGCGGATCTTTGAGAAGTTCACGAAGAGCGGATCGGTAACGGCGCTCGTCCGGGCGCTACGAGCTGAAGATGTGCGCGGAAAGCGAGGGCGCCTCATCGATAAATCCTACGTCTATCAGCTCTTCAGGAACCGGGTGTATCTTGGCGAGGCCGTCCACAAGGGCACGTCCTATCCTGGCGAACACAAGGCCATCGTCAGCAACACGCTGTGGGACAAGGTCCACGCCATCCTGAGCGAGGAGGGCGCACGTCAACGAGCCGCCAGGACTCGCGCGCCGACCCCGGCGTTGCTGAAGGGACTAATCTTCGGCCCGACCGGATGCGCCATGACGCCAAAACACACGCGCAAGGGTCGACGGTTGTACCGATACTACATCGCGACCACTCTGCTGAAACATGATGCCCCACAATGCACGGTGCGAAGGGTATCGGCCGGTGAGATCGAAGGTGCCGTTATCGATCAAGTTCGAGTCCTTTTGCGATCGCCCGAGATGGTTGTCCGAACTTGGAGAGCCGGGAAACGGCTAGTCGCTGGGCTGCAGGAATCCGAGGTGAGTGCCGCCTTGCAGCGTCTCGATCCGCTCTGGGACGAATTCTTCCCGGCTGAGCAGGCGCGCATTATCCACTTGCTGGTCGAACGAGTCGACGTGGGCTCGGATGGCATCGACATCCGACTGCGAACAGAAGGGCTAGCGAACCTGACGGCTGAGCTCGACGCGGTCAGGCCAGAGCAGAAGGCAGCGTAATGGCGAAGCCGAAGATCAGCGGCGACGGTCGCACCATCACGGTGCGGGTCCCGATTTCAATCCGCAACCGCGGTGGCCGGAAACTCGTTGTTGCTCCCGACGGCACGAACGTCGCCGGGGCGCCAGTCTGCCGCCACATCGACAACACCATGGTCAAAGCGATTGCCCGAGCGTTCCGATGGCGTGAGATGCTGGAGAACGGCATGTTTAATACTATTCGCGAGATTGCCCACGCCGAGAAGCTCAATGAGACCTATGTCGGCCGCTTGCTGCGGCTAACCCTGCTTGGGCCGAACATAATCGAGGAGATCCTCGCGGGGCGGCAATCGCCGCGGCTACAGTTAAACGCGCTGACACAGGAGTTTCCAGTAGAGTGGTGTGAGCAACGCCACGTCTTCGGCGTGCAAAGCTCGCGCGAATCCGCGGAATGAGGTAACCGCAAGCGTCTTAGGCTGGCCTGACGGAATACTTCCTGCCCACGCTCAAGGGCGAGCGCGACGGCCGGTTGTGGCGGAGCGTCCCCGGCCGGCGCTGGTACAGCGACCAACGCGGCGAGACACCGGGTTCGTAGGGCAGGACCGGATTGAATAGCACGTGGTTGAGCGCCGGATACATAAGGCGCGCGATCGCGGAGTCTGCGGTGCCGAAGTCGTACTTGATGTGGGTGAACTGCGCGCCCTGCGCGAAGCCGGCCTTGTCCGCCTCCGCCGCCGTCACGCGCGGCACCCCACCTTCCTCGCCTGCCGCGAGATAGGAGTAATAGAGATCGCGCCGACCCTTCGGCTGGATCGCCCGCACGATCGACCAGCCGGCGCCGTCGTCCTCGCCCGGCTTGCGGATGTCCTTTGCGCGCCGCGTTACCACGATCGAATACTCAGAAACGGAGAATGCAGACGAGCCGCCCTGGCCGAAAACGCCGATCAGGTATGGCTTGTCTGCCTTGTCAGAGCGGCCGAGCGACAGCAGCGTCCAGTGCATCATCTGCGGGACCTGCCCCATGCCGTGGTCGCGGATGCTGACGGAGAACTGCTTGGACTTCTGGAGTCCATCTTCGGGAAGCCGAAGTACCGGAGCACGGCGTCCCGCGGGTTAGCTGGCATCACCGCGGCCGAGTTCTTCAGAAGCTCCCGGAGACGCGCGAGCATCGAGCGGCTCGACGACGATGAGCGCAACGAGATGCGCGCCAAGATCGACGAAGTGCGAAAGCACCTTTCCATCACGCTCGACCACGACAAGCTCGATCAGCGACTCCATACCGTTGACCATGCGCTCGGCGATCGGGTTCATCGGCTCTCCGGCGAGCTTAATGCGTCCACCGTTGCCGCGGTCGAGCCCGACCGGCACCCAGTGCAGCTTGCCCTGCTGCCCTGCAGAGGAGCGGTCGTCGGCCGAGACCCATTGGTAGTCGTCGGGAGAGACGACGGGCAGGACGCCGAGAATCGCCTCGACCTGCGCGGTGGACCGGGCATTCAAGAGCCGGCTCAGAAGGTCCGGCGGCATATTCGCTGGCATTCCCACCTCCACGATTGCAGTTAGGCCGAACGCTATTCCAAGCTGAAATCCACCACGTCCTTGCCGCCCAAGTGCGACATGCGGGCCTTCATGGCCTCGATCTCCTTTGTCAGCGCCGAGGCGATCTTCTTCACGTCGGTCTCGCTGTAATCGTAGGCGTTCTTGTTGCCGAGCTTGCCGATGATCCGAATGGCCTTAATGGCGGTCCGGGTCCGGGAAGATGCTAATTCCACAAACTTCTCGCGCTTGCCGGCCTTTGACGAACCCTTCGCGGGGGCTTTTCCTTCCAGCTTATCGAGCATTTGCGGCGCCATACAGGCTGTAAATTAGAGATCAAAGCTATTGACAGAATTGCGTATAAATTAGCGATTATCGGGAGTCGAGTCCCGTCACCGGGTTTCCCAAATTATTTGACGTATTCGGAAGAGGACCAGACCAGGCGCCATGCCGTTCGGCGGGCGGTAAGCGCGCGCGTTAGGGGCTTTTGCATCCCGGAATCGTACCTACCTGTTCAAACATCAAAAGGGGGGGCAGTCCCATGCGCGCTTTCATGAGCTATCAGACGGCCGACAAGGAGATCGCCGCCCGCGTCGCTGCCATCCTGGAAGAGTTTGAATGCACCGCCTTCATGGCGCATGAGCACATCGAGGTTTCGGGCGAATGGCGCCTTGAAATTCTTAAGGAAATCGAGGCGGCCGATCTGTTCGTGCCTATCCTCAGCGCCAATTACTACAACTCCATCTGGTGCAAGCAGGAGTCGGGCATCGCGGCCTTCCGCAAGATGACCGTCATCCCGCTCTCGACCGACGGTGAAATTCCGCAGGGCTTCATCGCCCACATCCAGTCGACGAAGATCGACCCCGCGGCGCCGAGGTACGCCGATCTCCTCCCGGGGGTGGCGAAGCACGACGCCTCGTTCGTCATCGACAAGCTTGTGGCCAAGGTCGGCAAGTCGGGCAGCTTCCGAGGCGCCGAGGCGAATTTCGAGCTCATCCTCCCCTACATCGGCAAAGCCACCCGGAAGCAGGTTGTCGACCTCCTCAACTTGTCGACCGACAACGGGCAGGTATGCCACGCCGGCCTGTGCGCCACTAAGTACCTGCCGCCATTGGTGAAAAGCCACGGCAAGTTCATGGACAAGGACAAGCTGACGCAGCTCGAGGGGGGTGCTCGCCCGGTACAGCAAGGCGGCTTGACCCGGTGGGAGCGGGGATGGCCCGAAAGGACTTCACGAATCGGAGCGAATCTTTGAGACTGTCGCCGTGGGCATACGGGGGAGCGGGGATTTGCCGCCGGCAAGGGGTGCCGGCAATAACAGGAGACTATGCATGGATTTTCAGGCGGGCGATTTGGTGCAGCTGAAATCGGGTAGCCCACTGATGACGGTCGAACAGACCGGCAAGAAAGCCTACACGGAAGAGGATGCCGTGTGGTGCGTCTGGTCAGAAAAGGTCGGCAACAAGCAGGTCGTACAACGCGAGACCTTTCCGCCGGCGGTGCTCGAAAAGAGCAAGAAGCCCGGCGCCGTCAGCGTCGGAGTCCTCCGAAGGGCGTGATACAGGTCGCGCCCTGCAAGGAGTCGTAGCGGAACAGGTCAGGTCCAGCCTTTCGTGCATGCTACGCTCCATGCATCACCGAATCAGAGGATCAGGACGTGGCCTTTCACGGGCTATTCATCGGCATTGACCGTTACGCTTCGCCGACATTGGCGAGCTCGGTTGCGCGCGCCGTGACGCCATCGCGCTTGAGGCCCTGTTCACCGATACGCTGGGCGGCACGTCGGTGCTCCTGACCGACAACGACGCGACACGCACGCGGATCGAAGAGGAATTCAAGGCCCTCGCCACGTGCGGGGCGAACGACGTAGTTGTTATCGCTTTCTCCGGCCACGGCTCGGAGACGCACGAGCTGGTCGCGCATGACACGTTGCGCTCGGATCTTCCGAATACCGCGATCCCTCTCCACCTGATTCAGGAGTGGTTTTCCCGCATCCCCGCCAAACGGCTGGTGTTCTTCCTGGACTGCTGCTTCTCGGGTGGCCTCGGCGCGAAGGTGCTGCAGGTCGAGGCCAAGCCTCGGGACATGCGCTCCACGGAGGCGCGCCTTGCCGACCTTGCGGGAGAAGGGCGCATAATCTTCACTGCCTCCAGCGCAACCGAACCCGCCTATAAGCATGGCCGTTTCGGCCATGGCTTCCTGACCTATTATCTGCTCGAAGCCCTTCAAGGCGCGGAGGAGGTCGTCAACGGGGGAAAGATTTCGCTTTACCGTCTTCTCGATCATGTCACCGCGCGCGTAACGGCAGCGGCGCTGCAGATCGGACGCCCGCAACATCCCACCTTGCGCGGCAGCATAGAAGGCGACGTAACCTGGCCGGTGTTCGTTCCCGGCGAGCGCTACGCAAGCGTTTTCCCTGAGCGGTCGCGCGCGACAATCATGCCGGACATTTCCAGTCTCGCCGCAGCCGGTTTTCCGCCGGCGCTGCTCTCGGCCTGGGGCGGCTCGATTGCCACGCTCAATGCCCTGCAGCTTGCCGCCATTAACGAGTTCGGCGTGCTGGACGGCGAGCATCTTGTGGTCTCCGCGCCTACCTCGTCCGGCAAGACCATGATTGGCGAACTCGCAGCTCTCCGGAACATTCTCGATCGCAAGCGTTGCCTGTTTCTCTTGCCGCTGAAGGCGCTAGTCGCCGACAAGAGGCGCACTTCGATTCCGTGTATGGCGCATTTGGGATTCGCACGGTCGAGGCCACAGGAGAGACCGACGACATCACGCCGCTCCTTCGCGGCAAGTATGATATCGCGCTCCTGACCTACGAGAAGTTCGCGGCCATCGCCCTGACGTTCCCGCATGTGCTGGCGCAAGCCGGCGTAATCGTCGTTGACGAGGCCCAGATGATCGCCGATGCGGGCCGGGGTGCCAATCTTGAATTCATACTGACATTGATCCGGATGCGCCGGCAGCAAGGGCTAGAGCCGCAAATGATCTGCCTATCCGCGGTCATCGGCGACACCAACGGCTTTGAGCAATGGCTGGGCGCACGCCTCCTGCGGCGAAACGAACGGCCAGTGCCGCTGCGCGAAGGATTGCTGCTTCAAGACGGGCGCTTTCGCTATATCGATCCAGCCAGCGGCGACGAACACCAAGAAGGGCCCCTCATCCGGCGGCTTTACGGTAAGGGCTCAAGCCAGGACTGGATCATTCCGCTAGAGCATTCCCCGCTGGCGATGAATCGATTGTGATCGGGTTGAGGATTCTCATCTGGTTTCGATTGTGAGTCCATGGCGCTTCTGATTCGGAGGACGCCATGGGACGAAGCCCCTATTCGGATG
>JAXDOD010000159.1:0-38533 GCA_034669045.1 Alphaproteobacteria bacterium
TACAAGTGGCGACACCTGATCGAGAATTTCTTCTGCAAGCTCAAGGAATTCAAACGTATCGCCATGCGCGCAGACAAAACCGATCAGAGCTTCGCCGCAAACATCCATCTCGCCGCAGCCGTGATAACTCTCGATGAATCTCAACAGGCCCTAGCCGGTTTCCATCACCGGCTCGCGGCCGATCAGGCGCGCGAGCTGGCGCAGCCGCGCGAACACGCGTTCACCGGCCAGCGCCTTCATCCCGTTCTCGAAGCGCAGCACGAGGCGGCCGCGCTCGACCACCATGGGGGTCTTGGGAAGCACGCCCGTGGTCGAGGCCGACACCAGATAGGCGACCCGCAGCGCCGCCCCGAGTACGCGCGCCCGGTCGAGCACGCGGGTCGAAGCCAGCTCGCGCAGCCGCGGCGACAGCTCCTCGTCGACCAGCCCGACATGGCGGAAGTAGACCGCGAGCGCGAGATAGACCCGGCCGGGATGATCGATGCCCACGAAGGTCGCATTGGCGATGATGTTGAGCGACTGCTCGCCGCGGTAATCCGGATGCGCCCGCCAGCCGATGTCGGCCAGCAGGCAGGCGGCATGGCGCAGGCGGCGTTCGTCCGCGGTCTCGTCGAGCCCCGACGTGGCCAGGAACCGGTCGGTCCACGCGATCAGCTCCTCGCCATGCGCGGGATCGCGCGAGCGCAGGACGTTGAGCTCGTTCGCAGCCGCCAGCAGCGGGTCCTTGCGGCGCTCCTCGGGGTCGAGCATCGCGTAGAGCAGGCCCTCGCGCACCCCGAGCGCGGAGATCACGACGTCCTTCGGGCGCGCGATCTCCACCAGGCTTTCGAGCACCAGCGCCGCATAGGCAAGCAGCGGCCGGCGCGCGTCGGCCACGACCTCGATCTGCGACAGCGTCTCCGGATCGACCCGATGCACCAGGCTCGAGAACTCGTAGGCTTCCTTGGCCGGGATCACGTAGCCGTGCGCCACGTGCAGCGGATAGCCCTTCTGCCACATGTGCAGCCGCGCCAGCGACCGCCAGGTGCCGCCGATGGCATAGAAGGTGCGGCCCTTGCCGGCCTTGATCAGCTCCGCGTCGCCAAGCGCCTTGCGCACCAGCTTCTCGGCCTTCTTGATGGATTTCTTGGTGATATCCTGCAGCGCCAAGCCGCCGAGCGGCAGCGTGATCCCGGCATTGACCCGATGCCAGCGGATGTCGGTGAGTTCGAGCGAGCCGCCGCCGAGGTCGCCGACGATGCCGTCGGGCCGATGAAAGCCGGACACCACGCCGAGCGCGCTCAGCTCGGCTTCGCGTTTGCCGGTGATCACCTCGACCCGCGTGCGGCAGATGCGCTCGGCTTCGACGATGAAATCCTTGCCGTTGCTGGCATCGCGGCAGGCCGCCGTCGCGATCACCCAGACGTCTCCGACCTCGATGCGGTCGCACAGCGCGCGGAACCGCCGCAGCGCCGCGAGCGCCTTGTCCACAGCATCGGGGGCAAGGAGCCCGGTCGAATGCACCTCGCGGCCCAGCCCCGCGAGCACCTTCTCGTTGAAGATCGGGGTTGGGCTGCGCGTGAGGCCTTCATAGACCACCAGCCGCACCGAGTTCGAGCCGATGTCGATGACGCCGACCGGCGGACCGTGATCGAGGCGACCTTGCGCGGCTTGCATCTTCGGCGCCTTGGCGGGTCGAAGGCGCTTAAGCGCGGTCGAGGCGGCGTATAAGGCTACGCGGCGAGGAGTCTTTGAGCGATTTGCCACGGCCCGACAGGCTCGGATTGGTCATGAAGTACTTGTGGGCGTTGAACGGCTCTTCGCCCTCGGCGGCTTTTATGCGATTCGAGGTGCCGTCGGACAGCAATTTCCAGCTTTGCTCATTGTCCTTGAAATTTGCCACCATGATCTGGTCGAGCACCTGCTCGTGCACGGTCGGGTTGAGGATCGGGCACAGGACCTCGACGCGGCGGTCGAGATTGCGCGGCATCATGTCGGCGGAGGAGATGTAGACCGCGGCCTTGGCGTGCGGCAGGCCGTAACCGGCGCCGAAACAATAGATGCGACTGTGCTCGAGGAACCGGCCGACGATCGACTTCACCCTAATGTTCTCGGAGAGACCCGCAATGCCCGGCCGCAAGCAGCAGATGCCGCGCACCACCAGATCGACCTGCACGCCCGCCCCCGACGCCGCGTAGAGCATGTCGATGATCTCGGGATCGACCACCGAGTTGTCCTTCATCCAGATCGCGGCCGGCTTGCCGGCCTTGGCATAGGCAATCTCCTGGGCGATGTGCTCGCAGATGCGGCGTCGCAGCGTCAGCGGCGAAACCGCCATCTTCTCGAGCCCGGCGGGCTCCGCATAGCCGGTGATATAGTTGAAGATGCGGGCGACATCGCGCGCGATCACCGGCTCGGAGGTGAAGAACGACAGGTCGGTGTAGATGCGCGCGGTGACCGGGTGATAGTTGCCGGTTCCGACATGCACATAGGAGGTGAGCGCGCCACCCTCGCGGCGCACGACCAGCGAAAGCTTGGCGTGGGTCTTGAGCTCGATGAAGCCGAACACGACCTGGGCGCCGGCGCGTTCGAGCGCGCGCGACCAGCGGATGTTGGCCTCCTCGTCGAAGCGGGCCTTCAGCTCGACCAGCGCCGTGACCGATTTGCCAGCTTCCGCCGCTTCCACCAGCGCCTTGACGATCGGCGATTCAGCCGAGGTGCGATAGAGCGTCTGCTTGATGGCGACGACGTCGGGATCGCGCGCGGCCTGCTGCAGGAACTCCACGACCGCGTCGAAGGATTCATAGGGATGATGGACGATGAGATCCTTCTGGCGGATGGCCGCGAAGCAGTCGCCGGCATGGTCGCGAATGCGCTCGGGGAAGCGCGGATTGTAGGGCACGAATTCAAGGTCGGGCCGCTCCATGCCGGTGAGCTGGGACAGCTCGTTGAGGGCGAGGACGCCGTCGACCATGAACACTTCGTCGTCCCCGCATGCGAGTGCGCGCTGGACGAAGCGCCGCAGCTCCGCCGGCATCGCGGCTTCGAGCTCGAGCCGGATGACCGATCCGCGGCGGCGGCGCTTGAGCACGGTCTCGAACTCGCGCACCAGGTCTTCCGCCTCTTCCTCGATCTCCACCTCGCTGTCGCGGATGACGCGGAACGCGCCCTGCCCCTTGACCGCATAGCCGGGAAAGAGTCGGCCGATGAACAGGCCGGTCGCCTGCTCGATCGTGATCACCCGTACCGCCGTCGCACCCTCGGCGGTCGGCAGCCGGATGAAGCGCTCGATCTTGTTGGGCATGCGGATGAGCGCGTTCATCGCCTTGCCGTCGCTGGTGCGCGCGAGCTGCAGCGCGATGGTGAAACCGAGATTGGAGATGAACGGGAACGGATGCGCGGGGTCGATGGCGAGCGGCGTCAGCAGCGGAAAAATCTGGCGCAGGAAGTGATCGTCGAGCCAGACCTTCTCCTTCTTGGTCACTTCGGGCCCATCGATGATCGCGATGCCGCTGTCGGCGAGCGACTGCCGCAGCTCCCGCCACCGCTTCTGCTGATCGCTCGCCAGCACCGAGACCGCCTCGCCGATGCGCGCGAGCTGCTCGGCCGGGGTCAGGCCGTCCGGGCTTTTGGTGGTGATGCCGGCGCGCACCTGGCCCTTGAGGCCGGCGACGCGGACCATGAAGAACTCATCGAGGTTGTTGGCCGAGATCGAGAGGAACCGAACTCGTTCGAGCAGAGGATGGGCGACGTTCTCGGCTTCTTCGAGGACGCGGCGGTTGAAATGAAGCCAGGACAACTCACGGTTGATGAACCGCTCGGGACTACCGGCAAGCTCCGGGACGGCCGGCCGCTCGGCCTCGGCAGCGGGCGCGGCTAGAGGCCTTTCTTCCGTCAGAACAGTAGTTTGGCCGCGATCCATGGGCGGTAATGACCGGATTGTGAGGACCATGCGCGCCGTTCGTGACGACGCTATGACATGACGCTCCAGGCTGCGCGAGCCGTCAAGACCGATCCTCCCGCAGGAGTTCCGCGGCCAGCGCCCTGGTTAACGGGCGCTGACGCCGCATCGCTTCGTCGTCTAGTCGCCCCACCACCGCACGCGCCGCGGCAAAGGAGCGCTCGATCCGCGTGACCAGGTAGCCGACGAGCCCCTCATCGACCGCAAGCTGCCGGTCGGCGAACAGCTTCACGAGCACCGCCCGCAGCAGCGCGTCGTCCGGCGGGTTCAGGGTGACGACGGTGAGCGCCTTGAGGCGCGAGCCGAGATCGCGGATGGCAACGCTCCATCCCGCCGGCGGCGTGCGCGCGGTCACCAGCAGGTAGGCACGGTCCTCGCGGGCGAGGTTGAGCAGGTGGAACAGCGAGCGTTCGTCGAAGGCGCCTTCCGTCAGATCCTCCAGCACCAGCGCGCCGGTCGCGAGCGCGGCCGGCAGGTCGGCCTCCGCCAGTGCCCGCCCGCTGAGAAACCGCGCGCCGCCGGCGGCGGCCCAGATCGCGGCAAGATGGCTCTTGCCCGAGCCCTCCGGCCCGACCATCACGGCCGCCCGGTCCGGCCAGTCCGGCCAACTCTCAATGAGCGCCAACGCCGCCGCGTTCGACGGCCCGCCGAGGAAATCCTCGCGCGCAAAGCTTTCCGCATGGTCGAGTGACAGCGCAAGCTGGCGCGGAGCGGCGGACATCAGCCCGATTGCCCGCCGGTGTAGAGCGGGCTCGCGCGATACTGCCGCAACGCGAAGCGCAGCAGCACGCCCATCGCCGCCGCAAGCGGCACCGCGACGAGGAGCCCGACGAAACCGAACAGGTAGCCGAAGGCAAACATCGCAAACATCAGCCAGACCGGATGCAGGCCCACGTTCTCCCCGACGAGTTTCGGCGCCAGGATGTAGCCCTCAACGAACTGTCCGACCATGAAGATGCCGAAGACCACGACGATCCACGTCCAGTCCGGCCAGAACTGGGCAATCGCCACGCTGAGCGAGAGCACGAGGCCCGTCATCGAACCGACATAGGGTATGAAGGTGATGAGCCCCGAGATCAATCCGATCAGCAGGCCGAAATTCAACCCCACCAGCGACAGCGATACTGCATAGAACGAACCGAGGATGAGGCACACTCCGGTTTGTCCGCGCACGAAACCCGCGATGGCGGCGTCGATCTCCCGCGCCAGCGCATGGACCGTGTCGCGGTGGTGCAGCGGGATCCACTGGTCGACCGTCGCCAGCATGCGCGGCCAGTCGCAGATCAGATAGAACGCGACGACCGGGGTGACCACGACCAGCGAGAAGATGGAAATGAGCGCTCGCCCTCCCGACCACAGCGAGCGCAGGAAGGCGACGAGCCAGCCGGTGCCCTGGGTAACCAGATCGCTGATCGTCTTGCTCGCGTCCTCGGCGCCGAATATCCGGGGCAGCCAGGGGTTGCCAGGATCGGCGAGCAGCGCTTGCAGGTGCGTGACATAGCCCGGGATGTTGGCGATCAGGGCCCAGAGCTGCGCGGCGAGGATCGGCACGATCAGGAGCGCCAGGAAAACGAAAATCAACAGCACCACGCCGACGATCACGAGCGCAGCCGGCGTGCGGCGCACGCCGAGGCGCTCAATCCTGTTGGTCAAAGGATCGAGCAGATAGGCAAGCGCCATGCCGGCCACGAACGGAAGCAGGATGTCGGCGAGAAGCCACAGCAGCGCCACGACCACGAGGAAGGTCATGAGCCAAAACGTGAGCTGCCGCTCGAAGCTCATCGCTCCCTCGAAAACCACCGCGGCGCACCAGGCATCACGGTCCGGGCGCAGACGCGTTCATGTGGCGCACCCATTCAGCGACATAGAAGCCGATGGACAGCAAGGTCAAGACGGCCACCAGCGCCATCAGGGCGTTGATCACGATCGGGACGTCCCAGCGGAACGCGAGCGCGGCGAGCACGATCGTCGCGAACACGATCTGCGCAACCGTATTGAGCTTGGAGACGGCGAGCGGCTTGAGCTTGACCGGCTTGTCCACCACCCAGGAGAGGATCACGGCGCATACGATCATGATGTCGCGCGAGACCACCAGGATGACGAGCCAGCGCGGCATGGCGCCGGAGATGCCGAGCGCCACGTAGATCGAGACGATCATGGCCTTGTCGGCGAGCGGGTCGAGGTAGGCGCCGAGCTCGGTGGCCATGCCGAAGCGCTTGGCGAGGTAGCCGTCCACCAGATCGCTGAGACCCGCGACCAGGAACAACGCGAATGCAATGCGCATCTCGCCGGACGTGATCGCCCAGACGATCACCGGCACCGCGAGGATACGCGCCAGCGTGATGAGGTTGGGAATGCTCAACTCTGCGCCCCGGGTCACGCGCCCGCACCGTTCCCGCGGTCTGGCGCTCGTGCGTCCGCCTTCAGTATAGCCGCGATCGAGCCATTGCACACCGAACGATTCCCCCCTACCAACGCCGCGCACGCCTGAGGACACGCCATGACAGACAAGGGGCGCGGCCTCACTTATGCCGAGGCCGGCGTCGATATCGATGCCGGCAACCGCATGGTGGAGCTGATCAAGCCGCTGGTGCGCGCGACCGCGCGGCCGGGGGCGGACGCCGAGATCGGCGGCTTCGGCGGGCTGTTCGACCTCAAGCGCGCGGGCTTTGCCGACCCGGTGCTGGTGGCGGCGACGGACGGCGTCGGCACCAAGCTCAAGATCGCGATCGAGACCGGCCGGCACGACACGATCGGCATCGACCTGGTCGCCATGTCCGTCAACGACCTCGTGGTACAGGGTGCGGAGCCGCTCTTCTTCCTGGACTATTTCGCCTGTGGACAGCTTGCGCCCGAGGTTGGAGCGCAGGTCGTCAAGGGCGTGGCATTCGGATGCCGCACGGCCGGTTGCGCGCTGATCGGCGGCGAGACCGCGGAAATGCCGGGCCTGTATCAGGCAGGCGACTACGATCTCGCCGGCTTCGCGGTCGGCGCGGCCGAGCGCGATGGCCTTTTGCCCCGCGCCGACATCACGGCCGGCGACGTCGTGCTCGGGCTCGCCTCGTCGGGCGTGCACTCGAACGGCTTTTCGCTGGTTCGCCGCATCGTCGCGAACAGCGGACTTGCCTGGGATGCACGCGCGCCCTTCGATGGCGCGCGCACGCTGGGCGAAGCGCTGCTCACGCCGACGCGCATCTATGTGAAGTCGTGCCTGATGGCGATCCGCGAAACCAAGGCTGTCAAGGCGCTCGCCCACATCACCGGCGGCGGAACCGACAATATCCCGCGAGTGCTGCCGGACAAACTCGGGGTCGCGCTCGATCTTGCGCGCGTGCCGGTGCCGCCGGTGTTTCGCTGGCTCGCCGCCGCGGGTGGCATCGCGGAGCCCGAGATGCTGCGCACGTTCAACTGCGGGATCGGCATGGTGCTCGTGGTGGAGGCAAGCCGCGCCGACGCCGTGACGGAAGCTTTGACGGCTGCCGGCGAGACCGTGGCGCGGCTCGGCGTCGTGGTGCCGGTCGCGGCGGGCGCGCCGCGCGTGGCCTATTCCGGTCATCTCGATCTCGCCGGATGAGCCAATGGCCGAAGATCGCATCAGGAAACGCGTCGCCGTCCTGATCTCGGGCCGCGGCTCCAACATGGCCGCGCTGATCGAGGCGGCGAAGGAGCCGGACTACCCGGCCGAGATCGCGCTCGTTCTGTCCAATCGCGCCGATGCCGCCGGCCTCGCGCTCGCGGAGGGGGCGCGGGTCCCGACTTCGGTGCTCGATCATCGATCCTATGGCAAGGATCGCGCGGCTTTCGAGCGGGCGCTGCAGATCATTCTCGACGAGCAGCGCATCGAGCTCATCTGCCTCGGCGGCTTCATGCGCCTGTTCACGCAGGACTTCGTCCTGCGCTGGCAGGAGCGCATGCTCAACATCCACCCTGCCCTGCTTCCCTCCTTCCGTGGCCTCGATCCTCATGGCCAGGCGCTCCAGGCCGGCGTCAAGATCACCGGCGCGACCGTCCACTTCGTCACCCCCGAAATGGACGCCGGGCCGATCATCCTGCAGGCGGCCGTGCCCGTGCACGATGACGACACTGCCGGGACGCTCTCGGATCGGGTGCTCGATGTCGAGCATCGGATCTATGTGCTGGCGCTTCGGATGGTGGCCGAGGATCGCGTGCGCATCGTCGATGGCAGATGCCGGATCGATCAATCGCAGCCCGCCGGCGCAGCCTTGATCAACCCCGAATCTTGAATGGCCCCGGTCTTGATTAGGCCTTGCTGGCTTGCTCAATCCTCGCCCTGCCAATCGGGAACACAACCATGATCATGCTGCACGCCTTCGGACCGCAATTCGGCCTGCCGGATCCAAGCCCGTTCGTGATGAAGGCCGACCTCCTGCTCAAAATGTCCGGCCTCGCCTTCCGGACCGACCTGAAAGGCTTCAACAAGGCACCCAAGGGGAAGCTTCCCTACATCGAGGACGACGGCGGGCGCATCGGCGATTCGACCTTCATCCGCTGGCACCTCGAGAGGAAGCACGGCATCGACTTCGACCGCGGGCTTTCGGCCGAGCAACGCGCAGTCGCCTGGGCATTCGAGAAGATGGCGGAGGACAACCTCTACTGGGCGCTGCTGGACGCGCGCTGGATGGACGACAGCAATTTCAACAAGGGCCCGCGCATGTTCTTCACCCGCGTGCCGGCGCCGTTGCGCCCGCTGGTGGTGGCAATGATCCGCCGTCAGGTCCGCAAGGCGCTCCATGCGCACGGCATGGGCCGCCACTCACGGACCGAGATCGCGGCGATTGCTGAACGCGGCATCGACGCCATCGCAGAGTATCTCGGCCAGAAGCCGTTCTTCATGGGCGCCGAGCCGACCGGCGTGGACGCTACTATCTGTGCCTTCATGGCCGGCGTGCTGTGCCCGCAGTTCGATACGCCTTTGCGGACGGCCGCCGAGCGCCACGATAACCTGCGGCGCTATGTCGGGCGCATGACGGCGCGCTATTACCCGGAATTGTCCGAAATCGCCGGCTGCAAGGCCGCGGCATAGCCCGTGGGTCCGGTCGCCTTTCGACAACAAACCCCCGGCGGATGAGGCCGGGGCTAGGTGTGGCGAAACAAATCCTTGGCCGTCGACCGGCGTTTTCGGTGCGTCACGACACCTTGCGATTTTCCGCCGATGTCTTGCCGCGATGTTGCGCAGGAGACGGCCGGCGCCGATCAGGCTTTTTTCTGCTCGATGTTCCACTGGCTGCGCGCGACCGCATAGGCGACCATCATCAGCGCGAAAACCACGCCGCGGACGCCCCAGATCTTCAGGACCTGTGGACTGGTACCGCCGAACAAACTGTCGTTCACCCGGTCCATGACAATCCAGATCAGCAGCGCGACGCCGGCGAGGATCTCGTCGAGCAGGAGCCGCCGGTGCTTGCCGACCAGGATGTAGCCCATGCCGAGGACGATGATTCCGCCGAGCGGTCCGCCCCAGATATGGAGCTGATGCAGCACCGGCGCACTGAACCAGTTGGCCAATGCGGGATCGGCGGCCATGACGTCGCCCGCGATCCATCCGAGCAGCGCGCCGCCGCCCCAAACCAACACGCGATAGCGGCTCAAGAGCGCCATCAGGATCGCGCTGCCGGCGACGATCAGCGGCACGCTGGTGGCCAGGCCGAAGATGATGAGCGTTGCCTTCACGGCCGACGCGTGAACGAGGTCGACCTGCGCCGCGGCGCTCTCCGCCGCCGCAGCGATCGCGATCACGTTGTCGAGGCTCATGACGATATCGGCGATGGCGACGATCCGCACCGCTCGCCACAGGGTTTGCGCGCCCTCGACGCCTTCGTTATCGCCGTCGGCATCCTCGGTGACCAGCTTGATCGCGACGTAGAACAGCAGCGCGCCGCCGACCAGCTTGAGAAAAGGATAGGTCATCGCCTGGGCGATGACGAGCGTGAAGATGACGCGCAGCAGCACCGCCACCCCGGCGCCGAGGATCATGCCCCACAGCCGCTGCCTTGGCGGCAGCGTGAGGCAAGCCATCGCGATGACGACGGCGTTGTCGCCCGACAGGATGATGTTGACGAAGATGATCTGAAGCACCGCGATCCAGAACGGACCGTGCGCCATATCTTGCAACATGAAGTCCACTGGCTTCCCCTTGGTTCCTGCCCGCTCGATCGTCCAGCCTGCTCGAGGTGGCCCCCGTCCAGCCGAAGCGGGCTGATCTTACCGATCTCTCCGGCCGCTTGGCCAGCGCCCAAGCGTGGCGAAAAGCCACGTCGCGCGGTCCTTAGCCCACGATCTCGTTGCCGGCGAAGAACTGGGCGATTTCCTTTTCCGCCGTGTCGGGCGCGTCGGAGCCGTGCACCGAATTCTCGCCGATCGATTTGGCGTGGACCTTGCGGATGGTGCCGGGAGCCGCCTTGGCTGGATCGGTCGCCCCCATGATGTCGCGGTGGCGAGCGATGGCGTTCTCGCCTTCGAGCACCTGCACCACCACCGGCCCGGAGATCATGAACTCGACCAGTTCGCCGAAGAACGGCCGCTGGCGATGCACCGCGTAGAAGGATTCCGCCTGCTCGCGGGTGATGCGAACGCGTTTCTGCGCGATGATGCGCAGACCCGCCTGTTCGATCATGGCGTTGATCGCGCCAGTCAGATTGCGTGCGGTCGCGTCGGGTTTGATGATCGAAAAGGTACGCTCGAGCGCCATCGGTATGTTCGCCGTGAATGAGGATGGGGATGGATCGCGGCGGCTTATAGCGGTGGGCCCGGCGGGGAGCAAGGCTTGCGGCGGCGATGGGACCATTCGCCGCCGAGGTTAACAACCGGTGACTGCGGCGCGTCTGCGCCCGACACTCAAGTTCTTCCGCAGTTGCAGCGGCTCCGGAGTGCGGATTGCAGATTTGTAAGGTCGCTGCCTGAACCTTTGGCACACGCCTCGCGACTGACGTGCAGGAAGTGAAACCACTTCCAGCCCAAAGGAGAGAGAGCCATGATCCGCAAGACCATCTTCGCCGTCGCCGCCACCGCCACGCTCGCCGCCATCGCGCTCGTCCCGACCGTCGCCTCCGCCAAGCATTATCATCATCATCACGGCCGGTTTCTCGGCGGTTTCGGCGTCAACGTCATCAGCCCCGATTATAGCTGCTGGCAGTGGGTGAAGGTCGGCCGCAATCTCTACCAGAAGCAGTACGTCTGCGACTGATGCGCCTTGCCGCGCCGCTGCACTGAAAGCGAAAGCCCCGGCCTCGCACGGCGAGCCGGGGTTCTTCGTTGTGCAACCGACCAATCACGCAACACTCATTCACACGGTGGAGGCTGCGACTTCGGCCGGGATTGCGCGAGCGGGCGCAGCGGGTAAAACAGCGCGCATGCTCGTGCTCGACGACATTTCGGTGCGGATTGCCGGGAAGCTCCTGTTGGACGGAGCTACGGCGCGCATCCCGGATGGTGCCCGCGTCGGACTGGTCGGCCGCAATGGAGTGGGCAAGACCACGCTGTTCCGCGCCATCGTCGGCGAGATCGGCATCGAGCACGGCGACATCGTCCTGTCGCCGCGCGCGCGGACCGGCCGGTTGGCGCAGGAGGCGCCCGACGGACCGGAAAGCCTGCTCGAGGTCGTGCTCAAGGCCGATGAGGAGCGCGCGCGGCTGCTCGCGGACGCCGAAACCGCAATCGACGCGCATCGCATAGCCGAGATTCAGACCAGGCTCGCCGATATCGCGGCGCATTCCGCGCCGGCGCGGGCGGCGGAAATCCTTGCCGGCCTCGGCTTCTCGCACGACAAGCAGCAACGCCCCTGCACCGAATTCTCCGGCGGCTGGCGTATGCGCGTGGCGCTGGCGGCGACCTTGTTCGCCGAGCCCGACCTTCTCCTGCTCGACGAGCCGACCAACTACCTCGACCTCGAAGGCACGCTGTGGCTCGAAGACCACCTCGCGCGCTATCCGCGCACGGTGATCGTGATCAGCCACGATCGCGACCTGCTCGACAACGCGGTCGACTGGATCATGCACCTCGAAGGGGGAAAGCTGAACCTCTACCGCGGCGGCTATACCGCGTTCGAGCGCCAGCGCCGCGAGCGCCAGGCCCTCGATCTCAAGTTCGCCAAGCGCCAGGAGACCCAGCGCAAGCATCTGCAGGCCTTCGTCGACCGCTTCCGCGCCAAGGCCACCAAGGCGCGGCAGGCGCAATCGCGCCTCAAGCTGCTTGCGAAGCTCGAACCGGTGACGGCGGTCGTCGCCGACGAGGTGCGGCCGATCCGGATCCCCGCGCCGGCCAAGCCGCTGTCGCCGCCGATCGTTGCGCTCGAAGACGTCGCGGTCGGCTATGAGGCGGGCCGGCCCGTGCTGCGCCGCCTCAATCTGCGCATCGACGACGACGATCGCGTCGCCCTCCTGGGCGCCAACGGCAACGGCAAATCCACGCTGGTGAAGCTCCTCTCCGGCCGCCTTGCCGCCATGGCGGGCCGCATCACCCGGCCGGACAAGCTCGAAGTCGGCTATTTCGCCCAGCATCAGCTCGACGAACTCGATCCGGCGGATAGCGCCTTCGACCACCTGCGCCGCCTGATGCCGGACGCGCCGGAAGCGAAGGTGCGCGCGCGCGCCGGCGCCATCGGCTTCCCCGAAGCAATGGCGGATACGCCCTCCGGCAGCCTCTCGGGCGGCGAGAAGTCCCGCCTCCTGCTCGGTCTCGCGACGTTTGCCGGCCCGCATCTCGTGATCCTGGATGAGCCGACCAATCATCTCGACATCGACAGTCGCGCCGCCTTGATCTCGGCGATCAACGACTATCCTGGCGCCGTGATCCTGGTTTCGCACGATCGCTATCTGATCGAGGCCTGCGCGGACCGCCTGTGGCTGGTCGCGGACGGCGGCGTCGCCCCGTTCGACGGCGATCTCGACGACTACCGGCGGTTCGTGCTCAGTGATCGCGGCGCCGACAGAAAAGACGCAAGCCGGCAAAGCAGGTCCACGGACGCTCCGCGCGCAGGACGCGCCGATGTGCGCCGCGCGGCTGCACAGTTGCGCGTCGAGCTGGCC
Organism: Alphaproteobacteria bacterium; assembly: GCA_034669045.1. Classification (GTDB taxonomy): domain Bacteria; phylum Pseudomonadota; class Alphaproteobacteria; order Rhizobiales; family Xanthobacteraceae; genus VAZQ01. Next base: position 12,985 of record JAXDOD010000159.1, read on the forward strand.
CCATTGCGGCGGCGCATCGCCGATGCCGACCGGGCGGTGAAACGCCTGACCGACGAGATCGGGCGGCTCGATATCGCGCTCGCGCAGCCCGGCCTGTTCGCGCGCGATCCGGACAAGGCGGCGGCGCTGGCCAAAGCCCGCGCCGAGGCCGTCGCTGCGCTCGCACGCGCGGAAGACGATTGGCTCGCCGCCAGCACCGAGTTCGAAGCCGCGATGACGTGATCGCCTTCGGCGGCCGCTCAGGCGCGCTTCTTGGCCGGGGCCGCTTTCTGCTGGCGCGGCGGCGTGGCGGGTTCAGGGCCGCGCTCGATCGAATAGAGGCGTCCGCCGGCGAAGCGATAGACGCCGGGCCGCGCGCCCCGCACGTATGTCAGGACCACCGAGCGCTCGCCGCGCTCGTTGGCGCCGAGCTCGACATTGTCGGGCGCGCCCGCGCGGCGGACGACCTCGCATTCCGTCATCTGCAGAGCGATGCCCTGAGTGAGGCTGGTGCCTGCCGGGTCGCTGTTGGCGTCGACAGCCGGATTGGCCGCGGCGAACGAGCATTCGCCCTGCGGGCCGACCAGATCCTCGCGGGTGGGAGGCCGCAGCGTGAATTCCTCCTTGCCGCCCGAAAAGCTGGTCCAGTCCGGCCGCATGAGCTGACTGGCGGAAGGAACGATATTGATGGTGCTGGCGCCCGGGTCCGACGAGCAGGCGCCGACAACCGGCGCCAGCGCCGCCAGCGCGACGAGGCGTATCGGCGTCCTTCGGTATCGCTGCTTTGCCAACATCTATCTCCCCAACGAACGTCGCGCCCCATCGAGATTCTGCCGCACCCACGCAGGCGAGTTCAACCGGTCATTTGCGGCCAGCTTGCGGCAAAGGCGCCATGGTTAACGGAGCCGGGACCTGGCTGTCAGGCGGCTTGCGCGGGCGTCAGGCCTTGCGCTGCCAACGGCCGATTTCGTCCATTTGCCAATAGGTTACGTCGAAGTCCTTGGCTTTCGCTTCAGTCCAGCGTGTGCGCGCGGTCTCGACCGCATCCGGGTCTTCGCCGTTGAACAACAGAACGATGCGCGCATAGGCGGCGGCATCGGCCGGCACGCTCGTACCGTCGACCAGGAAACGCACGCTCGCATCGTTCGGATTGTCATCGTTGACGGTGAGCAGGACCGGCTGGTCGCGCGCCTGCGGTTCACGCCAGGTGCCGTGGGGGAGAAAGCTGTCCTCGCGATAGGTCCACAGATGCGCGTCGAGCGCATCGAGCCGCTCCTCGGACGCAACCTGCACCACGACGCGCCAGCCACGTTCGAGCGACTTCTCCAACAGCGTCGGAAGCACGCGTTCGAGCGGCTGGCGGTGGAGGTGATAGAAAAGAATTTCGGTCATGGCCTCAGGACGGCACGATCATCTGCACGTAGGTATTGGTGATGGTCTGCTTAAGCAGTGCGGAATAGCGCGCATGGTGCGCGTCGCCGGGCTTGATCTCGCCGAAACAGTCCTGGTCGAAATTCGCGCGCTTGAGGTACATGACCGGGGTCGCCACCGGCACATACATCGCGCCCGCGATGTTGTGCAGGGTCGAGAGCACGCCATGCATCTCGGTGATGACGTCGAGCACCGACAGCGTCACCGAGCGCAGCCAGCCGTTCTCGCCGGACACGAGATACATGTACATCGACAGGTTCGGAATCTGCACATGGCCGCTGTGGCTGTGCTTGGCATCGAGCCGGTCGCGCTCGCGGAACAGGAGGCCGCCCTGGGCGGCGTCCCAGGTAATGTCCGTGGCGTAGGCAAAGACGTGGCGCGGCGCCTTGAACGCAGCACGCAGCACCAGATAGCTGCCGATGAGCTCGCCGACCGAGGTCTTGGTGTAGCCGCCCCACTCCGCGCGCGCCCTTTCATCGCTTTCGGCAGCCGCGGTCGCCTTGGCCACGCGCACGGCGGGCGCGGCGCGAACCGGTTCCGGCGGCGCCGCGACCGCGGCCGGCACGGCGGCCGACTTCGAGACCGGATCGAGAGTGCGATCCATCGCCCGCAACAGGCGATCGGTGTGGTGATCGAAATCCTGGCCGGAATCGATCCGCACCGCATTGCGGAATGCGAACTCCTTGAGCGTCTTCGGCAGTTGCGTCGCGGCCGGCATCCTGGTGTCGCCGACCAGGACGGGGATGACGGCGATCCCCCGCTGCAACGCAGTCTCGACCTCGATTCGGACCGGGTCGGCCTCGTCGTGAATACGGGCCGTGCCCGGCCTGGCCGTACCGATCCACTTGCGTCCGATGACGACGATCAGCGCGTCCGTCTCATTCAGCGCATCGGCGATGTGCTTGCGAAAATCGGCGCCCGGGGGAATGTTGTCGATGTCGCGAAAGACCGAAGACTTTCCGTAATGCGTCACCAGCCGGTCGAAGATGCGCCCGGTGATCGCCTCCGAATCCTCGCGGCGGTACGACACGGTGATTTTCGGCATCGGGTCACCTACCAGCCCAGGGCGCGCGCACTGCGCCCATCCTACGTCTCATAATATTCCGCCACCAGCCGGTCGAGCAGCCGAACGCCGAAGCCGGAGCCCCAGCTCTTGTTGATCTCGGTCTGCGGCGAGCCCATGCCGGTTCCGGCAATGTCGAGATGCGCCCACGGGGTCTTGTCGACGAAGCGTGAGAGAATCAGCGCCGCCGTGATCGAGCCAGCCGAGCGGCCGCCGACGTTCTTCATGTCGGCGAACTTGGATTCGATCTGCTTGTCGTATTCGGGGCCGAGCGGCATCCGCCATAGCTTCTCGCCGGTCGCCCTGCCGACCTTCAGGAGGCGGTCCGCGAGCTTGTCGTCGTTGGCGAACAGGCCGGCATACTCGTTCCCGAGGGCGACGATGATGGCGCCGGTGAGGGTGGCGAGATCGACCATGAATTTCGGCTTGAAGCGCTGGTTGACGTAGTGCAGCACGTCGGCAAGCACGAGCCGGCCCTCGGCGTCGGTGTTGATGACCTCGATCGTCTGCCCGGACATGGTCGTGACGATGTCGCCGGGGCGTTGCGCGCGGCCGTCGACAGCGTTCTCGACGATCCCGATGGCTCCGACCACGTTCACTTTGGCCTTGCGCGCCGCGAGCGCCTGCAGGAGTCCCACCACGCAGGCGGCGCCGGCCATGTCGCCCTTCATGTCCTCCATATTGGCGGCAGGCTTGATCGAGATGCCGCCGGTGTCGAAGCACACGCCCTTGCCAATGAAGGCGATCGGAGTTGCGTCCTTCCGACCGCCGTTCCAGCGCATGATGACGGTTCGGCTCTCGTGCATCGAGCCTTGCCCGACCCCGATGAGCGCGTTCATGCCGAGCTTCTTCATCGCCGCGACGTCGAGCACCTCGACCGCGACGCCCAGTTTCTTCAGCGCGGTCGTGCGGTGGGCGAATTCTTCCGGGTAGAGGACGTTGGCCGGCTCGTTGACCAGATCGCGCGCGAGCAGGACGCCGTTCGCCACCGCATCGCGTGGACGGAACGCCTTCTGCACGGCGGCGACATTGGCGACAGCGATTGCGACCTTGACCTCCTTCGCGCTCTCCTCGCCCTCCTTGCGCTTGGTCTTGTAGCGATCGAACGAATAGGCCCGCAGCCGAATCCCGAGCGCCAGCTCGGCCACCTGGTCCGGCTTGACCGCTCCCCCAGGGAGGTCGGCGACGAGGGTGGCTTGGGTGGCCGCAGCCGGCACCTTCCCCATCGCAATACCACCGAGCTTCAGCAGGTCGACGCCCTTCAATTCACGCACCTTGCCGGCTCCCACGACCACCAGGCGTTCCACCTCGAGCCCGGCCGGCGCCACGATGTCGAGGGTCGCGCCGCTCTTGCCCTTGAAGCGCTCGCTTGCCGCGGCACGGGTGACCAAGTCGCCACTCGCGGCAATCGCATTGCGTGCGGCTGTTCCGAATTTCAATCCCTCCTCGCAGAACACAATGAGAACACCCTTGGAGGGGGCGGTAAACGGCACGAATTCGAGCTTCAGGGCAGCCGACATGGGGAACAGGTCCTCTAACTGGCCCGCGACGGGGGCTTGGTCTGCGGAGACTGACGGGGGCCTCCGGCCGGCGGGTCGCGCAAAAGCCGCATCGACCCCGCGCGATCCGCCGGAACTCAGGGTTAACCATAGCATCCGAGCGGCTCCGCCACACCCCAGGTATTGTTGTGCATAGTCAAGGGCTTTGCCTTGGCGTAGCCACTTTGTTGGTCGATCAAGTCAACCCTCAGGGTGGGTGGCAATCCGTCATTGGCGCCATAGGGGCAACAGGGGGCCCGGCGCATTCGACGGATCGGCCGAGTTCGGGGACGCACGCGGGGATGGGGTCGATCGGGCGTTATGTTTTTCGCACCACGTTTGGTGCGTTCCTGGTGGTTCTCATCAGCGTCACGACGCTCATGTGGATCACGCAGGCGCTGCGGAATATCGACCTGGTGACGGCCCAGGGGCAGAACGTCTTTGTCTTCATCGGCATCACCGGACTGATCATTCCATTGCTCATGCTGCTGATCGCCCCGATCGCGCTCACGATCGCGGTGGCCCATGTGCTCAATCGCCTTGGCAACGACTCCGAGCTGATCGTGATGAATGCGGCCGGGATGCCGCCCTGGCGCATCTTTACTCCCTTCCTCGCTGTCGGGATCGTGGTCTCGCTGCTGGTCGCCTTCATCTCCGTCTATCTCTCACCCAAATGCCTGCGGGAACTGCGCCGCTGGGTGACCGAGGTCCGCACCGAGGCGATGACCACCAACTTGCAGGCCGGCAAATTCACCGTGCTCGACATCATGCTGACCCTCCACGTTCGTGATCGCCGGCCCAACGGCCAGTTGGTCGGCATCATGCTCGATGACCGGCGCGATCCGAAGGAACGCGTGTCGATCCTCGCCGAAACGGGCGACCTCCTGAGCAACGAGCGCGGAATCTACCTGGTGCTCGAGAACGGCACGGTCCAGCGGCACGAGGCGACGCAGCGCGATCCCGCCATTGTGCGCTTCGAGCAGTATGCCTTCGACCTGTCGAGTCTTTCGCCCGGCACGCCGGTCGTTCGCTTTTCCGCGCAGGAGCGCTTCCCCTGGGAACTCTACAACCGGCCGCCTGAAGACACGCTGTATCGCGACCAGCCGGGCCAATTCCACGCCGAGCTCCATAACCGGCTGCTGATGCCGCTTTATCCCCTCGCCTTCCTGGTGGTGACGTTCGCCTATCTGGGCGCCCCGCGCACGACGCGGCAGAGCCGGGCCATGTCGTTCATCAGCGCGGTGGCGGCGGTGGCGGCGCTGCGGGGTCTTGGATTCGTCGGCACGGTCGCCGGCTCGACCAAGCCGATCGCCCTCCTGGTGCCGTATCTCGCGCTGCTGGTCGCTTTCGCCTTGGGAGCCTGGGGCATCACGCGAGGGATCATCATCGAGCCACCCGCTTTCATCTCCAATGCGATCAGCGCCGCCATCGAACGCATGTCGCGCCGCACCGCGGCCTTGTCGGGGCAGGCGCCATGATCGCGGGAACGCTGTCGCGCTATTTCGGCTTGCGCTTTCTCGGCGCGGTCGTGTTCATGTTCGTCGGGCTCCTGGTGATGGTCGGGATGGTCGACTTTCTCGAAATGCTTCGACGCACCGGCGACATGAAGGACATCTCGGCGCTTCTGGTCGCCAAAGTGTCGTTGTATCGCGTGCCCTATCTCACCGAGCGCATCCTCCCCTTCGCCGTGCTTGTCGGCACGATGTTCTGCTACCTCAACCTGTCGCGCCGGCTCGAACTGGTGGTCGCGCGATCGTCGGGCGTCTCGGCCTGGCAGTTCGTCGCCCCTGCCCTCTATATCGCGATGGCGATCGGCGTCCTCGCGACGACGCTCTACAACCCGATATCGGCGGCCCTGCGCGAGCGCTCGGTACGGCTCGAAGCGCAATTGTTTCGCGGCGACCGCAGCGCCCACGATCTTCTGAGCGGCGGGTTCTGGGTGCGTCAGCGCACCGAAGAGTTCCAGGCGATCATCAATGCCAAGTCCAGCAGCCAGCAAGGGATCGAACTGGCCGGAGTGACCGTTTTCCGGTTCGATGACGCCGACCGGTTCCTCGACCGCATCGAAGCGAAGAGCGCAGTCCTGCGCGACGGTTTCTGGCTGTTGCGCGATGTTCGCATCTATGCGATCGGCGTGCTTCCGGTCGACCGGGATGTCTTCGAACTCAAGACCTTTCTGACATTCGCGCAGGTGCGCGAAAGCTTCGCAACACCGGATACCGTTCCGTTCTGGGAACTGTCGTCCTATATCCGGCTCGCCGAGAACGCCGGTCTCGCGGCCGTCGGCTATCGGCTCCAGTATTATCAACTGCTGGCGCTTCCGTTCTATCTTGGAGCGATGGTTCTCCTCGCCGCCGCCGTGAGTCTTCGCTCGTTCCGCTTCGGCGGCGTGCAGAAGATGGTGCTCGGCGCCATCGTCGTAGGCTTCCTGTTGTATGTGATGTCCAAGATCACGGGCGACTTGAGCAAGGCCGGACTGATGCCGCCCTTGGTCGCAGCCGGATTGCCGACGCTGTTGGGCGGGCTCACGGGACTGCTCGCGCTGCTCTACCAGGAGGACGGGTGATGGCGCTGCGCGCGCGCATTCGTCTGGATTGGTTCAGTCGCCCCGTCTGGTGCGCGGGGACGGTGATGTTTGCCGTCGCGGTTATTGCCGCCGGCAGCGTCTTCGATACCCGCACGGCAGTCGCGCAACGGATCTTGGCATTCCCGAAGCGGGAACGGCCTGCGCCGCAGCCGAACAAGGGCCTGCTGTCGCCCGGAGCGAAGACCACGAAGGAGCAAATGCTCGTTCGCGCCAACGAGATCAATTACGACTACACCAACGAACGCGTCGCCGCGGTCGGCAATGTGCAGATCTACTACAACGGTTCGGGGCTCGAAGCCGACAAAGTCATTTTCGATCAGAAGACCAAGCGCCTGCATGCGGAAGGCAACGTCAGGCTGAGTGAGCCGGACGGCAAGGTCATCCACGGCGAAATCATCGACCTCAGCGACGACTTCCGCGACGGCTTCGTCGATTCGCTTCGGATCGAGGGGCCCGACCAGACGCGGATCGCGGCGAACCGCCTCGAACGCACGGCCGGGAACCTCAGTGTCTTCCAGAGCGGCGTCTACACCGCCTGCGAGCCTTGCAAAGACGATCCCACCAAGCCGCCGAAATGGCAGGTCAAGGCCGCCCGCATCATCCATGACCAGAACGAGAAGATGCTGTACTTCGAGGATGCCCGGCTCGAGTTCTTCGGCGTGCCGCTCGCCTGGCTGCCGTATTTCTCGACGCCCGATCCGTCCGAGAAACGCAAAACCGGCTTCCTCGTCCCGCACTACAGCACCAGCACGAACTACGGTTTCGCGGTCACGACGCCCTACTACTGGGCGCTCGCGCCGGACTACGACGCCACGCTCACGCCGATGGTCACCTCCACGCAGGGCCCGCTCGTGCAAGGCGAATGGCGCCAGCGGCTCGTGAACGGCTCCTACACGATCCGCGCGACCGGCATCTTCCAGCTCGACAAGCAAGCGTTCCTCAACGCCGGCAACGTGCCCGGAAACCGCGACTTCCGTGGCAGCTTCGAATCATCGGGACAGTTCAACCTGACGAGCAAGTGGGTGTACGGCTGGGACGGCACGGTGATCACCGACCGGGCGTTTTTCCAGGATTACGGACTCTACAAGCCTCAGGGCTCCAACCTGTTGCGCTCGACGCCCGACTATGTGCTCTCCCAATCCTATCTCCAGGGACGAGGCGAGCGCAGCTATTTCGACATGCGCGCCCTGTATTTCTACGGCTTTTCCAGCGTCGACAGCCAAAAACAGATCCCGGTGATTCATCCGGTGATCGATCACGACTATACGTTCGGCCGCTCGGTTTTCGGCGGTGAGCTCAGCCTGCGCAGCAATCTGACCAGCCTGAGCCGCGAGACCGCCTTCTTCGATCCGATCAACCAGACGGCGTCGAACAATGGGCTTTGTGCGATCGGCAACCCCGACCCGACCGTCAAGACCGCAAGCAATTGCCTGTTGCGTGGCGTCCCCGGCACTTACTCGCGCCTTTCAAGCGAAGCAAACTGGCGCCGCACCGTCATCGATTCCTACGGGCAGGTGTTCACGCCATTCATTTCGCTGCGCGCCGACATCGCCAACGTGCAGATCTCGCCGGATGCCGGTGTCGCCAATTACGTCAATCCAGGCACGTCGGATGTCGCCAGGATCATGCCGACCGCCGGCGTTGAATACCGCTATCCGTTCATCAGCGTGCACTCCTGGGGAACGCAGACCATCGAACCGATCGGGCAGCTCATCATTCGCCCGAACGAAACGGGAGTCGGTCTGCTGCCCAACGAAGATTCGCAAAGCATGGTTTTCGACGCCAGCAACCTGTTCCGCGTCAACAAGTTCTCCGGATGGGACCGGGTGGAAGGCGGCGGCCGATTGAACGCCGGCCTGCAGTACACCGCGCAGTTCAACCGTGGCGGCTACGTCAGCGCGATGTTCGGGCAATCCTATCACCTGTTCGGGCAGAACTCGTTCGCGGTCGGCGGTCCGACCAACACCGGCATCAACAGCGGCCTCGACACCGACCGGTCGGATTATGTGGCGCGGGTCGCGTACCAGCCAAATTCATCCCTGACTTTGACCTCGCGGTTCCGCTTCAATGAAGCCGATTTCACGCTGCAGCGGACCGAGCTCGAGGCGACGGTCAATTTCGACCGTTGGACGACCTCCGCGGTTTACGGGAATTATGCCCCCCAGCCGGCGCTCGGCTTCCTGGAACGTCGCGAGGGCGTCGTCACAAGCGCGAAGTTCAAAGTCGACCAGAATTGGCTGCTGCTTGGCGCGATGCGGTTTGATCTGAAGGCCGAGCAGATCAGCGAAACCCAGCTCGGCATCGGGTATATCGACGATTGCTTCCTCTTGGCCCTGAATTATATCACGGAATATGCGTATAATTCGAACCAGCGCCTCAATCATACGGTCATGTTCCAGTTCAGCCTGCGCACGATCGGAGGGAACTCCTTCAGTACCGGCCTGACCGCGCTCAACCAGGGAATCCCGGGGATCACGAAGTAGCAATGCTCCGGCGGCAGATCGACGCATCGGGTCGAGGACAGCAGGAGACCGGGCGTATGTTTGACGAAACGTTGCCGGGGGGCGGCAAAGCGGTTGGATTGACGATGATGAACATGTTCAGGATTTTCGCACGATGCCGGAGCCTGCTCGCGGCGGCACTGCTGGTCGCGGCGGCCGCCACGGGTGCCGCCGCCCAGACTGTCGTCGTCATTGTCAACGGCGAGCCGATCACCGCGCTCGACGTCGATCAGCGCATCCGGTTCATGGAAATGACGACCCAGAAAAAGCCCGCGCGCCAAGAAATCCTCAACGAGCTCATCGACGAGAAGCTCAAGGTGCGCGAAGCCAAACGCTATGGCATCGAGATCGGCGATGCCGAAGTCGATACCATGTTCGCCACCATGGCCAACCGGATGCGGCTCAATCCCGATCAACTGAGTCAGAATTTGATGAAGGGCGGCGTCAATCCGAGCACGCTCAAGGCGCGCATCCGGGCCGACACGGTGTGGCAGCAGCTCGTGCGCGGGCGGTTCCAGTCCAGCCTGCAGCTCTCCGAGCGGGAGGTAGACGCTGCGCTGCAGGGGCAAGAGGTACAGGATACGACCGCGATCGAGTACATCATGCGTCCGATCTTGCTGCTGGTGCCGCCGGGCTCGCCGCCGGCCGTCTACGACAGCCGGCGCAAGGAGGCCGAGGCCCTGCGCAGCCGCTTCAGGAGCTGCGACGAAGGCATTCCGGCGACGCGCGCGATGCGGGACGCCGCGATACGCGACCAGGTCATCCGCAACTCAGGCGATCTGCCGCCGGAATTGCGCAAGGTGCTCGATGCCGTGCCGGTCGGTCAGTTGACCACGCCCGAAGTCACCAAGCTCGGCGTGGAGATGTTCGCGGTCTGCGCCAAGCAGGACGCCAAGACCGATGCGCCAGGCAAGCGCAAGGCCCGTGAAACCATCTTCACCCAGCGGTTCGAACGTCAATCGAAGCAGTATCTGCAACGGCTGCGCAACGAATCCATGGTCGAGCGCAAGTAGGGCGCCGCAATGCCCCGTCCTCTGGCGCTGACGCTCGGCGAGCCGGCGGGGATCGGGCCCGACATTGCGTTTGCGGCTTGGCGCCGGCGCGCCGAGCTCGGTCTTGCCCCGTTCTACATTGTCGCCGATCCCGAATTCCTGCGCCGGCGCGCCACGCGCATGGCGCTCGATATCCCGATTGCGGTGGTCGAGCCGGATACCGCCGCGGCGGCCTTCAAGTCCGCCTTGCCGGTGGTCGATATCGGAATGGCGGTCACCGCCGAGCCCGGACGGCCGGATGGTTCGAGCGCCCCGGCGGCGATTGCCGCCATCCGCCGCGCCGTCGCCGACGTGGACGCCGGCGCCGCCGCCGGCGTCGTCACCAACCCGATCGCCAAGAACGTGCTCTACCGGTCGGGCTTCGCCGAGCCCGGGCATACCGAATACCTGGCCAAGCTGTCCGAGGAGCGCACCGGCATCCCCGCGCACCCGGTGATGATGCTGTGGTCGCCGGAGCTCGCGGTGGTCCCGGTCACCATCCACCTGCCGCTGAAAGAGGTGGTCGTGAGACTCACCAGCGATCTGATCGCGCAGACCGGCCGCATCGTGGCGCGCGACCTGCGCCTTCGCTTTGGCATCGCGCGCCCGCGCCTGGTGGTGGCCGGCCTCAATCCGCACGCAGGCGAGGACGGCGCGCTCGGGGATGAAGATATCGCGGTGGTCGCCCCGGCGGTCGAGCGTCTCAAGGCGGAAGGCATCGACGTAAGGGGGCCGCTGCCGGGCGATACGCTTTTTCACGAGGCGGCGCGCGCGACCTACGACGCGGCGCTCGCCATGTATCACGACCAGGCGCTGATCCCGATCAAGACGCTGGCGTTCGATCATGCGGTCAATGTCACACTGGGACTTCCATTCGTGCGCACCTCGCCCGACCACGGCACCGCCTTCGATATCGCCGGCACCGGCCGCGCAAACCCGGGCAGCCTGATCGCCGCGCTGCGCCTGGCGGAGCGCCTCGCCGCCCGGGCCGAGGCGCCCGTGGCGATGCCTGCATGAGCGCGATCGATGATCTTCCGCCGCTGCGGGAGGTAATCAGGCGGCACGGCCTCTCCGCGAAGAAGTCGCTCGGCCAGAACTTCCTGCTCGACCTCAACCTCACCGCCCGCATCGCGCGCGCCGCAGGCCCGCTCGAGGGCGTGACCGTGATCGAAATCGGCCCCGGGCCGGGCGGGCTCACCCGCGCGCTCATCGCGAGGGGCGCGCGCCGCGTCATCGCCGTCGAGCGCGACGACCGCGCCATCGCGGCGCTGGCCGAGATCGCGCAGCGCTATCCAGGCCGGCTCGATGTCGTCGCCGGCGATGCCCTCGACTTCGATGCGCAGGCGCGCCTCGACGGCCCCGCGCGCGTAGTGGCGAACCTGCCCTACAACATCGCGACCGCGCTTCTCGTCTCCTGGCTCACGGCGGAGCCCTGGCCGCCTTGGTACGACCGGCTGGTGCTGATGTTCCAGCGCGAGGTGGCGCTGCGCATCACCGCGGGCGCCGGCTCCAAGACCTACGGCCGCCTCTCCGTGCTCGCCGGCTGGCGCTGCGAGGCGCGCATGCTGTTCGATATCGCGCCATCGGCCTTCGTGCCGCCGCCCAAGGTCACGTCCTCGCTGGTCGAGCTGATCCCGCGCGCCACGCCGCTGCCCTGCGACAGCCGGGCGCTGCAGCGGGTCACCGCGGCCGCCTTCGGCCAGCGCCGCAAGATGTTGCGCCAGAGCCTCAAATCGCTCGCCGCCGACCCGTTCCCCTTGCTGGCCGAGGCGGGGATCGCGCCGACCGCGCGGGCGGAAGACATCCCGGTCGAGGGTTTTGTGGCGCTCGCCCGCGCCTTGGCGGCTCATGGCCCGGCCGGTCCCGAGCGCAAATCTTAAGATTTATGGTTAACGGATTCTCCGCTCGCGGCTCTCGGGTGGCCCATTGACGCGCCTTCCCTGCAATTTAGGGGCGGGCGAAGCCGCTATCGTCTTGCCAGCAGGCGCCGCACCAACTCGGAGAGCCCGGTCTGCCGGTCGCGCTTGAGGCGCTCGGCGGCGAGGATCGCGCACACGTCGGCGAAGGCGCGGTCGAGGTCCTTGTTCATGACCACGTAGTCGTATTCCGGCCAGTGGCTCAACTCGTCGCCGGCCTTCGCCATGCGATCCCTGATGACATTCTTGTCGTCAAGCGCACGCGCACGCAGCCGGCGTTCCAGCTCGGGCATCGACGGCGGCAGCACGAAGATGCTCGCCATGTCGCCGCGCGCCTTCTCGCGCAGTTGCTGGGTGCCCTGCCAGTCGATGTCGAACAAAACGTCGCGTCCGCCGGCCAGCGCTGCCTCGACGGGTGCCCGCGGCGTCCCGTAGAGATTCCCGAAGACCTCGGCCCATTCGAGCAGTTCGTCGTTTGTCACCATTTTCTCGAACCGGGACTTGTCGATGAATTTGTAGTCCCGGCCGTCCTTCTCGTTGATACGGCGGGGCCTCGTCGTCACCGACACCGACAGTTCGACCGCGGGGTCGTGCTCGAGCAGCTTGCGCGACAGCGTGGTCTTGCCGGCGCCGGAGGGCGACGACAGGACCAGCATCAGCCCGCGACGCGCGATTGCGCGCGCGGCCCGAGGGTGTTTGCTGTCGGCAGTCATGATGCCGGCTACTCCAGGTTCGCCACCTGCTCGCGGAACTGCTCGACCACGGTCTTGAGCTCGAGGCCGATGTTGGTCAGCTCGACGTCGTTCGATTTGGAGCAGATCGTGTTGGCTTCGCGGTTAAGCTCCTGGGAAAGGAAATCGAGCCGCCGCCCCACCGCGCCGCCCTTCGCGATCATCTGCTCGGCCTGCCCCACATGCGAGGCCAGCCGGTCGAGCTCCTCGCGGATGTCGGCCTTGCTGGCGAGCAGGATCGCCTCCTGGTGCAGACGGTCGGGATCGAAGCGGCTCGAGGCATCGAGCAGCGTCGTCACCTGCTCGGCGATGCGCGCCTTGATCGCCTCGGGGCAGCGGCCAGGCACGACTTCCGCGCGCGCGGCAAGCGCCGCGATCTCGGCGAGACGCTGCGAGAGGATAAGCGCGAGCGTCTGGCCCTCGCGGCGGCGCATCGCGCCAAGCTCGCCGACGGTCTGGTGGAAACCTTCAATCACGGCCGCTTCGGCGGCGCGGCGCTCGTCCTCGCTCTCATCCTCGTCGATCACCTCGATGACGCCCTTGAGCGCCAGGATGCCATCGAGCCGCGGCGGTTCCGCCGCAACCCGGCCGGCGACATTCTGCATGGTGGCGAGCACCGCATTGAGCACCGCCTCGTTCACCCGCACGACCGGCGCTACGCCCACGCGCTCGACCGCCAGCGTCCCGTACACGGTGCCGCGCGCGAGCACCTCGGCTGCCCGGTTGCGCACCGGGACCTCGACCGCGTCCCAGCCCGGCGGGATCCGCAGCCGAAGGTCGAGCCCCTTGGCGTTGACCGATTTGAGCTCCCACGACCAGGCATAGGAGCCGCGCACGCCGTGGCTGCGCGCAAAGCCGGTCATGCTCGAAAGCGCCATCGGCTTCACCCGCTTGATCTGAGAGTCCTGAGGGAATGGATTCGTGGCGCGACCTTAGCGGCGGCGAAACCGCGTCACAAGGGCGCGCTCAGGGATCGTCCGAGCGTGCGTTAAAGCATTTTCAGGAAAAGTGGAATTCGGTTTTCCGTCCGAAAATGCGACCAACGCAAAAAGCCAGGGCACATTGAGTTTCAAAGAAACTGAACGTGCCCCAAGGGGCAAGTGTTGGCCGCGCGCAAACCTGGCAGCGTTGCTATTGCTTCTTCGCGCCGCTCGCGCGCTTCTGTTTCGCCGCAGGCGTATTCGCACGCGCGGGCGGCGACGCGGCCGGCTCGGGTTCGGGCGCAAACGCCGACGCGGAGCCCCGCTCGCCCTGCTCGATCACGCGCAGGCGCGCGACATTGCGCAGGTGCTGATCGTAGGTCTCGGCAAACACATGCCCGCCGGTGCCGTCGGCCACGAAGAACATTTCCTTGGTGCGCGCCGGGTTGGCGGCCGCCTCGATCGAGGCGCGGCCCGGGTTGGCGATGGGCCCGGGCGGCAGCCCGTCGATCATGTAGGTGTTGTAGGGTGTAGGCGTTTCCTTCTCGCTCTTGGTGATCGGATGTCCGAGCGCGCCCTTGCCGCCGACGAGCCCGTAGATGATGGTCGGATCGGACTCGAGCCGCTTGCGCTGCTTCAGCCGGTTGATGAACACGGATGCAACGCGCGTGCGTTCCTCCGGCTTGCTCGTCTCCTTCTCGATGATCGAAGCCAGGATCACGAGCTGCTCCGGCGTCTTGAGCGGCAGGTCGGGCACGCGCCGATCCCAGGTCTCCTGCACGATGCGGCGCTGTTCACGCTGCATTCGCTGGAGGACCTGATCGCGCGGCATGCCGCGCGGGAATCGGTAGCTCTCCGGCAGCAGCGTGCCCTCATGCGGCACATCCTTGATGTTGCCGGCGAGGACCTCGCTGTCGAGCAGACGCCGCACGATCTGTTCCGACGTCAGTCCTTCCGGAATGGTGAGGCTGTGCTGCACCACCTTGCCCTCGACCATGGTCTCGACCACGTCGCGAACGCTCGCGCGCTTGGGGAATAAGTATTCGCCCGACTTGAGTTCGGTACGCGCCTTGAGCGCGACGGCTCCGCCAACGAAGATCGCGGAGTGTTCGTCCATCACGCCCTCGCGGCGCAGCACTTCGGCTATGTCCCAGATGCCGGCGCGGGTCGGAATGTTGACGACCTTGTCCTCGGCGAGCGGGCCCGGCGCCTCGAAGCGATGCTTGCCGACCCCGAACGCGACCGCCCCGCCGATCACCGCCAAGATCAGGAGCGTGAAGATGGCATTGCCGACGATGACCAGCGGATTGCGCGCGCGCTTCGAGCGCCTTGTCGGCATCGGCACATGCTCGGGCTCCAGCGCGGTGCGCGGGGAGCGGGGCGCAATGCGTTTCTGCTCGACCACCGAAGAGCCGAAACTGTCCAGTGGCCGGCCGGAGATCGGCGGAACGGGGCTGCCCGCGTCCATGGCCAGCCGCGCCGCTGGTGCCGGATGAGGGGCGATCGGGACGTTGACGGGGGTGCTGGGCGCCGGCGCCTGCCGGCCCGCGCCATGCACAGGAGGCAGACCGGAAGGGGCAGCGGCCATCATTGGCGGCTCGGGCTCGGAGGGCCGGCTCGAGATCGCGCCCGGCCGCGGCTGCGGTGGCAAGTTGCCGGCCACCCGATGGCCGGGGCGCACCGGCACGCCGGCCGAACCTTGCCCGCGCGGCGGCGCGCCCAGACCGGTCGCATTGGAGGAGGTCCCCATAGGTCCCGATGCGGGACTCGGGGTCAACGGCCGCCTGAGCGCGGCGGCGGTTGCGGAAATACCGGGCGACACGTTTTGAGTGGAGGGAGCGCCTGAACGGGCAGCGGAGGCGCGCGCGTCGACGGGCCGCGGGTAGGCTGGCTGGATGACCGGACGGGTGGGCGGGTTGGGACTACCCCCGCCGTCGGCCGCGCGGCCGGGCGTGGAGCCGGGGAACGGGGTGCGCGGACGCACCGGATCATCCCCGCTCCCACCCGGCGGCGTGTCGTTTGGATTCACCGCCCTAACCCCGCGCCGATCGTCATCATGCCTGCTGCCGCCGGTTCGCCCATCCGGCCCAGCCTAACCACCAATGCTGGCAGTCTTTTTGCCCGCTGACCACCGAAATCTGCCGTTTGTCGATTCGGGCCCCGCGATCTCCCCAACGTTAGAACTGAATATGGCAAAGGTGGGACCCGACCCCCCTGGCGGCGCCTAATCAGCCACGCGCCGGAAGACCAGGGAGGCATTGGTACCGCCAAAGCCGAAGGAATTCGATAATGCCACGTTGATGTCGCGCTTTTTCGACTGATGCGGCACCAGGTCGAACGGCGTCTCCACCGACGGGTTGTCGAGATTGAGGGTCGGCGGCGCGATCCGGTCGCGGATCGCCAGGATCGAGAAGATCGCCTCCACCGCGCCCGCCGCTCCCAGGAGGTGGCCGATCGACGACTTGGTCGAGGACATGCACATGCGGCCGGCGGCATTGCCGACGAGGCGGTGGACGGCGCCGAGTTCGATCTCATCGCCGAGCGGGGTCGAGGTCCCGTGCGCGTTGATATAGTCGATTTCCGACGGCGAGATGCCGGCGCGCTTGATGGCGGCCGTCATGCAGCGGAACGCGCCGTCGCCGTCGGGAGACGGCGCCGTGATGTGATAGGCGTCGCCCGAGAGGCCGTAGCCGACGAGTTCGGCGTACATCTTGGCGCCGCGCGCCTTGGCGTGCTCGTATTCTTCCAGCACGACACAGCCGGCACCTTCGCTGAGGACGAAACCGTCGCGGTCCTTGTCGTAGGGACGCGACGCACGGGTCGGCGCGTCGTTGAAACCGGTCGAGAGCGCCCGCGACGCGGCAAAGCCCGCCATCGAAATGCGGTTGATCGGCGATTCCGCTCCGCCCGCCACCATCACGTCGGCATCGCCCAGCGCGACCAGACGTCCCGCATCGCCGATGGCGTGCGAGCCCGTCGAGCAGGCGGTCACGACCGCATGATTGGGCCCCTTGAGCCCGTGCTCGATCGACACATAACCGGACGCGAGGTTGATGATGCGGCCGGGAACGAAGAACGGCGAGATCCGGCGCGGCCCGCGCTCCTTGAGCGTGACACCCGCATCCGCGATCCCACCGGCACCGCCGATGCCCGACCCGATCAGGACGCCGCTGGTGACTTGGTCTTCGTAGCTCTGCGGCTTCCAACCGGCGTCGTTGAGCGCCTGCGTCGCCGCGCACATGGCATAGACGATGAACTCGTCGACCTTGCGCTGCTCCTTCGGCTCCATCCATTGATCGGAGTTGTAGGTGCCGTTTGAGCCGTCGCCGCGCGGCACCTGGCCGGCGATCCGCACCGGCAGGTCGGAGATGTCGATGCGTTCGACCCGGCTGATGCCGCTTTGACCGCTGACGAGGCGCTGCCACGTCGGCTCCACCCCGCACGCGAGCGGCGTGACCATGCCGAGCCCCGTGACAACGACCCGCCTCATCTGCGAATCCCTCGCCGACGTCCGCGACTATGATCCGCTCGACGCCGCAGAGCGCCAAGGCGGAAGCTCGGAGCCGGCGGTAATGGTCGACGCGGAAGGATCAGCTTTTTGCGTTCTTCTCAAGGAACTTGACCGCATCGCCGACGGTAAGGATGGTTTCGGCCGCGTCGTCCGGGATCTCGCAGCCGAACTCTTCCTCGAAGGCCATGACGAGTTCGACCGTGTCGAGGCTGTCGGCGCCGAGGTCGTCGATGAAGCTGGCAGCCTCGGTCACCTTGTCGGCTTCGACGCCCAAATGCTCCACGACGATCTTTTTCACCCGCTCGCCAATGTCACTCATCGCTGACCTCGTGTCCTCGAATTAGGCTCGACCGGTCACCCGCCCCCGAGCCATTGCGATCGGCTTGTCGTGGTTTGGGATCGCCCAAGATCGCGAGCGGACCTCGGCCATCACCCTGGCCCCGTGGTGTTTCCAGCCAAGCCAAAGTCCGGTTATCATACTTCAAATGCCTTGACCAGCATGCCGGATACGGTGCCGGAAGCGGCGCCAAACCTGTCGTACCAGGCTCACACCATCGCCATCCCGCCGTTCACGTGCAGCGTCTGACCGGTGACATAGGCAGCCTCCTCCGAAGCAAGATAAACCGCCGTCGCCGCCACGTCCGCGCCCGTACCGAGCCGCCCCGCCGGCACCCGCGCCAGGATTGCCTCGCGCTGCTTGTCGTTGAGCTTGTCGGTCATGGCGGTGGCGATGAAGCCCGGCGCGATGCAGTTCGCGGTCACCCCGCGCTTGGCATATTCCTGTGCGATCGACTTGAACATGCCGATCATCCCGGCCTTGGCGGCGGTATAGTTCCCCTGCCCCGGGTTGCCGGTGACGCCAACGACCGACGTGATGCCGATCAGCCGCCCGCTGCGCCGCCGCATCATGCCCTTCACGGCCGCGCGCGCGAGCCGGAAGGTGGCCGTGAGGTTGACCGCGATCACCTCGTCCCAGGCCTGGTCGCTCAACTGCACCAGAAGATTGTCGCGGGTGATGCCGGCATTGGCCACAAGAATGTCGAGCTTGCCCATCGCCTCGTCGCACTTTGGAATGAGCGCCTCGACAGCGTCCTTGTCGGCGAGATTGCACGGCAGCACGTGGACGCGCTGCCCGAGTTCGCCTGCGAGGAGCGCGAGCGCGTCCTCTCGCGTGCCCGAAATCGCCACGGTTGCGCCCTGGCGGTGAAACGCCCGCGCGATCGCCCCGCCAATCCCGCCGGTCGCGCCGGTGACAAGCGCGGTCTTGCCGGTCAGATCGAACATCGATCGCTCCTGAAGTCGTCGCGCTTTGTCATGTTCCGCGCGCGGCTTTGAATGCCGCCACGTCCTCCGGTGTCCCGATCGACACTCCGGTCGCGCCTGCGGTGATGCGCTTGAGCAGGCCGGTGAGCACCTTGCCGGACCCGACCTCGTAGAACGTGGTCACGCCCGCCTGCGCCATGAAGGCGACCGACTCGCGCCAGCGCACCGTGCCGGTAACCTGCTCGACCAGGCCGCGCACGATCTGCGCCGGGTCGGTGGTCGGCCGCGCCAGCACATTGGCGACGAGCGGCACGGTCGGCGGCTTCACGGTGACCTGGGCGAGCGCCGCGGCCATCACCTCGGCGGTCGGCTGCATCAGCGCGGAATGAAACGGTCCGGAGACCGGCAGCATCATGGCCCGCCGCACGCCCTTGGCCTTGGCGATCTCGACCGCGCGCTCGACGGCAGCCTTGTGGCCGGAAACGACGACCTGCCCGCCGCCGTTGTCGTTCGCGGCCTGCACGATCTCGCCTTGCGCTGCTTCCGACGCGATCGCGGCGGCTTCATCGAAATCGACGCCCAGCAGCGCCGCCATGGCGCCGACGCCGACCGGCACCGCTTCCTGCATGGAACGGCCGCGGATGCGCACGAGCCGCACCGCATCGGCAAGCGACAGTGCGCCGGTGGCGGCAAGGGCGGAATATTCGCCGACCGAATGGCCCGCGACGAATTGCGCATCGCGCCGGAGATCGACCCCAGCCTCGGTCTCCAACACCCGCATCGCCGCGAGCGACACCGCCACCAGCGCCGGCTGCGCATTGGCGGTAAGCGTCACCTGCTCGGCTGGTCCCGCCCAGGCGATGGCAGAGAGCTTCTCGCCGAGCGCCGCGTCTACCTCTTCGAACACGGCACGTGCCTGCGGGAACGCCTCCGCCAGCGCCTTGCCCATTCCGACGGCTTGGCTGCCCTGCCCTGGGAAGACGAAAGCACGCGACATACCGGCCCCTTGCCCGTCCGTTGTCGGGAGATTGTGCCGTAAGACACCGCGACCTCATCTCTGTCAAGCCGCGGCATTTCGGCCGGTAAGGCAAAAACAAGCCTTCCTCGTAACCTGCCGCAAACCCTGGTTCCTAACCTGGCGACAACTACGCCGGCCTAGAATGGGCCAACGCAACTCATCGGCATGGCCCAATGCGCGCCGCCACCATCGTTACCGACGCCGACCTGGCACGCGCGCGCCAGGACCCGGCCTATCGGCATCAGCTCGTGGCGGACAGTCTCGAAACCCTGCTGTCCGAGCTCAACAAGCTGCGCACCCGCACCGGCTCCGACTCCAAACGAGCGCGCCAGATCCGCGAAGGCGTCGACCTTGCGGTCAAGCTCGCCGAGCTCCTGCAGCGGGTCGATCTCGCGCGCGCAAATCCAGAACGCGCAACCTGACGATCGATTCTCGGCGGTCGAACGGCGGCAGGCTTCTGCAACACCTGCCCGTCCCTCTTTGAAGCTGCCGGAAGAGCCGACCGGCGCGAAATGTACCCGTCACATGTTCTTTGGCGGGGCTTGTCAGTATAATGACACCATCGCGACTTGCGATGTCCACATCTGCTGAGGGGCGATCATGAAAATCCTATCCACCTTGTTTATCGGAACACTCGCATTGATCCTGCACGAGACATCGGCCGAAGCCCAGAATGTGCGATCCTTCGTGTCGTCAACGGGCCTCGAGAGCAATCCCTGCAGCCGGCCCTTGCCATGCCGGACCTTCGCTGGCGCAATCGTCAAGACCAATCCGGGCGGCGAGATCAATACGCTCGATCCTGCCGGCTACGGTCCGGTGACGATCACCAAATCGATCAGCATCGTCAACGGGCTCGGCGAGGCCGGGGTGCTGGTTGCTCCGAACGGTACTGGCATCACGATCAGTGCCGGCCCTGACGACAAGATCAATCTGCGGGGGCTCATCATCGAGGGCGCGGCAGCGGGCTCGACCGGAATCAAATTCAACAGCGGCAAGTCCTTGATCATCGAGAACAGCGTCGTCCGGAACATGACCGGCAATGGCATCGAATTCAATCCGATCGCTTCGAGCAACCTCGCAATCTCCAACACCCTGGTTTCAGACAATGATGGAGACGGCATCGTGGTCAGTCCCACCGGCGCCGGCATCGTCAAGACGATGTTCAACCGGATCCAAATCTACAATAACGGTCGCGACGGCCTTGTCATCGACGGCGGCAACAGCACGGGAACAGTCAAAGCCACCGTGGCGGACAGCGTGTCCGCCAACAATCACGGCGGCGGATTTAGTTCGTTCTCGGCAACAGACAAGGCGGCACCGCTCGTCATGTTGATCCGTTGCGTCGCCGCCAATAATAATGTGAACGGCATCTTCATTGCTGGCGGGACCTCAACCACCCGGATCGGCCAGACGACCCTATCGGGAAACACAACCGGCTGGGCAGGGTTCAGGACCAGCGGCAAGCTCCTGAGCTACGGCGACAATTACATCGATGAAAACGACAACATCAATGCCGCACCGTCGACACCCGCCGAGGCAAAGAAATGAAGAAATAATGGTGGCGGGCGCCTGCTTGCGTTTCCGCCGAAATCCCCTATAACCCGGCTTCCGCTGTTCCCGGCCGGGAGCTGAACGGACGGCCGTGCGGGCTTCCCTTCAAGGGAAGCCGCCCGGCAGGGCCAAATGGCCCGGCGTCCGGTGTTCCCGCCTTCTGAGCATTCGAGCCTTTCCCGAAAGGGCTCGAAGGGCTACGCGCCGGGACCGGCACCACGCAAGGGAAAGGCATTCTCATGCCGCTTTACGAACATGTCATGCTCGCGCGCCAAGATGTCAGCGCGCAGCAGGTCGAGGAACTGACCGCCCAGCTCAAAGGCGTCATCGAGCAGATGGGCGGCAAGATCACGAAGCTCGAGCAATGGGGCGTGAAGTCGCTCGCTTTCCGGATGCGCAAGAACCGCAAGGCGCATTTCACCCTGTTCAATCTCGATGCGCCATCGGCGGTGATCACCGAAGTCGAGCGCCAGGAAAGCCTCAACGAAGACGTGCTGCGCTATCTCACCGTGCGTGTCGAGGAGCATGAGGAAGGCCCCTCCGCCATGTTGCGCAAGTCCGATCGCGATCGCGACGACCGCGGCGGCGGTGGCTTCCGTGATCGTGACCGCGGAAGTTTCCGGGATCGCGACCGGGGGGGGGGGGATCGCGGCGACCGGGGTGATCGCGGCGAACATCGCGGCCACCGGGATCGCGACAGTCGCCCGCCGCGCGACGACGCCCCCGCGCCTGCCGCCACGTCGCAGGAGTGACAGCAATGAGCCTTGCACCGACGCAGTCCCGCCGTCCGTTTTTCCGCCGCCGCAAGACCTGTCCGTTTTCGGGCGCCAATGCGCCGAAGATCGACTACAAGGACGTGCGGCTCCTGCAGCGCTACGTGTCCGAGCGCGGCAAGATCGTGCCGAGCCGCATCACCGCGGTGTCGGCCAAGAAGCAACGCGAGCTTGCCAAGGCGATCAAGCGCGCGCGCTTTCTGGGCCTTCTGCCCTATGTGATCCGTTGATGCGGCGGCCTGGGTTGTCGCCCCGAATGTGACATGCGAGGCCGCCGGGCGAGCGCCGGCAGCCGATGGTTGGGACGGGCCTCGATCCGTCTCTAACCGCTGACGAAGCGGGACAGCTTGCGATGATGCAGATCGTTATGGTCGGATTGGGAGCCAGCGCCGCGGCGGCGCTGCTGTTCGCATCCGTCGCGTCCGGGTCGCTGCTCGCGGTCCTGCTGTTCAATCTCGCGCCGCTGCCGCTCCTGATCGCGGCGCTCGGCTGGAGCCACCGGGCGAGCCTTATCGCGGGGGTAGGCGCCGCGGCCGCGCTCGGCCTTGCGCTCGGATTCCACTACTTCGCAGCGTTTCTTTTTGGCGTGGCGCTGCCGGCGTGGTGGCTCGGCTACCTGTCCCTGCTGGCGCGCCCGATTGCGGCGAACGGCGGCGCGCCGAGCTTCGAATGGTATCCGGTCGGACGCCTGGTCCTGTGGGCGGCGATCATCGCCGCCATCCTGATCGCCTTCGCCCTGCCGAACTTCGGCGACGACAAGGAGAACTTCCAGGCGGCGTTGCGGAGCGCATTCGAGCGCGCCCTCAAGCAGACGCCCGCCGAGACCCCGGCATTGCGCGCCGATACCGAACGGATGATCGGCTTGGTGGCGTCCGCCATCCTGCCGGTCGCGGCCATGATCGCGACACTGATCAGTACGCTCAACCTCTGGCTCGCCGCCCGCATCGTGAGGGTTTCCAACCGGCTGCGGCGGCCCTGGCCGGACCTGTCGGCGATCACGTTGCCGGCGGTCGCGCCCGCGCTCTTCGCGGCCGCCATTGCCGGCACCTTTCTGCCCGACCTCGCCGGCACCATGGCAGGTGTTGCCGCCGCGAGCCTGCTCATGGTCTTCGCGTTGCTTGGTTTCGCCGTGATGCACGTCATCACGCGCGGCATGGACCACCGCACCCTTGCGCTGGCTGGCGTCTATGGCGTCTCGATCGTGTTCCTGTGGCCGGTGCTCGCCATGGCGCTGCTGGGCCTGATCGAGACCGCCTTCCACATCCGCGCGCGCGTCGCCGCCAAACGGGGGCCGCCGAGCGTGCGCGTCTGAACCGAACCCCTCACCATCGACAAACCAATGGAGACTCAAAAATGGAAGTGATCCTGCTTGAACGTGTCGCCCAGCTTGGCCAGATGGGCGAAGTCGTGCGCGTCAAGGACGGCTTTGCACGCAACTACCTCCTGCCCCGCGGCAAGGCGCTACGTGCCACCAAGGACAACAGGTCGCGCTTCGAAGGTATGAAGGTCGAGCTCGAAGCCCGCAATCTTGAGCAGAAAGGCGAGGCCGAGAAGATCGGCCAGAAACTCGACGGGCAGAGCTTCACGGTCCTGCGCCAGGCGGCCGAGGGCGGACAGCTCTATGGCTCCGTGTCGCCGCGCGACATCGTCGCGCTGGTGGTCGACAAAGGCTTCGCCGTGGTGCGCAGCCAGATTGCGCTCAATACGCCGATCAAGACGATCGGGATGCACAAGGTCCCGGTCACGCTGCATCCCGAAGTCGAGGTGACGGTCAGCGTCACGGTAGCGCGTAACGCCGACGAGGCGCAGCGCATCGCACGTGGCGAAGACGTCACGGTCGCGCGCGAAGCGGCCGACGACGAGGCCGAGGCGGCCGCGGCTGCCGCCGAAGCCTTCTTCGACCCGGAAGCGGCCGAGACTCTTCGCGCGCACGACGCTGAAGCAACGCCTGCGGGAGGCGAAGCAGAGAAGAAAGCGTAAACCGCTCTATTCCTCGAAGGCTTCGAGCGGCGGCGCGACCGGCGCGGCTGGCGCCGGCGGCGCGGCCGGTGTCGCAGGGGGCGGCGGCGGCTCGGGCGGCTTTTCTTCGGCGACGGGAGGGCGCGCCTGCGCGGTTGCGCCCTGCTTGCCCTTGGCCTGGCCTTGCGGCGACTTGGCCTGGTCCGCGTTCTGTTTGGGATTCTGCTTGGCGCCGTCGGCCGGCTGGCGCTTCGGCTCGCCCGGAACCCCGGCCAGGTAATTGGCCATGGCGGCGGCCTCCTGCGAACCGGTTGTGTAATGGGCGCGCAGGAAATTCTGGCTGGTCCGCTTGAGCGCCCCGGCGCTGCGGTGGCAGCCAGCGCACGTGTCCGCGAAAATCTGGGCGGGCGACTTGCCGGCGTCGATGTTTTGGGTGATGGCCGGAGCTGCCAGGAGGACAGCCGCGCTGCCGATCAGCCAGGTCGCAGCTTGCCGGAAGCTTGACACCAAGACCTCCTCACCATCCGCCGGCGCTGGCTCTGCCAAGCCATTGCGCTGACATCTCGCGTTAAAGCCGAACGCTGCGTGCGGGAACGTACGTAACTTTGCGCCGCATTCCACTGCCAGACAACAGCATACACTGCTGTGCAGCGAGGCCTTGTTTATATTTCCGTCCGGAAGGGCATGCGGCCCTGGACCCAGCGTGAGATCGAGTGATTGCACCGATGCCGGTGGATTGTGTCCTGCGCGTGGCAACGCAACGAGATGCGAGGCGGAGGCGGCCGAATGGGACCCGTGGTTCGGACCCAGGTCGGCCGCAGACCCGCGCCTGATACCGGAGCTACATCGTCAAGGGCCGGTGGCGAACTTTCCCTCAGCCGAGGGGCCGCCGGTGTGTATCGGGGACAGCGTCAACGAGCCATCGCGCCGAATCGCCGCGCGGGTTAAGTGCGCCACTCTTTCGACGGATTGGAAGCCCACCGGGAATCATGACACCACTCGAATCGGCTGCCCGTGTACAGACAGAAGAGTCAAAAACGTCATACCGGACTGCCCCGCACAACATCGAGGCGGAGCAATCGCTGCTGGGCGCAATTCTGATCAACAACGAAGCGCTCTATCGCGTCTCCGATTTCCTCGAACCCGAGCATTTCTTCGAGACGATCCATAAGCAGATCTACGAAATCGCGCGCAGCCTGATCCGCACCGGCAAGCTTGCCTCGCCGGTGACGCTGAAGACGTTCCTGCCCGCCGACATCAACATTGCCGGGCTGACGGTCTCGCAGTACCTCGCTCGCCTTGCGGCCGAAGCGACCACGATCATCAACGCAGCCGACTACGGCCGGACGGTTTATGATCTCGCCATCCGTCGCGACCTGATCCAGATCGGCGAGGACATGGTCAACGTCGCCTTCGACGCGCCGGTCGATTTCGCACCGCGCGAGCAGATCGAGGACGCCGAGCGCCGGCTCTATGAACTGGCCGAGATCGGGCGCTACGGCGGCGGATTCCAGAAATTCGACACCGCGCTCACGACCGCGCTCGACATGGCGGCGCGCGCCTACCAGCGCGAGGGGAGGCTGTCGGGTCTCGCCACCGGCCTCAAGGACCTCGACAGCAAGATGGGCGGCCTGCAGGCGTCCGATCTGATCATCGTGGCCGGCCGCCCCGGCATGGGCAAGACCGCGCTTGCCACCAACATCGCCTACAACATCGCCAGCGCATGGCGCGGCGAGGTGCAGGCCGATGGCCATACCGCGACGGTCAACGGCGGCAT
>JAXDOD010000160.1:0-19849 GCA_034669045.1 Alphaproteobacteria bacterium
CGCAAGAGCAGGACAGGGCGCTCGGCACCGCGCGCGTCGCCGCGCTCCATTTCAAGAACGCCGTGGTCAAGGTCGGGCTGTCGTGGCCGAGCCTGGCCAAGGCGCTGGGCCGTCCGGTGCAGGACCAGTCGCGCTGGGCGGTGCTGTATCTCGGGTCCGCAAAAGTCGCCGACTTCGAGACCGATCGCGAGATCCTGGCGATCGACCGCAAGGGCCAGGCGCAGGAAAACCAGCGTGCGATCCTCAAGGACATCCAGGGCATCGTGGTGATCGACGGCACCTGGAGCCAGGCCAAGGCGCTGTGGTGGCGCAACGCCTGGCTGCTGAAGCTGCAGCGCGTCATTCTGGGCCCGGCAAAGCCCTCGCTGTATGGCAAGCTGCGCCGCGAACCGCGCAGCGACGGGCTGTCGACCCTCGAGGCCACGGGCATGCTGCTCGCCGGCTTGGAAAAGCGGCCCGACCTCGAGATCACGCTGAACGACGCCTTGGAGCGGATGCTGGCGAAATATCGCGAGGCGCAGGCGGTGTTGCCGGAATTGGCGCCCAAGCCCAAGCCGCGCCGCGATTATCGCCGCCGAAAACCCGTCAGATCAGTGCGATCATAGGGTTAGTTGCCTATCCGGACATTGCCGACATCGGCCCATGAGGCCACGTGGCGGAGTGGTTACGCAACGGTCTGCAAAACCGTGTACTCCGGTTCAATTCCGGACGTGGCCTCCAACTTCAAGATCAAGGACAACGGCAAACCACCGGCGAGCGGCGGCGAGCGCCCGGTGGGCACGCTGGCCGCGCAGCCGTCACCAGCCCTTTCGGTGCAGCGGGCGCCGAGCGCCTCCCTGTCAGCGGCATCGACGCTGACTTAAGCCGCATGTGTCCCGGACGCGGTGCAGCGCGCAGCACTTGCGCAGCGGTGCACCGCTGATCTGGGACCGCCACGGACCGAGATTGGAACGGTCAAGCGCCTAGGGCCGTCGGCGGACCCCCGAATTCCTAACAAACCCTTAACGCGCCATGCTGCAGCCAATTGCTGCTATGCAATAAGTGCCTCTAGAACCTCTGGTATACCAGGTTTATATGGGGGTCGACCACTCGATTCGAAGGAGATTTCCATGAGCACTCTTGCCCTTACCCACGTCATTCAGGCGACGCCCGCATTCCTGCAACGCCTCGGCCACAGCTTCTCGAGCTTCATCGACGGCGTCGGCGAAGCGCGCGATATGGCGGCGCGCTACCAGGCCCTGGCGCGGATGTCGGACCTGCAACTGGCCAGCCACGGGCTCACGCGGGACCAGATTCCGCAGGCCGTCTTCGCCGGCCGCGCGCACACCTGATCGCGCCGCAGGACCACGGCCAACGAATGATGCCGGCTCGCGGACCTCCGCGGGGCGGCACTTTTTTGGGGCGGATGCCGTACGGGAGCGGGCGCCATTTGGCGCTTTGCAATCGGGAGACCCTTTGTTATAGCCAGTCGCGCGAGCAGAGCTCTCGACGTTCCGCGGTAGCTCAGCGGTAGAGCAGCCGGCTGTTAACCGGCTGGTCGTAGGTTCGAATCCTACCCGCGGAGCCAATATTTCAAGGACTTAGCCGGCGCCGCTAAATTAGAAGCCGAGCGCTGGCAACAATCCTGGCAACATTCTGCAAAACTCGCTAGGCGATACTCGGCTCAACTTGCGCTGATCATCATCCTTAGCGCCCCGACCCGCCGCTAGTAACGACGGGCCGGGACTTGCCACACCGCACCGACAGGGGCGCGACGTGACCGAATCCACAATAGCAAAAATACTGAGCGGCATTCCGCCTGGCTGGTGCTTCACACCAACAGCTAGGAGCAACCAATGGCCAAGACTGAAACGAATCGTATCACACGCAAAAGCATTCCTACAGGTGAGACGCCGGCCAAACCGGTCTCAATCACCAAGCTCTATGCAGAGTTTGAAAAGACGTTTGCCACTTGGCGGGCTTTTCCGGATCATCAGGTCTCCGACAAAGCCGCCGAGAGTGCGTACGGAAAGCTCGGCGATCAGACCCAGGCTCTTGTCGACAAGATCACGAGCGCGCGGGCGGCCACCCTTGAGGAAATGCTGCTCAGATTCGCGTAGTCGGCAAGTGGTCTGCCGTGTGGTCCGGCCAGCCTCGCGATGATCTGGACAACTGGACGGCCAACCAGGGCGACGACACCGAGGCCCATCGCGCACTCGTGTCGCTCCGGGACGACATCCGCCAACTCGCGGTGCATGGCCTGACCGCGATTGACGCATGAAGATCTCCACCCTCCTGCCGCCAACAAAACCGACTGACAACTGGTTCAATGGCATGGCCGCGAGCGAGCGCGGTGCCCGCTACGCATTTGCCGCCGACCGAAGGGGCGTCCTCATGTTTGTCTTTCGAGAGGACCACTTTGTCTTTCGAGAGGACCACACTTCAATGCTCCCGGACGGCCGATGCTTTTGGCTGTCGATCGGCAATCCGCCTTCGCTTGCAAGAGCCGTTCGCGCCGCGGTTCGCAAGGCGCTGCACTGATCTCGGAGCTATGGGCCACGGCCGCAGTAACTGAACCCGCTCGCCCTCTACGCGCGCGGCTTCAATCCGCTGCCGGCGGCTTGTTGTAGCGGTCACCTCTCAGGAGACCATGGCCATTTTGCACGGGCTTCCCCTGCGGTAGACTTGCGCCTGCGTGTATTCCACACGCGCTGCAGAGGGTTTCACATGGACCGCACCGCCATCATTCTCGCCGCTGTACTCGCCCTCATGCTGCCAGCCGCACCGGCGCAGGCGCTCACCACCCGCACCTTTATCGCCTCGTTCGGCACCGATACCGGCACCTGCGGCCGCCCGTCGCCCTGCCGGACCTTGGTCTATGCTTATGGGCAGACCACCCCGGGCGGCGAGATCAACCTCCTCGACGCGGCCGGTTTCGGCCCGCTGACCATCACCAATTCGATCAGCATCATCGGCAACGGCACGGCGGGCGTGCTGGTGCCCTCAGGCGGCACCGGCATCACCATCAGTGCGGGTCCAAACGACGTCATCAACATCCGCGGGCTGATCATCGAGGGGGCGGGCGTCGGCGAGACCGGAATTCAATTCAACAGCGGCGCATCCTTGACGATCGAGAACAGCGTCATCCGTCATGTCACTAGCCGGGGCATCAAATTCTTTCCGATTGCTGCGAGCAATCTCTTGGTCTCGAACACGCTGGTGGCCGATAATGGACAGGAGGGAATCTATGTCGCCTCGACCGGCGCGGGCAGCATCGTCACGGCGGTGTTCAACCGCGTCGAGGTGAATAACAATGGCGGTCACGGTATCATTGTGGACGGGTCGAACAACCCCGGGACGGTCAATGCGACCGTGTCCGACAGCGTCGCCGCCCGCAATAGCGCCGTGGGCTTTTTCGCCTATTCGACCACGGGCCAAGCGCCGGCTACGCTCGTGCTGTTCCATTCCGTCGCCGCCAACAACTTTTACGGCATTGGGGCCAATGGTGTGGGCGCGACCCTTCGTGCCGCCCAGTCGGTGGTGACCGGGAACACAGTCGGTCGGTCGGCGACCACCAGCGGCGTGGTGGCGAGCTATGGCAACAATTACATCGACGGCAATGGGAGTGATGTTGGCGTCCTGACCCCCGTCGCCAAGCAATAGCCGACCGATTGCGAATGGACGACCTCCCCGACCTCAAGGCGGGGTGGAACAGCAAGCCCATCACCTCGATCACGCTTCGCAACGGCCGCGGCGCGCGCCGAGTTGGATCACCTCGGCGCCAGTCGGTACTGGAACGCCAGTTGCCGCCGAATATTTCACGGCCCATTCACGCGCAAGCGTTCGTGCCGCCGGCCGTGACAGGTGGCCCGCCCATTCGAGCGCGTTGAACAGCTCTATTGTCGTGCCAAGAATTCGCGCGCGCACGGCTGCGCTGTCCTCTTGCAAAGCTCGCCGCTGCAAACCATCTGCCAACCCCGTCAATGCCGCGATAGCTCGACGGCTGCGCCAGCGCGTGAGAGCGGCACCAATCCATAAGTCGAGCCACATCAGTACAATTCCCCCAAGCCCCGCCTGAATCGACTCAGCGACGGGCCCCCATAACGGTTGATTCGCAGCGGCTGGCCCTCGTCAGGTAGCTCGGGATTGAAACGGTCGCGCGCCCGCCCGGAAAACGAATCCGCGCCAGCGTAGGCACCCGCGGCCTTGAGGATCGTGGCCCCGGCCTCGAAATACGATTTGATGCGTGCGCCCTTGGCAGAGCGCTTGGCACCGTATTCCGCGGCGGCGCCAGAATAACGAGCTGCAGCAGCTTCGTCCTCGTATCCATGCGCCCGGTTCTCGCCGGTGTAGAGATCGCCCAAAGCCTCGTATTCGCTTCGTCCCGCGATGTCGCCGGACGGCGGCGCCGGATGCGCGCCGCCAGGCCGCCTCAGCGTCTGGCGGCGTCGATCGGCTGGACGCGGCTGCCGTTCGTCACCTCGTCGGGGACGTTGATCGCGATCTTCTCGCCCGGCGCGAGCCCTTCCGTGAGGCTCACGATGGCGCCGTCGGTCGAGGCCACCTTGACCGGCCGGAAGCGCACCACGTCCTTGTCGAGCACGGCGACGATGTTCTCGTTGGCGCGCGTGAGCAGCGCCGTCACCGGGATCTGCGGATAGCTTTTCACTTTCACCTGCAGCGTCAGGTAGGCAAAGCTGCCGGGGACGATGAAGTTGTCCTGGTTGTCGATGTGGACCTCGATCAGCATGGTGCGGGTCTTGGTGTCGAGCTCGCCGGTCATGCGCGTGATCGTCGCCGTCTTCTTGCGCTCGGGCGCGCTCGCATCCGAGACTTCGGCGATGTCTCCGACGTTCACATAGGTGACGTCGGCCTGCTGCAGGTAGGCGTAGACGCGCACCTTGGTGTCGTCGGAGATCGTGAGCATCGGCTGGGCGCTGACATAGTTGGTCTGGGCGTTGCCGATGAGCGCGCCGGGATCGGCGTAGCGGGCGGTCACGCGACCGGCATAGGGCGCGCGCACGGTCTGATAGGACTTGTTGGTCATCAGCACGGCGACGTTGTTCTCGGCCACCGTCGCTTCGGTCTCGGCATTGTACATGGCAACTTGCGTGGCGTTGCCGCGCTCGTAGAGGCCGCGGATGCGATCGAGGTTGCGGCGCTTGTTGGCGAGGTCGGCCGCGGCGCCGGTATATTGCTGCTCGAGCTCGGGCGACTCGATTTCGGCGACGACCTGCCCAGCCTCGACCTTGTCGCCCTTGTCCACGTGCATGGTCTTGAGATAGCCGGAAATCTTGGAATAGAGCGTGGTCGTCGCGCCGGAGCGGACGTCGCCGAGCAGCTTGATGGTTCGCGTCGTCGGCCCGGCGGTGGTGGTCACGATCTCGATCCGCGGTCCGCGGTCGGCGACCGAGGCGCGCGCCTCGCGCACCGCCGCGATCTCGTTGTTGCGCGCATAGTGGAAGTAGAACACCGCCAATCCGGCAACGATCAGCGATGCGACGGTGAACACGTAGAATTTGGACGAGCGGACGTCCTTCGAACTAGCCATGGGCCAAACCTCCCGTCGATGCGCCGGCTGCTTCGGCTGCAAATCGTTGATCGAGTGTGTGCAGTGCGGGCGGCTTGCGCCGCATGAGGGTGTAGAAGATCGGGACCAGGAACAAGGTCGCGAAGGTCGCGATGGCGAGGCCGCCGATGACGGCGCGGCCGAGCGGCGCGTTCTGTTCGCCGGCCTCGCCGAGGCCGAGCGCCATCGGCACCATGCCGATCATCATCGCCAGCGCCGTCATCATGATCGGGCGCAACCGCGTCTTGCCGGCTTCGACCACCGCCTGGAACGGCGTCAGGCTTTCGTCGCGGCCGCGCAGATCGTTGGCGAAGCTCACCAGCAGGATCGAATTCGAGACCCCGATGCCGATCGACATGATCGCGCCCATGAGCGACACGACGTTGATCGTCGTGCCGGTGATGACCAGCGTCCAGATGATGCCGACGAGCGCGCCCGGGATCGCCATCATGATGATGAACGGATCGACCCAGGACTGGAACAGGATGACGAGCACCGCATAGACCAGAATCACCGCCAGGATGAGGCCGAAACCAAGAAGCCGGAACGAGTTCTCCATCACCTCGTTCTGGCCGCGCAGGAAGATCTTGGAGGTCGAGGGCAGCGTCTTCTGCACCTCGGCGATCGCCAGCTTGATCTCGGCGGCGGCCGAGCCGAGGTCGCGGCCTTCGACGTTGGCGTTCACGTCGATGACGCGCTGGATGGTGTAATGGTTGATCGAGTTCATGGTCGAGCCGGGACGCACGGTCGCGATGTCGCCTAGCCGGGTGACCTGCGCGGTCGGGACCGTGACCGGCGTCACCACCGCGGATGCCGGCAGGATATTGTTGGTGGGCGGATTGGCCGGGAAACTGAGGATGTCGGCGACCGACTGAAGCAGATCAAGCGGCGTGCTGACCGCGACCTGGTAGTTCACGCCGTTCTGCGGGTTGAGATAATAGGTCGGGCTGACCAGCGTGCTGCCCGCCAGCGACGTCAGCATGTTGTTGGCGACGTCGCGCTGGGCGACGCCGAGCCGCGCCGCGCGCTGGCGGTCGACGTCGATCTGCAGGGTCGGGAAATCCAGCACTTGCGGAATGCGCGGGTCGACGACGCCGGGAATCCGCTTCATCATCTGCAACAGCTTCTGCGCGGCCTCGTAGGAGCGGTTGAGGTTCTGGTCCTGGATCTGGATCGATATCGGCGCCGCCAGACCGAAATTCAGCACCTGGCTCACGATGTCGGCGGTCTGGAAGTAGATGGTGGTGCCGGGGAACTCGTCGGCGAGCTCTGCACGGATGCGCTTGCGATAATATTCCGACGGCTTGTGCGGCTTCTGCAGCGAGATCAGCATCTCGCCGTCGGCGCCGCTGACGTTGTCGCTTGGAACGAAGGCGAGGTTGAGCGCGCCCGGGACACCGATGGTGTGGTTGACGGTGCGCAGCTCGGCCGGCGGGATGATGGTGCGGATGCGGTCCTCGACCATGGCCATGATCTGCTCGGTGCCTTCGAGCCGGTTGCCACGCGGCGCGCGCACGTGCAGCTTGACGATGCCGACGTCGGCGGCCGGGAAGAAGTCGGTGCCGACGACGGGCACGAGCGCGCCCGTCACCGCGATCATCACGGCGACGCCGCCGAGGACGAACTTCGGCCGGAACAGCACCGTTTCGAGCACCCGCCCATAGGCATTGCGGAAGCGGTCGAAGCCGCGGTCGAAGCCGTTGGCGATCCGCCGGCCCCAGCCTTGCGCCTGTCCCTCGGCGTGATGATCGTCCTTGAGGAGCTGGCGGGCAAAGGCCGGAACCACGGTAAACGACAGGATATAGGACGCCAGCATCGCCAGCACGACCGTGATGGCGAGCGGAATGAACAGGAAGCGCGCCGGCCCGGTCAGGAACACCACCGGGAAGAACACGATGCAGATGCAGAGCGTCGCCACGGTGAGCGGCTGGATCACCTCGGCCGAGCCGTCGAGGATCGCGACCGTGAGCGGCTTGCCCAGGGTCTGGTTGCGGTGGATGTTCTCCATGACGACGGTCGCATTGTCGACCAGCATGCCGATGGCGAGCGAGAGGCCGCCGAGCGTCATCAGGTTGATCGTCTGCCCGGTCGCGAACAGACCGACGATACCGGCCAGGATCGAGAGCGGGATCGACATCGCCACGACCACGGTGTTGCGCCAACTGCCGAGGAAGATGAGGATCATCAAAGACACGAGCAGCGAGGAAAGGACCGCCTCCTTGAGCACGTTCTCGACCGCGGCGCGCACGAACACCGACTGGTCGAAGTCGATCTTCAGCTCCAGACCCTCGGGAGCGGTGGCCTGGATGTCGGGAAGCATGGCTTTCACCGCGTCGACGACCGCGAGCGTCGAGGCGGTGGAATTCTTCAGGATGGGCAGGAAGCTCGCGCGCTGACCGTTGATGCGCACGATGTTGCTCTGCTGCGCAAAGCTGTCGCTGACCTTGGCGATGTCGCCCAGCAGCACCGTGACGCCCTCGCGGACGCCGACCGGGAGGTCGTTGAACTGCTCGACCAGCTTGGGGCTCGAGTTGAGCGAGATGTTGTATTCCTTGGGGCCGAGCCGGGCGATGCCGGCCGGCACGATCACGTTCGTGGTGCCGAGCGAGTTCACCACGTCCATCTGGGAGAGGCCCTTGGAGCTGGACTTGGCGGGGTCGACCTCGACGATGATCTGGCGCTGCTTGCCGCCGAACGCGCCCGGGATCGACAGGCCCGGGATGGTGAACAGCCGCAGCCGCAGGAACTGGTTGGCGTAGTCGGAGAGCAACTGCTCGGGCAGCGTCTTGGTGTTGAGCGTGACCTGCACCACCGGCACGTTCGAGGCGTTGAACTGGATGATGTTCGGCGGCTGCATCCCCGGCGGCGCGATGCGCAGCACCGCGTTGCTCTGGGCGGCGATCTGGGCGATGGCGCCGCCGATGTCGATGCCCTGCTGGAAATAGATCTTGAGAATGCCTTGGCCCGGGATCGACAGCGATTCGATGTGATCGATGCCGTTGACCGTGGTCGAATAGGCGCGCTCGCTCACCAGCACGACGCGCCGTTCCATGTCCTCGGCGTTGAGACCGTTGAAGCTCCAGGCGACGTAGACGACCGGGATGTCGATCGTCGGGAAGATGTCGACGATCATGCGGGAGACCGAAATGGCGCCCATCAGCACGATGAGAAGGGCGGCGATCGCCATGGTGTAGGGACGACGCAGCGCTACCTTCACGAGATTGAGCATCGCGCAACACCTCCGCAGCCGGGCACTCTCCCCCGGCT
This sequence comes from Alphaproteobacteria bacterium, assembly GCA_034669045.1. Classification (GTDB taxonomy): domain Bacteria; phylum Pseudomonadota; class Alphaproteobacteria; order Rhizobiales; family Xanthobacteraceae; genus VAZQ01. The sequence goes on from JAXDOD010000160.1 coordinate 8,816, forward strand.
CTGGTCGCATCAAGAGTGCAGGAGAGATCGCAGAATCGAATTATCGCTTCTGTTCTAGACCCCGCAAGCTGAATTCATCCGAAGATGCCTTGCAATGCAAGGGGCTACGCAGTTCACAAATGCGCGTGCCGCCGCGCGGCCCGTGTAAAATTCTCATAAAAACCAACACTCGCGAAGGCCGCCGGCCGCGCCGAGGGCGACGCAGCCGCCTGGCGGCAGGACCCGCGACTACTCGGCCTTGGCGCCGGAAACCTTGACCACGTGCGCCCACTTCTCGATGTCGGCGCGCAGATACTTGTCGAACTCCGCCGCGCTCATCGGCATCGGCACGGCGCCCTGCCGGGCCCAGGCCTCCTTCACGTCGGACCGATTCATGATCTTGATCACTTCGGCGTTGAGGGTGTCGATCACCGGCTTGGGCGTGCCGACGGGCGCCATCAGCCCGACCCAGATGGTGGCCGCGTAGTTCGGGACGCCCGCCTCGGCGACGGTCGGCACCTCGGGCATCACGGCGGAGCGCTTCTCACCGGTCGTGCCGAGGGCGACGAGCTGCCCGGACTGGACGCCCTGCGCCATCACCGTGATGGCGTCGAACATCATCTGCACGTGTCCGCCCATGACGCTGGAGCGCATGTCGCCCGAGCTCTTGTGCGGCACGTGCACGATGTCGGTCCCGCTCATCGCTTTGAACAGCTCGCCGGCCATGTGATAGGGCGTTCCGGGGCCCGATGACGCGTAATTGAGCACGCCCGGCTTCGCCTTCGCGAGTGCGATGAAGTCCTTGAGGTTCTTCGCCCCGGTCGCAGGATGCGCGACCATCAGCAGGTCGGAGGAGTTGATCGGCGTGATCGGCACGAAGTCGCGCATCAACTGGAACGGCTTGTTCGGGATCAGCGACTCGTTGGTCGTATGCGTGTTCGACATCAGCAGCAGCGTGTAGCCGTCGGGAGGCGACTTGGCGACCGCGTCGGTGCCGATGATCGCGCCGGCGCCGGGGCGGTTCTCCACCACGAAGCTCTGCTTGAGCTGCTCGGTCAGATGCTGGGCGATCACACGCGCGTAGACGTCGGCGGGTCCGCCGGCGCCGAACGGCACGATCACGCGGACCGGTTTCGACGGATAGGTCTGCGCCGACGGCGATGCCGCCGGCACGACCAGCATGAGAGCAAGCCCCATCAGGGCTGGAATGCGCAGCGTGCTCATCCGATGTCCTTCCTCGCAGCAGCGTCAAACCCGTTCGTCGCGCGTCGCGGTGTTGCGGGTTGCCAACCTGTGGTCGTTTATGCCGGCTTAACACCCGAGCCGCCAGCTCGATTGCGTCGCGCCCGCCTTCCACAGCGTCGCGGATGTGCTTCTAGCATTTTTTGGGGCCGTTCGGGCGAAGGAATGAATTCCAGGGCAGGCCCCGATCAAGCTAGCCTGCACGCGCCGGTGGAACGGTCGCCGCGTGCTCCACCCGCTGGCCCTCCGCCTGGAACCGTTGCCGGCAGAGCGCGTTGTCGCTTAAGATTCAGACGACGGGGACACGCAGGCTCCCCGCGAGACGGTCCGCCGTCCAAGCTCTGCGCATCACTCGATCTTTTCGAGGAGTTTGCGCATGGACGGAATTCCCCCTTCGCCTTGCCTCACCGGTTTCTATCGCCCGCCGCAACGCCTGCCGGCATCCGCGGACATTCCGCCACCCCGGCCGCGCCCGCGCCGCAAGCTCTGGAGCCTGCGAGCGCTCCGCCGTTTGTTCGAGACGGCATGGCGTCTGGGCACCGGCCGTTTCGCCGCGCCGGGCGAACGCGCGCGCACGAAGGATCGAGCAGCAGAGCAACCCAGCGAGCAAGACAGGAGGATGACATGACCGATGCGATCGAACGGCGGGACTTTCTTCAGAACGTGGGACGGCTTGCGGGCGCCGCCGCCGTTGCGACCCTCATCGAGCAGCCTTCGTTCGCCCAGCCCGCAGGCGCCAAGGCGATGACCTACGAGCCCAAGCCGCTGTCGCTCGACCCCAAGAACGTCAAGGGCATCTCCGAGAAGGTGCTGGTGAGCCACTACGAGAACAACTACGTCGGCGCGGTCAAGCGGCTCAATGCCATCGGCGCGCAGCTCGCCGAGCTCGACTTCGCCAAGGCGCCTGTTTTCATGGTCAACGGCCTCAAGCGCGAGGAGCTGATCGCCGCCAACTCGATGATCCTGCACGAAGTGTATTTCGACAGCCTGGGCGGCGGCGGCGCCCCGCGCGGCGACCTCGCCGAGGCGATCACGCGCGATTTCGGCAGCGTCGATCGCTGGAAGACCGAATTCTCCGCGATGGGCAAGGCGCAGGGCGGCGGGTCGGGATGGGTGATCCTGTCCTATTCCCCGCGCGACAAGCGGCTGGTGAACCAGTGGGCCGCGGACCATACGACGACGCTCGCCGGCGGGCGCCCCGTGCTCGTGCTCGACATGTACGAACACGCGTATCACATGGACTACGGCGCCGCCGCTGCGCGCTATGTCGACGCCTTCATGGAGGCGATCCGCTGGGACAATGCCGTCAAGCTCTACGGCGATTACAGCCGGGCCTGAGTTCGCCCCCTGCCCCGCAGCCACGCGCGGAGCGGCGCAGGCTGGCGGCAAGCGGTCAGGATGGCAAGCGGTCAGGATGGCAAGCGGTCAGATGGACTGCGCGCGTCCCGGCGCGAGGCGCTATGGCGTGACCGCCATCTCGGTCACATCGTAGCCGAGCGCGGAGTTGAAGCCCTCCGGCACGAGGTACTTCGCGGCCACCTTCATTCCGACCTTGAGCTGGGAACGGTCGGTCGCGGCGCCGTCGATGTCGGTATCGGAGGTGACCCGCAGCCGCAGATCCGGGCCGGAGTCGGGCTTGACCAGCAGGCGCCGGCCCTCCTCCTCCATCCGCAGGATGGTGCCTTTGACCTCCTTGTCCAGAACCGGGACGATCTGCGGCCCCTCGCCGCGCAACTCGCGATGGAGCGTCTCCGCGAGCCATTCGAAATGGTTCTCGCGGTCCCAGCCCTTGTACTCGCTCATGTTGAAGTCCTTGGTGATGGCCGCGAGCGACATGCCCTTGGCCATCATGGTGCGGACCTTCTGGCGCGCGATCAGCAGGTAGTCGGCAAGCGCGTGCAAGTCCTTCACGTCGCCGAGCGGGCCATGCGCGGGGACCATCACCTTCGGCTTGAGCGCGCTGAGCACGTCGAGCTGCTTGAGCATGCCCATGGTGGTGCCGTGGCTGTAGTCGGGCCGGATATCGGGGTGGCGGTCGAGATAGCCGACGAAGCCTGCGTGCATGACGCCGCTCTGCGGCAGCCAGATCGCGAGGTCGCCGGGATTGTAGGGGTCGTCGATATAGATCAGCTCGATGGTCTTGCCGCCGAGGTGCAGCGTCATGTTGTCCTTGACGCTCAGCACGGTGTCGATCGGGTTGACGTCCTTGAGCGCATCGGCGCGCTCGCGGAAGCGCTTGCGCCAGGACTTGACCTGGTAGGGCTTCCAGCTCGCCCAGTCCTTGGCGACGCGCTCGTGCACGATCACGTTGGCGGGCGGGGAGAACAGCGGCGTGCCGCCGGAATGATCGCCGTGGTTCTGGCTGATGATGACGTAGCGCACCGGCTGGCTGGTCACCGACTTGATGAACCTGTCGAGGACGCGCGTCTCGGGCGGGCTGTTGCCGGTATCGACCAGGACCACGCCCTGGGTGGTCACCACCACCAGCGCGTTGGCGTCGTTGAGTTTGCCGATGAAGGCATAGACGTCGTCGGCGATCTTCCTGAACTCGGGTTTCTCGCCGGTGATGGCGCCCGCCGGCTGCGGCAGGAGCGCGGCAAGCGCGAGCAGGAGCAGAAGCTTCAGGACTTTCATGGCAACACCTTGATTCATTGAATTCACTGAACTCACTGACGGACCGCGAGCCGGACGGATTTTATCCGGCTCGCGACATTTGGGAGTTGTGGGAGTTGCGGCGCAGCGTCACGCGCGGTGCGTGGTCGCCGCCTATCTCGCCAGCGGGTCGGGACGCATCTGGAATTTCACCACCTTGGGCGTCGTGCCCTTGCCGCCTTCCATATGGAAGGGCGTGCGGTTGCCGGTGTTCGACCAGATGCCGCGGCCTTTCCAGCCGGCATTGGGATCGTCGATGCGGCCATCGAGGCCCTTGGCCCAGAAGCCCATGGGATACGGCACGATCATGTTGACCATCTTGCCGTCCTTGAGCGCGATCAGCGAGTCGTTCTGGTTGCCGGTGGCAACGGGCACGTCCTTGCCGAGGCCGAGGGTGTCGTGCTGGTCGACCCAGGCGTAGTAGGGCGTTTCGCCGCTGCCGTTGTCGGTGACGCCGCCGAGCTGCGGCCCCGGGAGCGGATAGAGCGTCCAGCCTTCGGGGCAATGCTTGCCGGTCGCCGTCGGGCCGTTGAGCGGGCCCTTGCACTTGCGGCGGTCGAAAGCCCCGAGATGTCCGCTGGCGAGCGCCGACCACGCGACGCCCTGGCCGTCGACGTCGCCGCCGCGCGGCGAGTAGCCCGGCAGCGGCACTTCGTAGATTTCCGCCAGCGCGGTCTCGGATGGGTTCGGGCCGGGATCGACCCGCACGACCGAGCCGGGATAGCCGGTCACGGTGCCCCAGATGGTGCCGTCGGCCGGTGACGGCGAGATCGAATAGAAGCCGACCCGGATGCGCTTGTCCTTGGCCGGATCGACCGGCTGGTTGGGCTCGACATAGCCTTCGTCGCGCTTGCCGTTGCCGTTGGTGTCGAGCACGAACGGCGTCCAGCCCTGCGACTTCAGCTCGTCGCCGGTCTCGTCCATCATCTTGGTATTGACCCAGCCGAGGACCTCGGCCCCCGCGCCGCCCGAGCTGGCCCAGAGCGTGCGATTGGCGTCGAAGCCGAACTGCACGTGGTGGGTCGGGAAGCAGGTGCTCACCTGCGCAAAATCCTTCTTCGCCGGATCGTACATGATGACATGCCGGTTCGAGGCATTGATCGGGAACATCTTCGCCGAAGGATGGTCCGATCCCTTCTTGCAGACGTCGGGGTTGGCGGCCGGCCGGATTCTGGCCGCGAACCAGACGCGCGCCTTCTCATCCAGCATCAGGCTGTGCGGGATGGTCTGGGCATTCCAAAGCTTCTCGTCGCCCCAATAGGCGGACGGCGCGAACATCGGGGTGTTGATCGCCGAAGGCGTCTTGGGATCGCGCACCGGGAGCTTCACCGTCGTGGCGGTGTGCGTGACCGGGTCGAGGATCGGAATGAAGTCCGTGCTGTTCTCGGTCGCGCCGTAGAGCGGGCCGTTGGGGTTGACGGTGGGATTGCGCTTGTCGGTGGCGACCTCGTCGTGGAGATAGGTCTTGGGGCCGGACCAGTCCCAGACCGTGATGACGACGTTGCGCTCCGCGCCCTGCGGACGCGGCGGCTTCACCGCCGGCGTTTCACCCGCGGCAATCCGGTCGGTCCAGTCCGCAAGCATCTTCAAGCCACGCTCGGTGCCGAACCGCTCGATGGTCTCGACCATGTCCTTGCTGGCCTGGCCGGACTGCAGCCGCCGGGTCCAGGCCTCATGCCCGGTGCCGAACTTGCCGAGCGCTTCCGGAATGGTGCGCGTCGCCTTGCCGCCGACGGCATGACAGTGGAAGCAGCCGTCGGTCTTGAACTCGCGCAGGAACTGCGGCTGGCTGCTGATCTTCTCGTTGATGCCGTTGCCGCTGTGGCCGGTGCCGGGAAACTCGCTCTTGTCCGGCATCTTGGCCATCGCTAGCCAGTAGATCGGCGGATAGTATTCCGCGGCCGCCTTCTCGTTCGGCGCCGGCACCGCGGTCAGGTCGAGGATCTTGCCGGGGGCGGTCGTGACCTTGGGCGAATCGATCAGCCCATAGCCGCGCACCCACACGCTGTAGTTCGCCTTCGGCAGATCGGGCAAGACGTAACGGCCCTGGTCGTCGGTGACCACCATCTTGGCCATCTTGGTGGGGAGATCGGTCGTCTCGGCGATCACCCAGACGCCGGCTTCCGGCCCGTTCGGTCCCCTGACGACGCCGCCGAGATCGGTGCTGCCGATGCTCACCGCCGGACCGGGTTGCGCGTCGAGCCGCATCGGCGAACCGGCGAGGACCGCCGCAACCGCGATGGCCGCCACGCTCAGATATAAGCTGCTTTTCGTCCGCATGGGCCTGCTCCTCCGGTTTGCTCTCGAGCCGATCGCGTTGTCTGACGACTGGATCGGTTCTGGCTTTTTTGCATTGTTCTGCATTGTCGCATTCTCGATCTCGGATTCCTGAAAATGCGCCTCGGCGGCGCAAGTCTACGCCGTTGAGAGCGCCACGATAGCACAGGCCGATCCGGCGTGACGACCCCGCAATCGCCGGGCGCGCTTTTACACAGACCTGGGAAACGCCTAGGATCGGCGCATGATCCGGCCGTCCCGAGCCGGAGCGATAAGCGCCAACGCGCGCGAACCGGAGGAAATCCCGATGACCGCAAACCGTGCGAGCCCACGTCTTCGCCGATGTCTCGCTCTCGCAAGCTTCGCCGCCGCCCTCGGATCTGCGATCGGGGCGCAGGCGGCCGAGCTCGACCCAAAGGCGGTCGTGCTCACGACACCGGACCAGTTCAAATGGCGCAACGCCAACATGCAGGCGCCGAACAATGCGCTCGTTTTGGGCGACCCGGCCAAGGCCGGAAGCCCCTACGTCTACATCAATTCGTTTGTGCCCGGACGCTTCGGCAATCCGCACCATCATCCCAACGACCGCTACATCGTGGTGGTCGAGGGGGCTGCATGGCGCGGCACCGGAACGGTGGTCGATCCCGCGCATGCGACGCGCGTGCCGAAAGGCACCTTCATGATCGACCACGCCCAGAAAGTTCACTGGGACGGCACCAAAGAGGAGAGCGGCGCCTATCTGATCACCGGCATCGGGCCCTCGACCAGCACCGACGTCCCGAAAACCGATGGGCCGTGGACCGGCGATCCGTCAGCAGTGACCATCAAGCTGCCCGACCAGATTCCGTGGCAGGGAGCGCGGGCCAACCAGCGCGCGATCCTCGCGGGCGATCCCTCCAAGCCCGCCATGTATGTGATGATGGCGAAATGGCCCAAGGGCAACAACTTCAGCCGCCCGCATTCCCATACGGCCGACCGTTACATCTATGTGCTGGAGGGCACCTGGTGGGTGGCCACCGGCAACAAATTCGATCCGGCCAATCTGATGGTCCCGGTCAAGGCCGGCACCTTCGCGACCGAGTTCGGCAACCAGGTGCATTGGGCCGGAGCCAAGGATGAGGACGCGGTCATCCTGATCATCGGCCAAGGGCCCACCAAGAACACGCCGGTCGACGAGGCGAAATAGGCGGCTTTCAGGCGGCGCTCTTCGCCACGGCAAGGCGCGGGGACGCCGCCTCCTTGCGCTTGCGCATGAGGTCGAAGGTCGCGACCTCGACACGGTTCCTGCCGCGCTCCTTGGCGTAGTAGAGCGCCTGGTCGGCCTGGGCCAGCAGTTCCGGCACGTCGAGCGCGGCGTCGTTGTTGAGCACCATGCCGATGGAGAGCGTCGCCTTCACCGGATAGCCGTCGACGTCGGCCGCGCCCTGCGCAAACACCGAGCGGATCTGCTCGGCCAGCTCCGCCGCCTTCTCGCGGTTGGCGTTGTAGAGCACCGCCGCGAACTCCTCGCCGCCAAGCCGCCCGACCAGGTCGGACTGCCGCATCAGGCTTTTGGTCCCGTCAGCGAAGATCTGCAGCACCTGATCGCCGACGGCATGGCCGAAGCGGTCGTTGATCGACTTGAAGTGATCGAGATCGATCAGCAGGACGGCGGTGGGGCACGGGCTCGCCATATGCCGCTTCATCAGATCGCCGGCGTCGTGCAGGAAGGCGCGGCGGTTGGCGATTCCGGTGAGCGGGTCGACCATCGCCGCGGTGCGGTGGCGGTATTCGGTCCGCTCCTTCGCCATCGCGAGCAGGATGAAGGCGATCGCGATCGTGAACAGGAGCGCCTCGAAGCTGAGCACCGTGAGCCACACGCTCTCGAACACCTGGTTGGACGGCGCCCAGGGCAGCATGGCGGCGAGCGGGGTGCGCAGCAGGAACAGCGAGCCGTGCGCGAACAGCATGAAGATCGCCGGCCAGCGCGACACCAGCGGCTCGCTGCGCCCGCGCCAGAACTCATAGGCCGTGAGCCAGGTGTAGGTGGTGATGATGCCCGACGCGACCAGGAAGCGCAGGTCGAGCGCGTCGGTGAAGGTCGGCAGATGGCTGACGATCACCCAGGCGACCGGGCCGGCGACCAGATACATCGGCAGCGGCTTGCGTCCATCGAACACGCGCGCGCCGGTCCAGGTGATGGCATAGGCCAGGAACAGCATCGCATTGGCGAGGTCGATCGAGACCGCGTCGGTCACCGTACCGTACATGCCGAAGAGGACGACCGAGCTCGCGCGCATCAGATGCGCGCATCCCCACCAGGCCACCGCGCGGATGCCGGCGTTCTGCGCCCACGCGAACAGCAGCAGCAATCCGAGGATCGCTTCCACGTAGATGGTGACGAGAAACAGTGTATTGACGTCGAGATTCATCGCGCTGCCATCAACAATGCTGGAAACCACCTGACATGTCTCAGGGCCATCACATAGGGCAATGCAGCAAAAAATAGGTGAAAGAACTTACGGCCCGGCGGCGAATGCAACGCTATGGTTTCGATTGTCTTTCAGCTTTCCGTCACATTCGACGCAACGCCACGGAGGCCGCGGCCTTGCCGGCAGCGCCCGGCATTGCGGAGATGTTCAGGAAAGCGCAACTTGCCGCCGCAATAGGGGACATGGAATGCCCGAGGTCTTCGTCGAAAAAATTCCGGATTTCGCGGAAGGCGACCGCCGCATCGTGTTCCACGGCGGGCTCGAAATCGGCGTGTTCCACTGGCAGGGGCAATTCTATGCCTATCAGAACCTCTGCCTGCACCAGGGCGGCCCGTGCTGCGAGGGCGTGATCATGCACAAGGTCGAGGACGTGCTCGGCCCCGACAAGACCTGGCGCGGCCAGACCTTCAACGCCGACGAGGCGCATTTCGTGTGCCCGTGGCACGGCTACGAATACGACATCAAGACCGGCGAATGTGCGGGCAACCGCAGCCTGCGCCTGAAATCCTACGAGGTGGTGCGCCGCGGCCAGGATCTTTTCGTCGTCACGTAGGGATGGCATAGGGGTCGCGTAGGGATAGCGTAGGGATAGCGTAGGGTGGGCTGAGCGAAGCCCACGCGTCTGCGGTCACCACGCGCGCGGGACGAAGCCGTGGGCAACGCGCGCGGCGCGCGCTTTTGCCCACCCGACAGAGACAGGACAATCCCGATGGACCTGCAACCCAACGACTTCCGCCGCATGTCGGTCGAGGAATTCGACACCGCCAAGCTGCTCGCGCATGCCTCGCGGCAGGCGCAGGACCGCGGCTACGAGAAATTCCCGATCATCGACGTCGACTCGCATCACTACGAGAACGAGTCGATGGCGGAAATCCTGGAATATCTCGACGACCCCGTGCTCAAGCAGCTCGCGCTCGCCGGCGCCAAGCCGAACGCCAAGAACGCCCGCATCATGAACACCATGGTCGGCTACCAGGACATGGGCGGGCGGATTCCGCGCTACGGGTTGCGCGGCAGCGAGAAGACGCCGCCGGGCAAGGACCAGCGCGACGCGGCGCTGACCAAGCGCTGGATGGATGCCGTCGGTGTCGACGTGGCGGTGCTGTTCCCGACCCCGATGCTGGCGCTCGGGGTGCATCCGCAGGTCGAGGTCGAGATCGCGCTGTCGCGCGCCTACAACCGCTGGCTCTGCGAGCGCGTGCTCAGCGCTGAGCCGCGGCTGGTCTCGATGCTGTACCTGCCGTTCAACGATCCGGACGCGACCTACGAGTTCGTGAAGGAGTTCGGCGAGAAGAAGGGTGTCGTCGGATTCCTGATCACCTCGACGCGCTACAAGCCGGTGCACGCCAACCCCTACATGAAGACCTATGCGCTGCTGGAAGAGATGGGCCTGCCGATCGCCTTCCACGGCTCCTACCACTGGCACGACCAGGCGCAGGGCATGCTCAACCGCTTCATCTCGGTGCATGCGCTCGGCTTCGTCTGGTACAACATGTGCCACATGGCGAACTGGATCATCAACGGCATCCCCGAGCGCTTCCCCAAGCTCAAGGTGATGTGGCTGGAGAGCGGGCTCGCCTGGATCCCGTTCATGATGCAGCGCTTCGACAACGAATACATGATGCGCACGTCGGAGGCCCCTGCCCTCAAGAAGCTGCCGTCGGACTACATGCGCGACATGTATTTCGCCTCGCAGCCGCTGGAGATCACCGACATGGGCCTGCTCGAAAACACCATGCGCGTGATCAATGCCGAGACGCAGCTCGTCTATTCCTCCGACTATCCGCACTGGGACTTCGACCTGCCGTCGACGATCTACGACCTGCCGTTCCTGAGCGAGACCGCCAAGCGCAACATCCTCGGCGGCAACGCCAACCGCCTGTTCAATCTCAAGCTCGGCGCCGAAAAGCTTGCGCGAGTGGCGTGAGGCAAAGGAGAACTCCATGCGTCCGCAGCATCTGGTTTTTGGATCGCTCGCCGTCGTCTTTGCGCTGTCGCCCTGCCGGGCGCAGACAGTCGCGGAATTCTACAAGGGCAAGACCATCGACGTTTACATCGGCACGAGCGTCGGTGGCGGCTATGACGCCTATGCCCGCATGCTGTCCCGTCACATCGGCAAATACATTCCCGGCAACCCCACTGTCGTGCCAAGGAACATGGAGGGCGGCGGCGGCATGCGGCTTGCCAACTATCTCTACAATGCGGCGAACAAGGAGGGCGCTACTTTCGGTATTTTCAATCGCGGCATCGGCTTCGACCAATTGCTCGGCAGCAAGAGCGCCCAATTCGATGCCACCAAATTCAGCTGGGTCGGCTCGACCAACAACGAGATCAGCGTCTGCGTCGCCTGGCACACCACCGGCGTGACGAAATGGGAACAGGTGCAGACGCAGGAACTCGTCGTCGGCGCCAG
>JAXDOD010000161.1:0-51237 GCA_034669045.1 Alphaproteobacteria bacterium
ACCTCCCCGCTCGTGCGCGAGAGAATTCGCCGGATCACGGAAAATATCCGAACGCCATTTCGGCAATTCCCGCTGCGCGCTGAAACCAGCGACAGCTTCCGACAACGCCGCGGCGCCGGGCAGCCAGTCGCGCGCGTTGAGCAGCCACGGCACCTTCGCCGCATAAGGCGCGTAGCGCGGCAGAAAGCCGATCAGCTTCTCGTGCAACGAAAGCCCGTTCTTTGCCGCGCGCGCCGCCTGCACTTCGATTTTCATCCGCGCCATGTCGACGCCGGTGGGGCATTCGCGCCGGCAGGCCTTGCAGGAGACGCACAGCTTCAGCGTCTCCGCCATGTCGTCGGACGCCAACGCGTCGGGGCCGAGCTGGCCGGTGATGGCGAGCCGCAGCGTATTGGCGCGGCCGCGCGTCACGTCGCGTTCGTTCCGCGTCACGCGATAGCTCGGGCACATCACGCCGCCTGAGAGCGAACGGCAGGCGCCGTTGTTGTTGCACATCTCGACCGCGCCCTGGAAACCGCCGCCGCTGCCGGAATAGGCCGACCAGTCCAGCCGGGTCGAGATATCGTCAGCGTGATAACCGGGGGCGTAGCGCAACAGGCTGCGGTCGTCGAACTTTGGCGCCCGCACGATCTTGCCCGGATTGAAGCAGCCGTCCGGGTCGAAACGGTCCTTGACCTGCTCGAACGCGCGCACCAGCTGCGCGCCGTACATCGTTTCGTGAAACTCCGAGCGCACGATGCCGTCGCCGTGCTCGCCGGAATGGGAGCCTTTGTAGTGCCGCACCAGCGCGAACGCCTCCTCGGCGATGGCGCGCATCGCCTTGACGTCCTTGTCGAGGCGCAGGTTGAGCACCGGCCGCACGTGCAGGCAGCCGACCGAGGCATGCGCGTACCAGGTCCCGCGCGTGCCGTGTTTCTCGAAAATCTCGGTGAGGCCTTGCGTATAGTCCGCGAGATGCTCGAGCGGCACCGCGCAGTCCTCGACGAAGGAGACCGGCTTTCCCGCCTCCTTCATCGACATCATGATGTTGAGCCCGGCGGTACGCACCTCGGTGATGGCGGCCTGCAGCTTGGGATCGAGCACTTCGACCACGCCGCCCCATTTCGCGCCGGACTGGCCCCAGCCGAGACCGAGATCGGCGATCACGTCGTGGAGCCGCAGCAGCCGGCGGAAATTCTCGCGCTGGTCGTCCTCGCCGAACTCGACGAACAGGATCGCCTCGGGATCGCCGCGCACGACGGTCCGGATCGTCGGCTGGAACATCTCGATCTCGCGGGCGAGGCCCAGCATGGTGCGGTCGATCAGCTCGACCGCGATCGGCCCGAGCTTTGCGATATGGGCCGCCGCCACCATGGCGGCGCGAAAGCTGCCGAAATGGCAGGCGCCGACGGCGCGCTGGCCGAGCAGCGGGGAGAGCTTGAGCTCGATCCCGGTGGAGAACGCGAGGGTGCCCTCCGAGCCGACCAGGATATGCGCGAAGTTGAGCTCGTTGCGGCCGGGCACCAGCGCATCGAGATTGTAGCCGCCGACGCGGCGCTGCACCTTGGGAAAGCGCTCCGCGATCTCGTCGGAATCCCAGTCTGCCAGCCCGAGCAGGCTCCGCGCCAAGGGCTTGAACGGCGACGCGTCGGCGATGTCGGAGAGGTCGGGCGCCACCGGCCCGAAATGCACCGGGCTCCCGTCGGCGAGCATCGCGTCGATCGACAGCACGTTCTCGCGCGTGTTGCCGTAGCGCAGCGAGCGCGCGCCGCAGGAATTGTTGCCGGCCATGCCGCCGATGGTGGCGCGCGAGGCGGTCGAGATGTCGACCGGGAACCACAGGCCGTGCGGCCGGAGCCGGCGGTTGAGCTCGTCCAGCACGATGCCGGGCTCGACCACGCAGCGGCGGTTGGCGACGTCGAGCTCGATCAGGCCGTCGAGGTACTTCGAGCAATCGACGATGAGCGTCGCATTGACCGTCTGGCCGGCCTGCGAGGTGCCGCCGCCGCGCGCGGTGACGCTCACGCCCTCCGCCCGCGCCAGCTCGATGGCGCGCAAGGCCTCCGCCATTGTGCGCGGCGCGACCACGCCGAGGGGCGTGATCTGGTAGTGCGAGGCGTCGGTCGCGTAACGGCCGCGGCTGAAACGATCGAACCAGACGTCGCCGGTCAGGTCAGCCCGCAGGCGGCGCTCCAGCCCAGGCACGACGGTTTCGGCCATTACTGTTCCTCACGCGCACATCGGGTGTCCCGGGGCGCAGCGCAGCGCCGCTTCGCGCCTACGACGCTGCGCGCTTGAGCGCGTCCACGACACAGTCCGGCAAAAGGCTTGACTGACCATCGCATTCGTCATTCATGGCGGCAAGCTGCGGCGACGGCTAAAAATTCGCTGCGGTGATCACCAAAATCGCCTCGAAATACAAGGTCTTAAGGATACGTCATGGCCAAGAACTCCTCCCGCGCCGTCGGCCGCCATTTCCTGCATATCCCGGGGCCCTCGCCGCTGCCCGACCGCATCCTGCGCGCGATGGACACGCCCATCATCGACCATCGCGGGCCGGAATTTCAGCAGCTCGCCCGGCGCGCGCTCGACGGCGTCAAGTCGATCTTCAAGACCACGAACCCGGTGATCATCTACACCGCGACCGGCACCGGTGCCTGGGAAGCGGCGCTGGTCAATACGCTCAGTCCCGGCGACCGCGTGCTGATGGTCGAGACCGGCCAGTTCGCGACGCTGTGGAAGACCATGGCCGGCAAGCTCGGGCTCAAGCCAGAGTTCATCGCCACCGACTGGCGCATCGGCGCCGATCCGAACATGATCGAGGACACGCTGCGCAAGGACAAGGGCCACGAGATCAAGGCGGTGTGCATCCTGCACAACGAGACCTCGACCGGCTGCCTTTCCCCGATCGACGAGATCCGCAAGGCGATCGACGCCGCCGGCCACCCGGCGCTGCTCATGGTCGACACCATCTCGTCGCTCGCCTCGACCGACTACCGCCACGACGAATGGGGCGTCGACGTCACGGTCGGCGGCGCGCAGAAGGGCCTGATGCTGCCGCCGGGCATGTCGTTCAACGCGGTGAGCGACAAGGCGCTGGCGGCGTCAAAATCCTCCACGCTGCCGAAGGCGTTCTGGTCGTGGGAGGACATGATCAACATGAACAAGCAGGGCTTCTTCCCCTACACGCCGGCCACGCAGATGCTGCAAGGACTCGTTGTGGCGATCGAGATGCTGCACGAGGAAGGGCTCGACAACGTGTTCGCGCGCCACGACCGCCTCGCCGAGGCGACGCGACGCGCCGTGCGCGGCTGGGGGCTCGAGATCATGTGCCGCGATCCGAAATACTATTCGCCGACCATCACCGCCGTGCTCACGCCCGAGGGCCACGACGCCGACGCCATGCGCACGATCGCCCTCGAGCGCTTCAACATTTCCTACGGCATGAGTTTTGGAAAGTTCGCCGGCAAGATGTTCCGCATCGGCCACCTCGGCGACATCAACGACGCCATGCTGCTCGGCGGCCTGGGGGTCACCGAGATCGCGCTGTCGCTGTCGGGCATCCCGCACAAGAACGGCGGCGTGCAGGCGGCGATGGACTATCTCACGTCGGCGCACGGAAGCGGGGCAAGGGCCGCGGCGGAGTGAGTACGCGCTCGAACCATCAGCGACACGCCGGCCAGGGTCAAAACTCGTGTTGGACAGCGTGCTGTGCGCATTTCCGCGCACGCGTACAACGAGCTTCGCAATGACAACGCGTCCGCGAAGGTTGTCGAAGACTATCCACCCCACCCCCGACCCCTCCCCACAACGGCGAGGGGAGAAGAAGGCGACTAACGCCCGAGCTTCTGCGCCATGATCTCCTCGCAGCGCTTGCCGTCCTCCGGCTTGGCCACGCTGGTATCGCCGCCCATGGCGGCGCGGATCCGGTTGGAGGGAAGCCCGGCCATGCCCCAGCGGCAGGGACGGCCGGGGAAGTTCGCCCAGTACGCGGCGTCATGCGGGGTGAAAGTCGCCTCGTCGACCTGCTCGATCTCGGTCGTGTATTCCACCACGAAGCCGTTCGGCTCGACGAAATACGAAAAGACGTTGTCGCCCGGGCCGTGGCGGCCGACGCCCCACTCGATGTTGAAGCCGTTGTGCTTGAGGCGGCCGGCGCCGCGCATCAGGCCGTCGATGCTGGCGACCTCATAGGCCATGTGGTTGAGCGAGGGCCCGGCGCCGCGCGCCATGGCGATCGAATGGTGGTCGGCGCAGCAGCGGACGAAGTCCATCATCTGCGTCGAATCCGAGAGCTTGAAGCCGAGCAGATCGACGAAGAAGTTGGTCTGCTCCTCGATCCTGGCGCTGTTGAGGACGACATGGGAGAGCTTGACCGGCTTGGAGCGGTCGTTGACCACACTGGGATGCTGCGCGACGTCGGAGGCGATGTTGAGCACATGGCCCTCGGGCGTGCGGAACTGGAAGCCATAGCCGCCGCCGGCGCTGGCGGGCAGTTCCGCCGGGGCGGTGATCACCGTGGCGCCGAAGGCCTTGGCCTTGGCGTGCAGCCCATCGACCGCGGCGCGGTCGCCGGTGGCGAAGTGGACGCCCAGCATGCCGGCCGTGGGACGCTCGCGCAGCGTCACGATGTGATGCTCGGCGGCGTTTGCCCGCAAGTGGACGGTGTCGCCTTCGGAGGCCACCGGCTCGAGGCCCCAGATGTGGCTGTAGAAGGCCGCGGACCGGTCGAGATCGGTGACGCCGAGCTCGACGCTGCGCACCCCGGTGACTTTGGCGTTGGTCATGGTCAAGCCTCGTTAGTGTTATGGCGCGGTTCTACGTCGTCCGCGCGTCCCCGCGCAAGCGCAGGGCATGTGTTCGTACGAGTGTACATCAAGACGGCAGTCCGACGCATTTGTTTGGCGAAACGCTGACATGCACGGACTGCCCGACGCGGAAGTCCAGCTCCGGCTTGGTCCGCACCCGGATTTCCGCACCGGCCCCGGTATCCACCAGATAATCGATGACCTCGCCCAGAAAGACGCGATGCGCGATCGTGCCCGCGAGCACGTTGAAGCCGTCGCCGGGGGACTTTTCGGACAGCGCGAGGTCCTCCGGCCGGGCGCTGACCAGCACCGCCTGTCCGGGCGTCACCGCCTGCGCGAAGCTGCAGCGGAAGATGCCGTAAGGCGTCTCGACCGACGCGGTGCCCGCGGCGTCGGTCGCCTCCCGCACGGTCCCGGTGAGGAAGTTGGCCGAGCCGATGAAGTCGGCGACGAACTGGCTCTTGGGATGGCGATAGATCTCCTGCGGGGTCCCGCGCTGGATGATCTTTCCCGAGCTGAACACCGCGATCTCGTCGGAGAGCGCCAGCGCCTCCGACTGGTCGTGGGTGACATAGACCGTCGTGATGCCGAGCCGCTTCTGCAGGAGCTTGAGCTCGACGCGCATCTGCTCGCGCAGCTTGGCGTCGAGGTTGGACAACGGCTCGTCGAGCAGCAGGATGCGCGGCTCGCGCACCAGGCCGCGCGCGAAGGCGAGGCGCTGCTGCTGGCCGCCGGAGAGCTGCGTCGCCGGCCGCGTCTCGTAGCCGCTCATGCGGACCATTTCGAGCGCGCGCCCGACTTTTTGCTTGATCTCCTCGGAGCCGTATTTGCGGTCGCGCGCCACCCGCAGCGGGAAGGCGACGTTCTCGAACACCGTCATGTGCGGCCAGATCGCGTAGGACTGGAACACCATGCCGATGCCGCGGTCGCTCGGCGAGATGAAGACGCCCTTGTCGGTGTCGCACATGGTCTCGTTGGCGATCACGATGCGTCCGCTTTCCGGGCGCTCGAGGCCGGCGAGGCAGCGCAGCGTCGTGGTCTTGCCGCAGCCGGAAGGCCCGAGCAGCGTGATCAGCTTGCCGGTCTCGACGCCGAGGCTGATGCCGTCGACGGCGTTGACCGTGACGTTGCCGGGCGCGAGGAAAGTCTTGCGGAGATTTTCGATGGAGAACATGGCCCTACTCGTGTCCCGGATGCGGTGCAGCCGTAGGGTGGGCAAAATCGCTCGCGTCGCCAGGACGCGTGGGCACGGCGCTGCGCGATTTTGCCCACGCGTCCATGCCCTGCCATGCGCCTTTGCCCACCCTACGGATTAAGGTGTCGACCATTCCCTACCCCGCCGCGCGCGCCTTGGCGGCGGAGGCTTCGCTCCGCCGCCGCACGCGCAGCTCAAGCCAGCGCAGGCCGGCGACAATGATGATGAGCGGGATGATCTGGATGACGCCCAGCGCCGAGACCGCGCCGTAGCTGCCGCCCTCCTCCCACATGGTCAGGCTGATGGTGCCGAGCACGTGGGTGCCGGGCCCGACCAGGAACACCGACGCGCCCAGCTCGCGCACCGCCAGCACGAAGACATAGATCCACGCCGCCAGCAGCACCGGCAGCAGCAGCGGCAGCAGGATATAGAGGAAGATCTGGCGGATGCGGGCGCCGGAGACCTCGGCGACCTCTTCCAGCTCCTTGTGGATCTGCGTGAGACCGCTGGAGCAGAACCGCATGCCGTAGGGCAGGTACATGGTCACATAGGCGATGAGCAGGATCCAGATCGTGTTGTAGACCGGGATCGGCAGCATCAGATAGGCGAACAGCACGCTGGCGCCGACGATCACGTGCGGGATCGCGATCGGCGTGAAGGCGAGCGAATCGAGCACCCAGCCCGATCGCGGCACCGCGCGCAACGCAATCCACGCCATGACGAAGGTGAGCAGCACGATCACGGTCGCGGCCATCGCGGCGAGCAGGACGCTCGTCTTCACCGCATCGACGAAGATCGGATAGTGCAGGATGAAACGGTAGTTCTCCAGCGTCGCCAGGCTGGTCGAGCCGACGAACGGCTGCGCCAGGTTGCGGTAGAACGACTGCCACACCAGGGTGAGCAGCGGCAGGCCGAGCGAAATCGCGAACATGATGCCGATGCCGATCGTCACCGGCCAGCGCCAGCGCCGCAGGTTGATGCGGGTCGGCATGTAGCCCTTGCCGGTGATGGTCGCGAAGGCCTCGGCGTTGCGCGTGGAGCGCCGGTAGAAATAGACGGCGAAGATGCAGATGCAGAGCAGCGTGAGGCTCAACGCGCTGGCGATGCCGAATTCCGGCGGCGCGCTCTGGGTCGCGGACTGGATTTCCGTGGTGAAGACGTCGATGCGCGAAGGCCGGCCGATCAGCCGCGGCACCTCGTAGGAGGACATGCCGAGCATGAACAGGAGCAGCGCGGTCGACAGCAGCGCCGGCCGCAGCAGCGGCAGCGTGACCTTGGGAATCACCTGCCAGTAGCGCGCGCCCGAGACCAGCGCCGCCTCCTCCAGCCGCACGTCGAGCACGCGCAGCGCCGGTCCCAGCGCCAGATAGGCGAGCGGGAAATAGTGGCTCGACAGCGCCCAGATCATGCCGCCCATGGTGTAGATCGAGAGCGGCGCCTCCTTGAGCCCGAACACCGACTTCAACAGCGCGTTCACCCAGCCGATGTTGGGGCTGAGCACGAAGATCCAGGCCATGGCGGTGAGCAGGCCCGGGATCGCGAAGGACAGCAGCGCCAGCGCATGAAACAGCGCGCCGCCAGGCGCATCGGTGCGCTCGACCACCCAGGCCACCATCCCGCCCATGACGAGCGTAACCAGGGCCGTGCCCGCGGCGAAGAGCAGCGAGTTCCCGAACATGCGCAGGATGTGCCAGCTCGAATAGGCCTCGACGAAGTTCTGCAGCGTCGCGGGGCCGGGCCCGAAGCCGGTGTCCTCGGTGAAGGCCGTGTAGAGGAGCGCCGACAGCGGCACGAACACCAGCCAGCCGGCGATCAGCACGCATGCGGCGAGCGCAAGGTTGCGCGGCTGCAGCCAGGCCGCGGCGACGCGCGACAGTGCTCCGTCGGCGTGTCCCAATCGAAGATTTGCGAGACTCAAGGTGCCAAGTCCTCAATCGAATGATCCGCTCGAGCGCGGCAACGGCGGTCTGCTCGGTGCGGCGCGAGCCTTATCGGCCAAGCATCGAGGTTGCGAACAGGGTCATTACTCGGCGTCATCACTCAGCGCGACTTGAAAAGCTCGGCGAAGCGTCGCTGCCAGACTCGCTCCTCGTCGGGCGCGAGCAGCGCCGAAATGACCTTCTTCTTCCTGAGCATCTCGACGGTGCCGGGCGGATTGTCGCGCACGTCATTGCGCGTCGGCAGCCGGCCGAACTTCGCGAGGAACTGCTGGGACTCCTGGCTCAGCATGAAGTTGGTGGCAAGCCGCGCCGCGTTGGGGTGCGGCGCAATCGAGCTGACGCCGACCTGCCCGAACATGAGCGCGACCGGGTCGAGCGCGAAGACGTCGATGTCGCCGCCGGCGAGCTTCACGTTGGTCGAGAGGTTCACGTAGTTGTTCAACGAGATCGCATATTCGCCGGCGCCGGTCGAGCGCGCCAGCGCCAGGTGACCGTCGGTGAGCACCGGCTTGAGCGTCGCCACGATGTCCTTGATGAGCGCGGTCGCCTTCTGCTCGCCGTAGTGCTCGAAGATCGCCTTGAGCCACTCGTTGTCGGTGCCGTCGATGGCGACGCGGCCGGCCCACTGCTTGCGGTCGACGAACTCCTCGTAGGTCTTCGGCAGGTCGGCCGACTTGACCAGCTTGGTATTGTAGGCGGGCCCGTTGTAGTTGGCGTAGACCCCGAACCAGCGCTTGCCGGGATCGCGCGCCTCCGGCGCGATGTTCTTCGCCTCCGGAGGCTCGTATTGCGCCAGGAGCTGCGGCGCCATCTTGTTCAGCGTGGTGGTCTGGATGATGTCCCAGGCCTTCTGGCCGGCGCGGAACTCGACCGCGACGCGTGCCATCAGCGGGGAGTCGGCGGCGCGCACGTACTGCACCTTGATGCCGGTGGCGTCCTCGAACACCTTGAACAGCGGCAGGCCTTCCTGCTCGTTGGTCGACGAATAGACGACCAGGGTGCCTTCCGCCTTGGCGGCGGCGAGCAGCGTCGGATCGAGCCAGGGGCGCGATTCCTGCCCGAAGGCCGAGGTGAGGCCCAGCGAAAACGCCAGCCCGGCAAGGCCGCCCAGGCGCACGAGGGTCGTCACGAAGCCAGCCAATGGTTCCTCCCGGGGCGCTGTTCTTGTGGTCGGCGCGAGCATACCCCACGGCCGCGCAATTGACCAACGGGGCTGTTTGCCGCTGCCCGTCTCGAAGGCTGCCGAGCGGCCGCCTACCTCGAGACGCGCCCTCCGGGCGCTCCTCATCATGAGGGCGGAGCGAGACCTGGCCTTCGGACGCCCTCAGGATAAGGACCCCATCACCGTCCTCGCTTGCACCCTGCCGCTGCAATGAATACACCGGCGACCGTTCTTGTGCTTTGATTAACCAGCGCAAAGGCGCCGGCGGTTTCGAGACTTGCATTGCAACGCCGTTAACCCCGGCTTGCCTAACATCCGGTGCCGCGCCGTGAGCGTCAAAGTCGTTCTGGTCGCTGCCTGCGCGCTCGTCGATGCGGACGGGCGCGTGCTCATCGCGGAGCGCCCGGCCGGCCGGCCGATGGCGGGTCTGTGGGAATTCCCCGGCGGCAAGATCGAGGCGGGCGAGACGCCCGAGGCGACGCTGATCCGGGAGCTCAAGGAGGAACTGGGGATTGCCGTCAAGGAGGCGTGTCTCGCGCCGCTCACCTTCGCCAGTCACGCCTATGCCGATTTCCACCTCCTGATGCCGCTCTATGTCTGCCGGCGCTGGGAGGGAACCGTGGCGGCGCAGGAAGGCCAGCGGCTCGCATGGGTGCGGCCGAACCAGCTCAAGGACTATCCGATGCCGCCCGCCGACGTGCCGCTGATCTCGCACCTGACGACGCTGTTGTGAATGCCGGAAGGCCAGACAGGACCATCATGCGCAAGCCGCGAAGCCTTTCCGACCTGAGCGCGACGCTGGCGATCCTGCGGGGACGCAGCGCCGATGACGCTGGCGCGACGGCGATCGAATATGCGCTGATCGCGGCCGGCATCGGAGCCGCGGTCGCGGCCACGGTCTGGAGCCTCGGCGCCACCACCAACAGTTTCTACGCAAGTCTGGGGGCGATGTTCTGATCGAGAGTTCAGTGATCCACGAATCACGGATCAGGCTAGGCCGCGATCCACGGCGCTTCCTGACGCCTAATTACCGATTCCCGTCCCCTGGACCCGTCTTCTCGCCGGTCGAAATCTCGTTCGTCCCCAGCGCATCTGCGAGCCGCGTCTTCGCCGTGCCGGGCTTGAGCGGCTGCTGCTGGCTGGCGTGCGGCGCCCAGGCCGAGAGCCACACGATCTCGAAGGTGGCGCGGATGCGGCCGTCAGGATCGGCAAAGCGCGCCGCATAGATTTCCATCATCCGCGCCAGCGTGGCGCGACGGAGCGGCCGGCGCCGGCGCTCGACCAGCACATTGGTCGCGCCCATGCGGCGCAGGTCGTGCATCAGCGCGAGCGGCGAAGAGTAGCGCACCGTAAGCCGGTCGACGTCGGTCACCGGCAGCGCCAATCCGGCGCGTTGCAGCAGCGCGCCAAGGTCGCGCAGGTCGGCGAACGGCGCCACCCGCGGCGAGATGCCGCCTTCGATCTCGGCTTCGGCCGCGGCGAACGAGGCGCGCAGCTCGTTGAGCGTGTCGCCGCCGACGAGCGCCGCCAGCAACAACCCGTCGGGCCGCAGCGCCCGCCTGATCTGCGCCAGCATGCCGGGCAGGTCGTTGACGAACTGCAGCACCAGCGCCGAGACCACGAGATCGAAGCCGCCGGCGCGGACCGCCAGCGTTTCGCCAGCGCCGGTTTGCACATCGGCGACATCGATGCGCCCGACCTTGCCGCCCTGCGCCAGCGCGCGTCGCACCGCGTCGGTCGGCGTTCCGAGATCGAGCGCGTGATCGAACCGGCGTAGGACGGCGGCGAGCCGGTCGGACAGGTCCTCGGCCACGCGCTCGACCAGGAACGTCGCCGGCCCGAGCGCAGCCGCGCGCCGGCGGCGGGCGCCCAGGAGTTCGCGGTCGAAGATGATGGGAACGTCTGACATCGCCATGTCCGTCGGGCACCGCATCTTGCGCGCCGGCCTGCCGGAGCAAAAGGCCGCGCCGATTCTGCTTTCATATTTCCTAAACGTTTATCGTCCGCATTGGATCGCGTTGAGCGATCTCTAAGACTTGGCAGCTATTCATGTCCGCATCGGGTCCAAGCGCCGGGGCCGGCCGGACAGGAGGCGCGTCGTGGAAGACGAAAAGGCCGAGCGCAGACAGGTGCGGCGGACCAGGGTCTTGCGCAACGCGAAGATCATCCTGAGCCACCGCTATTCGATCATCCATTGTACCCTGCACAACCTGACCAGCCATGGCGCCTGCCTGGCCTTGGGCAGCACCTACCGGGTGCCCGACAGCTTCGAGCTTACCTTCGAGCATGGCCGGTCGCGCCGCCCATGCCGGGTGATATGGCGGACCTCGAGCAGGCTCGGCGTGTGCTTCGACGAGCCGGCCGAACCGGAGCCGGCGCCCGCGACCTGACCGGTGCACGCTTGCGATCCTTGCGCCTATGCGGCGGCGCCGGCTCCAGGCTCTTGCACCGATCGCATTTTCGCACGGAAAACCGGATTCCACTTTTCCCGGAAATGCTTTAGCGTCCGGTCATGGCCTCGACGATCGCCCGCGGGGACGACCGCCCCTCCCCATTCAAGCGCGCCGCCGCGGCATTGCGCGCGACCCTGGGACTTGTGGTCGACGTGGCCCTGCCGCAGCTCTGCGCCGCCTGCCGCGAGCCGGTCGGCGGCGAGGGCCTGTGCGCGGCCTGCTGGTCGAAGCTCTCGTTCATCGCGCCGCCTTATTGCGAGCGGCTCGGCATCCCGTTCCCGTACGATCCAGGCCCGGGCGTGCTCTCGATGGAGGCGATCGCCGACCCCCCGGCCTATCGGCGCGCCCGCGCGGCGGTGCGCTTCGACGACATTTCGCGTGCCCTCATCCATGCGCTGAAATACGGCGACCGGCTCGACCTCGCCCCCACCATGGGCCGCTGGATGGCGCATGCCGGCGGCGCGCTCGTCGCCGAGGCGGACGCGATCGTGCCGGTGCCGCTGCATTGGCGCAGACTCTGGGCGCGGCGCTTCAACCAGGCGGCGCTGCTCTCCGAGGTCATCGCCAAGGCGGCCGGAAAGAGGGTCGCGCATCTCGCGCTCAAGCGCGTCAAGGCGACGCCGCAGCAGGTCGGACTGTCGCAGTCCGACCGCGCGCTCAACGTGCAGGGCGCGTTCCGCGTGCTGCCGTCCGGCAAGGCCGAGGTGGCGGGGCGCCGCCTCCTTCTCGTCGACGACGTGATCACCACCGGCGCGACCATCGACGCCTGCGCCCGGGCACTCAACCGCGCGGGCGCGGCGCAAGTCGACGTGCTGGTGTTCGCCCGGGTTGTGGCGGCGGCAAGGCCTCCCATATAAAAGAACGCCATGGCTCAAGAAACGAAAACGCAGCAAATCAGGGCGCAGGTCGAGATCTACACGACACGTTATTGCCCCTATTGCCTGGCCGCCAAGGCGCTGTTGAAGCGCAAGGCGATCGCGTTCATCGAGATCGACGTCGGTGGCGAGCCGGAGCTGCGGCGCAAGATGGTCAAGCGCGCGAACGGCGGCTACACGGTGCCGCAAATCTTCATCGGCGCGACCCATGTCGGCGGCTCCGATGAGTTGCACGAGCTCGAGCGTTACGGCCGGCTCGATGCATTGCTGGTCGCAGAGGGCGTCGCGGCGGGCGAACCCGGACCTTCCGCATGAGCACCGCAACCTCGTCGACCTTCACCGTCGGCCTGGTGCAGTTGCGCTCGGGCCTGGCGCCCGCGGCCAACCTCGAGACCGCCGCGCGCCTGATCGAACAGGCCAAGGCCGACGGCGCCGATTACGTGCAGACGCCCGAGATGACCAACATCGTGGCGAACAGGCGCGACCTGATGCTGGCGGCGACCGCGCCCGAGGAAACCGATCCGAGCCTTGCTGCGTTCCGCGCGCTGGCGAAGAAGCTCGGCATTCATCTTCACATCGGCTCGCTCGCGATCAGGATTTCGCCCGAGCGCGCCGCCAACCGTTCGTTCCTGATCGACCCGCAGGGCGAGATCGTCGCGCGCTACGACAAGATCCACATGTTCGACGTCGATCTGGCGGGCGGCGAAAGCTACCGCGAGTCGCGCAGCTACCGGCCGGGCGAGAGCGCCGTGGTCGCCGACCTGCCGTGGGGACGGCTCGGGCTCACGATCTGCTACGACCTGCGCTTCCCGACGCTGCACCGGGCGCTGGCGGAGGCCGGCAGCTCCTTCATCGCTATCCCGTCTGCATTCACCCGGCAGACCGGCGAGGCGCATTGGCACGTGCTCATGCGCGCGCGCGCGATCGAGAACACCTGCTTCGTGTTCGCGGCGGCGCAGGGCGGACGTCACGAGGATGGCCGCGAGACCTTCGGGCATTCGCTGATCGTCGATCCCTGGGGCCGTGTCCTGGCCGAGGGCGGCACGGAGCCGGGCGTGGTGTTGGCGACCATCGATACGGCGGAGGTCGCGGCGGTGCGGGCGAGGATTCCCTCGCTGCAGCACGGCCGGCGGTTCGAACTGGTCGAGCCGGCCGAGGAAGCGACCCCGCTCCACGTGGTCGGGGGCCCGCCATGATCCGCTACGCGCTGGTCTGCGCCAAGGGCCATTCCTTCGAAAGCTGGTTCCCGAACTCCGCAGCCTACGACAAGCAGGCCAGGCGCGGCCTGGTCGCCTGCCCGTCCTGCGGCGAGACCAAGGTCGAGAAGGCGATCATGGCCCCCAAGCTCGTGGGCACGAAAAGGCGCGGCAAGGCGCGTTCGCCGGCGCATGATGCACCGGCGGTGCCCGGCATGCCGGGCGATACCGGCAACGCGCCGGTCGCCATCGTGTCGCCGCAGGAGCGCGAGTTCCGCAGGAAGCTCAAGGAGCTGCGCGAGCACCTCACCAAGAATTCCGATTACGTCGGACCGAAGTTCCCCGAGGAAGCGCGCAAGATGCACTACGGCGAGATCGACCACCGCTCGATCTACGGCGAGGCGTCGCCGCAGGACGCCAAGGAACTGCACGAGGAAGGCATCGAGTTCCATCCGCTGCCGGTGCTGCCGGAGGAGCGGAATTGAAGAGCGAGCGCGTAGGGCGCAATCGCTTTATTGCGCCGCTTTGAGACCGACCCGCAGAGCCGTCGATTTGTGAGGAGCCGCCGTCAAATGGCGCAATGCGCTGCGCTTATTGCGCCCTACGGCTGGGCCACAAGGGACCATCGTCAATACGCCCAGATCAGCGCGTAGGGCGCAATCGCTTTATTGCGCCACTTTGAGGCCGACCCGCAGACCAGGCGATTTGTGAGGAGCCGCCGTCAAATGGCGCAATGCGCTGCGCTTATTGCGCCCTACCCGGGGCCACAAGGGACCACCGTCAATACGCCCAGATCAGCAGCGCGACCCCGAGCACGATCAGCGCGGTGCCGAGCGCCTCGCGTGCCGTCGTCGGCTGATGGAAGATGAAGCGCGAGACCGCCTGCGCGAACAGCACCTCGACCAAGGCGAGCGTGCGCACGTGCGCGGCGCTCGCCAGCGCGAAGGCCAGGAACCAGAACTGGGATGCGAGCGCGCCAAGGAAGCCGGCCAGCAGCGACGGCCGCCAGGCGCGCACGATCGCGCGCATGACGCCGGGGTCGCGCAGCCCCAGGTAGAGCGACAGCAGCGCCACCTGGATGGCCAGCCCCACCACCACGGTGAAGGTCGCGGCCATCAGATAATCCGGCAGGCCGAGGCTCAGGATCGCGCCGCGAAATCCGATCGCCGAGAACCCGAACATCGCGCCGGCGGCGAGCCCGAGCAGCGTCGCCTTGAGGTCGCCGGAGACGCCAGGCTTGAGCGCCATCACGACCACGCCGCAGGTCGCCACCAGGATGGCGAGCGCCATGAGGGGCGTCACCACGTCGCCGAGCAGGATGAGGCCGAACAGCGCGACCTGCACCGGCTCGGTCTTGATATAGGCGTAGACCACGACGAAGGAGCGGTCGTTCATGGCGGCGAGCATCAGGGCGGTCGCGGCGATCTGCGCCAGCGCGCCCTCGAGCGCCCAGGCCCAGAACACCGGACCGGGACGCGGCAGCGCCTCGCCAGTCGCGAGCAGGACAGCGGCGAGGAAGACCAGCGCGAACGGGAAGCCGAACAGGAACCGCACATGGGTCGCTCCCACCGTGCCGAGCGTCGTGGTGAGCTCGCGCTGGGTGGCGTTGCGCGCGGTCTGGCTCAGGGCGGCGATAACGGTGAAGAGAGCCCACAGCCAGCTCGAGTCGGACACTCACCCCTCCGTCATTCCGGGGCGCGCCGCAAGGCGCGAGCCCGGATTCCACAACACGAAAAGCGCAATACCGAACGTGCCCGTTTCATCCGTTTGTGGTCATGGATTCCGGGCTCCCTCGCTTTGCTCGGGCCCCGGAACGACGGAGAGGGAACGCGCAGTCATGCGCCCGCCTTCGTGGCCGTCACCATGTAGTTCACGCCCATGTCGCTCGAGATCTGCCAGCGGTCGGCGATCAGGTTGTAGATCACGCCGGTCTCCTCGGTCACCCGCATGCCGGCTTGTTCGAGCGCGATCTCGAGCTCGTTCGGGGTGACGAACTTGTCCCACCGGTGGGTGCCGCGCGGCAGCCAGCGCAGCACATATTCGGCGCCGACGATGGCGAGCGCGAAGCTTTTGAGCGTGCGGTTGAGCGTGGCGACGACGAGGAGCCCGCCCGGCCTGACCATCTCGGCGCAGCGCCGCACGAACAGACTCAAGTCGGCGACGTGCTCAACCACCTCCATGGCGAGCACCACGTCGAAGCGCTCGCCGGCATCGGCCAGCGCCTCCGCGGTGGTGGGGCGGTAGTCGATCGCGAGCCCCTGCCCGGCGGCGTGGAGCTTCGCCGCCTCGATATTGGCCGCCGCCGGGTCGGCGCCCACGACGGCGGCGCCGAGACGTGCAAGAGGCTCGCTCAGGATGCCGGCGCCGCAGCCGATGTCGAGGATGCGGAGACCGGCAAGACTGTCCAGGCGCTTGGCATCCCGCCCGAAGCGCTGGCAGGCCGCGTCCTTGATGAATTGCAGCCGCACCGGGTTGAACTTGTGCAGCATGCCCATCGGGCCATGCGGGTCCCACCAGGTGTCGGCCATCGCCGAAAAGCGCGCGACTTCGCCTTCGTCGACGGTCGAACCGGCGGCGCCCATCGATCCACGCGCCATCGGCGGCTCCTTCACTTCCCAGTTTCGCAGACCGGGGCGGCGTGCGCGGCGCGGTTGCAGCCGGCAATCACCGCCGGTATGTATACGCGCCTTTTCGCGCCGCGGCTTGCCGCAAGCCCTGCCGCCGCCACCCGTGCCAGAGACCCCTCCGCCATGGCCCGCCTCGTGATGAAGTTCGGCGGAAGCTCGGTCGCCGACCTCGACCGCATCCGCAATGTGGCGCGCCACGTCAAGCGCGAGGTCGAAGCCGGCCATGCGGTGGCCGTCGTCGTGTCCGCCATGTCCGGCAAGACCGACCAGCTCGTCCGCTGGTGCCGGGAGGCCGCCCCGCTCCACGACGCCCGCGAATACGACGCGGTGGTCGCCTCCGGCGAGCAGGTGACCTCGGGCCTCCTCGCCCTGGTGCTGGAAGGCATGGGCGTCAACGCCCGTTCCTGGCAGGGCTGGCAACTGCCGATCCTCACCTCCAACGCCCACGCCGCCGCCCGCATCCTCGACGTCAACGGCGCCGAGCTGATCAAGCGCTTCAAGGAGCGCCAGGAGGTCGCCGTGATCGCGGGCTTCCAGGGCATGCACAAGGAGACCGGCCGCATCACCACGCTCGGGCGCGGCGGATCCGACACCTCGGCGGTGGCGATCGCGGCCGCGATAGCGGCCGAGCGCTGCGACATCTATACCGACGTGGACGGCGTCTATACGACCGATCCGCGGGTGGTGCCGCGCGCGCGCCGGCTGCCCAAGATCGCCTACGAGGAGATGCTGGAGCTCGCATCCTCGGGGGCGAAGGTCATGCAGGTGCGTTCGGTCGAGCTCGGCATGGTGCATAGCGTGCGCATCTTCGTGCGCTCGAGCTTCGACAAGCCGGAGTCCATCGACCCGCGCGCGGAGCCGCCCGGGACGCTCATTTGCGGCGAGGAGGAGATCGTGGAACAGCAGATCGTCACCGGCATCGCCTTCTCCAAGGACGAGGCGCAGATCTCGATCCGCCGGGTCGCCGACAAGCCCGGCATCGCGGCCGCGATCTTCGGGCCGCTGGCCGATGCCAACATCAACGTCGACATGATCGTGCAGAGCATCTCGGCCGACGGCGCCACCACCGACCTCACCTTCACGGTGCCGGCGGCCGACTACGAGCGCGCCGCCGACGTGCTGGCCAAGGCCAGGACCACGATCGGCTACGACCACCTCGACGGGTCGACCGACGTGGCCAAGGTGTCGGTCATCGGGATCGGCATGCGCAGCCACGCCGGCGTCGCCGCCAAGGCCTTCAAGGCGCTCGCCGACCGCAAGATCAACATCCGTGCCATCACCACGTCGGAGATCAAGTTTTCGCTGCTGATCGACGCCGAATACACGGAACTGGCGGTGCGGACGCTGCACAGCCTGTATGAGCTGGACAAGACGTAGACGGAAAATCCCTTTGCCGGCCTGATACTTCCTATTTTGAATACCTCACCTAAATTTGCTATCCTGCAGGAAGATAAGGTGAATTCAATGTCAAATGTTCAGAAGATGAGCGTTGCGCTCACGCCCGAACTCATTGCGCTGCTGAAAGAAGCCGTCGAAAGCGGTGAGTACACCTCGACGAGCGAGGTTGTCAGGGATGCCTTGCGAGATTGGAAGCTCCGTCGCGCGGCAGCGGACATCGACACGGAAGAATTGCGACAGCTCTGGCACGAGGGAGTATCCAGCGGGCCGGGTCGTTTCACCTCAATCGCGCAGATTAAAAAGGAAGCCCGGCGGCGTGGCTCCAAGGCAGCGCGGCCTTAGGCATGCGCAAGCCGCGGCTGAAACGGACAGCCCGGGCGGAACAGGATTTGCTCGATATCTGGGCCTACATTGCCCCTCATAACCTCAGGGCCGCGGATCGCGTTCTTGACATCCTTGACGAAAAAAGCTTGTCGCTTGCCCGCAATCCCTACGCGGGCATGTCGCGAAACGACATCGCTGAAGGCGTGCGCCATCTACCCGTCGGAAATTACCTGATTCTGTATCGCGCGCTTCAAGATGGCATCGAGGTGGTACGGTACGTCCATGGCAGACGTCGGCTGCGCGATCTGGTTTGAGGTGTCCCCATAAGGCAGGACCAGGGAGCAACCGGCCACCGGAGGCAGCGGCCAGCGGGGCCCGCCGCGCTTGCTACCCCACGCCCGCATTGGCTATACGGCCTATGAGGTGATAGCCGCGGGAGAGCCGGCACCCGTGGACACTATTTCCTGACGCAATCGCGCCGGGCCCGAAACGGTCCCCGGCCCAATGTAGGCCCGAGATCATGCGTGGCGCGCTCGGCGGTCCACGCGTGCTGTTGCGCCGGCTTCGCGAGGTGATGGCGGAGCCGGTCAGCGCGCAGGAACGCCTCGACAAGATCGTGATGATGATTGCCGCCAACATGGTGGCGGAGGTCTGCTCCGTCTACGTCTTGCGCGTGGACGGCACGCTCGAGCTTTACGCCTCCGAGGGCCTCAAGCCAGAGGCCGTTCACCAGACCGTGCTGCGTGCGGACGAGGGGCTCGTCGGCCTCGTCGCGAGCGAGGCCAATCCGATCAATCTCTCGGAGGCGCAGGCGCACCCGGCCTTCTCCTACCGCCCGGAGACCGGCGAAGAAATCTATCACGCCTTCCTCGGCGTGCCGGTGCTGCGCGCCGGCAACACGCTCGGCGTGCTGGTGGTGCAGAACCGGGCGCGGCGAACCTATTCCGAGGAGGAAGAGGAGGCGCTGCAGACCACCGCCATGGTGCTCGCCGAGATGATCGCGTCGGGCGAGCTCTCCTCGATCGCCCGCCCGGGCACGCCCGAGCCCGCCGCGCGCCGGCCGGTCCAGATCACCGGCGCCGCGCTCAACGACGGCATCGCGCTCGGCCACGTGGTGCTGCACGAGCCGCGCGTGGTCATCACCAACTTCATCGCCGACGACGTGCCGAAGGAGCTCAAGCGCCTGGAATCGGCGGTCGAGTCGATGCGCTCCGACCTCGACCTGCTGCTCGAACGCGGCGAGGTCGCCGACGGCGGCGAGCATCGCGACGTGCTCGAAGCCTACCGCATGTTCGCCTATGACCGCGGCTGGGTGCACCGGCTCGACGAGGCGGTGCGCACCGGCCTGACCGCGGAGGCCGCCGTCGAGCGCGTGCAGTCGGATACCCGCGCCCGCATGCTGCGCGCCACCGACCCCTACCTGCGCGACCGGCTGCACGATCTCGACGAGCTGTCGAACCGGCTGATGCACCAGCTCATCGGCAAGGACTACACGCCGCCGCGCGACCAGTTGCCGGAGAATGCCGTGATCGTCGCGCGCTCCATGGGGCCGGCCGCGCTCCTGGAATACGACCGCAAGCGCCTGCGCGCGGTCGTATTGGAGGAAGGCGGGCCGAACTCGCACGTCGCGATCGTCGCGCGCGCGCTCGGCATCGCGGCAGTGGGCGAGATCGCCAACGCCACCGGACTTGCCGATCCGGGCGATGCGATCATCGTTGACGGCGCCTCGGGCGACGTCCATGTGCGGCCCTCGCCCGACATGGAGGCCGCCTATATCGAGCGCGTGCGGCTGCGCGCGCGGCGGCAACTGCAGTATCTCGCGCTGCGCGACAAGCCGTGCGTCACCAAGGACGGACAGCCGGTGACGCTGATGATCAACGCCGGGCTTGCCGTCGACCTGCCACATATCGCGGAAACCGGCGCCGCCGGCATCGGACTGTTCCGCACCGAGCTGCAGTTCATGGTGGCGGCGCAGTTTCCGCGCACCGCCGAGCAGTTCTCGCTCTACCGCGCGGTGCTCGACGCCGCCGGCAACAAGCCGGTGACGTTCCGCACCCTCGACATCGGCGGCGACAAGCTGCTGCCCTATATGCGCAACATCGAGGAGGAGAACCCGGCCCTGGGCTGGCGGGCGATCCGGCTGGGTCTCGACCGGCCCGGCCTGCTGCGCGCCCAGATCCGCGCGTTGCTGCGGGCGGCCGGCGGACGCGACCTCAAGGTCATGTTCCCGATGGTGGCGTCGGTCGAAGAGTTCGACGAGGCGCGCTCCCTGATCGAGCGCGAGCTCACGCACCTGCGCCGGCACGGCCACAAGCTGCCCGAGCGCGCCGAGGTCGGCACCATGGTCGAGGTCCCCTCGCTGCTCTATCAGCTCGACGAGCTCCTGCAGCGCGTCGATTTCCTGTCGGTGGGCTCGAACGATCTCATGCAATTCTTCTTTGCCGCCGACCGCGGCAACAAGCGCGTCTCCGGCCGCTTCGACGCGCTGTCGGCGCCGATGCTGCGCGCGCTGCGCGAGATTGCCGCCAAGGCCAAGGAGCACGGCAAGCCGGTGACGCTGTGCGGCGAGCTTGCCTCGCAGCCGCTCGGCGCGCTCGCGCTGCTTGCGATCGGCTACCGCTCGCTGTCGCTCGCCCCGTCCGCGGTCGGGCCGGTCAAGGCCATGCTGCTCGACGTCGATGCCGGCAAGGCCAAGGCGCTGATCGATCCCCTGCTCGCAAGCCCGGCGGGCAGCGTGGCGGTGCGCGAACGGCTCAAGGCCTTCGCGGTGGAGCACGGGCTGCAGATTTGAGGCGGTTCTAATCAGTCATTCGCTCGCCCTCATGCTCAGGATGAGCGCGGATCGATCGTCAATTCGCGCCCGATTGACCCATGGCAGCGGCCTTGGCGATGATCTCGGGCGCCGTCGCGGCTGCCGCCTTGATCAGGGCTTCGAGCTGCTCGCCGGTGCGCGGCGTGATCTCGAAGCCAATCTTCTTCGCGTCGTCGCGAAACACCGGGTCGTCGAGCGTCGCGTCGAAGGCGCGCCGCATCGCGGTGACGCGCTCGGGTGGCACATCCGGCGGCAGCATGATCGGCCGGCCGAGCTCGATGCTCGACGACAGGAAATCGAGGATTTGCTTCTGCTCCTGCGTCCTGAGGAACTTGTAGATGGTCGGCGCGCCGAGCGCCGCGACCGGCTCCTGCTCGAGCGTGAACAGGACGCGCACGGTGCCGGTCCTGATCCAGTCCGGCCGCGTCAGGCGGAACGACTGCACGGTCTGGCAGACACCGTCGAGCTCGCCCCGTTCCATGGCGAGCACCACATCCTGCGGCTTGGCATAGCCCTCGACCACCTTGAACTTCATCCCGATCAGGCCGCGCAGCAGGTTCGGCGTCTCGGTCACCGTGGAGCCGGCGCCGGTGCCGCCGACGATCAATTCCTGTTCGAACAGGTCCTCGGCCCGCTGCACGCGCGCGCCCGCCATCGCGAAGCAGCCGCGGTTGGTCAGTTCCGGGCTGCCGATCCAATTGAACTTGAGCGGGTCGTAGCGCACGCCCGGAAAATTCTGCAGTCCCGCGTTCGGGATGTTGCGGCTGACCATGCCCCAGACGGTGCCGTCCCGCGGCGCCACGTTGTAGAGCCAGTTGGTCGCGAGCATCTGACCGGCGCCCGGCATGTTCTGCACGAGGACGCTCGGGTTGCCCGGGATGTGCCGCGGCAGATGACGCGCGAGGAGGCGCGCCCAGGTGTCGTAGTCCTGCCCGGCGGCGGCCCCGAGCACGAAGCGGAACTGCTTGCCCTTGAAGGCTTCCGCGAGCGGCTGTGCGTGGCTGGGCGCGGCCGCGCCCAGACCGACGACCGCCGCGAACGCAGCAAGGAAGAAGCGCATGATCACGCGTCCGCCGCCACCTTCTCCTTCTTCTTCTCGGCGGCGTCGCGGTCGAACCCGGCCTCGGTGAGATCGAAATTATTGCCTTCCGGGTCGGTGCCGCGGGTTTCCGCATAGGTGCGGTCGGCGGGGCGCTTCTCGGGGCCGACGACGTCCCACTTCTTCATCCGCCGCTCGATCTCCGCCGCATCCTCGATGTGGAAACCGAAATGGTTGAGCCCGTTCGCCTTGCCCTCGGCCTTCTGGCTGAGCAGCGCCAGGTTCATATAGCCGTCGGTGAGGAAGACGTTGCCGCGGCCGCCGCGCCCGCTGCGGCCCACCACCGTCATGTCGAACACCTCGCAATAGAACTTGGCGAGCTTTTCGGGATCCATGCAGATGACGGCCAGATGCCTGATCTTGGGCATATTTCGCTCCCTCTATGCGGCGGTTGAAACCCGGCTTGCGGTGCCATTGACATACACCGCGTGTTGACCTGATTCCATAGCGCACCAACCAGCGAACGTGATCCATGTTGCCGGAACAGAAACTCGACGCCCTGCTTGTCCGCCACAAGACCGTCGAAACCGAGCTTTCGAGCCAGGTGGCGCCGGAGACCTATGTGCGGCTCATGCGTGAACTCGCCGAGCTCGGCCCGATCGTCGAGACCGTGAACGCCTATCGCGACGTCACCGGCGAGATCGAAGGCCTCGATGCGCTCATCGGCGACCCTGCGATCGACGCCGAAATGCGCGCCATGGCGAACGCCGAGAAGCCCTCGCTCGAACAGCGGCGCCTCGTGCTCGAGGAGAAGATCAGGGTCGCGCTGCTCCCCAAGGACGCGATGGACGACCGCAACGTCATCCTGGAAATCCGCGCCGGCACCGGCGGCGACGAGGCGGCGCTGTTCGCGGGCGACCTGTTCAGGATGTACGAGCGCTTCGCGGCCAAGCAGGGCTGGAAGGTCGAGCTCGCATCGGCGAGCGAGGGCTCGATGGGCGGCTACAAGGAAATCATCGCGGAAGTCCGCGGCCGCGGCGCCTTCGCCAAGCTCAAGTTCGAATCGGGCGTGCACCGCGTGCAGCGCGTGCCGGATACCGAAGGCTCGGGCCGCATCCACACCTCGACCGCCACCGTCGCGGTCCTGCCCGAGGTCGAGGACGTCGACGTCGCGATCCACGAGACCGAGCTGAAGATCGATACCCTGCGCGCCGGCGGCGCCGGCGGTCAGCACGTCAACAAGACCGAGTCGGCCATTCGCATCACCCATCTGCCGACCGGCATCGTGGTCATGATGCAGGAGGACCGCTCCCAGCATCGCAACCGCGCCAAGGCGATGGCGGTGCTGCGCGCAAGGCTCTACGACCACCAACGGCAGAAGCGCGATTCTGCGCGCGCTGCCGAGCGCCGCGGCCAGGTCGGATCGGGCGACCGCTCCGAGCGCATCCGCACCTACAACTTCCCGCAAGGGCGCGTCAGCGACCACCGCATCAACCTCACGCTCTACAAGCTGCCGCAGATCCTGGAAGGCGAGGCGCTGGGCGAGATCATCGATGCGCTGGTCACCGAGCACCAGGCCGAGCTGTTGTCGGCGGAGAGCACGGTGCAGTGATGGCGCTGGCGCAGACGACAAGCTTCGGTTCGGTCGCCGACGCGCGCCGGTCGATGGCGCGGCAATTCCGCGGCGCCGGGATCGAGACGCCGGAGCTGGATGCCCGCGTCCTCATCGGCCATGCGCTCGGGCTCGATCACGCCGCCCTCGCGGCCGGACCGGATCGCATGCTGAGCCGCGCCGAGGTGGATGCGATCGGCGCGCTGGCGGCGCGCCGGCAAGCACACGAACCGGTGGCGCGCATCCTCGGCCGCAAGGAATTCTGGGGGCTCTCCTTCGCGCTCAACGCGGACACCCTGGTGCCGCGGCCGGAAACCGAAACGGTGGTCGAGGCGGCGCTCGCAGCGCTCGATCGCAACCGCCGCGAGCATCCCATGCGCGTGGCCGATCTCGGCACTGGAACCGGCGCGATCCTGCTGGCGCTGTTGTCCGAACTGCCGGCCGCCGCGGGGGTCGGAACCGACATCAGCACCGCGGCGCTCGTGTGCGCCCGCGCCAACGCGGCGGCGCTCGGGCTCGCCGGCCGCGCGTCGTTCGTCGCTTGCGATTACGGCGCCGCGCTCGCCGGTCCGTTCGACCTGGTCGTGTCCAATCCGCCCTATGTCCGCCGCGGCGATCTCGCGGCATTACCGCCCGAGGTGCGCGTGTTCGATCCGTTGCGCGCGCTCGACGGCGGTGCTGATGGACTTGATGGTTACCGCGCCATTGCCGCCGATGCGCGCCGGCTGCTGGCGCCGGACGGAACTCTCGTCGCGGAGCTCGGCGCCGGCCAACTCGACGCCGTCGCGTCAACTTTTGCGGCGGCGGGACTTGCGGTCGCCGCCGTCAAACACGATCTCCTGGGTGTTGCAAGGGCGCTCGTGGTCAAGCCTCTGCCATGACTCCTCCACAATTCAGACACGCAAAAAAGCGCTTGGATTGTGGCTCGAGACCGACTAGGTTTTCCGCAGGAATCGACCCGAGACGCTCGGACGCGCCGACCAAGAGGCCCGCAGCATAGCTTCGGAGTGCCAAAGGCGCGCAGACGCGAACCACCGACGCCGGATGCCCCGGCAGACGCTTCGCAGACTTCTGATCGACTGACTTGGGATCGAAATGCTTCATCGGTTCGGCGCGCTCCGCGATCATCATTGACGGGCGCTGCGCATGACGAGAGGTGGGCAACGCCGCAGAAAAGGCTGCGGTTCAGGGGTTGCAACTTCGCGATACGGAACCGGACATTGCGGCGTCTGACGTCGGCAATGGTTTGCGCGCTTGCCTCGCGAGGGCACGGCGGTCGCCGTGACGCTCGTGTTGAAACGTGACGCTCGCGTTCAGAGATGCGGGTGTGTGCAGCAACGGACGGCGCCTGGGCCGTCGCAACGAAAGGTCAGCGGACAGCGGGTCATGAGAAACGGTCAGAACAACAAGCGCATGCGCGGTCGCAATCAACATCAACAACACCAGCATCACAGCGGCCAGCGCAAAAATCATAACCCGATGTCGCGCGTCTATGAGTCGAACGGCCCGGACGTCAAGATCCGGGGCAACCCCTCCCTCATCGCGGAAAAATACATGCAGCTCGCCCGCGACGCGCAGACGTCCGGCGATCCGATCTCGGCGGAGAATTATTACCAGCATGCCGAGCACTATTACCGGCTGATCGCGGCCGCGGCGGAACAGTTCCGCCAGAACAATCCGCATCTCCCGCGCCCCGAGAACGAGCTGCCCGCCGGCGCCCGCGACGACGTGTTCGAGGACGACGGCAGCGATGGACAGCAGCCGATGATGGGCGGAGGCGGAGGCGGCGACGCGCCCTTCGGCACCGGCGAGCAGCCCTATCTGCCGCGCGAGGCGCAGCCCTTTCCGCAGCACCAGCAACATGTCCCGCAGCAAGTGCCGCGCCAGCCTCAGAGCAGCGGGCCCGACGGCAACAGCGGGGGCGACGTCGACCGGCTCCCCTCCTTCATCACCGGCGGTCAGCAACCGCAAAGCCAGCAGCCCAGCCAGGGCCAGCCGAACTATCAGGGGCCCGCCCAGAACGGCCACGACGCCCAGGGCGACCGCTTTCCCCTGCACCGCCGGCGGCGCCGCCATCGCGGCCCGCGGCAGGACTTTCCGGCCGGACCGCAACCCGGCGGCGGCGAGCGCGACGATTCCTCGCGCGAGTGACCCGAACCCACGCGCGCGTGCGCTTTCACTCGTCGGCAATTTTCCGCTGACGCGGGAATAGCGGATGGCGCGGGAAGAGCGGATAAAGATGGATCGACGCTACCCGCCGGGCGAAGGCGCCAGCGCCGGCTCCAGCGTCGGCGCCAGCCGCGCATGTTCGCGCCGTGCCGGAATGGCGCGATAGACCTGCTTCGTCGCCTCCACGATGTGCACGCCCGCGAACGGCGCCGAGATGGTCGAGCCCGCCCGCTCCCAGGCGACCGCCGAACGCAGGAACCAGCCGCGCGCGACCGGCGGCACATAGAGCGCCTCGCCCCAGCCGATCGGCGTGAACCAGGTGTCGCGCAGAAGCCCGGTGATCTGCGTGCGCGAATAGGGCCGCCCGTGGCCGAACGGGGTCGTGTCCATGCGCGCCCACAACCCGCGCCGGTTCGGCACCACCGCGAGGAGCCGCCCGCCCGCTGCCAGCACCCGCCACACCTCCCGCAGGAACGCACCAGGGTCGTGCGCCATTTCGAGCGAATGCACCAGCAGCACACGGTCGACGGCGGCATCGGCGAGCGGCAGTTCGAGCTCGTCGACGAGTGCGGTGAGACCCGGCTTGACGTTCGGCCATTTCACCACGCCCTGCGCCGCCGGCATGAAGGCGAGACAGCATTCCGCCTCTTCGCGGAACAGGCCGAGATAGGGCGTCGGATAGCCGATGCCGAGCACTCGCAGGCCGCGCGTGTCGGCGAAGCGCGCGCGGATGCCGCGTCCGACGAACCGCCGGGCGACCACGCCGAGGCGCTGGCCGTAGAAATTGCGCAGGTCGACGACGTCGATGGTCATGCGACCAATCTACCACGTCCTTCCGGCCCGCGCCGATCTCGGCTAAACCCGCAATCGAGCGCCCACGCCCGCAATGACGAGGTCCCCATGCCCGCGCAAACCTGCCTGTTCCTCTGCCTCAAGGACAATTTCGGCGTGCTCGTGCACGATCCCGACAGCGGCGCCACCGCCGCTATCGACGCCCCGCAGGCCGCGCCCGTCGAGGCGGCGCTGGCGCGGACCGGATGGCGGCTCACCGACATTCTCGTCACCCATCACCACCACGATCACACCGCCGGCATCGAGGAGCTCAAGGAACGCCACCGCTGCCGCGTCGTGGCGCCGCAGGCCGAAGCCGACGCCATCCCGGAGGTCGATGAAACCGTGCGCGAGAACGACCCTGTGGCGGTGGGCGCGCTCGACGCGCGCGTGATCGAGACGCCCGGCCATACCGCCGGCCATATCAGCTACGTGTTTCCGCAGGCCAAGCTCGCCTTCGTGGGCGACACCCTGTTCTCCATCGGCTGCGGGCGCATCCTCGAAGGCAACGCCGAGATGATGTGGAACTCGCTCCTGAAGCTGCGCGCGCTGCCCGACGACACCCGCGTCTTCTGCGGCCATGAGTACACCATGGCCAATATCCGCTTCGCCAAGACCATCGAGCCCGGCAACGCGCTTCTCGCCGCGCGCGAGCAGGAGGTCGCCCGCCTGCTGACCGAGAAGAAGCCCACCATCCCCTCGCTCATGGGCGAGGAAAAGGCCGCAAATCCGTTCCTGCGCGCCGACGTGCCGGAGGTCGCGAACGCCGTCGGACTCGCCGGCAAGCCGGCCTGGCAGGTCTTTGCCGAAATCCGCGAACGCAAGAACAAATTCTAGCGGCCGCTCGCGCTGTCCCGGTGAGCGCTCACTGCGCGAGCTTCGCCCACTCGTCGGCCTTCACGCGCACAACGAAGGCGTAGGCATTGCCGTCGGGTTTGAAGATCGAGGCCTCGCCTTCGGCGAGGTCGAACCAGTCCTTTCCGAACGCGTCGAGGACGTTGGGCTTATGGGTCACCGCCACGACGTTGGTGCCGGCGGGCGGCACCGTCGCGGCGAGCTTGCGGATTGCCGCGATGCGCCGGTTGTTCTCGATCGGCGTGGATACCTGACCCGTTTCGACGAGATCCATCGTGGGCATCGGCGTGAGCTCGGGGAACATGAGCTTGCCGGTCTCGATCGCACGATAGAGCTTGCTGGTGTGGACCTCGCCGACCGGAATCTTCAACTTGCGCATGGCCTCGCCGATCTCTTTGGCCTTGCCGCGCCCGGCATCGTTGAGCTGGCGCTGCTTTTCGACGTTGTCCAGGTTGAGCGGGTCGGTGTCGGCCTGGTCCGGATATGTGGCGCCGTGCCGGATGACGATCACGTGCCCGCCGCCACGCAGAGGGGCGATCCATTCCGGCTGCGCTTGCACCGGCGAACTGGCCGGCAGCAATGAGAGCGCCAACAGCGCAAGCAACGACGCGAGACGGGTGAGCGGCATGGCAGCCTCCATGAGGGTCTGGTAGAGCGCCTGTTCGAGGACAGCACGAGGATCGGAATGCTATTCGCTCGACGCAATGCCGACAACGTCGGCGCCCAGCCGTTCAAATCAATTCCATGAGAGTGCCGGAGGCTCCGCGATGCCGCCGCTTTCTGCCGCCGATGTGATCCGCCTGCTCGACCTCAAGCCGCACCCGGAAGGCGGCCACTTCCGCGAGACGTTTCGCGACGCCCGTTGCGTCGAGGACGAACGCGCGGCTTCGAGCGCGATCTATTTCCTGCTCGCGCGCGGCGAGCGCTCGCACTGGCACAAGGTCGATGCGGCCGAAGTCTGGCACCACTACGCGGGCGCGCCGCTCGCGCTCGAGGTCGCCACGCATGACGCCGGGCCGATCGAGCGCGTGACGCTCGGGCCCGATCTCGCGGCTGGCGCCCGCCCGCAGGCGGTCGTCCCGGCGGGTGCGTGGCAGGCGGCGGAAAGCCTCGGGCCCTGGACCCTGGTCGGCTGCACGGTGGCGCCGGGCTTCGACTTCAACGGCTTCACCCTGGCGCCCAAAGATTGGAGCCCCGCCACTTGACGTCGGAGCCCCGCCACGTGACGTCAATGTGCTGACGCAGGGTGGCGAGTGCGCGGCCCGCGGCCTTCCACGACCGGGAAGAGCTCAGGGCTTATTTCCGATCGCCAATGTTTCTGAAATCTTTGTTGGGATTCTTGCCGACCTTTGGATCGGTCTTGGGGTCGGTACCGTCGCCGTGATCCTTGTCTTTTCTGCCCGGCGGTCGAATTGCACTCACAACCTTGATGTCCGCCCGCTTCAGGGTCTTTTTCTTTTTGCCTGCACTTGCGCTCTTTGCTTTGGATCCGCTCTTTGCTTTGGATGCCACGGTGCCCCCCGCTTCGATCTAGGGTAAGAATCAGGAATAGCGACAAGGGAGCCAATAGTTGAACTTTGCGGTTGTGCTGTCAATCCAATGATCGCCGTGGTGTCAAGCTCTTCGGCTGGTCGGGTGCTCCTTTACGCCCGGGTGCGGAGCCTTTCCGACCTTGAGGCGAACGACCAAGCTCCTCTTTCATTGCGGTCAGGTAGCCTTCCTCCAGGAGCCGTCGAACGAGCACGAGCTTCTCGGAGTTTTTGAGCTTCCCCGGGAGGTCCCCAGGGCAAAAGACATCCGCATGTGCGATGAAATCCAACGTATGCGACAACCGCGCAGGCATTCGAACCACTTTTCCATGAAAGCGAAGGTTGATGGATCTCTCCTTGACGGCGATCTCCGCTGCGATCTCCGACCTGCGTCTTACCCGGGTGTTCACACGGAGAGCCTTGCATGCCTCCAGGTCAGCGAAATGTCCATTGAGCAGCGGTCGCTGACGGTCGCCGAGATCCGACACGATGGCGTCGAGCGCGGCATCGAGATGCGGAGACGCCGACAGTTCGGCAAGCATCCTGTGAAACCGGCGCCTGATGTCCGGCAAGGTACTTTTGTCTCTGGCAAATCCCAGCGGGAGAGATTCTCTCAATCGCGCCTCGCGCTCGCTGGCGCATCGCAATGTGGTCGCTATCAAATCGGACCACTTCGTGGGATGAACGCCGATCGTCAAGTGCAAGGATGCCTGCGGCGTCTTGGATACCTTGGCGCAGTGATAAAATCCGCGCGGGATATATAGGCAGTCGCCGGGTTTGAGTTCGCATTCGTGGATCAAGCTGCCCTTGTCTTTCGCCTCGGGGTCATGCGGGTGAGACTCCAGAGGCAGTTTCACGGGCGAATGATAGATTTTCCACAGTTTTGAACCCGCCAACTGGGCGATGAATACATCATGCGTGTCGTAGTGAATGCCCAATCCCTGAGCTTCCTTTTTCGATCCCGGCGTCAAATAGGCATTGACTTGAAAGTCACACGAGACGTCGTTTGATAGCGCATTGCATAATCGGGACAGCGAAAAGTGCATTCTTTGCAGCCCGTGCAGAACGATGGTGGCTCCCGACCGAAATGCGGCAATCGGCCGTTCGATGCCAGTCCCGACATTGGCGAGAGACAAGTCGGTGCCGTCCTTCACCAATCTCAGAACGTCAGGCATGATCTCGTAGCTGCGCAGCAATTCCTCGACTTCAGGCAAAGTCAAAAGGCCCGCGAAGTACGTCGCATCGCTGCGCTGAATCACCAGCGGCCGGCGCTCCCAATAGTTCCGTTTGAAGGCAGCCCGTGTCACTGGACTGACCAGCCAGTGCAGTCCAAATTCGACTTGAGCCATGCCCGATGCCCGCGAGTATGCCCTTCCGATAGGCCTCGGATGCTACCCTGAACCGTCGAAAGACGCGAGCACAAGCAGGCGAGCGGCGTCCTACACCATCACCTGCCCGCCGTTGGCGGAGAGCGTCGAGCCGGTGATCAGCCCGGCCTCGTCGGAGGCGAGGAACACGACGCAGCGCGCGATCTCCTCGGGCTCGCCGAGCCGGCCGAGCGGGATGAGCGGCAGGATGTTCTTCTCCAGCACGTCCTTGGGCACCGCCTTGACCATCTCGGTCGCGATATAGCCGGGGCAGATCGCATTGACGGTGATGCCGGCGCGCGCGCTTTCCTGCGCCAGCGCCTTGGTGAAGCCGAGCTCGCCGGCCTTGGCGGCGGAATAGTTGGTCTGGCCGAACTGGCCCTTCTGGCCGTTGATCGAGGAGATGTTGATGATGCGCCCGAACTTGCGGCTGCGCATGCCCTCGATGACCGGCCGGCACATGTTGAAAAGCGAGTTGAGGTTGGTGTTGATGACGGCGTTCCATTGGTCCGGCGTCATGCGGTGGAACGTGGTATCGCGGGTGATGCCGGCATTGTTGACCAGCACGTCGACCGGGCCGGCCTCGGCCTCGACCGTCTTGAGGCCCTCGACGCAGGAATCGTAGGAGGAGACGTCCCACTTGTAGACCGGGATGCCGGTCTCGCCCTTGAACTTCTGCGCCGCATCGTCGTTGCCGCCGTAATTGGCCGCGACCGTGTAGCCGGCCGCCTTGAGCGCCTTCGAGATCGCCTCGCCGATCCCGCGCGTACCACCCGTCACCACTGCTACGCGTGCCATTCCCAGTTCCTCCCTGCACAATTTTCTGGTTTGCGCGGGTCAACCCCGCGCATCACGCTTGAGCGTTACCGCTCCACGCACATCGCGATGCCCATGCCGCCGCCGATGCACAGCGTGGCGAGGCCCTTCTTGGCGTTGCGCTTCTGCATCTCGTAGAGCAGCGTCGTGAGCACGCGCGCGCCCGAGGCGCCGATCGGATGGCCGATCGCAATCGCGCCGCCGTTGACGTTGACCTTGGCCGTGTCCCAGCCGAGATCCTTGTTCACCGCGCAGGCCTGCGCCGCGAAGGCTTCGTTGGCCTCGACCAGATCGAGGTCCTCGACCTTCCAGCCGGCCTTCTTCAAGGCCGCGCGCGACGCCGGGATCGGGCCGGTGCCCATGATCGAGGGGTCGACGCCGGCATGCGCCCACGACACGATCCGAGCCAGCGGCGTCCGGCCGCGCTTCTGCGCCTCGGTCGCCGTCATCAGCACCACCGCGGCGGCGCCGTCGTTGATGCCGGACGCATTGGCGGCGGTCACGGTGCCGTCCTTGGCGAAGGCCGGCCGCAGCTTGCCGACGCCCTCGAGCGTGGTGCCGTGCTTGGGATATTCGTCGCTGTCCACCACCACGTCGCCCTTGCGGGTCTTCACCGTCACCGGCACGATCTCGTCCTTGAACCTGCCGGCCTTCTGCGCGGCTTCCGCCTTGTTCTGCGAGGCGACCGCGAACTCGTCCTGCTGCGCGCGCGTGATCTGCCACTGGCGCGCCACGTTCTCGGCGGTGGTGCCCATGTGATAGCCGTTGAAGGCATCCCACAGCCCGTCCTTGATCATGGTGTCGACCATCTCGAAGTTGCCCATCTTCACGCCGTTGCGAAGATGCTGGCAATGCGGCGACATGCTCATCGATTCCTGGCCGCCGGCGACCACGATCTCGCTGTCGCCGTTCGCGATCGCCTGGTAGCCGAGCGCGACCGCCCGCAGGCCCGAGCCGCAAAGCTGGTTGACGCCCCAGGCCGGGCTTTCCACCGGGATGCCGGCGCCGATCGAGGCGATGCGCGCCGGGTTCTGGCCCTGACCGGCGGTCAGGATCTGGCCCATGATCACTTCCGAGACCTGGGTTCCTTCGACGCCGGCGCGCTTGAGCGCTTCCGCGATGGCGATCTTGCCGAGGTCGTGGGCCGGCACGCTCCCGAACATCCCGTTGAAGGCACCGACTGGCGTGCGGACCGCACTGACGATGACAATATCGTCGCTCATGTTGCTACTCCCTTGCATATCCGGCTGTGGGCGACCGCGGTGACCGGCCAATTTGGCGTCGCAACGACGCCGGGTGCCGGTGCTTGACCCGGTATTTTGGCTTGGTCCGCCGACATTCACGCTACAAATGGCGGCCCGCCGCCGGACTGTCAATCGGACGCATGGCCGGGCTGTCCTGTCGGAGGCAGCCGGCGGGCTTGCGAACCGGCGCGGCCGACCGGCCGACAAAACGATGGCTTGCGCGCGGCCAAAAGGGATATGCTGCTCCGCGGGAAGGGCTATCATGGCTAAGTCGGACGAACCGATCACGATCAAGAAATACGCCAACCGCCGGCTCTACAACACCGGCACCAGCACCTATGTGACGCTCGAAGACCTCGCCGTCATGGTCAAGGCGGGCGAGGATTTCGTCGTCTTCGACGCCAAGAGCGGCGAGGACATCACCCGCTCGGTGCTGGCACAGATCATCTTCGAGCAGGAGAACAAGGAGGGGCAGAACCTCCTGCCGATCAAGTTCCTGCGTCAGCTCATCCGCTTCTACGGCGACTCGATGCAGACCCTGGTGCCGCGCTTCCTCGAAGTCTCGATCGACCAGCTCACGCGCGACCAGCAGAAGTTCCGCGACCAGATGGCCCAGGCGTTCGGGGTCAGCCCGTTCGGCGCGCTCGAGGAGCAGGCGCGCCGCAACATGGAAATGTTCCAGCGCACGTTCGCCATGTTCACGCCGTTCGTGCGCCGCGAGGGCGAGGGAGCGGAGCCTGACAAGCCGCAGCAGCCCGGCAGCAGCAGCGGCGGCGGCGGCGACATCGACGAGCTCAAACGTCAGATGGAAGAGATGCAGAAGCGCCTCGACCGCCTGAGCGATAAGGATAAGGACAAGAACAAGAACAAGGAATAGGA
Source organism: Alphaproteobacteria bacterium (assembly GCA_034669045.1). Classification (GTDB taxonomy): domain Bacteria; phylum Pseudomonadota; class Alphaproteobacteria; order Rhizobiales; family Xanthobacteraceae; genus VAZQ01. Next base: position 33,111 of record JAXDOD010000161.1, read on the forward strand.
CCGACGCGAGATCGCGGCCCCTCGACGCGTGAGGCGCTGAATGACGGTCAAGCTCCGCAATCTTGCTCTGTGGGTGATGATCGTCCTCTTGGCCCCTCGCGTTTATGACCCTGTTCCAGAATCCGGCCCTGCGCCCGGGCGCAGCCGCGTCTCGGTGAACCTGCTTCCGGTCCTCAAGACAGTCATCCACGCTGCGGTCGCGGCCTGGCTGGTGCTGTCGAGCGCGCAGGCGCAGCCATGGCCGCAGAAAACGGTGCGCCTGATCCTGCCGCTCGGCCCGGGCAGCGGCACCGACATCGCCGCACGGCTCTTCGCCGAGCGCCTGGCGCAACGCTGGGGTCAGCCGGTGGTGGTCGAGAATCGGCCCGGCGGCGACAGCTTCGTCGCCATCGGCGCCTTCCTCGCCGCCAACGACGACCACACGCTGCTGTTCGCCGGCATGGGGACCTTCACGGCGCATCCCTACCTGCACGACAAGCTGCCCTACGACCCGCGCGATATCGTCCCGGTCGCCGGCGCCTCGAACATCGTCGTGGCCATCGCGGTGCCGGCGCCGCTCAACATCGGCTCGCTCGCGCAACTGGTGGCGCTTGCGCGCGCGCAGCCCGGCAGGCTCAACGCCGCCACCGTACCGGGCATCACCGATTTCATCTTCTCGGGCTTTCTGAAGACCACCGGCCTCGACATCGCGCGCGTCCCCTACCGCGATGTCACGCTGGCGCTGGGCGATCTCGCCGAAGGCCGGATCCAGGTGATGTCGGGCTCGCTCACCATGCTGCGCCCGCAGGTCGAGGCCGGCAGGGTGAAGCAACTCGCAGTCACCAGCCGCGCGCGGGTGCCGGTCGCGCCCGACATCCCGACGGTCGCGGAAGCGGGCTTCCCGGTGCTGGAGCTCGAGGGCCTCGTCGGGCTTTACGGGCCGCGCAGCATGCCGGACGAGCTGCGCGAGCGCATCGCCGCAGACGTTCGCGCGGTCGCCACCGATCCCGCGATCGCGGCGCGCCTCGCGCCCTTGGGACAGGTGGTGAACGCCACCACGCCGGCCGAATATGCCGCCGCGATCGAGGACCAGCGCGCGAAGGTCGCCGCCATCGCCCAGGCGCTCGGCATCACGCCGGCGCGGTAGCCCGGCCGCCCGACATAGGAATTACGCCGACGCGGCGACAGCGCCCGGCGCCCCGATCCACGGCCGCGCGGTCGAGGCGAGACCGACCAGCGCGCCCTGGATGTAGTCGCAGCCCCAGGCGTCCAGGATCGCGGCCGCCTCCTCGTCCTGCACCCATTCGGCGACCGTCTCCAGGCCGAGCCGGCGGGCGAGGTCGATGAGCGTGTGCACGAAGGCGCGGTCGTCCTCGGAGCGGTTGAGGTTCTGCACGAAGGCGCCGTCGATCTTGACCAGGTCGACGCCGAGCTTGCGCAAGTTGCGGAACGAGGTGTAGCCGGCGCCGAAGTCGTCGATGGCGATACGGCAGCCGAGGTCCTTCACGCGCGCCACGAAGCCGCGCGTGTCGTCGATGTCGTGGATCGCCGCCGTCTCCGTGATCTCGACCGTGAGCCGCTCGGCGACGCTGGTGTGGGAGCGCAGCGTCGCGCCCAGCGCGGCCCACCAGTCCGGATCGACCGTCGAAGCCGCCGAGACGTTGAGGCTCGCCTGGAGCGCGGGCGTCGCCGCAAGCTGCTCCAGCACAAGCTCGAGCACGCGGTGGTCGAGGAGCCGCACCAGGCCGAGACGCTCGGCCAGCGGAACCACCTCGTTCACCGCCAGCAGGCTGCCGTCGGCGCGCCGCACGCGCATGAGGCATTCGTAGAACGCGGCCTGGCGCGAGCCGATCGCGACGACCGGCTCGTAGACCAGGAAAATGCGGCGGTCGTTGAGCGCGGTGATGATCTCGTCGGTCGCGCGCACGGTCTCCTTGCGCTGCGCCTCCCGCTCGAGGTTCGGCCGGTAGGCGAGGAACGAGCCGCGGCGCTTGGCCTTGGCGCTGTCGAGCGTATCTTGCGCGCGCGCGAGCACCTCGCGCACGTTGCGGGCATGGCGCGGCGCGGTCACGCCGCTGACCGTGATGGTCACGGCGACCGGCCCGGCCTCGGTCGCCACCACCTCGTCGCGCACGCCGACGAGCAGCCGGTCGGCCGCCACCAGCATGTCGTCGGGCGTGCAATTTTTCAGGATGATGCCGAACTTGTTGCCGGAGAAGCGGCCGAGGTGGTCCTTGCCGCGGAGCTGCGACCGGATGCGTTTGGAGACCGCCGCGATCACCTCGTCGGCGACGTCGAAGCCGTAGGATTCGTTGATGCGGCTGAGGTTGTCGATGGCGGCGAGCAGGAAGCCGCAGGTGGAGCGCAGCTTGATGGCTTCCTCGATGGCGGCCGCGAGCACCTCGGTCATGCGCGAGCGGTTCATGTCGCCGGTCAGCGGGTCGAACTGCGCGAGATGGGCAAGCTGCAATTCGCGCTCGTGGCGTTCGTTGATGACGCGCATGACGCCGTGGACGCGCAACGGCTTGCCGTCAGGTCCGGCGAACCAGCGTCCGGTATCCTCGATCCACAAGGGTCCGGCGCCGAGCGGACGACCGGGCGGATCAAGTGCGTATTGCACCTGGTAGGGCACGCCTTTGCCGTCGTCGCGCGCGCTCGCGCGCAGCACCGCGTCGGCGCGGGTCTGGCCGCTGTTGGGATCGACAAGCTGAGCGAAGCCGCGACCGCTCGCGATCGAGGCGAGGTCGCCGACCGCCAGCACGTCGCCGGCATTGGGTCCCCAGGCCACCGCGTCAGTATCGAGCCGCCACCCGTAAGGAACTTCGCCGACGGACGCAAAGATCTCGTTGGGATCGAGCGCGCCGCAATCCCTCGCCGACGCCACGGCGGGCAGACCGGGCTCTCGCCCATCGGCACCGGCGCGAGCGATGGTGCTGATCCGATCCTGTCTGGCCACGCTCGCCCCTTGGCAGATCGCAGCCGGACTAAAAGCTTGCGGTATCGGAGGCCGGGGGCGATCGCCACCCAAATTACGGGAAATCCTTAAATTATTTGGAAATTGCCGGCCCGCCCGGCGCCCCGCGGCTGACACGGTTTGGCTGCCGGTCGCCCGGCACGGGCCTTGCGACGCGCGCCTCGGCGGGCGGCGGATGTCCCGCCGCGGGACAAGGGCGTCATATGCGGCCGATTGGAAGTCTTCCGTCACCCTCCGGCCCGTTCGGACAGCCGGCGCCGGGACACCAGCGCGCCAACGCAGCGGCGGCCGGCAGCCAGGCACCGGGCCGCGGCCTCATGCTCCTGCCGGGCGACGAGCCACATCCGGCGCGGCCGCGCCCCTCGACGCGGTCCTCGGCCGCGTTCCTCGCCCATTTGATTGCGACCGCCCAGGGGGCGCCGCAGACGCGCGCGCGACGGCGCGCCGAGCCGGTGGACGCGAGCGCGCGCTACCTCGCCGTGGCGGCTCGCTGCGCGCAACCGTGAAGGCTCAGACCCCGCCCGGGAGCCGGTCCGAGTCGAGGGTGATGTCGCGCGAGGCGGTGCGGATGGTGATGGTAAAGCCGCCGATCACGTCGACGAAACACAGCGTGAGCAGGATCAGGAAGGTCGACGTCGCCGCCCGCTGCACGGCGATGAACTCGATCATCATGGCAATGAACAGGATCAGGGACAGCACGTGGTCCATGATCTCCTTGGTGGACATCCGCGTCGACTTGATGATCTCGACATAGAGCAGCAGCACGCCGAGCATCACCAGGATGTCGCCCATGCTGATCGCCATGCTCTTGCCCGACAGCAACGGGACGTTGAACACCGTCGTGGCGAAATCGAGGTTCAGCAGGAACGCGATCATGTTGTAGAGCGCGAACGGCACGATCAGCATCGGGAACGCGATCAGGTAGGAGAATGAACTCGACCTGCGCGACAGCGTTGCCATGGGTCAACTCCGGGGTTGCAGTACGGACCGCAGCGCCGCGCCGGCGGGGCCGGCGCAACCGCATCAGGCCTCGGTGTTCAGGCCTCGGTTCTGGGTTTGAGGATCTGCCGGCCCTTGTACATGCCGGTCTTCAGATCGATGTGGTGCGGACGGCGCAATTCGCCGGAATCCTTGTCCTCGACATAGGTCGGCTTCTTCAGCGCATCGGCGGAGCGGCGCATCCCGCGTCTGGAAGGCGATGTTTTTCTTTTGGGGACGGCCATTGTCGAACTCCTGCTGCGGCGGCAAGCAAATGTCTGGGAAGCCGGGCTTATAGAGGATCGGTTGCGCCAAGGCTAGGGGGCGCGCGCCCGGACGCAAGCGGCGGCGGCGTTGCGCGCGCGGGCCTCATAGAGGCCGGCGAGCCGGCGCACCGCCGGGCCGGGCGTGCGCGCGCTGCGCCGGATCGGGTTGGGCAGGATCGCGGCCAGCAGCGCCGCCTCGCGCGCGGTGAGGTCGCGGGCCGCCTTATTGAAAGCGTAGCTGGCCGCCGCTTGCGCGCCGAACTGGCCGCCGGGGCCCCATTCGGCGATGTTGAGATAGATTTCCAGCACGCGCCACTTCGGCAGCACCAGGTCGATCCAGAGCGCCAGCGGCAGCTCGAGCGCCTTGCGCACCACGCTGCGGCCGCCCCACAGGAAGAGATTCTTGGTGACCTGCTGGGTAATGGTCGAGCCGCCGCGCGCCTCGCTGAGGTCGTCGGCGTCCTCGATCGCCTCGCGGATTTCCTGCCAGTCCACCCCGCGATGGCTGCAGAAGCGCCCGTCCTCGGCCGCGATGACGGTCGCGGCAAGGATCGGCGCGATCCGCTCGAGGGGCACGAGCGTGCGGGTCACGCGCGCGCCGGTCAGCCAGCGCCAGACCATCAGGGTCGAGACCGGATCGACCACGCGATAGAGCGGCACGAGCAGGTAAGGCAGCAGCAGGACGATGGCCAGCGCGACCGCCAGAAGCCGGAGCAGTCGGACCAAGGCTCGGCGCGGTCGCGGGGACGGGGGCTGGGCGGTCATGGATGTTCGACTTCACGTCAAGTCCGGACAGCATTGCGGCAGAGCGCCGATCGCTGCTAAACCGGTGCTTCCGGACGATTTCAGGTGTTCCGCACGGCGGATACAGGACCAAGGAGGCATTGGTGGCCAAGGAAGTGCTCGTTTCTCAGGAAATGGCAGAAAAATTCAAGACTGAGAAGGACACGCCATATCTGCGTTTCGTGCGCGGCGAGGGGCTCGACATCATCAGCGCGCAATACGTGCCCGATCTGCGCACGGTCGAGCTCAAGACCTGGGCGCGGCGGGGCGAAGGCGCCAAGGGCGTCTTCATCAATCATGAGGCCTCGCGCACGTCCAACGACTGCTACGTCTGCGAGATCGCGCCCGGCAAGAAGCTCGAGCCGGCGCACCATCTCTACGAAGAGATGATCATGGTCCTCGCCGGCCGCGGCTCGACCACCGTGTGGAACAACGCCGGCGCGCGCGTCACCTTCGAATGGAAGGCCGGTTCGATCTTCGCGGTGCCGCTCAACTGCTGGTACCAGCATTTCAACGGCTCCGGCCAGGAGGTCGTGCGCTTCGTCGGGGTGACCAACTTCCCATCCGTGATCAATCTCTACGAGGAACCCGACTTCGTCTTCAACTTCAAGCGCGACTTCACCAACCGCTTCTCCGGCGAGCCCGACTATTTCAGCGCCAAGGGCGAGCAGAACGGCTTCCTCCTGACGACGAATTTCGTGGCCGACGCGATCAACCTGCCGCTGATCACCGCCAAGGAGCGCGGCGCCGGCGGCGGCCACATCCGCTTCAACATGGCGAAGGGCTCGATCGCGAGCCACATCTCCCAGTTCCCGGTTGGAACCTACAAGAAGGCGCATGCGCATGGGCCGGGCGCCCACGTCATCGTGCTTTCGGGCGAGGGCTATTCGCTGATGTGGCCGGAGGGCGAGGAGCCCAAGCGCTACGACTGGAAATACGGCACCCTGATCGTGCCGCCCAATGCCTGGTTCCACCAGCACTTCAATTCCGGGCCGGTGCCGGCGCGCTATCTCGCCTTCAAGCATTCCTCGCCGCGCAACAAGCAGGGCGTGCCGATGTCCTGGATCAGCCGGCGGCTGGGCGGCAACCAGATCGACTACGCGGACGAGACGCCGCTGGTGCGTGAGCTGTTCGCCGACGCGCTGGCCAAGCACGGTCTCGAACCGCGCATGGATACGGTCTACGAGGCGGAGCAACAGAACCTGCCGCCGAAGGTGGCCTGAAGCCGGAGGATCGCATGATCCGCATTTCCCGCTCATTCCCACGCAAGCGGGAATCCAGACCGCACGCGACAACCAGGTCCCCGCTCTCGCGCGGACGAGCGGCCATTGTCGCGCTCGCCGCACTTGCCGTCATTCCTTCGACTGCGGGCGCCCAGACGCTTGCCGAGCTCGCCGCCTATGCGGGACCCGACCGCACGCAGCGGCTCATCGATGGCGCCAAGAAGGAAAACGCGCTGCTGATCTATTCGTCCATGACGGTTTCCGACATGGGCGCCCTGATCAGCGCGTTCCAGGCCAAATACGGCATCAAGGCGCAGCACTGGCGCGGCAGCTCGGAGGACATCCGCAACCGCGTCACGCGCGAATATGCCGCTAGCCGCTACGACGCCGACCTCGCCGAAACCGCCGGCTCCGACATGGAGGCGATGGTCCGCGAGCAACTCTTCCAGAAGATCGCCACGCCGGTGTCCGCCCGGCTGATCCCGCAGGCGACGCTGCCGCATGGCCAGTGGATTGCCACGCGGCTCTCGGTCTTCGCCGGCGCCTACAACACCAGCGTCATCAAGGCGGCGGACGCGCCGAAGACCTACCAGGACCTGCTCCACTCCAGGTTTAAGGGCAAGCTCGCCATCGAGGCGGAGGACGCCAACTGGTTCATGACCATCGTGGGCGCCATGGGCGAGCAGAAGGGCCTCAAGCTGTTCAAGGACATCACCGCGGCGAACGGCATGTCGATCCGCAAGGGCCATACGCTCCTCGCCAATCTGGTTCCCACCGGGGAGGTGCCGCTGGCGCTCACCGCCTACAGCTACCGGGTCGAGCAGCTCAAGAACGAAGGCGCGCCGGTCGAGATCGTCTATCTGCCGCCGGTGGTCGGCTTCCCGACCGGCGCCGGCATCTTCAAGCGGGCGCCGCACCCGCACGCGGCGCTGCTGTTCGAGGACTTCATCCTGACCGACGGCCAGAAAATCCTGTCGGAGCGCGAAGCCGTCCCCACCGACCCCAAGGTCAAGGCCTCGCCGGAGGGGCTGATCTTCGTCGACCTGCCGAAATTCATGGACGAAGGCGAGCGCTGGACCAAGCTGTTCAAGGAAACCTTCGCCGCGCGCTAGCTCGCCGCACAGGGACACCGTGATGGCCAATACCAAACGCGGCGCGCCCGCTCGCCGGCTGCCCAAGCCGCTGCGGATCGTGTGGGCGCGGCCGCGGCTGTTCATTTCAGTGGTGGTCGGGCTCGTGATCTTCCTCGCGCTCACGCCGACGGGCTGGCGGCTCGCGAGCCGCGTGCTGGTCGCCTGGGATGTCTGCGTCGGGCTCTATGTCGTGCTGGCGTTCCACATGATGGCGATCGCCGACGTGCATCACATGCGCCGCCGCTCGCGCATGCAGGACGAGGGACAGATCGCGATCCTGGCGCTCACCGCGCTTGCCGCGCTCGCGAGCCTCGCCGCGATCTTCGCGCTCCTGGGCACGTCGCACGGCAACACCCGGCAGCCCGGCGACCTCATTCTCGCGACCATGACCATCCTGCTGTCGTGGGCGTTCACCCACACCATGTTCGCGCTGCATTACGCTCACGAGTTCTATGACGAGAATTCCGGCCGCGGCGGCGGCATGCAGTTTCCCGGCGACGATCCGGAGCCGGATTACTGGGACTTCATGTATTTCTCGTTCACGATCGGGATGTGCGCGCAGGTTTCGGACGTGACCGTGAGCTGCAAGCCGATCCGCCGCACCGCCTTCGGCCACAGCGTGATCTCGTTCATCTTCAACGCCGCGTTGCTCGCGCTCACGGTGAACATCGCGGCCAGCGCCATTTGACCTCGTTGATCGATTGGCGCCGCGTCGCGACATCGCGCACCATGCAATGACTGCCCCGCCATGACGGCCACCATCCAGATCCTTCTCCTCCTGCTCGCGGTGCTGGTCCTCGCCGCGGTGATCGCGCGCCGCCTCAACACCGCGCCGTCGATCGTGCTGGTGATCGCCGGCGTCGCGCTCGCGCTCATTCCCGGGCTGCCGCGCGTCGAGCTCGCGCCCGAGCTCGTCCTCCTCGTCATCCTGCCGCCGCTGATCTATTCGGCCGGCGTCGCCATGAGCTGGCGCGAGTTTCGCTTCAACCTGCGGCCGATCGCGCTCCTGGCCTTCGGTTGCGTCATATTCACGACCGGCGCGGTGGCGGTGGCGGCGCATTATGTGCTCGGCCTGACGTGGGCGGTGGGCTTCCTGCTTGGCGCGATCGTGGCGCCGCCCGACGTGGTGGCGCCGCTGGCGATCGCGCGGCGGCTCGGGATACCGCGCCGGCTGCTGGTGGTCCTCGAAGGCGAAGGCCTCGCCAACGACGCCACCGCGCTCATCCTCTACCGCTTCGCGGTCGTTGCGATCTCGACCGGCATGTTCTCGCCGATGCAGGCCGCCGGCACCTTCGCGGCCATCGTCGTGGGCGAGATCGCCTGGGGCATCGGCGTCGGCTGGCTCGCGCTGCATCTGAGGCGTCTCGCGAGAGAGCCACGGGTCGAAATCGTGCTCTCGCTGATGACGCCCTATCTGGCCTATTGGGTGCCCGAGCATCTCGGCGGCTCGGGCGTGCTCGCCACCGTCGCGGCCGGCCTCTACGTGAGCTGGAATGGACCGCTGCTCATCCCCTCGGCGACGCGGCTGCAAGGCGTGTTCTTCTGGGACCTGATCATCTACATGATCGAGGGGCTGGTGTTCCTCCTCACCGGTCTGCAGGCGCGCACGCTGGTCGAGACGGCGCAGACGTTCTCGCTGCGCGATCTCGCCATCGCCACGTCGGTGATCGCCGCGATCTGCGTCGTCGCGCGTTTCGTCTGGGTGTTTCCGGCGGTCTATGTGCCGCGCTGGATCTCGCCCTCGCTGCGCAAACGCGACCCGGCGCCGCCCTGGACCTGGGCCTTCGTGCTCTCCTACACGGGCGTGCGCGGCGTGGTCTCGCTGGCGGCCGCGCTCGCGATCCCGCTCACGCTCGCGAACGGGCAGCCGTTCCCGCAGCGCGACCTGATCCTGTTCATCACCTTCGGCGTCATCATCGTGACGCTGGTCGGGCTCGGGCTGATGATGCCGCTGGTGATCCGCGCGCTCGGCGTCGCGCGCCACCGCGCAGCCGAGCACCGGCGCGAACAGGAGGCCGAGCTGGCGGCGCGGCACGCGGCCATGGACGCGGCGCTGCGCGACGTCGAGCAGCATGCGCGCGAGCGCGGGCTGCCGGAGGACGTGCTGGCGCTGGCGCGCGCGCGCCACGACGCGAGGGCGCAGCAGTTCCCGAAGACCATGGAGGAGGGCTGGGACGCGGTCGCGCTCGGCGCGAAACTGCGCCAGGAGCTGATCGCGGCCGAGCGCGAATATCTCTACGAGCTGCTGCGCGACGGCAAGATCACCGACGAGTCGCGCCGCAAGCTCGAGCGCGAGCTCGATCTCGAGGAGGCGATGATCGCGTGCAAGGAGGGCGAGGCGTAGTCCCGTCGCCGGTCCCTGCCCTTTCGGCCGCAGAACGATGTTGCTATGTTGAACGGTCGACAAAACAACGACGCGGGAGGACCATCATGCATCCTCGAAGCTCGATCGGCTTCGTTGCGCTCGCCGCAGTGGTGGCGATGTCGATCGCCGGCGCGCAGGCGCATGATGAATCGAAATATCCGGACTGGTCCAGCCAATGGCGCCGCGTGCCCGACGGCGGTCCTCCGCGCTACGACCCGAGCAAGCCCGACGGACGCGGGCAGCAGGCTCCGCTCACTGAAGAATACCGGCGCATCCACGAGGCCAGCATGGCCGACCAGGCGCGCGGCGGCCAGGGCCTCTATCTCAGCAGCGTCAAGTGCGTCCCGATGGGCATGCCCTTTGCGATGAGCATCGTCTTCCCGTTCGAGTTCATCATCACGACGAAGACGACCTACATGCTGTTCGAACCTATGACCTCGCAGCCGCGCCGCATCTTTACCGACGGACGCGCCTGGCCCAAGAGCCCGGACCCGACCTTCGGCGGCTATTCCATCGGCACCTGGGTCGACGAGGATGGCGATGGCAGGTACGACGTGCTCGAAGTCGAGACGCGCCACCTGCGCGTGCCCCGCCTGTTCGACCAGACCGGAATTTTATTCCACGAGGACGGGCAAGGCATCATCAAGGAACGCATCTACCTCGACAAGAACGATCCGAAAATCCTCTATGACGACATGACGACGATCGACAACGCGCTCACGCGCCCGTGGTCGGTCAAGAAGAAATACGCCCGTCTGGCGGACGTGGTGTGGCCGGAAAACAATTGTACCGAGGGCAACTCCGATATCGTCATCGGCAAGGAGCACTTCATGCTGGGCGGCGACGACCGGCTGATGCCCGTCACCAAGAACCAGCCGCCACCGGATTTGCGGCACTTCGATCAGATCAAGAAATAGCCGTAGCCCGGATGGAGCGAAGCGCAATCCGGGACCGACGTCTCCCGATGTGATCCCGCGTTCCGCTGCGCTCCATGCGGCTACTTGCTCAGCGCCGGGACACCCAGCGCTGCAACCGCTGCCAGTACTGCCGCGCACCGGTAGCGAGCAGCAGCCCGCCGATCGCGAGGATGAGGAAGGGTATCCACAGAAGGACGGCGCCCAGGGCTACGATCAGGATCACCGCCACCACCAGCCCGGCGAGCGCCAGCGCCAGGAGGATGGTGAATGGGCCAGGCGGGTTCAGTACCACGCGGCGCGCGCCGTCGCGGTCGGCGACCCAGATCCAGACCTGCGATTTCGGACCCGCGCCGCCCCGCTCCGGCGGAATGATTTCGGGCGTGGAGCGGGGATAATCAGACTCTACGCGGTCTTTGCGAGTGCTCATGCGGGCTATGTATGTCCGCAATTGCCGCACCGCAATGACGCTTACTCCGCCGCCGTCCTTCCCGCCCCGCCCTGCCCGAAGCGCCGCTCGATATAGTCGATCACCATCTGCTTGAAATCGGCCGCCACCGTCGGGCCGCGCAGCGTCACCGACTTCTTCCCATCGACAAAGACCGGCGCCGCCGGGGTCTCGCCGGTGCCGGGCAGCGAGATGCCGATGTCGGCGTGCTTGCTCTCGCCCGGGCCGTTGACGATGCAGCCCATCACCGCGACGTTGAGCGTCTCGACGCCGGGATAGCGCTTCTTCCACTCCGGCATCGAGGTGTGGATGAAACTCTGGATGTCGCGCGCCAGCACCTGGAACGTGTCCGAGGTGGTGCGCCCGCAGCCCGGGCAGGCGGCGACCAGCGGCACGAAGGTACGGAAGCCCATGGTCTGCAGGAGTTCCTGGGCGACCTTCACTTCGACCGTGCGGTCGCCGCCGGGCTCGGGCGTGAGCGAGATGCGGATGGTGTCGCCGATGCCCTGCTGCAGCAGGATGCCCATCGCGGCCGACGACGCGACGATGCCCTTCGATCCCATGCCGGCTTCGGTGAGGCCGAGGTGCAGCGCATAATCGGAGCGGCGCGCGAGATCGGCATAGACGGCGATCAGGTCCTGCACCGCCGAGACCTTGGCGGAAAGAATGATGCGGTCGCGCGCCAGCCCGATCTCCTCGGCGCGCTGCGCGGAGATCAGCGCCGACTGGATCATCGCCTCGCGCGTGACCTCGCGCGCGTTCTTCGGATCGTTGGAGCGCGAATTCTCGTCCATCAGGTGCGTGAGCAGCTCCTGGTCGAGCGAACCCCAGTTGGCACCGATGCGCACCGGCTTGCCGTACCTGATCGCGGTCTCCACGATGGCGGAGAACTGGCGGTCCTTCTTGTCCTTGAAGCCGACATTACCGGGATTGATGCGGTACTTGTCGAGCGCCTGCGCGCAGGCCGGATGATCGGCGAGCAGCTTGTGGCCGATGTAATGGAAGTCGCCCACGAGCGGCACCCCGACGCCCTGCTTGAGCAGCCGCTCCTTGATGTGCGGCACGGCGGCCGCCGCCTCGTCGCGGTCGACCGTGATGCGCACGATCTCGGAGCCGGCGCGCGCCAGCGCCGCCACCTGCGCCGCGGTGCCGGTAACGTCGGCGGTGTCGGTGTTGGTCATCGACTGCACGACCACGGGCGCGCCGCCGCCGACCATGACGCCGCCGACGTCGACCCCGACCGATTGACGCCGTTCCTGCGGGCTCGCTGCGAGCATTGTCGTCTCCGTTTCGTTCACGAGTGCCAGAGTGTCCGGGCATCGTCAACGTGCCCGCCTTCTGCTGTTACGACGGCCAGCGCCACGACGTCCCCCTCTGGACAGGATGGGGATCAACTGCACGCTGATCCCCTCCCAAATCCTTCCCTTTCAGGGGGGAAGGAGCCCACCGGTTTGTGGCAGCGTCAATGGCTCGCCACCGCTCACCGGCCCTCACCGCAATGCGTGCACACGCCGCTGATCTCGATCACCGGCGATTTCGGCGTGAAGCCGGCGGCGCGCGCGGCCGATTTCAGCGTGTTCGCCACCTCGGCCGACGACGCCTCGCCGACGGCGCCGCAGCGCTCGCAGATCAGGAACACCACGAGGTCGCCGGCCGCATGGGTGTGCACGCAGGCCACGAATGCGTTGCGGCTTTCGATGCGGTGGACGAGGCCGTTCTCGCGCAGGAAATCGAGCGCGCGGTAGACGGTGATCGGCGCCGGCCGCGGTCCCGGCGGCGCCAGCCGCTCCATGATCTCGTAGGCGCCGAGCGGCAGGTGGCTTGCCAGCAGCGTCGCCAGCACCTCGCGGCGGATCGGCGTGAGGCGCTGGCCACGCTCCAGGCAGCGCGCCTCGGCGACCGCCATGGCGTCGGTCGAGCAGCGGCCATGGTCATGGCCGGGCGCCGGAAAGATGACGGCCGGCGCCCCGGCTGCGTGCTCGCGTGATAATTTCGCCCTGGCCATGGGGAATTCTACCCGTTTTGCGGCCCGCGTGGGAACAATATTGCGTCGCAGCAATTTGTCATTGCAATGCAACAACATCAGCCCCACATTTGGAGACCGCCGGGCCGCTGCGGTTTCCCGGCTCCAACAACCTCCGACATGTGATGTTTCCGCTGCTGTTGAACAAGCTGATATCCAAACTTCGGTCGCTCGGGCGCGGTGCTCGGGGGCGCCCTGCGCGCTTGCCGCGGGGTGAATTCTCCGCGCCCGGGAAGCGCATCAATCTCGCGCTGCAGGGCGGCGGCGCGCACGGTGCCTTCACCTGGGGCGTGCTCGACCAGATCCTTGAGGACGGCCGGCTTTCAATCGCGGGCCTGTCCGGTACGTCGGCCGGCGCCATGAACGCGGTGGTGCTCGCCGACGGGCTCGCGCGCGGCGGGCCGGACGAGGCGCGCGCGCGGCTCGCCGAGTTCTGGCGGGCGGCGAGCTTCGGGGGCAATCTGCCCGAGCTGCAGCGCGGCGTGGTCGAGCGGCTGTTTTCGTTCATGCCGCAGCATGGCGCGCCCTGGATCGGTGCGCTCTCGCGCTACCTCTCGCCCTACGACCTCAACCCGCTCAACATCAATCCGCTCAAGGACCTGATCGAGCGTTTCGTCGATTTCGAGGCGATCCGCGCCGGCGAGCGCGAGCTGTTCGTCTCGGCCACCAATGTGCTCACCGGGGAGCTGCGCGTGTTCGCGCGCGCGGAGATCACGCCGCAAGCCGTGATGGCCTCGGCCTGCCTGCCGCTCCTGTTTCGCGCCGTCGAGATCGAGGGCGAGCCCTATTGGGACGGCGGCTACAGCGGCAACCCGGCCATCCTGCCGTTCCTGCCCCCGGCGGACGCGGCGGACGTCCTGGTCGTGCAGATCAATCCGCGCGTGCGCCACCAGGCACCGACCTCGACGCGCGACATCATGACCCGTGTCAACGAGATCACCTTCAACGCGCCGCTCCTGGCGGAGCTGCGCGCCATGAAGCTGCTGGGCGACCGGCGCTTGCGGCTGCACCGCATCGTCATGAACGACCTGCGTGGGCCGTTCGACGCCCGCAGCCCACTCAACACCGACTTCGAATTCTTCGAGATGCTCAAGAAGCTCGGACAGCGCGCCACGCGGCGCTTCCTCGACGCCCATCTCGACGATATCGGCCGCAGGAGCACCATCGACCGCCGCGTCGAGAGCCATGCCGAGCTGGTGTAGCAAGAGTTGGAACGATACCGCGTCCGTTCGTTGCCGCGCCAGCAGGAAGCCGGAGTTCGCAAGGCCGATATGCTAAAATCTGGATGCCCGCCGGACGCGGGCATGAGCGGCAGGGTCCGCACAGTCGACGGGGCGAGGTCTATCAACGAGTAGGAGCTTGCCATGCTGAAAGGAAGAAACGCCGTCGTCACCGGCTCGACCTCCGGGATCGGGCTCGCCATCGCGCGCGCGCTCGCTCGCGACGGCGCGAACGTGATGATCAACGGTTTCGGCGACAAGGAGGCCATCGAGAAGGAACGCTCCGGCATCGAAAAGGAGTTTTCGGTCAAATCGCTGTATTCGGCAGCCGACATGACCAAGCCGGCCGAGATCGCCGAGATGATCCGCGCCGCCGAGGCGGCGTTCGGCGGCGTCGACGTGCTGGTCAACAACGCCGGCATCCAATACGTGTCGCCGATCGAGGATTTCCCGATCGAGAAGTGGGACGCCATCATCGCGATCAACCTGTCCGCGGCCTTCCACGCCATCCGCGCCACGGTCCCCGGCATGAAATCGCGCAAATGGGGCCGCATCATCAATACCGCGTCCGCCCATTCCCTGGTGGCGTCGCCGTTCAAGGCCGCCTATGTGACCGCCAAGCATGGGCTCACGGGCCTCACCAAGACGGTCGCGCTCGAGCTCGCGACCTTCGGCGTGACGGCGAACTGCATCAGCCCGGGTTACGTGTGGACGCCGCTGGTCGAGAAACAGATTCCCGACACCATGAAGGCGCGCAACATGACCGAGGAGCAGGTCAAGAACGACGTGCTGCTGGCCGCGCAGCCGACCAAGCAGTTCGTCACCGTGGAGCAGGTGGCGTCGCTCGCGGTCTACCTCTGCTCGGACGCCGCATCGCAGATCACCGGCGCCAATTTGCCGATCGACGGCGGCTGGACCGCTCAATAGTCCCATGGCGCCGGCGACCCGCAAGAAAGTCAATCTCGCCCTGCAGGGTGGCGGCGCACACGGCGCCTTCACCTGGGGCGTGCTCGATGGCTTGTTGGAGGACGGCCGCATCGACATCGAAGGAATTTCCGGCACCTCCGCGGGCGCGATCAATGCCGTGATGGTCGCCGACGGGCTGGCGCGCGGCGGGCCGAGCGAGGCCTGCAAGCGGCTCGCGGCATTCTGGCGCGCCGCGAGCCTCGACGGCAACCTGCCGCCCTTGCAGCGCGCGGTGATCGACCGGCTGTTCTCGTTCCTGCCGATCGAGGGATCGCCGGTGCAGGCATGGTTCGACGCGCTGGCGCGGTACTGGTCGCCCTACGACATCAATCCGCTCAACCTCAACCCGCTCCGCGACGTGATCAACCGCTTCGTGGACTTCCGCGCCGTGCGGGCATTTCCCGGTCCGCCGCTGTTCATATCGGCCACCAACGTCCACACCGGGCGGCTGACCGTCTTTTCGCGCGACAAGATCACCGCCGACGTGGTGATGGCGTCGGCCTGCCTGCCGATGTTCTTCCGGGCCGTCGAGATCGACGGCGTGCCCTATTGGGACGGCGGATATCTGGGAAATCCGGCCATCTTCCCGTTCTTCCGCACGACCGAGACCGAGGATGTCCTGCTGGTCCAGATCAACCCGGTCGAGCGGCGCATCACGCCGCATTCCCAGACCGAGATCGTGAACCGCATCAACGAGATCACGTTCAATTCGTCGCTGCTGGCGGAATTCCGCGCGATCGACTTCGTGGTCCGGCTGATCGACGAGGGCCGGCTGCCGCGCGGCATGGGCGAGGGCCAGTACCGCCGCATCAACGTGCATCGCATCGCGCTCGACAGCGTGTTCGACAAGCTGACCGCGGACTCGAAGCTCGAGTCGGACTATGAATTCTTCGAAATGCTGCGCGAGGGCGGCCGCGGCGCCCTACACCGGTTTCTCGACGAGCATTTCGATAATATCGGCAAGCGCAGCACGGTCGATCTGGCCGCCGAGAGCCGCGCCGAACTGATGTAGGCTCGCCGGACGGAGGTGACATGGCCGACACCGCGCAATCCCTTCTCACCGCGACGGTCGGCGCGGCGCTGCTCGAAATCCGCGTGGCCGACATCACGACGCTCGACGTCGACGCCATCGTCAACGCGGCGAACCGCTCGCTGCTCGGCGGCGGCGGCGTCGACGGCGCCATCCATCGCGCCGCCGGGCCGGAGCTGCTGGAGGAGTGCCGCCGGCTTGGCGGTTGCGACACCGGCGCGGCGAAAATCACGCCGGGCTTTCGGCTCAAGGGAAAGCACGTCATCCACGCCGTCGGCCCGGTGTGGAACGGCGGCCGGGCGAACGAGGACGATCTGCTCGCCTCCTGCTATCGCGTCGCGCTGGCGCTCGCGGCCGACCATCGCCTCGCCTCGATCGCCTACCCGGCGATCTCGACCGGCGTCTACGGGTTTCCGCCCGCCCGCGCCGCGCGCATCGCGATCGGCACCGTGGCATCGGAGATCGCGGCGGCGCCGCCGGCCTCAAGCGCGTCGTGTTCTGCTGCTTCTCGCCCGAAGCCGCCGCGCATCACAAAAACGCGTTCGGCGAACTCGGGCTGGTGTAGTTCATTCTCGATCAATACGACCGCGGCAGATCCAGCACGTGCTCGGCCAGATACGACAGGATCAGGTTGGTCGAGATCGGCGCCACCTGGTAGAGCCGCGTCTCGCGGAACTTGCGCTCGACGTCGAATTCCTCGGCGAAGCCGAAGCCGCCGTGGGTCTGGACGCACATGTCGGCGGCCGCGCAGGAGGCATCGGCGGCGAGCAGTTTTGCCATGTTGGCTTCCGCGGCGCAGTCGCGCTGCGCCGCATAGCGCGCGGCCGCCTCGCGCACCATCAGCTCGGCGGCGCGCATCTGCGCATAGGCGCGCGCGATCGGGAATGCGACACCCTGGTTCTGTCCGATCGGCCGGCCGAAAACCTCCCGCTCCCTGGCGTAAGCCGTGGCCTTGGCGATGAACCACTTGGCGTCGCCGATGCATTCGGCCGCGATGAGGATGCGTTCGGCGTTCATGCCGGAGAGGATGTAGCGGAAACCTTCGCCCTCCGCGCCGATCAGGTTCTCGGCCGGCACCCGCAGGCCGTCGAAGAACACCTCGGTGGTGGCGTGGTTCATCATGGTGCGGATCGGCTTGATCGACAGGCTGTTGCTCGCTAGCGCCTCGCGCATGTCGACCAGGAACACCGACAGGCCCTCGGTGCGCTTCGTGGCCTGCTCCTTCGGCGTGGTGCGCGCCAACAGCAGCATCAGATCGGAATGTTCGGCGCGTGACGTCCAGATCTTCTGGCCGTTGACGACGTAATGATCGTTGCCCTCGCGCTTGGCCGTCGTGCGCAGCGACAGCGTATCGGTGCCCGAGGTCGGCTCGGTGACGCCGAAGGCTTGCAGGCGCAACTCGCCGGTGGCGATCTTCGGCAGATACATCGCCTTCTGCGCGGCGTTGCCGTGCCGCAGGATGGTGCCCATCGTGTACATCTGGGCGTGGCAGGCGGCCCCGTTGCAGCCCGAAGCGTGCACTTCCTCGAGAATGGCCGCGGCCGCGCTGATGGTCAGCCCGCTACCGCCGTATTCCTCCGGGATCAAAGCGGCCAGATAGCCGGCTTCGGTCAGCGCCGCGACGAAGGCGGTTGGATAGCCGCGCACGCGGTCGAGTTCGCGCCAGTATTCGCCGGGAAACTTGGCGCAGAGCGCGCGAACGCTTTCGCGGATGTCGGCGTATTCGTCGGTGGCGGCTGGGGGTTTGGTCATACTCCCTCTAAAGCAGGCGAAGCCGGGGGCTGACAAGTGGCCGTCAAATCGGGTCCCAGTCGAAAAAGTCTTC
>JAXDOD010000162.1:0-23337 GCA_034669045.1 Alphaproteobacteria bacterium
GGTGGGCTTGTCGTCGTAGAACTGCGCCAGGAAAGCGCCCAGCACTTCCGAGGCGGACAGCGAACGGTCGGCCTTGGGGAAATAGGCGCGATTGCCCCAGTTCTGTCCGGTGCGGAAAAAGAACACCTCGATGCAGGTGAAGCCGCCGGCCTGATGCACGGCGAAAACGTCCGCCTCTTCTACCGTCCGCGGATTGATGCCCTGCTGCGATTGCACCGCCGACAACGCCGCAAGGCGGTCGCGGTAACGGGCCGCGCGCTCGTAATCCAGCGCCGCGGAGGCCTGCTCCATTTCCGTCGCCAGTTGCTCCTTCACCGCGCCGCTCTTGCCGGACAGGAAAGCGTTAGCCTCGCGCACCAGCTCGGCATATTCGGGAAAGGCGATCTCGCCGGTGCAGGGACCGGAACAGCGCTTGATCTGATACAGCAGGCACGGCCGCGTGCGGCTTTCGAAAAAGCCGTCCGAGCATGACCGCAGCAGGAAGGCGCGCTGCAGCGCCGTGATGGTGCGGTTGACCGCCCATACCGAGGCGAAGGGACCGTAATATTTGCCGGGACGGCTGCGCGCCCCGCGATGCTTGAGAATCTGCGGCGCCCAGTGATCCGACGTGATGGCAATATAGGGGAACGACTTGTCGTCGCGCAGCAGCACGTTGAAGCGCGGCCGCAGTCGCTTGATGAGGTTGGCTTCGAGCAGCAGCGCTTCGGTCTCGGTCTTGGTCGAGACGAATTCGAGTGCGGTGGTGGCCGCCACCATGCGTTCGATACGGCTGTCGTAAGCGACCGGCCGCGCATAGGCGACGATACGCTTGCGGATATTCTTGGCCTTGCCGACATAGAGCACGTCGCCATTGGCATCGATCATGCGATAGACGCCGGGCGCGCTCGGCGCGAGCTTGGCGTGGCGCGCGATGGCGGCGCGGCCGGCCGCCAGCGGACCGGTCGCGCCCGCAAGGTCGATCGAGCTCTCCGGCTCGAGCTCGGGCAGGCTCTGCTCCTCGTCCTCCTCGACGAGCTCGGTGGCCGGGTCGATGTCTTTTTTCGGGCCGTTCATGGTTCGAAGGTAAGGTCGTGTGCGAGGGAATGGAACCATGCGCGACGAAACCGGGAAAGTTCCAAGTATTGCCCTACCTCAGCACCACGGGTTAACGAATGATCGCCACAACGATGGCAACTTTCGGCATATTTAGAGTTTAATAACGACAATCCACTTAACAAGACCGTGGCGGTCTTCTGCCATAGACTCGCACCAATGCAGCAATACTGTCCCCGCAGCACGTTCAGCAGGGGACATATTCCATGAAACGCCTACTCTTCGCGACACTCAGCTTGGCCATTCTGGCTGTGCCGGCCGGCGCAGCCGACCTGCCGCGCCGCTATGACCAGCCGGTCGTTCCCAAGGCCCCGATCTATTCGCCGGCCTACAACTGGACCGGATTCTATCTCGGCCTGAACGGCGGCGGCGCCTGGGGCCGTTCCGAATGGGACACCACCGGCGACTTCAAGGTCTCGGGCGGGCTCATCGGCGGCACCGCCGGCTACAACTGGCAGACCGGCGCTTTCGTGCTCGGCCTCGAAAGCGATCTCGACTGGTCGGGGATCAGCGGCAGCACCAACGCGTTTTGCACCTTCGGCTGCAAGACCAGCAACTCGTGGCTTGCCACCGTGCGCGGCCGCGTCGGCTATTCGTACGATCGGTTCCTGCCCTATCTGACCGCGGGGCTTGCGGTCGGCGACATCAGCGCGAAGACACCCGGCCTCGCCGGACTGTCGGAGACCAATCTGGGCTGGACCGTCGGCGGCGGCGTCGAAGTCGCGCTCATGGGCAACTGGAGCGCCAAGCTCGAATATCTCTACGTCGATCTCGGCGAGATCAAATGCGGGCTGGCCTGCGGCGCGGCCGCCAACGACGTGACGTTCACGAGCCACCTCTTCCGCGGCGGCATCAACTACCGGTTCTGATCGCGCATCGATTGCCGAAATCAGCAAAGCCCCGGCGTCGCCTGCCGGGGTTTTTTCTTTGCCGCGCCGAGCAACCGAGGCCGTTCAGGACGGCGGCGGCGTGGTGGCGCCGAACGACGGCACCCGCGCCGCGAAGGTGTCGAGCCACGCCACCAGACGCCGATGGTCCTTGCGCCAGCTTCCCTGGAAGCGGAAGTCGCGATAGCCGAGCGCGCAGGCGAGCGTGATCTGGCCGACGTTCGGCGGTGAATCGAGGCCCTGCGGCGAGGCTTCGAGCGCGGCGAGCCCGCGCGCCACCTTGGCGTCCTGAAGATCGAGCCATTTCTGCTCGGCCTTCTCGGGCGGGCGATAGCGTCCCTCATAGACGATCAGGATCGACGCATCGAGAATGCCGTCGGCGAGCGCCTCGAGACGCAGCGCATCGAAGCGCGCCTTGGTTTCCGTCGGAAGGATTTTTCCGCCGCCCGCGAGCGCGTCGAGATATTCGAGAATGACCGGCGAATCGTAGAGCGCGCTGCCGTCATCGAGAATGAGCGCAGGCACCTTGCCGAGCGGATTCTGCTTGCTGATCGGATCGGCCGGGTCCTGCGTGGACGCGGGCTCGACTTTGACCTTGCCGTCGAGGCCGAGCACGCTGACGGCGATGCGGGCCTTGCGGCCGAACGGAGAACCAAATCCAGTGCGCAGTGTCGGCATGGACGGCATTGTCCTTCTTGGCCGCGGGCGGCGCCAGGCGCGCGCGCGGCGGGAATCTGGTCAGGCGGCGGGCACGCCGGGCGGCGCACCCGCGCGTCGATCAGCCGGTGATGACGAGGTTTACGGCCTTCGGGCCTTTGCCTTTCTTGTCGGGTTCGACCTCGAACGTGATGCGCTGGCCTTCGTTCAGCGCCTTGAGCCCGGCCCGTTCGACCGCGGTGATGTGCACGAACACGTCGCGCCCTCCATCGTCGGGCTTGATGAAACCATAGCCGCGCTCGGCATTGAAGAACTTCACCGTACCTGCGTTTGCCATCGGGAAAGCTCCTGTCCCCGTGGTAGACTGAGCCGACGGCCCCCACGGCGCGACGGCGCGGCCAGACATTCGCGTTCGGCAAGGACATCGGCCGGTTTGCGGCCTCAGTCACTCCGCCGGCCTCCGTCGGAGGCGGAACGTCAAAACCAATGTCAAAAGGTAATCTAATCCGGGCCTGTGGAAAAGTGGCGAAATCTAGCTTTCGGCGACGAGCCAATCGAGCCGATGACCGCCGCCTTGACCGGCCAGGACAGCCGCAAGCGCGGGAAGCACCGCCTGCAGCTCGCTTTCAAGCGTCCAGGGCGGATTGACCACGATCAGCCCGCAGCCGCCGAGAGGCCCCTCGGTATGCGTCGGCGCGACGGCGAGTTCGGCGCGCAGGATTTTTGCAATTCCGGCGCGCCGCAGTCGGCGTGCCAGCGTATCGGGCGCCTCGCGGCCTTTGATCGGATACCACAACAGGAAAATGCCGCCCGCCCATTTGCGATGCGCGGTTTCGAGCCCACGCGCGAGCCGCGTGAAGTCACCGGCGTCTTCGAACGGCGGGTCGATCAACACGACGCCACGACGCTCCGGCGGCGGCACATAGGCATTGAGCGCGATCCAGCCGTCGATCGCGACCACCTTGACGCGGCGGTCGTGCTCGACATTGCCCGCAAGCGCGGCCGCCGCGTTCGGCTCGAGCTCGCAGGCGACGAGCCGATCCTGTGCGCGCAGAAAGGCGCGCGCCAGCGCGGGCGAGCCCGGATAGGTGGCGAGCCGGCCGCCCGCGTTGAGGCCGGCGACCACATCGAGATAGGGGGACAGCAGCGCCCGCACCGGCTCGGCGACCGACGCGGCGATCAGACGGCCGATGCCGTCGCGCCATTCGCCGCTGCGGCTGGCTTCGGCGCCGGCGAGATCGTAGAGACCCGCGCCCGCATGGGTGTCGATGACGCGGAATGCGGCGGGCTTGGCCCGCAGATGGACCAGAATGCGCGCGAGCACCGCGTGCTTGACGACGTCGGCGAAGCTGCCGGCGTGAAAGGCGTGGCGGTAGTTCATCGCGCCATAGGTCGCCGTTGTGTGCGTCGCGGGTGCAACCGTCGTCGTCGCAGGCGTCGCGTGGTGCTGCGCGGTCGTTCGCCGCCCGCGCTGACTGGCGAGGCGCGCCCCCAAACCGCATCCTATACCTGGGGCGTGGCCGACCTACACCTAGGGCGTGGCCGACCGGCCGCTACGCACCGGCGGCATCACCACATGGTCGCGGCGGCAGGCGCGCCGGTCGACTTCCGGACATTCGCGGAATTTGAAGTCCTTGGCGAGGCATATCCTGACCTCGTTGAGCCGCCGGCTGTCGCAGGTCACCGCGATCGCGCCGCGGCTGAGACCGGGATTGGCCGCCACGAAGGCGTCCTCCACCTCGTCCGGCGCCACCGTCAGCGCGCGCGTCGGCTCCACATAGGCGTCGGGGATCTTCACGACGGCGCGCGCCTTGCGCACCGTGTCGAAATAGGCCCGCGAAGTGAGGCCCGAGCAGGTGCCGTGCTTGTCCCATTCATTGAAGATCAGGCGGGGCGCCGGCATCAGATCGAGCATGGACGAGACGATATTGCGGTCGAGCCGCGGCGCCGGCACTTGGCAGAATTCCGGAAAGCCCTTCTCGTATTGCGGCCACAGGCCATGGACAACGAAGGAATAGGGCCGTGGCCCGCATTGCTCGTTCTGGTCGCGGCCGCGTTCGGCGGAGGATTCGCAGAACGACGGCGACCAGGACAGCGCGAGCACATAATAATCGAACTGGCCGGGCTGGTTCTGGCGACGATCCTGCGCGCCAACCGCGCCAGAGCCGACGATGAGCGCGATGGCAGCAGCAAAAGCGGCGCGAAGGACAAACCGGATCATGGGACGCCCCTACTCACGATGCAGAGGGAACCCTATCACCCCTTCTGGAACAATACAAGAACAAAACGGCAATGAAGGGAATGTGGATTAAGCCGGTACTGGCCGGGTTTGGGCCTTAGTGGCTGGATTTGAAAACAGCAGTGGCCGGATTTGAACGCGTCGGAGTCATGGAGCGACAAAGAGGTGGCTTCGTAGGGCTAAGTTCGCCATTCCGGCGACCAGGGAGAACCACAATGACAACCCGTTTTATCGGCCCGCTGCTCTGCGGCGGCCTGCTGATGCTCGCGACCGCGACAAGCGCACTCGCCCAATTCAGGCAAGGCAACAAGACGGACCAATATGGCGAAGGGCGTGTCCTTCGCGGCGAAGATATTCCGAGCGGTCGTGTCTTCTATCCCGAGGCTGATAGGAACCAAAAGCCGATCTGTGTCGTCAAGAGAGTTAAGAAAGAGGGGATGCCGGTCGAATACGTAAAGGTATGCAGTTAGTCAGAGTGCGCGTTTGACAATCGAATTTTAGGGGCCGCCTCAGTTGGCGGCCTCGTCATTTTCCTGGTCAGCCAGGATTTCCTTGTCGAGTTCCAGCTTCTTGATAAGGCGCTCGATCTCCTTCACGCCGACGATGCCGGTGACAACCAGCCGGAAGCTGGCCTCCTTTGAGAGGAGCCCTGTCGTCAGTTCGCGCTCGCCTTCCATGAGCTTGACCTTTCCCTTGGGAGGCGGTGGTCCGGCCAGTACCGATTAAGCCAAACAATACGCCAGCGTACCATTCGCCGCGTGCACGACACTCGGTATGGTCACGGCCGCGCCATCTTGCAGGCCGGGTTATACGACCAGTTGCGGTCCAGCCCGACCACGCACCATTCGACGCCCCACGTGGCGCCGATGATCCCGGTATCCTCGCCGATCCAGTAGTGGATCGGATGCTTGAGGCCGTCCGAGACCAGCGCCACGCCACTGCAGAAGCGGCGCGGGATCGTATTCGGCGGCCACGGCCGATACGCCGTCTCACGCACCTTTTCGAAAGCTTCGATCGTAAGATTGGAGTTCCAGAACTTGCCCTCCTTCTCGGAGAAGCGCGCGGCGATCTTGTTCAAGGCCGCCGGATGATCGCAGGGCGGCAACTCGCCTTCGTAGCGCGGTCCGCCGAGATAGAAATTGAGCTCAAGCCAGTTCGCGGCCGACGCCGGTCCCGCCGACAGCCCGGCGAGCGTCACCGCGAGCGCAAAACCCAATGACAAGGCGCGTCCGGACATGGACGGTACTCCCTACACAACACGCATGGCGAATGACGGTGACGCCCTGCCCGATTGCGGTCAAGGCCCCGGCCGCGGGTTGCGCGCCGGCTGTGTCGTGGCGGACACGCCGCCGCATGCGGCTGGCGCGAACGGCTGATTGCGGCTTGGTCACACTTTTTCCACCGCCGGCTGCGGTTCATCACAGTTTGATCACAACAAGACCGCGCGCCTGCCCTACCGCGAAAGCCTGATGCCTCATAAGCTGCCGTTGATTCGCAGGAGCTCGGGAGTTTCGCGTCGAGCATAGAGAGGCGTGAATGCTCGAGGCACGTCGACTTCAAGTCGTCGAACCGGTCTTTGGTCTGCAGGCGGCGGGGCGCCTGATGATCGAGGCCTTCGCACCATGGGTGCAGGATCTCGGCCTCCTGGTCGAGATCGTCGAGGCCGGCCGTCCGCCTGGCGCGCCGCCGGACTGGCAGCCTGGCGCCGTTCTGCGGCTGCCCTTCACGCGGAAAATCTGCCGCGACGGCGGGGTCGCCTGCGGCCAGGCGCTCACCGCGCTTGCCGATGCCGCCATGGTGATCGCGTGCTCGGCGGCCTGGAACGGCTACAAGCCGATGACGCCGATCGACCAGACCATGCATTTTCTTCGGCCGGTGAACTTCGACGTCGTGGCCGATGCGCGCGTGGTGCGGATCGGCCGCACCACAAGCTTCGGCCGGGTCATGCTCTACAGCGCCGTCGACAAGCGGCCGGTCGGCATGGTGGCCTCCGCCTACGCCATGGTGTGACGGGCCGAAGCGGCAGGCCGCGCTCTTTCCATCGATGCCGGCACCGTTTAAGGTCGCGGCAGTGTGTGTGGGAGTGTGGGTGATGCGCGTTGCGTGGTTCTGGTCGGTGATCGGCGTGGCGGTTTGTCTCTCGGGGCCTCTGGCGGCATCGCGCGCGCAGGCGCAGGCCTATGTGAAGGGCAACGATACCGGCGGGATCATCCCATGGTCGTGCGAGAACGAGGCCGCCGCACGCGAGCTCGCCGGCGCCCACTGCGCCGGGTACCGCAAGTATGCCCGCATCACCGCTCTCAAGCGCCAATATGGCGAATACATCAGTTTTCACTGCCTGTGGAATCCGCGCATGGCTCGCTTCTCCATCCCGCGGGAGCGCACGCGCTCGGTCTGCCACGAACAGGTGCGGATCAGGGCGCGCTACTGAGCATGAACTGCGCTTGAGACGGAGCTAGCCCCAGCTCACCTTGTGGCGCGCGAGCACCTTGCGCACGCCTTCGACGAGCTCGCCTTCCGGCACCGCGAACTGCGCTTCGGCCTGCTTCTGGCGGTATTCCTCGTGCCCTTTGCTCAGGCCGGCGAGCTCGGCACCGAGGACGAGGTCCTTGATCTGCACCTCGCCCCGCGCCTTCTCGTCGCCGCCCTGGATGACGACGCAGGGCGAGCCGCGCTTGTCGGCGTATTTGAACTGCGGCCCAAGCTTGCCGGAGCCGAGATAGAGCTCGGCGCGGATGTTCGCATGGCGCAGCGCCGCGACCATCGACTGGTAGTCGGCGATGCGGGCCTGGTCGAAGACCGTGACCACGACCGGGCCGGGTTCGGGTCTGGTTTCGATCTTGCCGAGATGGGTGAGCGCCGCCATCAGCCGCGACACGCCGATGGAAAAGCCGGTCGCCGGCACCGGCTCGCCGCGGAAGCGCGACACCAGGCCGTCGTAGCGGCCGCCGCCGCCGACCGAGCCGAAGCGGACGGGCTTGCCGTGTTCGTCCTTGGACTCCAACGTCAATTCAACTTCGTAGACCGGGCCGGTGTAGTATTCGAGGCCGCGGACGACGGATGGATCGAATTTGATGCGTTTTGACCCGTATCCTGCTCCCGTCGTTAAGGCAAAGATCGCTTCTAACTCTGCAATAGCTTGCCGACCACTCTCCGTTCCCTCGACAAATCCAGACAAACCCGTAATGGTGTTGATACTCGAATAGAGCCACCCGGCTTCGTTCACTTCCTCATCGCCGACCACCAGGAATTTCGATTTCTCAGATGTGTCGAAGCCACGGAGCCGGTTCGCAAACAAAAAATTGCAGACAGTCGAAACGTCCTTGTCCTCAAGTTCTGCACCCTTCGTAAAATCGCCGCTCTCGTCTTTCCGACCATGGCTGAGCAATGACCTGACCCCCTCCTCTCCGAGTCGATCGAGCTTGTCGATTGCGCGCAAAACGGTGAGGCGCTTTCCAACGCTCGCTTCACCGCCAAGCCCGATCGCTTCCAGCACCCCGTCAAGTACCTTTCGTGAGTTCACCTTCACTACGTAACTGCCACGCGGCACGCCGAGCGCTTCCATCGTGTCGGCCGCCATCATGCACATCTCGGCGTCGGCAGCCATCGAGGCGCTGCCCACCGTGTCGGCGTCGAACTGCATGAACTGCCGGAAGCGCCCCGGCCCCGGCTTCTCGTTGCGAAACACCCAGCCGAATCGATAGGAGCGATAGGGTCTCGGCAGCGCGTCGAAATTCTCGGCGACGTAGCGCGCGAGCGGCGCGGTGAGGTCGTAGCGCAGCGAGAGCCACTGCTCGTCGTCGTCCTGGAACGAGAACACGCCCTCGTTCGGGCGGTCCTGGTCGGGCAGGAATTTTCCGAGCGCGTCGGTGTATTCGATCGCCGGCGTCTCCACCGGCTCGAAGCCATAGCGTTCGTAGACTACGCGGATCGCCTCGATCATGCGCCGTGTCGCGGCGATCTCAGCCGGACCGCGGTCGGCGAGGCCGCGCGGCAGCCGCGCCTTGAGCTTGCTGGTCTTCTCGTTCATCCGCCGCCGCAGCCGCCTCGCAGGAACACGGCGCGGTTGGTAGCAGCCGTGACGCAGCGCGGCAAGCCGAGCGGTCCTCTTCAGGCGGTGGCATGCACGAGAGCGAGCGTTCCAGCATCCGCTCCGCGATCGTGACTTCGACCGCGATGACACGCAAGTGCAATCGCCACACCGATAACAGAGACGCCAGCGTCTGATCGAGCGCCGCCAGCTCGCTATTCTCCGAAGTTGTCGCTTCGTGGTACGCGGCTGGCCGCAGCTCCCGAACATGTCCGTTCGACGGCACAACGCCGCTCAGCGCGCGCGGATGGAAGCGCGGCACGTAGCCTCCGAGCGGGAGCTCAATCACCACCGGATCGTCGGCGCCCTCATCAGCGTAGTAGCGATCGAGCCGCCGCCGCAGCCGGCCCGCCTCCACCCGGACGATCGGATCGACGCGAGGGTCGAAATCCGCGGCGCGGCCAAGCGCCTCGACCGCGATGGTATAGCCCTTGATGCGCCCGCCCGCGCCAGCGAGCGCCTGATGCACGATGTAGCAGAGGAAGGCGGAGAGCCGGGGCGAGGCGATGAACATCTCGCTTTGCGCAACCTTGCGGAGCGCCTGCCGGATGTCGGATTCGCTCGGCTGTGGACGCGCCAATACTTCCATTACCATTACGCTTGCTCCCCGGCGCCCTCCCACGCGCTGCCACACATCATGCACGTCTGACGGGAACGTACAATACTGTACAGTCAAAGATTGTGGCCCTTGTCCACGACAATCTCATCTCGAATCGCAAATCGGGGACCTGACGCGCCGGGCCGCACCCTGCTTGCGACTCTTGCTTGCGCTGGTAGCGTGCCGCGGTCCGGCGCGGCCTCGCGCCGTGGAGGCACCATGTCCAAATCCGCGCAGAGCACCGCCGCCATCCCCAACGACCTCGAATCCTATTGGCTGCCGTTCACTTCGAACCGTGCTTTCAAGGCCGCGCCGCGGCTGATCGCGCGCGCCAAGGACATGCATTACTTCACGCCCGAGGGCCGCGCGGTTCTCGACGGCACGGCCGGTCTGTGGTGCACCAATGCCGGACACAACCGCGATCCGATCGTGGCGGCGATCCGGGCCCAGGCTGGCGAGCTCGACTATTCGCCGGCCTTCCAGTTCGCGCATCTCAAGGCCTTCGAGCTCGCGAGCCGCGTCGCCGCGCTCGCGCCGGGGGCGCTCGACCACGTGTTTTTCACCAATTCCGGCTCAGAGGCGGTCGACACCGCGCTCAAGATCGCGCTCGCGTTTCACAACATCCGCGGCGAGGGCGCACGCACGCGCCTGATCGGACGCGAACGCGGCTACCACGGCGTTGGTTTCGGCGGCATCTCGGTCGGCGGTATCGTCGGCAACCGGAAGCTCTTCGGCACGCTGCTGGCCGGCGTCGACCACCTGCCTGCGACCTACAGTCGCGAGCACCAGGCCTTCACCAAGGGCGAGCCCGAGTGGGGGGCGCATCTGGCGGAGGATCTCGAACGCATTGTCGCGCTGCACGACGCCTCCACGATCGCGGCGGTGATCGTCGAACCGATGGCGGGCTCGACCGGGGTGTTGCCGGCGCCCAAGGGATACCTGCAGCGGCTGCGCGCGATCTGCGACAAGCACGGACTCCTCCTGATCTTCGACGAGGTGATCACCGGCTTCGGCCGGCTTGGCCATGCCTTCGCGGCCGAACGCTACGGCGTGGTCCCCGACATGATCACGTTGGCCAAGGGCATCACCTCCGGCACCGTTCCGATGGGTGGCGTGATCGTGCGCAAACCGATCTACGACGCCTTCATGCGCGGTCCCGAGCACGTCGCGGAGCTGTTCCACGGCTACACCTATTCGGCGCATCCGCTGGCCTGCGCGGCGGGGCTGGCGACGCTTGATCTCTATCGTGACGAAGACCTGTTCGCGCGCGCGCAAAAGCTCGAGCCGACGTGGGCCGATGCGGCGATGAGCCTCAAGAGCCTGCCCAATGTGCTGGACATCCGCTGCGTCGGCTTGACCGCGGGCATCGATCTCGCCTCGCGCCCGGACGCGGTCGGCCGCCGCGCCTATGATGCGATGGTGAAGGCCTTCGAGGACGAGAGCCTGGTCATCCGCGTCACCGGCGATACCATCGCGCTGACCCCGCCGCTGATCGTGAGCGAGGCCGAGATCGGCGAGATCTTCGACAAGGTCGCGCGCGTGATCAAGGCGGTGGCATAAACAAACGGCGCGTGTCCCGGGCGCAGCCGCGTCCGGACACAAGCTTTTATTCCACTGCCTGCGTGAGACGCCCGGTGCCGGCGGAATCGGTTCGCTGATCGGCCTCCGTCTCCGCCACGATGTAGCTCGGCCGCTTGCGGGTCTCGCGCAGAATGCGTCCGACATATTCGCCGACGATGCCGAGCACGAGAAGCTGCGCGGCGCCGAGTATGGCGATCGCCGCCATGATCGAGGTCCAGCCCGCCACCGTATGCTGGACGAACAGAAAGCTCACGACCGAATAGATCACCAGGAGGGCGCCGAGCGCGGCAAAACCGAGCGCGAGCCAGATGGCGAAGCGCAGCGGCCGCACGCTGTGCACGGCGATGCCCGTGACGGCGAGATCGACCATGCGGCGGAGCGTGTATTTGCTGTCCCCCTGCGTCCGCCGGCTCTGCTGGAACGGCACGCTGGTGAGCGGGTAGCCGAGCCAGCGCACGACGCCGCGCAGGAACAGATCCTGGTCCTCGAAGCGGTTGACCGCGTCGACCACGACGCGGTCCATGAGCATGTAGTTGGCGCTGCCGGGCTCGATGTGCACGTCACCGAGCGCGTCGAGCACCTGATAATAAAGGCGCGAGGTCACCCGCTTGAACCACGGCACGGTCGATTCGTAGCCGATGCGGCGCGCGGTGACGATCTTGAAGCCGGCGCGCCATTGCCCGACCAGGTCGGGGATCAGGCCTGGCGGCTGCTCGAGGTCGGCGTCGATCACAATGACGGCAGCGCCGCGCGAGGTGCGCAGGCCCGCGCGCAGGGCGGCCTCGTGGCCGAAATTGCGAGTGAACGAGAGATAACGGACCTCCGGATGGGCCGCGGCCGCGGTACGCAAGGCCGCCAGCGTCCCGTCGTTGGAACCATCGTCGACGAAGATGATCTCCACCTGCCCGAGCGGCGTCAGCACCGCCTTGAGGGCCACGACCATGGGCGCGATGTTCGCCGCCTCGTTGTGCGCGGGCAGTACGATCGAGAAATCGGCAGACGACGATCCCATCAGTTCAATCCCACGGCCGAACCCCGGCCCGTTTGCGGCCCCGATCCTTGCGATATCCTGGCAGAAAAGCCATACGTGAACTCGGTGGTTGCCTCAAACCCGCGCTGTCCTGCGAGACATGACACCCATGGCCAATGCGAGCGGCGGCCGTCTCGACCAGGCGATCGACTTCGCCCGCCGCCGGCCCGGCGCAGTGCTCGCCGGGGTGCTTGGTTTCCATCTGGTCGTGTGGACCATACTGCCGATCCTGGTCTGCCCCAATCTGCAGCTCGACCTCTCCGAGGACCTTGCGTTCGGCAAGGAATGGCAGCTCGGCTACTGGAAGCATCCGCCGCTGCCCTGGTGGCTGGCCGATGTCCTCTTCCGCGTCACCGGCACCGTGGACGCACTCTATATACTCGGCCCGCTGGCGGCGGTGCTGTGCTTCTACGGCGTTTGGCTGCTGGCGCGCTCGGTCGCGGACGAGATCGAGGCGCTGGTCGCCGTGCTCGCGCTGGAAGCGATCCACTTCTACAATTTTTCGGTGGTGAAGTTCGCCCACGACCAGATGCAATTGCCGTTCTGGGCGTTTACCGCACTGTTCTTCCATCGCGCATTGACGCGTGGGCGGACCCTGGACTGGGCGCTCGCCGGCGTTTTCCTCGCCGGCTCCTTCTGGTCCAAATACGCGGCTTTCGCGCTTGCCGCGACGCTCGGGCTCTTTCTCCTGTTCGATCCGGTGGCGCGGCGCGCGTGGCGCACGAGCGGGCCCTATGTGATGGCGCTCGCCTTCACGATCGTGATCGCGCCGAATCTCTGGTGGCTGGTGCAGCACGATTTCCTGCCGTTCCTTTACGTCGATGAGCGCGCCCGGAGCGCGGCGCGCTGGTATCAATACATCGCCTATCCGCTGCAATGGGCCGGCAGTCAGGCCTTGTTCCTGGCGCCCGCCCTCGGATTGCTCACGCTGCTCTACCCGCGCGGCGCGCTGCACATCCGGCCGGCGCCGGACGAGACCGCGGCCTTCAACCGCCGCTATGTCACGGCGCTCGCGCTTGGGCCGTTCCTGGTGACGACCATCGTGGCGGCGGCGCTCGGGCGACTTGCGATCGCGATGTGGGGCTATCCGCTGTGGTCGTTTGCCCCCCTCGCCGTTCTCCTGTGGATGCGGCCGGCGCGCGATCCCGCGCGGCTGCGCCGGTTTGCCGCCGGCGTCTTGGCCGCGCTCCTCGCCTACCCCGCCATCTATGCGGCGGTCGAGATCGGCGAGCCGTTCGTGCGCGACCGGCCGAAGGCGACCCAGTTCCCGGGTGAGGTCATGGCCGACGCGATCACCCGGGCCTGGCGCGAAACCTACGGCACGCCCCTCGTCTATGCCGGCGGGACCGAGTTCGCCGTGAACAATGTCGCGGTCTATTCCGCGGACCGCCCGCACGTGGTGGTCCATGGCGACCCGAAATTGTCCCCATGGATCGACATGGACGATCTGCGCCGGCGCGGGGCCGTGCTGGTCTGGGAGGAAGGGCACCCCGGCGCCCACCTGGAGGAATGGCGCAAGGTCTTCGGCGGCTTCGACATCCAGCCGCCCTTGGTGCTGGCGCGCCAGACCTGGCATCCGGTGCGCCCGGTGCGGATCGTTTACGCTTTCGTTCCTCCACAACCTTGATGAATTGAAATAAAATTCACCGACATATGGTGCTCTCGATCCGAACGCAGGCGCTTGCGCCGGTGATAGGCGTCATAGAGATTGAGCGGGGCCGGCGAATCACCGCCGCCGCCCCCGCCGGCCCTGACTGGAAAGCCGATGCGCCTCGGTGCCATCTTCATCGCCGTCTGCATGGTGCTGATCGCCGCTTCCGCCGGCGCGGTCGTCTACCTCGTCTTCGGCTTCAACATTTCCGAAGCAGTCACCGTGGCGGTCGCGGTCTTGACCGCGCTCGGGCTCTACAACACGGTGTCCACCCGGGTCGGGGTTCGCGCGGTCGTGGGCAGCCAGCTCCGCGATCTTGCGCGCGGCAGCGCCGACATGGCGCGGCAGGTCGCCGAAATGGGACGCCGCCTGGCGGCGCTCGAAAGCCGCGTCGAGACGACGCTCGACAAGACGCGGGCCGCGACCGACCCGCTGGCGGTCGAGATCGGCGAGCTCGGCACCCTGGTCAAGCAGCTCGCGGAAACCGTCGCCGCCCATGAGACGGCGATCGCCGACATCCACGCGCGGCCGGTATCAAGCCCCCTCGCCGCGGTCGAAGCTGCCGCGGCGGATTTGTCGAAGGCCGCAGCGCCGGCGGCGTCCACGCCGCCCGCCACCGCGGCAACGGCGGCACCCGAGCCTGGCGGCCCGAAGGGCCGCACGGCCGACGACATGCTGGGACTCATCGGCGGCGCCATCGAGGCCAATCGCGTCGACCTCTATCTGCAGCCGATCGTGACGCTGCCGCAGCGCAAGGTCCGCTACTACGAGGCCATGTCGCGGCTGCGCAGCGAGGCCGGAGAAGTGCTGCAGGCCGCCGACTTCATCGCGCAGGCGGAAGCCGGCGGCATGATGCCGAAGATCGACAAGCTCGTGCTGTTCCGCTGCGTGCAGGTCGTGCGCCGCCTGCTGCTCAAGAACCGCGAGATCGGCCTGTTCTGCAATCTCTCCGGAGCGACGCTGACGGATGCTGGCGTATTCCCGCAACTGCTCGAGTTCATGGAGGCGAACCGCGCCATCGCGCCATCGATCGCGCTCGAGTTCACGCAGAGCGCGTTGCGCAGCGCCGGCCCGATCGAGAACGAGAGCCTTGCGGCGCTGGCCACGCTCGGATTCCGGTTCTCGCTCGACAATCTCACCGACCTGCGCATTGAGCCGCGCGAGCTTGCGACCCGCGGCTTCCGCTTCGTCAAGGTCCCGGGAAACCTGCTGCTCAACCGCACCGGAACCGTCTCCGGCGATATCCACCACGCCGATCTCTCCGACCTGCTCGGCCGTTTCGGCATCGATCTCATCGCCGAGAAGATCGAGAGCGAAGGCATGGTGGTCGATCTGCTCGACTACGACGTGCGATACGGCCAGGGTTTTCTGTTCTCGCCGCCGCGGCCGGTGCGCGCGGAGGCGTTGCAGGGCGTGGCCGACCGCGACGTGGTGGCGCGCGAGGTTCCGGTCGCGGACGAAGGCGCGCTGGCGGGAGTTTCGGTGCGGGCTGCCGACGAGGTGACCGAGGCCGGCAACGGCAAGCGCACCACCGGCCTGGCGCAACTCGCCCGCGGCGTGACCGGCCGGGCTTGAAACGCCGCAACGGATCGTCTGGTATCATTTCTCCGTCCATCGCCCCCATGCCCGTCACGCCCGCCTTCAGTCATCATTTCTCCACGCTTGCCTCCGCCTACGACGCCGTCCTGTGCGACGTCTGGGGCGTCGTGCACAACGGGGTGGCCGCCACGCCGGAGGCCTGCGATGCCCTGATCCGGTTCCGCGGCCAGGGCGGCAGGGTCGTCCTGATCACCAATGCGCCGCGCCCGGGCGAGGTGGTGAAAGGCTTCCTCGACAAGCTCCAGGTCCCGCGCGAGGCCTATGACGGCATCGTGAGCTCCGGCGACGTGACGCGCACCGTCGTCGCCGAGCGCGCCGGCCAAGACGTCTTTCATGTCGGTCCGGAGCGCGACCTGCCGATCTTCGACGACCTCGGTGTGCGTCTCGTGCCGGTCGAGCGCGCGGACTTCGTGGTCTGTTCCGGCCTGTTCGACGACACCACCGAGACGCCGGAGGATTACGATCTGCTGATTGCACGGATGCGCGCGCGCGGCCTGTTGATGGTCTGCGCCAATCCCGACGTCGTGGTCGAGCGCGGCGAGCATCTGGTCTATTGCGCGGGCGCCATCGCCGACCGCTATGCCGCCGCCGGGGGCGAGGTGCTCTATGCCGGCAAGCCGCACCGGCCGATCTACGAGCAGGCGATCGAGGCGGTGGAGCGGCTGCGCGGTCGGCCCGTCGATCCCGGCCGCGTGCTCGCGATCGGCGATTCGGTGCGCACCGACCTTAAGGGCGCCGCCGCCTTCGGGATCGACTGCCTGTTCGTGACCGCGGGCATCCACGCCGAGGAGCTGGGCGGGCGCGAGCGGCCGGACGCCTCCGCGCTCGGCGAGATCTTCGCGGCGGCGGGGACCTACCCGAAGGCCGTGATGCGGCGGCTGGCGTGGTAGGCGGGGACTACGCCGCTTGCGGGGGCGGCGACGCCTCGTCGGGGAAGACCGCCGCGATCTTCTGCTGCAGGGTCTGCGCGTTGAACGGTTTGACGATGTAGTTGTCGACGCCGGCCTTCTTGGCCGCGATCACGTTCTCGGTCTTGGACTCCGCGGTGACCATGATGAATGGAGTCTTGCCGAGCGACGGGTCGGCGCGGACCTCCTTGAGCAGGTCGTAGCCCGTCATCGGCTCCATGTTCCAGTCCGAGATCACCAGCCCATACTTCTTCGCGCGCAGCTTGAGCAGCGCCGCGGAGCCGTCGGTGGCGTCGTCGACGTTCTCGAAACCTAATTGTTTCAAGAGGTTGCGGATGATGCGGACCATCGTGTTGTAATCGTCGACGATGAGGATCGGCATCGACAGATCAGCAGCCATCTTTCCCCGCTCCCTCGGGCGCGACCGGGCGGGTGAGCGCCGCCGGTCACCGGAAACCTTCTTGGAGGCAAGTTTCTGCTGGCCGAGACCATCTCGGACCCTCACTCCGGATGACCCCTAGCAAAGGCCGTTGAATATCTGGTTAATTGTCGGATAGGGTCTTGGTTTGAATTCGAACCAGGCACTACCACCATTGCAATTGTGAGGTGGTTTTCGACGACTCTCACAAAATCTCGGAAGGGCCGTCTCGATGTCGCACGGATCGCCGGGGAGAAAGTCAATCCTGCGGGCGGCTCCGTAAATTCTCCGTCAGGAGCCCTTGGTGAACCGTGTCTCGAGCAACCCGATCCCAAACAAAGATGCTGAAGTCTTCCGGCCTCAAGGGCTTTAGGATGCATCGGATTTTTACGGGCGTCGACCAATGACCGGAACGGCCGGCTTGCTCTCGCGCATGAAGGCCGCCCTTCCAAGCGGATTCAAAATCCCGTTCGTTTATGCGGTCGCGCCGTTCAGCCCGTATTACCGGGCGCGGATGCGCAAAATGCACCTGGACTGGCGGACGCGCCGCCGCGACTTAGAAGCTGAGAAACGAATCGTGGCGGCACAGGTCGCAGAGAACGAGCGCCTTGCCAAAAAGGCCCAACAATTCAAGGTATCTAAAGTTGCGGCGCGCACATCGCTAAAACACTATCAGGCCGCCCAGGCGCTCGCCATGGAGCACGCCGGCCCACCGGCCATCGTGCCGCCATCGATCCGCGAAGATATCGTTGGTGATTACTGGGCCACAAACCGCAAGGGGCCTATTCCGGTCACTTGGATGGATCACCCCATCGTCGCGGAGCACGTTCGGCGGCGGGTGACGGGCGATCCGCACCTTGGGACCATGGAGTTCTTCCGGCGAAAGTATTTCCCCGAGCCGCTGGACCTATGCCTATCGCTCGGCTGCGGAACCGGCCAATTCGAGCGCGATGCCATCAGCGTCGGCTTCGCGCGATGCTTTCATGCCAACGATGTCTCCGCGCCAGCGATCGCCACGGCGAAACGCAAGGCGAGCGAGACCGGGCTCGACCGCAGGATCGAATACAGCGCCCTCGATCTCAACCAAGCCACGCTGCCTCGCAACACGTATGACGCCATCTTCGTCCTGTCGGCGGCGCACCATGTTTTCGAGCTGGAGCACTTGTTCGCCCAATGCCATGCGGCTTTGAAGCCTGGCGGGATTTTTGTTCTGGACGAATATATCGGCCCGAGCCGGTTCCAGACTGCCCCCAATGTACTTGCGATCATCAACGATCTACTGGCCACTTTGCCGCCTCGACTGCGGCGGAATCTATTCACTCGGGACGGTGCCACCATCAACGGATATACCCCGTGCTCGATCAGCCATTTCGAGAGGACGGACCCATCTGAGGCCATTCGGTCAGCGGAGATTATGCCGATCCTGCGGCTCTATTTCGACGTGGCGGAGTTCCGGCCCTATGGCGGCGCGCTCCTGCATATGCTGCTGACCGGCATTGTCGGGAATTTCGACGAAGACGACGAGCGCGATGCCGCAGTGCTGGACGTGCTCTGCAAATTCGAACAGCATCTTGAAGCGGCAGGCATCATCGAAAGCGACTTCGCGGCCATCGTTGCAAGGCCAAGAGCCGATATCGTCGTTCCTCCGTTGCAGTTCACCCCGAAACAGCCCCGCCAAGCCGCCAAGGCCGGCGCAAAGAAGCGACGCAAGCGCCCCGCCTCCGTGCCGCCCCGCAAGCGACGTCGCTAGCCGGGCCATGACACGCTCCAAATGTTGGATTAGCTATGCGGATGCGCCGCCTGCCGCCTGCCTTGGGGAATTCCTTGAACGACATCCTGGCTCTCGACCAAGCCGCAGCCGCGGGCGCAGCCGGGAAATGCCGCCGGCGGGCGTCGTGCCGGCCGCGGAGGCCGTGCCGGCGATGACCGAGCGCCCGCCTTTCCTGATTCAGCACGGCGCCGTGCCGCCGGGCCCGGGACTGGCCGGCGCGGTCGTCGCGATAGGCAATTTCGACGGCGTGCATCGCGGCCACCGCGCCGTGATCGCGGCGGCGCTAGCGCGCGCGCAGGCGCTCGGCCGTCCGGCCGCGGCGCTGACCTTCGAGCCGCATCCGCGGAGCTTCTTGCGGCCGCAGGAGCCGCTGTTCCGGCTCACCGACGAGCGCGCGAAGCTGCGCCTGTTCGCGGCCACCGGCCTGACCGGGGCGATCGTGCTCAAGTTCGACGCCGCGCTGGCGGAGCCGCCGCCCGAGGATTTCGTCAACGATATTCTGGTCGAGCGGCTGGGCATCGCGGGCGCCGCCATCGGCTTCGATTTCCGGTTCGGCAAGAACCGCACCGGCACCCCGGACCTGCTGTCCGCCCGCGGCGCGCAACGCGGTTTTGCGGTCGACGTCGTGCCGGCGGTGGAGAGTGACGGGACGCGCATTTCGTCCGGCGTGATCCGGGAGGCGCTCGCGGCCGGGCACGTCGCGGAGGCGAACAGGCACCTCGGCTACCCCTGGTTCGTGAGCGGCGAGGTGGTGCACGGGGATAAGCGCGGCCGCGCGCTTGGCTATCCGACCGCGAATCTGCGGCTCGACCCCACATGCGGGCTCCGGCACGGCATCTATGCGGTGCGGGTGGGCATCGGCGAGCGCCGCTATGACGGTGTCGCGAGCTTCGGCCGCCGCCCGATGTTCGACGTCGGGACCGTGCTGCTCGAGGTCTTCCTGTTCGACTTCAGCGGGGATCTGTACGGAACGTCGATCGACGTCGCGTTCATCGAGTGGATCCGGCACGAGCTTAATTTCGAAACGGTCGATGACCTGGTGCGCCGCATGGACGAGGACAGCCGGCTTGCCCGCATCGCGCTGGAGCGCGCCCAGGATGCGTTTCCGCGGCTTGGAGTCCTGCCGGGCTAGGTTTCGGGTCGTGTCAAGTAGGAATCGGGCGAGGCCTTAGCCCTCGGTGAGGTCGTCATCGGCGCTCGGCTGCCGGTGGCCGACCCATTCCCGCGCCAGCCCTGCAGCCAGAATGCCGACCGCGGCCAGGGGAAGGAGCTTGCGCCAGCCGATGGCGCGCCCGACCTGCATCCCGATGCCGAGGTATCTTGCGTCGAGCCAGGGCATGTTGCTGCGCAACGCAAGCTCCTGCCGGGCGCGCTCCACCGTCTGGTTATGCGCGACCACACAGCAGATCAGGGCGAAGATGGCGATGGCCAGGAACAGCGCGACGAGGATCAAGGCCGCCGTCAACGGGCTGTAATGCTGCGCCAGCCAGATGAACAAAGCGAAAAGGATAAAACTGGTGGCCACAAGGGCGGCGAAGGCGGCGATGGCCGCGCAGATGACAACTCTGGAGCTGAGGCCTGTTTTGGATTTGGCCTGCAGCTCCAGATAACGGCGCAAACCGTTCATCGTGCCCTCGCTGCGCTAACGCTAATTTCACTCAGCGATTAGCGCCGCCAGGTGGCGCCGAACAGGAACCCGATCGCGGCCGCGAGCGCCAGGGTCGTGTAGGGCCGCTTCCTGAGCGACTCGTCGATGGCATCGACCATGTTGTCGCCGACTTCGCGCACCGCGCCGACGGCTTCCATGCCCTTGTCCTGGACCTCCGAGACGACGCCTTCCACGTTCGACCGGGCCTTGCTCCAGGCGGCGCTACCACGCCGGGCCAGAATGTCGCCGATCTGCGAGGTGAGCTGGGTGACGTCGTCGCGCAGTGCTGCGAGATCAGCCTGGACGTCGCCGGACGCTGCCGAGGTAGCTTTCGTGGTCTCGCGGACCGCTTCCTTGGCCTCTTTGGCCGTATCGCGCGCCATATTGGACATGTTGGTCATGGTCATGAAGCTACTCCCGTGCATGGATGAACATCTGTGGGTCGCTAACCGGCCATCGTCGCAAAAGTTCCGTGCTACCCTGGAAGTTTCGGATCGTCCGACGGGAAAAGATGGTTGAATATCACCAGGCCTATGATCGACAGCGGCACGGCGAGAAAAGCGCCCATCGGCCCCCAGAGCCAGGTCCAAAACGCCAGCGAGAGGAGGACCGCGAGCGGATTGAGTGTAAGCCTCTTGCCCAGAATGGCCGGGGTGATGAGGTGCCCCTCCACGGTCGTCAGGGCGACGAAGCACGCGGGCGGGAGCAGCGCGTATCCGAGCGACGGGAACGTGACGAGGCCGATCGCGAACAGGATGAGCGCCATGCAGGCCGGACCGATATAGGGGATGTAGTTCAACAGGGCCGCCACGATCCCGAGGGTCAGCGGACTCGGCAACCCTAACGCCCACGCGCCCGCCGCCACGACCGTGCCGAGCGCCACGTTGATGCCGGTCACCACCGCCACGTAAGCCGCGAGGTTGTGCTCGACGTCGTGGGCGATGCGCAGGCAGCGAAGCTTGGCGTCGCGGTCATCGAACAGCGATACCAGGTAGCGGCGAAAGTTGCCTTGCGTGGCCAGGAAGAAGATCAGCGTGGCGAGGAAGAGGACGACCTGCGCCACGGCGGGAGTGACGAATTCCACCACCACCGGGGCCACCGCGGTGATTTTCGGCGTTTCGACCGCCACAGCGTTGCCCGCCGGAGGCATCAGCGCGTCCTGCAACTCCCGCCAGGCGGCAAGCGGGCGATCGAACACGTACAGCTTCTCCTTGATGCTGGCCATGATTTGCGGGGCCCGGCCGAGCCATTCGGCGAGCGGGGCCGCCAGCAAGGTCAGCAGCAGCCCGAACGCACTGACAATCGCCAAGGTCAGCAGCAGGGCGCTAAGCCAGGGCGAGATGCCGTAGCGCGAGGCGCGCATGACCAGGGGGCCGAGGGTCGTCCCGATCACCAGGGCGGTAAAAATCGGCAACAGCAGCGGCCGGCAGACGTAAAGCACCGCGCCCAGCAGCATGACAAACATGCCGATGATCGCGACCTGCGCGGCTGATGCCCAGATGCTGTCGACGCTCGTCACCGGTCGGGCGTCATTGATGCACAACGCATAGCGCTTTTCAGCCTGGGCGCGGATGAAATCCAAGACCATCTCCGGCGTGCTTGTGATGATACCCGCACACACGCGGGATGCCTCGCGAGACAACGCAGCAAGACCGGCGGCGGTTCCGGCGGCGCAACAGAACCGGCCCGCGATGAGCAGCCGTGTCGTGTCAGCCGCGGGTCGCCGCGATCGCCCCTCCCCGGCCGGGGAAGGCGCACGGCGGGCAACACTTTTCGCCGCCCAGCCGATCTGATACTAAGCGCGCCATGATGGCACGACTTGCACACGCCTCTCGGGTACACGCCTATCCGGTCGTCTCGGCCGCTCGGCCCATTACCGGCCCGGCCTTCGCGTGACTTGCGGCAGCGGAGGACCGGGGACTGCCGAGCCCTTGTCGCCATCTCCAGCCGAGTTGAAGTCATGACCCACGCCGTCCGCGACTACAGCGAGACTCTGTTTCTGCCCAAGACCGATTTTCCGATGCGCGCCGGCCTGCCGCAGAAGGAGCCGGAAATCCTCGCACACTGGGAGAAGCTCGGCCTTTATGCGCGGCTGCGCGAAGCCGGCCGCGGCCGCACCAAGTTCGTCCTGCACGACGGTCCGCCCTATGCCAACGGCAACATCCATATCGGGCACGCGCTCAACAAGATCCTCAAGGACGTGGTGACCCGCAGCCAGCAGATGCTGGGCTGCGACTCCAACTACGTGCCGGGCTGGGACTGCCACGGCCTGCCGATCGAATGGAAGATCGAGGAAGAGAATTACCGCTCCAAGAACAAGCCGAAGCCGAACCTGTCCGATCCCGCGGCGATGATCGCCTTCCGCAAGGAATGCCGCGCCTATGCCGAGAAGTGGCTCAACGTGCAGCGCGAGGAGTTCAAGCGGCTCGGCATCGAGGGCGATTGGGATCATCCCTACACCACGATGGATTTCTTCGCCGAGGCGCAGATCGCGCGCGAGCTGATGAAGTTCGCGGCGATCGGCACACTCTACCGCGGCTCCAAGCCGGTGATGTGGTCGGTGGTGGAGAAGACCGCGCTCGCCGAAGCGGAAGTGGAATACGAGGACTACACCTCGGATACGGTGTGGGTGAAGTTTCCGGTCGCGGATGTCGCGCTCGATGCCGGTGCGGCGAAAGACGATATCGCTGTGGCGTTCGATGCCGTCGGCAATGCGTCGGTCGTCATCTGGACCACGACGCCCTGGACGCTGCCCGGCAACCGCGCCGTTTCGTTCTCGCCGAAAATCAAATACGGGCTCTACAAAGTCACTGACGCCGCGCCGGACAACTGGGCGAAGTTCGGTGAACTCTTCATCCTGTCGGACAACCTCGCGGGTGAAGTGTTCAAACAGGCGCGGGTCATGGCCTATGACAGGGTCGCGGACGTTCCCGCCGATGTGCTGGCGGGCATGACCTTGAAGCATCCGTTGGCCGGAAACGGCTACGACTTCATGGTGCCGCTGCTCGACGGCGATCACGTGACCGACGACACCGGCACCGGCTTCGTTCACACCGCGCCCGGACATGGCCGCGAAGACTTTGAAATCTGGACGAGCAATGCCCGCGAGCTGGCGGAGCGCGGCATCAACACCGCGATCCCTTACACGGTCGATGAGAACGGCGCGCT
>JAXDOD010000163.1:0-115576 GCA_034669045.1 Alphaproteobacteria bacterium
GAGGCCGACACGCTGCTTCATGCCGCCGGAAATTTCTGCCGGACGCTTGTCCTTGGCGTGACCCATCTGCACGAGATCGAGATTGTGCATGATCCAGTCATGGCGCGCGGCGCGGGACTTGGTTCCGCCAAACACCTTGTTCACCGCGATGGCGACGTTGTCGTAAACGGTGAGCCACGGCAGCAGCGAGTGATTCTGAAACACGACTGCGCGATCCGGTCCGGGCTCGTTCACCTCGCGATTTTCAAGCAGCACGCCCCCCTCGGTCGCGCGCAGCAGCCCCGCCACGATATTGAGCAGCGTCGATTTCCCGCAGCCGGAGTGTCCGATGATCGAGACATATTCGCCCTGCTCGATCGTGAGCGTTACGTCACGGAGGACTTCATTCTCCAGCGAGCCGCGCGCAAAGGACTTTGAAAGATGATCGACCTTGAGATAGCTGCTCATCATGTTTTCTCAATTCGCCGCGGTGCCGCGCGTGATGATGTTGGCAACGGCCGCGACGATACGGTCGAGCACGAAGCCGATCACGCCGACGTAGATGAGCGCGAGGATGATCTCGCTGATGTGCGAGGAATTCCACGCGTCCCAGATGAAGAAGCCGATTCCTACGCCGCCGATCAGCATTTCGGCCGCGACGATCGCCAACCATGAAAGGCCGATGCCGATGCGCAGCCCGGTGAAGATGTAGGGCGCGGCCGCCGGGATCATGATCTTCCAGAAGAACTCCAGGTGGTTGAGCCGGAGCACCTTGGCGACGTTGCGGTAATCCTGCGGGATGTTGCGGATGCCGACCGCCGTGTTGATGATGATCGGCCAGATCGCGGTGATGAAGATCACGAAGATGGCGGAGGGCTGGCCGTCGCGGAATGCCGCCAGCGACAGCGGCAGCCAGGCGAGCGGCGGCACCGTGCGCAGCACCTGGAAGATGGGGTCGAGCCCGCGCATCGCCCAGACCGACTGCCCGACCAGGGTGCCGAGCGCGACGCCTGCCGCGGAGGCGAGCGCATAGCCGAGCGCGACGCGCTGCAGGCTGGCCGAGAGATGCCAGAACAGGCCCTTGTCGAGGCCGCCGTGGTCGAAGAACGGATCGACGATCAGCTCCCACGTGCTGGAGACGACCTTGGAGGGCGGCGGCAGCGTGGCGCCGGCCTTGCGGCAGAGCAGTTCCCAGATCAGCAGCACGAGCGTGATGACGACCGCCGGCGGCACGACCCGCGCCGAGACGGCGCCGGCGCTCGCGGCAAGCTGCGCCGCCAAGGTCGTGCGTTTCGGCGGCAGCGGCAGGATCGTCGCAGTCGTCAACGGCAATGGCGGGATCGCGGGCCGCGCCGCCACGGTTTCGGATTTCAGCACCGGCATGTTCATCGTCATTCGTTCCGTTCGAGGACGGGCCGCGCGCTGGTGCCGCGCGGCCCTGGCTGCGTCAGACTTCGGCGCGCTTGATCGACAGACTCTTGAGGTAGGCGCTCGGATTCTCGGGATCGAAGACCTTGCCGTCGAAGAATGTCTCCTTGCCGCGCGAGGTCGAGGTCGGAATCTCGGCGCTTGGCACCGAGATATCCTTGGCGGCCTCGCGCCAGAGGTCCTCGCGGTTGACCTTCTTGATGAGCGACTTGGTGTCGAAGCTCGGCTCGAGCTTGCCCCAGCGGATATCCTCGGTGAGGAACCAGAGGTCATGGCTCTGGAACGGATAGGACGCGAAGTCCTTCCAGTACTTCATGATGTGCGGCGAGTTCTCGACCACCTTGCCGGGGATGCCGTAGTCGAACTTGCCCTTCATGCGGTCGGTGACGTCCTCGACCGGACAATTGATCCACTGACGTTTTGCGCAAATGGCGGCGACTTCCTCCCGATTCTCCATCTTCTCGCACCACATCTGCGCTTCCATCGTTGCCATCAGGAGCGCCTTGGCGGCGTTGGGATACTTGTCGACCCAGGCGGCGCGCATGCCGAGCGACTTCTCGGGGTGCTTGTTCCAGAACTCGCCGGTGGTGATCGCCGTGTAGCCGATGTTCTGGTGGATGAGCTGCAGGTTCCATGGCTCGCAGACGCAGAAGCAGTCCATGGTGCCGACCTTCATGTTCGCCACCATTTGCGGCGGCGGCACCACGATGGTCTCGATATCCTTGTCGGGATCGATGCCGCCGGCGGCGAGCCAGTAGCGGATCCAGAGATCGTGCGTGCCGCCCGGGAAGGTCATCGCCGCCTTCACGGCCTTGCCGGACGCTTTCTTCTTGTCCAAGGCGGCTTTGAAGGGCGCGGTGTCGAGACCGATCTTGAGGTCGCTGTATTCCTTGGCGACCGAGATGCACTGGCTGTCGAGGTTGAGCCGCGCCAGGATGTACATCGGCGTCGGCTGGTTGTTCTGCGTCACCTTGCCGGCCGAGATGAGGTAGGGCATCGGCGTGAGGATGTGCGCGCCGTCGATGCCGTTGCCTTCGCCGCCGAGCACGAGGTTGTCGCGGGTGGCGCCCCATGATGCCTGTTTCGCGACTTCGACGTCGGGCATGCCGTATTTCGCGAACAAGCCCTTTTCCTTGGCGACGAAAAGCGGCGCGGCGTCGGTGAGCGCGATGAAGCCGAGCGTGGCCTTCTTCACCTCCGGACCGGCGGCCTGGGCGACGTGCACGCCGAACGGAAATTCCGTCGTCAAGGCGCCGACCAGCGCGGCGGTGCCGGCGGTCGTCTTCAGGAAGGCGCGGCGGCTCAGCCCCCGTCTCGTCGTCATTCCCTTGTCGTTGCTGGTGGTCATAGGGTGCGTTGTCCTTGTGTGGGTTCGAATGACTTGGCGTGACACCCGCCCGGCGCGTTCCTCTTCGACCGACAAAAAAGCCGCAGCCCGAGGCGCACTTGCGTTCCCCCCAGGACAGCGGCGTTGCTAGTCGGCCCGTCATTGGACCTCCGGCGCCGTCGTGATCTGGCACCGTCTCGACCGCTCCAATTCAAGCTTCGTGCCAGATCGGCCGCTTTTTGATTCTGGTGGAACCTCAATAGGTTGGGGCAACTTCCCGCACTGTCGCCGGAACCTTAAGGCGGGGCCGATGCTGCATGCGCACGCAATATGCAGAATTTTTGTGCAGCGCAAAAACTAGGCAACGCGCACGTGTCCGGGCGAGACACACTCACGCCGCGTCACGGTTCGAATTCAGCGCTTGATCGGCCAGGCCGCGAGATGACCGCGGATGTCGTCGGGGTCGAAGGCAGGTCCGGTGAAGGCGCCGATCCCGTCGGCAGGTTCGCCGGGCTGGGTTCTGTCGTCGGTGTCGAGCGCGGCATCGAAAAGGTCGGGACGGCACACCGCCCGGGCGGCCGCGAGCAACTCCGGCGACAACGGCGCCTGGCCC
The DNA here is from genome assembly GCA_034669045.1 of Alphaproteobacteria bacterium. Classification (GTDB taxonomy): domain Bacteria; phylum Pseudomonadota; class Alphaproteobacteria; order Rhizobiales; family Xanthobacteraceae; genus VAZQ01. Next base: position 3,348 of record JAXDOD010000163.1, read on the forward strand.
CAGCGCACCATCTGGGCGTAGAGCCAGGCCGCTTGCACCGGATCGGGGCGCGCGGCGCCGTTGCGGCCGATCAGCAGGTATCGATCACTGAAGCGTCCGATCCCGTCGGGCGCGACCTTCATGCGGCCGTCGAGAGTGCGGCGGATCACCTCCGGCGCCACGGCGATGCGGTTCGGCGCGGCAAGCATGGCCGCGACCTCGTCGCGGTTGGCCGCATCCTCGACGAAGGCCGCGGCCCGGCGATGCGCGCGCACCAGCCGCAGCAAAACGTCCGGGTGCTCCTGCGCCCAGCGGGCGCGCACCGCCAGGAGCTTCTCGGCCGCGCGAGCGAGAATCTCGGAGACGAAATGCAGGATGAAGCCGACGCCGAGATCGACTGCGACCGAATTCCACGGCGCGCCCACGCAGAAGGCATCGACGTGCTTGTTGGCGAGACTTTCGACCATATAGGGCGGCGGCAGCACGACCAGGCGCACGTCCTCGTCCGGATCGACGCCGCCCGCCGCCATCCAGAACCGCAGATGGTAGTTGTGGGTCGAGAACGGGAACGTCATTCCGAAGGTGAGCGGTTCCTCGCCCCTGGCCTTGCGGTTGGTGACGACGCGGGCGAGCGCGCGCGCCGACACCATCGGATCGACGATATTGCCGTCGGCGGCCGCCGCGATCGCGGCGTAGAGGGCCGGCGACACCGTGATCGCATTGCCGTTGATGCCGAGGCCGAACGGGGCGATGATCGGCACCTTGACGTGCCCGAGCCCCAGACTCGAGGCGATGGCGACCGGCGCGATCAGATGCGCGGCATCGAACAGTCCGATGTTGAGCTTGTCGCGCACGTTCGACCATGACACTTCGCGCACCAGCTCGACCTCGAGCCCCTCCGCGGCGGCGAAGCCTTTGTCGACCGCGATCAGAAGCGCGGTCGCGTCGCACAGCGGGATGAATCCGATCCGCAAGCGGGTGTCGCCGTCGCTCATTTGAACAGCTCCGCCGCGGTGATCACCGCCTGGGCGATCTCGGCGATCTTGCGGTTCTCGTTCATCGCCGTCTTGCGCAGCAGCGCATAGGCGCTCTCCTCGGTGAGGTTCTTGGCTTTCATGAGAATGCCCTTGGCGCGGTCGATCACCTTGCGCTCCTCGAGCGCGGTCTTGGTCTGTTCGAGCTCGGTCTGCAGCCGTGAGAAGGCGTTGAACCGGGAAATGCAGAGATCGAGGATCGACTTGATGCGCTCCTTCTTGAGCCCGTCGACGATGTAGGCGGAGACGCCGGCATCCACGGAGGCCTGGATCGAGGCGCTGTCGGCCTGGTCGACGAACATGGCGACCGGGCGCTTCACCACCCGGCTGACCTGGAACATCTGTTCGAGCACGTCGCGGCTCGGATTTTCGAGATCGATCAGGATGACGTCGGGATCGATGGCGTAGACGCGGGCGAGCAGGTTCGCGGTAGCCTCGATGCGCAGCACATTGCCGTAGCCGGCCTCGCGCAGCCCATCTTCCAGGATGGCGGCGCGCACCGGACTTTCATCGACGATGACGATCTTGAGGGACGAGTCCATCAGCACGCAGGCTTGACTTCAAGCTGCATGCCAATTGGGCAGTCTACCGATTACCGATATCGATCAACAGCTTATCGGAAATCCTTCGCTCCGCGGAGCAGGTCGGATGTTGCATGCTTTCCGCGCAGCGAGCCCACAAATTGCGCAGCGCCATCACGGCCGCCAACGCCGCTGGGGCAAAACCCGTCTAAACCGCGGCCAGGGTTCGCTGCGCACCCACGTTGGCGTGGAAGTCGCGCCCGTTCCCGGTCTGCGCCACGAAGCCCGCCCGGATGACGAATGCGCTGAAGCGTTCGTCCTTCGCGCGCCCGGCCGCATAGGCCGCGAACAGCGGGTCGAGTGCCGCGAGGATGCCGGCGTGATCGAGGTCTTCGGCATAAAGCTTCGACAGGCGCGAGCCGTCGAAGGCGGCGCCGAGGTAGAGGTTGTAGCGGCCAGGGCCTTTGCCGACGAGGCCGATCTCGGCGAGATAGGGGCGCGCGCAGCCGTTCGGACAACCGGTCATTCGGATCACGATCTCGTCGTCGGCGAGGCCGCGCGCGGCCAGTCGTTCTTCGAGCGCAGTCACGAGGTCGGGCAGATAGCGCTCGCTCTCGGCGACAGCGAGGCCGCAGGTCGGCAGCGCGACGCAGGCCATGGCGTTGCGCCGCAGCCCCGAGGCCGGCGCCAGCAGCCCGTGCTCCTTGGCGAGCCAGGCGATCGCCTCACGCTTGTCCGGCGCGATGTTGGCGACGATCAGGTTCTGGTTGGCTGTGAGACGGAAATCGCCCTCGTGCGCGTCGGCGATGCTGCGCAGGCCGGTGAGCAGCCTCGCCTCCGGCATGTCCTTGACGCGGCCGTTCTCGATGAACAGCGTGAGATGCGCGCGGCCGTCCTCGCCCTCGCTCCAGCCGTAGCGGTCGCCGGTCGAGGTGAAGTTGAACGGACGCGCCTTGCCGAGCTTGACGCTGCGGCGTTCAACCTCGGTGCGGAAAGCGTCGAGGCCGCGGTCCTCGATGGTGTATTTGAGGCGCGCGTGCTTGCGTTCGGAGCGGTCGCCCCAGTCGCGCTGCACGGTGAGGACGGCCTCGGCCACCGCGACCGCATCCCGCGGATGGCAGAAGCCCATGACATCGGCGGTGCGCGGATAGGTGTCGGGATCGCCGTGGGTCATGCCCATGCCGCCGCCGACCGTGACGTCGTAGCCGGTGATGTTGCCCTTCTTGTCGAGGATCGCGATGAAGCCGAGATCGTGCGCGAACACGTCGACGTCGTTCGACGGCGGCACCGCGATCACGGTCTTGAACTTGCGCGGCAGATAGGTCTTTCCGTAGATCGGCTCGATCACCTGCTCTTCGCCGCCGGCGATGCGCTCGCCGTCGAGCCAGATCTCGCGATAGGCGGGCGTGCGCGGCATGAGATGCTTCGAGATCGCGCGCGCGAGCTCGATCGCCTCCGCGTGGGCGCGGGATTGGAATGGATTGGGATTGCACATCACGTTGCGGTTGACGTCGCCGCAGGCCGCGATCGTGTCGAGCAGCACGGCGTCGATCGCATGCAGCGCGGTCTTCACGTTCGACTTGATGATGCCGTGCAACTGGAAGGTCTGGCGCGTGGTCAGGCGCATGGTGCCGTTGCCGTAGTCGCGCGCGACCTGGTCGATGGCGAGCCACTGCCGCGGCGTGCAGACGCCGCCCGGAATGCGCAGGCGCAGCATGAAGCCGAACGCCTTCTCCATCTTCTTGCGCCCGCGCTCGGCGCGCAGGTCGCGGTCGTCCTGCAGGTACATGCCGTGGAACTTGAGAAGCTGCTGGTCGTCCTCGACGATGCCGCCGGTGACCTCCTCGCGCAGGCCTTCGGCGAGCGTTCCGCGCAGGTAGTTGCTCGCCTCCTTGATGCGTTCGTTGCGCGAGGGTTCGTCGGCCATCAATACACGTCCTGCAGATAGCGCTTGCCGCGCTCGATCTCGGCCACCGCGCGCTCGGCGGCATCGGGCGCCAGCGCCTTGACGTCCGCAAAAGCGCGCACCAGCGAAGCGCGCACGTCTTTCGCCATCGCGTTCATGTCGCCGCAGACGTAGAAATGGGCGCCGTTGTCGAGCCAGTCAACCACGTCGCGGCGGCGCTCCCAGATGCGGTGCTGGACGTAGACCTTCTCCGGGCGGTCGCGCGAAAACGCCACGTCCATGCGCGCTAGCGCGCCGTCCGCGAGCGCGTCCTGCCATTCGAGCTGATAGAGGAAATCGTGGGTGAAGCTGCGGTCGCCGAAGAACAGCCAGTTGCGGCCGCCGGCGCCCGCCGCGCGGCGCTCCTGCACGAAGGCGCGGAACGGCGCGACGCCGGTGCCCGGACCCACCATGATGATGTCGGCATCGGGTGCGGGCAGCGCAAAATGCTTGTTGGGCTTGAGCTTCACCCGCAGCCGGCTGCCCTTCTTGAGCCGCTCGGCGACGAAGTTCGAGGCGACGCCTTTGCGCTCGCGGCCGTGGGTCTCGTAGCGCACCGCGGAGATGAGCAGGTGCGCCTCCTCGCCGACCTCGCGGCGCGAGGACGCGATCGAATAGGCGCGCGGGTTCAACGGCCGCGTCAGCGCCCGGAGCTGGTCGGCGGAGAGCACGATCGGGAAGTGCTCGATGAGATCGATGAGCTGGCGGCCGGCGGCCCAGCCCTTGGCCTCGCCCTCGTCGATGAGCGTCTTGACGTAGTGGTGGCCGGTCGCGGCGGCGTAGGTTTCCAGCGTCTTGAGCGAGAGCGTCGTGATGTCGCGGGTCCGGGTCAGGTCGACGCGCAGCGCGTCGTCCGATGCAAGGGCGGCGGCCTTGAGCAGCCGGTCCACGTAGGCCGGATCGTTCTCGGGGAAGATGTCGAGCGAGTCGCCTGGCTTGTAGGGCGGCGCGGCGCCGTCGAAGGCGAGCTCGAGGTGGATCGTCTCCTTGTCGGAGCGCGACGAATTGAGGTCGACATGGTCGGTGATCTCGGCCTCGACCGGGCCGAGGTCCTGCGCGGTCGCCTGCCTGGTGCCGAAATCGACCGCGATCACCGTGCCGCGAGCAGCCTCCGCCGGCGCCAGCACCTTGACCGCCTCGCCGATCCACGCTGCGGCGGGCGTCGCGAAATCCAGGTCGCAATCGACACGCGTGAGGGCCCGCTTGCCGCCGAGCGCCGCGAGCCGCTCGTCGATCGCCTTGCCGATGGCGCAGAACTCCGTATAGGCGGTATCGCCGAGCGCCAGCACGCCGTATTCGACGTCTTCGAGCCGCGGCGCCTCATCGCCCATCAGCTCGGCGTAAGCGCGCGCGGCGCGCGCCGGCGGCTCGCCTTCGCCCCAGGTCGCGGCGATGACGACAAGGCGCCTGGTGGTCGCCAGCGTGGCGACGTCGAGATCGGCCATGTCGACGAGCGACGGTTTCAGCCCGTTCTTGCGCGCGACCTTGGCGAGGTCGAAGGCGAGCTTCTCGGAATTTCCGGACTCGGTGGCGAAGACGATCGTCAAAGGCTCGGCCGGCTGCGCCGGCGCCGCCGGCATGGGTTGCGGCGCCGTGCCGGGCACGTCGCCGGAGGCTTCAAGCCCGGCCAGGAAACCTGCGAGCCAGGCCCGCTGGGTCGCCGTAGCGGGACCCACGACCCGGTTGAGGAGCTCGATTTCGTCCTCTGCGAAGGGGGCGGTCTTTGGGATCGGTGTCAGGGACATGTGCGGTTGCCAGCGGTACGGAACGGGAGCGCCGAGGGAAGCGCGGCTCTGCCTCTTCTATGGAAGGATTTACTCAATGGATTCTACAACATCGAAGAAAAAAGAAAAACATGCCATGGGGCTCGGTGGGACGAATGACTTCTGCCACAAACGGCGCCGCCGCAGAAGCTCGTTGGATGCTGCGCGTGCGCCTAGTTGGCGATGCCCAAGGACAGCCAGTCCTCGGTGAGCCAAGGCGGCGACTCCCGCGTCCCGACCCAGGCCCCGGCCGACGCGGTCGTTGTCGACAGGTCACGTCTCCTCGCAAGCGGGCAGCGGCGGTCTGCACCTGCGGCTGGCGAGTGCATGCGCCATTCCTGGGGGATAAAATAGAATAATCTTTTGTTTATGGGCAATACTTGCAGTGAAAAAAGAAAAATAATTTCACTTCCTTGCTGGACTACGAGGTCCGGATTTCACGCCGGGCGGCTTTCACGACATGTCCCGCCCAAAAAGCCGGCCCAAAGCGGGATCGTCGCGGGTCGCAGCCGACCAGAACCGCACCGGCTCATCCGTGGCCGGCCGGTCCTTCATTGGGCGGTGATGCGCGCCCGTTGGATCACGTCCTTCCACTTCGGCACTTCGTCCACGATGCGGGCGCGGAAGTCCGCCGGTCCGCGGCCGGTCGAATGGAAGCCGGCATTGAGCAGCCGCTCGCGCAGGTCCGGGCGGCGCATCACCTCGGTCAGCGCCTTGGCGAGGCGGTCGACCGCCTCCTTCGGCGTCCCTGCCGGCACCACGATGCCCTGCCAGGTATCGGCCAGCGCCGCCGGCACGCCGGCCTCCGCGATCGTCGGCACCTCGGGCAATTCGGGCCAGCGTTCGCTGCCGCTCACCGCCAGGCCTTTCATGGTGGCGGCCTGGATCTGCGGTTTCGCGACCGAGATCGAGATCGAGGCGATATCGACGGTCTTGCTCAACAGCGCCTGCGCCGCCGGCGCCGCGCCGGGGTAGGGGATGTGGACCATGTCGATTCCGGTGTGGAGCTTGAGAAGCTCGGTCGCGAGGTGCGGAAGCGTGCCGGCGCCCGGCGTCGAATAGTTGAGCACGCCGGGACGCGCGCGCGCATGCGCGATGAACTCCGGCATCGTGCTGATACCAAGCTCCGGGCGCACCGTGTAGATGACCGGAAAGGTCGTGAGCTCGGCGACCGCCTCGAAATCCTTGACCGGATCGTAGGCCACCTTGTCGTAGAGACTCGGGTTCACCACGAAACCGGTCGCCGCCATCAGCAGTGTATAGCCGTCGGGCCGGGCGCGCGCGGCGAAGGCGGCGCCGACGCTGCCGCCCGCGCCGCCGCGGTTCTCGATCACGACCGGCTGGGCGAGCGCGTCCGCGAGCGGCTGCTGGATGGCGCGCACCACGACGTCGTTGGCGCCGCCCGGCGCGAACGGCACCACGATGGTGACGGGGCGCTCCGGGTAGGCCGCCCAGGCGGCGCCGGACGCGAGGGCTGCGATGAATGCGAGGGCGGCGGCGAGCAGGTTTTGCATCGGAGGTCCCGCTACGACAGCGCGGTCGTGACCGGGACGAACAGATCTTCGATCGGCATCGCGCGTGCGATGAAGTTCTGCTCGGCCATGTACGCCACCAGCGCCTCCAGCGTCGGGCGATTGGCCTCGATGCCGTAGCGATAGGGATCGCCGTCGAACACCTCGTCGATCTCGTGGATGTCGTCGTGCACCCACGGCAGCATGAAGGGGTGTCCTTTGCGCATCCGGAACAAGGCGCGCGCCTTGGCATCTACGAAGCCCTTGTAGAGCCTGTCGGCCACCGAGCGGTCGCGCTCGTAGACATCGCGGCGGATCACCACGAGATGCATGATCGGGAAGATGCGGGTCTTGCGGTAGAAGTCGCGCTCGACCGTCCTGGCATCGGGAAACATCGGCGCCACGTCGGGATGCGGCTGCGGGTGCTGGGTGCCGATCAGGACGTCGATCTCGTGCGCGGCCAGGAGGTCGCTGAGCGAGCGGCCCTGCGGATCGTGCTCGATCTTGACCGGCTTGATCAAAGGCGGCGCGCTCGGCTCGCCGTGGCGGCCGGCGTGCAGGATGGCGCCCTCGATCCAGCGCACGGTGGAGAAGTCGACGCCGTATTCATGGGTGAGATGGCCGCGGATCCACACCGCCGCCGTCATGGTATAGAGAGCGACACCCACGCGCTTGCCCTCGATGTCCTTCGGCGTGCGGATGCCGGCCTTGCGGTTGTAATAGACGTAGCCGTGCCGGAACACGCGCGCCGGGAACACCGGGATCGCGACGAAGGGGCAGTCGCCGCGCGCGAAGCGGCTGATGAATTCCGAGCTGGAGAACTCGGAAATGTCGAACTCCTGCTTGCCGCCCATGCGGTCGAAGATGTCGCGCGGTGAATCGATCGCCTTGAAATCGAGATCGATGCCGTCGAGCGTGACATCGCCGGTGCGCAACGCCTCGGTGCGATCATAGAAGCCGCAGGCAAACGTCAGGCGGGGAGGGGACACGGGAACCTCGCGATGAATGGAAATGGCAGGGGCGGGACGGCTCGCAGGCGCTGCAAACCGCCTTGTCGCCCATCATCATACAGTAAGAAGCATATACATTAAGCCCACGCCCCGCCGCCATCGCCGGCAAGGCTGCCGCCAAATCCGCTGCCGCACCTGACACGGGCCTGGAACGCCGGCCGGTATCCGCCGCGTCAGACGAACAAGAACTTTGCGGTCCCGGCCGCCGCCAAGGCGCCGCCCAGCATGACCATCCAGCCATGCGGCCAGGGCGGGTTCTCGGGCGCCGGCGCGCTGAAGAACGCCGCCCGGTTGAGATCGTCGGGTTCGGCGGCCGCCGGATCGTAGGCAAGATCGGCGGCGAGATCGAGTTCGTTGAACTCGTCCGCCGATGCGATCTGCACGCCATCGACCGCATGATCGATAAAGGATTTGCCGATCCAGGCGTCGGCGGCGGTCAGCACCTGGCTGGCGGCGGCGCGGTCCACGTAGCGGATGGCGTGCATGCGGTCCGACCGCCACCACGGCAACAGCGCGACGAGACCGACGGTGTCGTCCCCCTGGATCAAGTAGCCGCGCTCCTTGCGCGGCGATGGGCGCAGCGCCGCCACGGCGCCGATAGCCCTCGGAGGCGCTTTCTTCGCCGCCGGCGGCGGCGGGCGTCGCGCCGCCTGGACCGCGACCGCCGACGGCGTGAGTTTCAACGGGCCGGATGCCTTGGCCGGCGTCTGGCTGTGAGCGGGGACTTGCATCAAGGCCAGCGCGGCGAAGACCGCGGCGCCCGCCAATGCCCAGAATCGGGTAGTCGCCATGGCAGCCTCCTGTTGAGCCTTTGGAGGAGACCATTGGGAACCGGGGTGGCCTCAGCTTGACGCAATCATGGAATCATTGACGCAATTCGCAGCCGCAAATGCGGCTGGCCGGCGGCGCGGAGCCGCCCGGGACATGGCGCGAAGGAGACGATCAGGTTCGACGAGGAAACTCTGGCGCGAAGGAGAAGGCGATGAACGAGGACGTTTTCAACACCAGCATCCGCAGGTTTCTCAAGACGCTCGGCGTCACCGCCCAGCGCGAGATCGAGAAGGCGGTGCGGCAGGCGGTGGCGGACGGCCGCCTCAAGGGCAACGAGACGCTTTCCGCCCAGGCGACCGTGACGATCGGCGCGATATCGCTGACGCACGAGGTCGGCGGCGACATCGCCCTGGAATGACGCCGCCTGAGCGGCTCCTATTCGACGACGACGCCGGCCGCCTTGATCGGCGCGGCCCATTTCACGATCTCGCTCTTGAGGAAGTCACCGAGATATTGCGGCGTCGCGCGCTCGTCGGCGACGACCTGGGCGCCGGCCTTGTCCAGCGCCTCGCGCACCGCGGGGGTCTTCATCGCCTCCAGCATGGCGGCGTTGAGCCTGGTCACGACCGCGGCCGGGGCGCCCTTGGGCAGGAACAGCGCGCTCCAGGTATAGGCTTCGAGATCGGGCACGCCTTGTTCGGCCGCAGTCTGCAGGTTCGGCAGCGCCGGCGAACGCGCCTTGTCCATGATCGCGAGACCCTTGACGGTGTTGCCATCGATCTGCGGCTTGGCGGCGTTGACGATCTCGCACAGGTAGTCGATCCGCCCGCCAAGCAGGTCCTGCATCGCCGGCCCGGTGCCGCGGTAGGGCACGTGCGTGATATCCACGCCCATGACGTAATTCAGCACGACGCAGCCGAGGTGGGTCGCCGACCCGGCGCCGGCCGAGCCATATTGCATCTTGGCCTGGTTGGCCTTGGAATAGGCGATGAATTCCTTGAGGTTGTTGACCGGCAGGTCCTTGCGGGTAATCAGCGCGATGGGCGTCTCGGCGATCAGGCCGACCGGCGTAAAGTCGGTCGCCGAGTTGTAGAGCGGCTTCTTGTACATGGTCTGGCTCTGTGCGTGGGTGCCGACGCTCGCAAGCACAAAGACGTAGCCGTCGGGCGCGGCATCGGCGGCTCGCTTCGAGCCCGTCATCCCGCCGGCGCCGCCGACATTCTCGATGACGATCTGGCGCCCCAGGATCTCGCTCATGCGTAGCGCGACGACGCGGCCGATCTGGTCCTGCGGTCCGCCGGCGGCGAACGGAATAATCATCGTCATCGGCTTGGTGGGAAAGTTCTGCGCTGACGCGGTCGCCACGCCGGCGAGCAAGACGGCAATGCCGGCGCCCAAAATCGTCTTGAACATGGTCGACCTCCCTGAGTTTGCGGCAACCCTTGCGCTTGTTACGACCCCGGTCAAGGTACGGTTTGACGCGGCACTGCCGTGCTTGTCGGCGAAAGGGCGGACGGCTAAGACGCAACGGTTCCCGGTGGAGGGCTTCTCATGACCCGCGTCGCCATTGCCGGTCTCGGCGCCATCGGCCGCGTGCTCGCGCGCCGGCTCAATGACGGCCTGCCGGGGCTCACGCTCGCCTGCGCCTCCGCGCGCGACCGCGCCAAGGCGCAGGCCTGGCTCGATGCCGAGCGCATCGTGTGCCCGCTGGTCGAACTCGAGGATTTCCCCGACCACGCCGACCTGGCGATCGAATGCGCGCCGGCGGCGGTGATCGAGCGCATCTGCCGGCCCATGCTGAGCGCCGGCAAGGCCGTGATGGTGCTGAGCTGCGGCGCGCTGTTGGCGCGACCGGAACTGATCGCGCTCGCCAAGGCGCATGGCGGCCAGTTGATCGTGCCGACCGGTGCGCTGCTCGGCCTCGACGCCGTCACGGCCGCTGCCGAAGGCCAGATCCGCTCGGTGCGGATGACCACCCGCAAGCCGCCGAACGGGCTCGCCGGGGCGCCGTATCTGCTGGCGAACGACATTTCGGTCGATGGCCTGCAGGAGGCGAAGCGGGTGTTCAGCGGCACCGCGCGCGAGGCGGCCGCGGGCTTTCCGGCCAACGTCAACGTGGCTGCCGCCCTGTCGCTGGCCGGGATCGGGCCGGACCGCACCATGATCGACATCTGGGCCGATCCCGCGGTCGACCGGAACTGCCATTCGATCGAGGTCGATGCCGATTCTGCGAGATTTTCGTTAACCATTGAGAACATTCCCTCGGACAATCCGAAGACCGGACGCATCACCGCCCTCTCCGTCCTGGCCGCGCTGCGCAAGCTCCATGCCCCCTTGCGGGTGGGAACCTGAGGCCGGCGGCACGCCCGTCGCGCCGATCCTTAACGAAAGATTAACCAAATCCGCTTCATAAGCCTTTGAACTCAAAATGGATTTCCAGAGACGAAGGAATCGGCAGGGCTTTCTCCATAAGCTTCCGGCCGCGGCCCGGGCCGGGCTCCGGGAACACGGTCCGAGGAACTTGGGGATTGCGGGGACGTATTGTGACACGGAATTCATGGAACATTGAACCTGGTCGCGTTACCCCGCGACTAACCTAGCGAGTTGATCGTCGGGCGATGCAAGCGACATCGGACGAGGTGCTGATCGGACGGATCGCGTCCGGCGACCGGCTCGCGATGCAGGTGCTGTTCGCGCGGCATCATGTACGGGTTTACCGGTTCGTGTTGCGTCTTGTGCGTGACCAGTCCTCGGCTGAGGACTTGATTAGCGAAGTGTTTCTTGACGTGTGGCGTCAGGCAGGTCGGTTCGAAGGGCGTTCGGCGGTTTCCACCTGGTTGTTGGCAATCGCGCGGTTCAAGGCTCTTTCGGCGCTGCGACGCAAGCCGGATGAGGTGCTGGACGAAGATGCCGCCGCGGCGATCGAGGATCCAGGTGACGATCCGGAAGCCGTGCTGGCGAAGAAGGACAAGAGCGCAATCATCCGGAAGTGCCTTGAGGGCCTTTCGGTCGAACATCGGGAGATCATCGATCTCGTCTACTACCACGAGAAGTCAGTCGAAGAGGTAGCAGAGATCGTGGGTATCCCGGCGAACACCGTAAAGACGCGCATGTTCTATGCGCGCAGAAAATTGGCAGAGCTGCTCAAGGCGGCGGGAATGGAAAGAGGTTGGCCATGAATACGATGAGCAAAGAAGCGCCCGAGCGCCAGGAGATCGAGGCCCTCTTGCCATGGCACGCCGCCGGGACGCTGAGCCGTCGTGAGGCCGACCGCGTCGAGCTCGCATTGTCCAGCGACCACGAGCTGTCGCGCCGCTTCGACCTCGTCCGCGAGGAACTCAACGAGACCATTCACCTCAACGAATCGCTCGGCGCGCCGTCCTCGCGCGCCATGGAGAGGCTGTTCGCCGCCATCGACGCCGAGCCCACCGTGAAACGTCAGGCCTCCTTCGATCTCGCCGGCCGCATGGCTGCGTTCCTGTCCGGCTTCGCACCGCGCACGCTCGCTTATGCCGCGGGCGCTGCCGCGATTGCCCTGGTGATCCAGTCAGCGGTGCTGACGACGGTGATGATCAAGGACCAGGCCGGCTCGGGCCTCGAGCTTGCTTCCTATGCCAACGGCGGTTCCGTCGCGGTCGTCCGCTTCGTCCCGCAGGCGACGGCTTCCGACATCACGAAATTCCTCGACGCTTACAAGGCGGTGGTGGTGGACGGCCCCAAGAAGGGCGGCCTCTACAGCGTGCGCCTGTCCGCGGATGGCATGCCGAAGGCGGAGGTCACTAAGATCGTTCAGCGCATGCAGTCGGAATCCAAGATCGTCGAATTCATCGCGACCAAGGAATAAGCCAGCGTCCGGCCGGGCAGCTCGGGGACTCCCGGGGGAGCTGCCGCAACACGGCCGCCGCGTGGCGTGAACCGCGCTTGCAGCGCGCCTCGGAGGCCTCACGATGCGCTCGGCCGGCGACCGTTTCCAGTGCGCACTCCCTGTGCTCTCACGGCCGAAGCTGATCGCTCCCGCCGCGCTGGCGCTGGCGGCAGTTCTCACGGCTTTGCCGGTGGTCGATGCGGCCGCGATGAACCTCGGCATGCAGGGCTCGCGCAACGGTGGCGCACGCCAGGCGTCGATGACCAAAAGCTCGCTTGCGGCCGCGACCTTCGGCAAGGTCCTCGACAGGACTAAGACCACCGGCGCGTCCCGCAAGAACGCCGAGGCCGGCCAGACCGAACGCCCGCATCATCGGCAGCATCCGCGCACGGTCATCATCCCGATCACTGCCCCTGCCATCGGCGTTCGCGTGCCCGGCGCATCGTCGGCTGGCGCCGGAACGCCGCCGAATGTGGGCGGCAGCGGCCAACCCCCGTCCGGCTCCAACAGCGAACCGGCCCGTCGTGCCGGCAGCGGGGTGCCGCCCGCCAATGAAACGCGCTTCGCGCCGGACCAAGTGGTGGTCGAGCTTGCCGGCCATGCCACCGACCGAGTGCTCGATGCGATGGCGCGCCGGCATCGGCTCACGCGACTGCAATCCTTGAATTTCCGCCTCGGCGGCACCACGCTCGCGCGTCTCAGGATCAACGACCGGCGCTCGGTGGCGGCGGTCGTGCGCGCGCTCGAGGCCGACCGCACCATCATCTCGGCCCAGCCGAATTATTATTCCGACCTCGTCGGCGAGACCGGCCAAAGCGCCGCTCCCGCGCTCGAGCAGTATGCCCTCGCCAAGCTGCAGCTCCCGCAGGCTCACGAGCTCGCCAGGGGCGACAAGGTCCTGGTCGCCGTGATCGATTCCGGCGTCGACACCGAGCACCCGGAGCTTGCGGGCGTGATCGCGGAGAGCTTCGATGCCGTCGGCTTCGGGGACAAGGTGCACAGCCACGGCACCGCGGTCGCCGGCGCCATTGCGGCCCACGCCCGCCTCCAGGGCGCCGCCCCCGCGGCCCAGATCCTGGCGGTGCGGGCTTTCGGCGCGTTGCGCGGCGACCGCCGCGGAACCACCTTCGACATTGCCGGCGCCATCGACTGGACGGTCGCGAAGAACCCCCGCATCATCAACATGAGCTTCGCGGGCCCGCGCGACCCGAAGATCGAGCTCAGCGTGAAAGCGGCATACGCCAAGGGCATCGTCCTCATCGCGGCGGCCGGCAATGGCGGCCCCCAGCAGGGCACGCAGTACCCCGCCGGCTATGCGGGCGTCATCGCGGTCACCGCAACGGACGAGGACGACAACCTTTTCCATGCCGCCAACCGGGGAGATCACGTCGCGGTCGCCGCCCCGGGCGTGGACGTCGTCCTGCCGGCGCCCAATGGGACCTACCAGGTGACATCCGGAACCTCGTTCTCGGCGGCCGAGATCAGCGGGACGGCTGCCCTCCTGCTCGAACGCCAGCCGAGCCTTGGTCCCGCCGGCGTGCGGCACACCCTGATGTCGACGGCGCGCGACCTGGGACCCCAGGGGATCGACCCCCTGTTCGGGGCCGGCCTGGTCGACGCCTACCGGGCGCTGCTGTCGCTGGCGCCGGCGACCGTCGGTCAGGCTGGCGTCACGTCCGCGGCAAATTGACGATATGCGAGCGTAATCAGGTACTTAATGCCATCGGGCCGGCGCCGCTCCCGGGGCCTGTCGTTTTTCGCAAAATTCCCGAACTGGCGTTGAACCTTTTGCACACCCGCTGCGACCAACGTTTGTAAGGCTTAGAACCTCCAAGTTTCACAGCCCCCGATCGGCGCTCCCGCCCCCCCGATCCCCTGCGCCGATCAAAGTGACCCGCCCGGATACCCCACCGGGCGGGTTTTCTTTTGCGGCCATGGCAACGTTCCAGCCCTCCCGCCGCCGCCGGCCGGTTGTCGCCGCCGCCGCGCGACCGTGCGCCGCGAGCCGCGCGTTTTCCGTCGTCGCACCGGCACTTGGCGCGAACGGCTCGCAATTTAGTGTGGAATGCGTGCACAACTCTTGCGGTTGGCCACTCCCGTATTGCCAACGAATCACGCTAACGAGACGATCGTGTGCCGATTCCGCGCACGCGACGGCTCCAATCCATGGTCGACGGGCAAGCCTACCGCCAGTTCTGCAAGACCGCGGAAAAATGGCGTGAACTCGCCGACCGCCGGCGCGAGCATTTCCTCGATCTCTACCGCACCGGACGCTGGAAACATTATTACTCGGAAGGCGAGTTCGTGCTGCGCATGCGCGAAGTCGCACGCATCGCCGAGTTGTGGGCCGAGATCGCGCCGCCGCCGGCGGCCCTTGCGGCAGAGCCCGCGCCGGACGTCTCGCCGGAGCAGCGCAAGTCGGCCGCCTGAGTTCATTTGAGGCGCCGCGCCGGCAAGCTTCGGCGCCGTTCCGCAAGCCGCCTCACGGCACCATTGCACTTCGTTCGATGCTTCGGATTGCCCGCTCGACCGAGATCGGCAACAAGGGGGCCGTGACGGCGCCCCCCTCGGCATCGTCCGCAATAACGGCCAACGATTCCCAATCACCTCCAGCCCTGGATTCTCATGAGCGCACTGTTCTCGCCGATCCGCCTCGCCAACCTCGACCTTGCCAACCGCATCGTCGTCTCGCCGATGTGCCAGTACAGCGCCAACGACGGCGTGGCCTCCGACTGGCACATGACCCATCTCGGCATGCTGGCGAATTCCGGCGCCGGACTGGTGATCGCCGAGATGACCGACGTGGAGCGGCGCGGCCGCATCAGCCACGGCTGCCTGGGGCTATACTCGGACGCCTGCGAAGCGGCGCTGGCGCGCGTCGTCGACCATTGCCGGCGCATCGGCACCGCCAAGCTCGGCGTGCAGCTTGCGCATGCCGGGCGCAAGGGCTCCGCCCGCATGCCGTGGGAGGGCAGGGGAGACGGTGGCACCGCCCCGCCCGATCCCTGGCAGACGATCGCGCCGTCGGCGATTCCGTTCGGCAAGAACTGGGCGGCGCCGCGCGCGATGACGCAGGAGGACATCGAGCGCGTGCGCGAGGCTTTCGCGACCGCGGCCAGGCGCGCGGTGAAGGTCGGCTTCGACGCCATCGAGCTGCATATGGCGCATGGCTATCTGCTGCACAGTTTCGTCTCGCCGCTCTCGAACAAGCGCAACGACGAATACGGCGGCGCGCTTGCCGGGCGCATGCGCTTCCCGCTCGAAGTCGCGCAGGTCGTGCGCGCCGAGGTGCCCAAGGGCATACCGCTCGGCGCGCGCATCACCGGCACCGATTGGATCGAGGGCGGGCTCACGCCTGACGATGCGGTGGTGTTCGCCACGGCGCTCAAGGGCGCCGGCCTCGACTACGTGGACGTGTCCTCCGGCGCCATCACGGCGGAGGCGCAACGCGCGCCGACGCCGGGCTTCAACGTGCCTTTCGCCGAGCAGGTCAAGCGCGAGGTCGCGATGCCGACCCGCACCGTCGGGCTGATCGCGACGCCGAAGCAGGCCGAGGCGATCGTCGCCGAGGGCAAGGCCGACATGGTGGCGCTGGCGCGGGCGTTCCTCGACGACCCGCATTGGGGCTGGCATGCCGCCGCCGCGCTCGGCGCCGAGGTGGCGCGGCCGAAGCAGTATCTGCGGGCGGCGCCGAAGACCTGGCCGGGGGCAGGCTTTCGCGCTTGATCTGACGCGGGCGGTTTCTCCGCCACCGCTGCAAGGCAGGGGACGCGGCCACGCCGTGCCAGGACAGCGCAAAGGATTTGTTGCAAGATGCCGTCCGGCGCTGACGCTGGGGGGACCAGGCTCATGCTGCGCGTCAATCTGATGATCGGCGACCGCGACATGTCGGCCGCCGACGGCCGCACCTTCGACCGCATCGATCCGCTGAGCGGCGAGGTGGCGACGCAGGCGGCCGCCGCGACCATCGCGGACGCGATCACGGCGGCCGAGGCGGCGTCGCGCGCCTTCGAGCATTGGTCGGCGACCGGACCGGGCGAACGCCGCGCCCTGCTCAACGCCGCCGCCGACGTGATCCAGTCGCGTGCCGAGGATTTCGCCGAGGCGATGATCGCCGAGATCGGCGCGACCGCCTCCTGGTGCGAGTTCAACGTGCGGCTGGCGGCCGCGATGCTGCGTGAAGCCGCCGCCATGACCACGCAGATCGCCGGCGAGGTGATCGCGTCCGACCGGCCCCATACGAGCTCCATGACGGTGCGCCAGCCGGCCGGCGTGGTGCTCGGCATCGCGCCCTGGAACGCGCCCGTGATCCTCGGGGTGCGGGCGATCGCCATGCCGCTCGCCTGCGGCAACACCGTGATCCTCAAGGCGTCCGAGCTCTCGCCCGCGACCCACCGCCTGATCGGCACGGCATTGCGCGACGCCGGCCTGCCGGACGGCGTCGTCAATGTGGTGACCAATGCGCCGGAGGACGCCGGCAAGGTGGTCGAGACTCTCATTTCGCACCCGGCCGTGCGCCGCATCAGCTTCACCGGCTCGACGCGGATCGGACGGCTCGTGGCCGAGACCGCCGCGCGCTATCTCAAGCCGATCCTGCTCGAGCTTGGCGGCAAGGCGCCGCTGATCGTGCTCGACGACGCCGACCTCGACGAGGCGGTCAATGCGGCCGCCTTCGGCGCCTTCGTCAACCAGGGCCAGGTCTGCATGTCGACCGAGCGCATCGTGGTCGACGAGAAGATCGCCGACGAATTTTTGCAAAAGTTCGCGGCCAAGGCGCGCTCGCTTCCCGCCGGCGATCCGCGCGAGGGCGACGTGGTGCTCGGCTCGCTGGTCAACCAGGATGCCGTCAATCACGTGCGGTCGCTGATCGATGACGCGCTCGCGAAGGGCGCGCGGCTGGTCACCGGCGGCGAGGTCAGCGGCACGGTCATGAGCGCGTGCGTGCTCGACGAGGTCACGCCGGCGATGCGCGTCTATGGCGAGGAGACCTTCGGCCCGGTCGCCATCGTGTTGCGGGCCAAGGATGCCGAGGACGCGGTCCGCATCGCCAACGATACGGAATACGGGCTCGCGGCCGCCGTGTTCGGCCGCGATGTGGTGCGCGCGCTCGCGGTGGCGCGGCGCATCGAGACCGGCATCTGCCATGTGAATTCATCGACCGTGCACGACGAGCCGCACGTGCCGTTCGGGGGCACCAAGTCCTCGGGTTACGGCCGCTTCGGCGGCAAGGCCGCGATCGAGCACTTCACCGAACTGCGCTGGATCACGATCGCGACCGGCAAGCAGGACTATCCGTTCTGACCCAGCCGCATTCCGGGGCGCAGCCCGCGAGCCTCGGAATCTGGAAATCCATGGACTCCCCCGTCTTCACCGCCGTCCTGTTCGCCGCCGCCTGCCACGCCGGCTGGAATGCCGCCATCAAGCGCGGGCTCGACCCGCTGGCGACGACGGTGCTGATCTCGATCGGCGCCGCCATTGTCGCGGCCGCGTGCATTCCGCTCACCGGGTCGCCGGCCGCGGCCGCCTGGCCGTTCGTGATCGCGTCGGTGATCATCCATCTCGCCTACTTCGCGTTCCTGATCGAGAGCTATCGCGCCGGCGACATGAGCCAGGTCTACCCGATCGCGCGCGGCTCGGCGCCGCTCATGACCGCGGCGGTGAGCACCATGCTCATCCACGAGCGGCTCAGTCTCCCGGCCTGGTTCGGCATCATCCTGCTGGCGGTCGGCGTGGTGCTGCTCTCGCGCCGCGGCGGCCACCAACTCGCCCGGATCAACCGGCGCGCCGTCGGTTTCGCCTTGTTCACGGCGGTCGCGATCTGCGCCTATTCGGTGGTCGATGGCATGGGCGCGCGGCTTGCCGGCAGCGCCAACGCCTATTCGGTCGCGCTCTTCGTCGGCATCGGGCCGGTGATGGCGATCTATGCGCTGGCACGGCGTGGCGGCGAGGTGGTCCCGGTGATGGCACGGCACTGGGGCATCGGACTTGCCGGCGGCGCGCTGCAGCTCGGCTCCTATGGCATCGCGATCTGGGCCATGACGGTCGCGCCGATCGCCATCGTCGCGGCGCTGCGCGAGACCAGCGTGCTGTTCGGGGCCGTGATCGCCGTCGTGCTGCTCAAGGAACCGGTGCGCGGGAACCGGATCGTCGCGGCCGTGCTGATCGTTGCGGGCCTGGTGCTGATCCGGCTTTATTGAAAGCGCGCCGCTGGGCCCTTGCCCTTGCGGCCCTCCTCGTAGCGCCTGGCGAGCACGTCCGGGTCGGCACCGAAGAAATATTCGAGCCGCAGCCGCCACATCAGCATGGTCGTTCGCAACACGCCGTGCGCGTCCGAATGCGCGGCCCGGCTGATCACGTGCTGGCGCAGGCAGAGCGGCCGGCTGATGCGCTTGAGGCGCTTGGAGAGCGCCACGTCCTCCATGATCGCGATGGCGGGAAAGCCGCCCGCCGCCTGGAAGGCATCACGCGTCATGAACATCGCCTGATCGCCGGTGGCGATGCCGGTCGCCCGCGAGCGCAGGTTCATCAGGTATGCGACCACGCCGAGCACGAAATTGCCGCCTTCGATCGCCACGTCGAAATGCCCCCAGGCGCGGCCCGCCCGCTCCAGGCCATCGAGGATCAGGTGATCGGCGGCGGCCGGAAGCCGCGTCTGGGCATGTAGGAACAGGAGGACGTCGCCGGAGGCCTTCTGGGCGCCCGCGTTCATCTGCGATGCGCGCCCGCGCGGCGCCGAGAGCACGCGGTCGGCGCGCAGGCGCGCGCGCTGCACCGTCGCGTCGCGGCTGCCGCCGTCGACCACGACGACTTCGGCGCCGAGCCCGCGCAGTTCGGCCAGCGCGTCGAGCGAGGCGCCGATCGCTTCGCCCTCGTCGAGCACGGGTACGATGATGGAGAGGCGGGCCATGGCGGTGCGCGATTGTAGGGTCGCGCAACGCGAGAAACCAGCGCCGATCGACGGACGCCGCTACCTGGCCGGTGCCGGCGCCGCGATGGCGGTGCCGTCGTCGATGCCGATGCGGCCGAAGCCGGGCAGCTTCAGCGCCGGATGGCGGATGTCGAGGCCGGCGACGAGGCCCAGGAAATTGACCTCGATGCCTTCGACCCAGCCGAGCTTGACGCCGAGCGCACCCCAGAGCGAAGCCTCGACGCCGGTGCCGCTGTCGGTGAGCCCGGCATAGGGCAGGGGACGGAAGTCCTTGCCGATCGCGTTCGGCGGCAGCGTCGTCGCCAGCTCGGGAACCGCGCGCAGCACCGCCGCCGTGAAGGTGTTGCTGTTGGGGCCGGGCCAGATCACGTAATCGCCGGCATTGTGGAAGCGGTAGTCGGCGATCGCCGCCTTGACCTTGGGAATGAGCGCCGCCGCGTTCGCGCCGCGCACGTCGACCAGGACGCGCGGCGTGTCGCCGAACCAGCGCCCGTCCGGCGCCCAGCCGTTGGAGCGCACCGGGTTGCCCCAGCCGACGACGTCGTAGCGGCTCCAGGTCGTCGCTCCCTCGGGCTTGAACACCACCCAGCTATGGACGGCGAAAATGCCCTTCCAGCGGCCGGTACGGCCGGTGAAGACGAGCAGGCGCGCCTCCTTGTCGGCCGAAGCCGGCTGGAGCATGCCGACGCTCGACCAGTCGGCGTCGCGGAAACTCGCCGGACCGCCCTTCACTGCATGCAGCGCGGCGTGGACGGCGAGCGGAAACAGAAACACGGCGAGGATTGCGGTGAGCACTTTTCTGACGGGGCGGCGCATGGATGGGAATGAACGGTGCCTTCGGGACCGGAATATGGCGTCTCGAGGCGCGGGACCGCAAGGCCATGCGTCATTCTCGCATATTAACACTGCGCAATGTTAAGATTCCGAAATGGCCAATCCCCTCCTGGTCGAAGTCCTGCGCGGCAACCTGGTCGAAAGCCGCCACACCGGCGCCGTCGCGGTGGTCGACGCCGATGGTCGCGCCGTGCTGGCGCTCGGCGACATCGAGCGGCCGGTATTCCCGCGTTCGGCGGTGAAGGCGCTGCAGGCGCTTGCGCTGGTGGAATCCGGCGCCGCCGACCGCTACGGGCTCACCGACCCGGAGCTCGCGCTCGCCTGCGCGTCTCATGGCGGCGAGCCCGGGCATGTGGCGACCGCGCAGCGCATGCTGGCGCGCGCCGGCCTCGATGCGTCGGCGCTGCGTTGCGGCGCGCACCCGCCGATGCATCAGCCGTCGGCGGCGGCGCTCTACCGCGCCGGCGAGACTCCATCGGCGCTGCACAACAACTGCTCGGGCAAGCACGCGGGCTTCCTGTGTCTCGCCTGCGCGATCGGGGCCGACCCGCAGGGTTATATCGACGCCGTCCACCCGGTGCAGCGCGAGGTCAAGGCGGCGATCGAGAGCATGAGCGGCTTTCCGCTCGCCGACGACATGCGCGGCATCGACGGCTGCTCGGTGCCGACCTGGGCGGTGCCGCTGAGGAACCTTGCGCACGCCTTCGCTCGCTTCGGAACCGGTCAGGGCCTGGCGCCGGAACGGGCGAAGGCGGCGGCGCGGCTGCGCGCGGCCTGCGCCGCCCATCCCTGGCATGTCGCCGGCAGCGGGCGTTTCACCACGGACGTCATGCAGCTTCTTGGCGCGCGTGCCTTCGTCAAGGAAGGCGCCGAGGGCGTGTTCTGCGCGGCATTGCCGGATGTGGGCGTCGGCATCGCGCTCAAATGCGACGACGGTCAGGCGCGCGCCGCCGAGCTGGCCATGGCGGCTTTGATCGCGCGTTTCGGCGGCTGGTCGGAGGCGGAGCGCACCGCGCTCGAGCGGTTCATCCGCCCGACCTTGCGCAATTGGAACGGCATCGCGGTGGGCGCGATGCGGCCGACGCAGGAGCTTCTTCCCGCGCGCTAGAGCACATTCAGTTTCCTTGAAACTGAATGTGCTCTAGGACTCTTGCATTGGTCGCATTTTCGACGGAAAACCGGATTCCACTTTTCCTGAAAATGCTCTAAAGCCTGTCGCCATCGAACGAACGGATGGAGGAAACCGAACCGAGATCGATTTTTAGCGCACGCGATTTCCGCTGATGGTCAGGTTGGCGTAGCGCTCGACGCCGCCCTTCATCAGGTCGCCGGTCACGATCTTGCGGCGGTCCATGCCAAGGATCGCGCCGCGGGTCACGTCGGCGATCACGTTGTTGGCGATCAGCGCCGTGCCCGCACCGGTCGAGACCGAGACCGCGATGCCGATGTCGGACTTGCGCACCACATTGCCGGTGGCGGCGACGTCGCGCAGGTATTGCCCGAAGCCGAGCATGAGGCCGGCGAAGGGCGCGTTCTCGACCACGTTGCCGGTGACCGCCGCATCGGCCTCGACCGCGATCCCGATGCCGGCGCCGTCGCCCGCGTCGGTGCCGGCCGGACGCCTGCTGAACAGGTTGCGGATGATGTTACCCTGCACCACCGCGAGCCGCCCGCCCTCGTTGAAGTTGGTGACGGAGACGCCGATCGCTGCGCCGTCGATCGTGTTGTTGGCGATGAGCGCGCCCTCGAAGCCGAATTCCGAATAGAGCGCGACCTCGCGCGTATTGGTGATGGCGTTGCTGTCGATGTGAATGTTGGAGGCGGCATTGCCGCGCACCGCCGAGAACGCGCAATTGTCGATGCGGTTGCCGCGCACGATCACGTTGCCGGCGCGAAAGACGTTGACCGCATTGCCGTACTGGCCGGAGCCGCCGGAGCGGTTGTCGATCCGCAGTATACGATTGTCCGCCACGATGGTGCCGTCGTCGCCGGCCTTCTCGCGCCAGACCTGGATGCCGTTGTTGCCGGCGCCGATGATGGTGTTGCGCGCGATCATCAGCCCGCGCGCGTCGAAGGAATGGATGGCGGCCTCGACGCAATCGAGCAGCGCCGTGTCGACCACCTGGCCTTCGACCGCGACGCAATGGATGGCGTTGCCGCCGGCGTTGGCGATGGTGCAATCGGCGATCTTCAGGCCGCGCGCCTGCTCGACGTGCACGAGCCCGCGCCGCTCCGGCAGCCGCCGCAGCAGGCCGTCGCATACCAGTCCGGACAGCGTGACGTTGTCGGCGCGCTCGGCGGTAAACAGCGACGCGCCTTCGGTTAGAACGAATTTTGTCGCGCCGCGCACGCCGATGAGCTGGGCGGCCGGCGGCAGCTTGATGTTGGCCGCGCGATAGACGCCGGGCGCGATCGCGAGCGGCGCGCGCACGCGGACGGCTTCGTCGACGGCGCGCTGAAGCATGCGGCTCTGGTCGTCCGGGCTGCCGGCGCGCAGTCCGAACTGCGCCGCGTCGAGCCCGAGCGCGGAAATCGGCGCGGCCGGCGCAGCCCGCGTGACCGATGCAGCAGCTCCCGAAAGGGCGGTGGCGGCGCTGAGCGCGAGCAGGCGGCGGCGGTTGATGAGCATTAAGTCTCCTCGTCATGCCGGGCGCGGGCAAAGCCCGCGAGCCAGGATCCCACTGCGCAGCCGTGGCTAGGGTCCCGGGCTCCTCGCCGAGCTCGGCCCCGGAATGACCACTGCAACAATGACCACTGCACAATGGCAACTGCAACATGGTGGCCAAAAACCATGTCCCAAAGCGACACGGCGCGCCTAAATGCGCACACGGTTAGCGGACAGGGTTAATGGCGTGTACGCGCCGCCGCCAGCGCGGCGAGCACGATCGCTTCACCGGCGCGCACCAGATCGTCGAGCGTGAGCGGCGCCCGGCGCGCGCGCGACGGCGGCAGGTGCGTGCGCCGCACCAGCGGAACATGCACGAAGGTGACGATGCGCGGCCCGCGCGGCGCCGTGGCGGCTTCGCTCGCGCGCCAGCACAAATAATTGCAAAGGTAGCTGCCGGCGTCGCGCGACACCGCGGCGGTCATGCCGCTCGCGCAGGCGGCCGCCGTCAGCCGCAGCGCCGGGGCGCGTAACGGAAGCATCATCGGCGCGTCCGCAACGATCATGTCCGCGTCCGGCAGGCGCCCCGTCACATCGGGATGGCTGCACGAGCGCACGTTGCGCGCGCAGGTCTCGATCCGCAGGTGCCGCGTGCGCACCGCCAGGCCGAACATCAGCAGCACGGCCGGCCGTTCGCGCGCGATCAGCGCCGGCAGTTCGCGGTCGACGGCGTCGTAGCTCGTCGGAAAGACATGCGCGATGCGCCGCACGCCGATGAAGGCAGGATGGCGGCGGCGCGCCAGGCGCTCGACTAGCGGTCCGGTCGGATTGAACGGCGCGGCCGGGAACGGACCGAAACCCGTGAGCAGGATGGTGAACGCCATTCGTCCTTATTTGTAAACGGCGGGAAAGATTCTAGCCAGGTTCCACATAAGAGTCCGCCAACACTTGACCGATATAGCCGGCCGCATCGGACAGCGGCACCGCACATAAGCGCATCGCGCAGCCATTTGCGCAAGCGAACCGGAGCGCCGCCGCTTGCGACAAACTTCGATGACCGCTCGATTCTGAGACCGGGGGCTTTTTTGAATCCGCCGCACGACCCGGAGCGCGAGGCGATCGGGCGGAGCATTGCCGCGCTCTTGATGGCCAAGCAGATCAGGAACAGTGGCCAGATCCATCCGCAGACGCTGCTGACCGAGATCGGCGCGCTCGCGGGTTTTGCGGCGCAGATGTCGATCCGCAAGTCGGTGATCGAGCCGCGCAAGCTCAATCCCGACACGATCCTGGTCGAAGTCGTCACCAAGAAGGGCCAGAAATACTATTTCAGCGATCTGCTGAACTGGATCCTGTTCGAGAATTTGACGCAGCCGCCCTACAGCGTGTGGGCCTACCTTGCCGCCGTGGTGACGGACGACAGCCGGCGGCTGCTTCCGGACGTTACCGAAATCGTGAGCAACGCGGCGCGCATGATCGGCACGCCCAAGTTCGGGGTCCCGCGCCTGCCGCGAGAGCACGCGCCGCAAAAACTTCCGCGCGCCGCGCTCGACGAGCACTGGCGGCTGGTGCGCGACGAGTTCGTCGCGTCCGGACGCGCCCCCTCCGAATGGCCCTATGACCTCGCGGTCGCCGCGCAGTGGCAGATGGTCACCGGCCGCGACATGCTAGCGTTGCCGCTCGCCGTGACCATCGTCATGGAAGCCGCGATCCCGATGTCGAAGGTCGACCCCATGACCGTGCCGGGCGCGTAAGTCCTACCAGGTCAGCGCCGCCGCCTTGTCGGCGATGCGCTTCACGTCCTCCGGCAGGATATAGCCGTCGCGTTGCAGCGCCTCGGCGGCCTGCCGCACGCGCTCGGCGTAGTCGGCGCCGTCCTTGTAGCGTTCCTCCAGCGACGGGCGCGGATCGTTCTTCGCCTCGCGCTCGGCCCTGGTCTTGGCGAAGGGAACGAAGCCGCCCTCGAGGTAGCAGAGCTCGCCGGCGCCGCCCGACTCCGGCGCGCGCACGTTCCAGCCGGCGCCGGTGCCGGTCGGCACCGCCACCTCCGGCGACCGCAGCCCGCCCAGCTCGTTGCCATCGGCATCGACCTTCGGCACCAGCACCCGATAGGCGTCCTTGAGCACGACCGGAAGCGCCTTGCCGATGATGCCCTTGTCGAAATCGGGACCGTAGTCGATGCGCGGCCGCGTCGCCGGACCTTTCGCCGGCGTCACGCCGGGGATGGCGGGCAGCGTGATCGTCTCGACCAGCGTGCCGTCGGCGATGCGCGGATAGCGGCTCGCGGGTGGCGGCGTGCCGTCCTTCACCCAGCGATCGAGATTGGCGAGCGCGGCGCGCAGGAACGGCCGGTAGTCCGTGCGGTTGGTCGGCATGACGCAGACGCCGGCCGGCATCGAAGTCTCGACCCCGGCGTGCTGGGTGCCGCTGAAGTGATAGATGCGCACGCTGTCGGGCGGCGTCGAGTCGCTCTTGCCGAGCGCGTCGGTGGTGATCAGCGACTGGCCGCCCTGCCAGTATTCGGTGCTGCTGTTGGTATGGATGAGCTTCGGGCAATTGCCGCGCGCCGTGCAGCGGGCGAGCGTGCCGTCGCTCTTGCCGGTGAACGGGTCGGTCTGGGTCTCGTAGGCGTAGGGGAAGGTGGCGCCGGGAAAGTACATGAAGCCGTGGCCGGCCGGGATGATCCGGTTGGGCTGCGCGAAGCGGTAATTCAGGAAAATCCGTCCCGCCGCCACGTTGGGCAGCACGCCGTCGAACACGATCCTGCCGGCCTCGTCCTCGTTGAAGCCGCTGTAGATGAGATCGCGCAGATAGCGCCCGGTCTGTGAATTGCCGTGGGCGAGCGCGCGCGTGATCGCCGGGCTTCCTTGCACCGCCAGCGGATTGGGAGTGCCGGCCTCGTCCGTTTTCGCGTAGCGCAGGAACGCGTTAAAGTCGCGGGTCGCCGCAAACCCGATGCCGCTCACCGGCGAGGTCGCCGACCGGTACAGGAGCTGGTAGATCGCGCCGATGCGGAACGGCGTGCCCTCCGGCAGCAGCCGGATCGTGCGGGCGTCGACGAACTCCCATTGCTCGGGCGCAACGGTCGTGGGCTCCTCGCTGTTGCGCTCGCGCACCAGGAGCTTGGCCTCCGTCTTCGCGGTCGAACTGGCGCGGAAGGTGAGGCGCGCGCGCACCGTCTTGGTATCGTTGAACAGCAGCTCGTCCCACACCGTCTGCTCGATCGCGCTCCCGGTGGCGCTCGGGATTTCAATGCGCATCACGTTGTTCTCGGCCGGCAGACCCGGCATCCAGCCGTTCCAGACCAGCGTGAAGCCTTGCCGCATCAGGAAGCCGTTGCCGGCGTCGGCGGCGGTGGAAGGATCGTTGCCGCGCGGCGCGTTGTTGAAGCGGCCGAGCGAGGCCTTGTTGCCGCGGTTGTTGGCCTCGTAGAAGATCGCGCCGTTGCCCTTCGTCAGGTCGACCGGCTTGAGGATGTAGAAATCGGCCGAATACTCGACCATGCCCTTGGCATTGCGCGGCGCCTTGTCGAGGTCGACGATTGCGGCATTGAGCGGATGCGCCGGGTCGAGCTCGCCGTGGAAGCGTCCGGCGATTTTCTCGTAGGCGCCGCTGTTGCCGAAGGCCTGCCCGGCCGCGAACGGCTCCTGCCGGCTGATCTCGAGGCGCGTCACGCGTGCGTCTGCGGCGGCCGTCATCGCGATGAGTGCGACTCCCGCGCAGGCCAATGTGGGTTTCATCGCCGGTCCTCCCGTTCGTGCGGATGCTCTTGTCCGGCCGTTGGCGGCACGACGCGCATCTCCGAGCCCATCATACACCGCAGCCCGCGATTTGCATGCCAAAGCCACCCAAGTCGGGGGTGTCCGGCGCGCCGCGGTCCTTGCCTCATCAACGCAGGAGTATGATAAAATAAGATATTGTCTTACAACAGCGAAGCATTTAGATGAACGTCATGAAGCGCATGACCGTTACCGTCACGCCCGAACAAGCCGACATGGTCAAATCGGCCGTGGAAAAAGGACTCTACGCCTCGGACAGCGAGGTCATTCGCGACGCATTGCGCGAATGGGAGCTAACTCAGGCTCACCGCGATCAGGTTCTTGCCGCGCTCCGTGGTGAAATTGACAAGGGCCTGGCAGACATGAGTGCCGGTCCGGTCCGGAGCTTTGACGCCGAGGCGATCATCAAGCAGGGAAAAAAACGATTAGCCGCAAGGCGCTCCCGCTCCGCCTGACCGACACCGCCCACGATGATCTTGCGGACATCTGGGCGTACATCGCGGCGGATTCTCCACGGGCCGCCGACGCCTTCGTTCGCCAGATCGAGACAAGGTTTCAGCCCTTGCGCCGGCTTCCAGAGATGGGCGCGGCGCGCGATCAGCTTCGCCCCGGCCTTCGTGCCTTGCCGTATCGCAATTATGTCATCCATTACGTGCCGACAAAGGACGAGCTGGTGAATGTCCGCGTGCTCCACGGCGCGCGAGAGGCGCGCGCGGTCTTCAGCGCCTGATCGTCGCTGGCTTCTGCTACCGCCGCGCGGCCGGCACGATCACGGCGATGCCGCCGGTGTCCTCGTCCTTGGCCGCGGTCGCGCGCGCGAACACGAAAAGCTGCTCGGGTGTCGCGATCCGGCAGGAGGCGTCCTGCGTCCGGCTGCAGAAGCGGTCACGCGTCGCCTCGTCGGCGTCCTCCTCGTTGATCGGAATGATCAGATAGACCCCCTCGGCCAGCCGGCGCGCCAGCGCATATTCGGTCGGATGGGGGGCGCGGATGCCCTGGGTCTGGACGATCAGGTCACGCCCTTCGTAGGGGTGGACGGTGAAATCGTTGAAATCCCCCGCCCCGCCGCGCGGCAGGTAACGGCTGCCGTTCCACTCGAAGGCCACGACCGTATGCGCGCGGGCGCCGTCCTTGGGGGGATCGAAGACGTGGAGCTGAATGCGTTCGCCAAGGATGGCTTTGGCGTCTCCCAGGATCGGCCCCGTCGAGCTGATGCAGCCGGTGAGTGCGAACAAGCTCAGCACAGCCAGGAGCACGCGTGCCGTTGCGGCCCGGGTCTTGAGAGAATTATTCAATGAATTCAAAGTCATGGATGCATTCCAACAGGTTTCCGAACTTCGCCGTCGGCGGTCGTGAACTTTCGCTCTGTCCTGGCCGACTAATTCTGTATCATAGCCTCCGGTGGGTGGGGGCCGGGGAGGTCCTGTCATGGGTCGTAGCGCACTCGCGACGACTGCTTGTTTTGTTAGTCTTTTCACGGGGTTCGGTGCAAGTTCGGCGGCGGCGGCAGACTTGCTCTGGCAGGTCGAGAACCCATTCCGATTCTTCAAGGGCACGCGCTCCTTCGCCATCCATGAAGCCGCCTTCAACGCGGTGCGCGGCAACGACGCGCTGCCGAATGACATCATCTGGCGGATCGAGCGCAAGCTCAATGATCCCGACTGCAAGGACCAGTCGACGCCCGATCGGTGCGCGGCGACGGCGGGTCCGCGTTATCAGCAGAGCCGCATCGGCTGGGCGGCGCAGACGCTCAACGACAACTGCTACGAGACCAACGGCAAACCGCGCCGATACTCCCCCACCTGCGAGCGCAAATATTCCTGGGGCGCGGCGAAGGAAGACTACATCCTGCCCGAGGCGCACACGGTCCAGGTGCAGATTGCCCCCGAGCAGATGAATGGCGTGACCGGCGACTGCTACTGGGCCTGGCAGCCGCGCAAACCGGGCGGCAAGACCGAAACCAGGAAGCTCGCCTGCAAGGACAAGCTGACCATCTCGCGCGTGCCCTAC
Organism: Alphaproteobacteria bacterium; assembly: GCA_034669045.1. Taxonomy (GTDB): domain Bacteria; phylum Pseudomonadota; class Alphaproteobacteria; order Rhizobiales; family Xanthobacteraceae; genus VAZQ01. The sequence goes on from JAXDOD010000163.1 coordinate 31,900, forward strand.
TCGCAGGACAAGGCGCAATCGGGCGTGGCCGTCGCGGTGAAGCTTCCCGACGGCCGTGAATTGCGCGACGCCGAGGTCATGGTCGAGGACATCTTCGTCGTCGCGCTGGGCGACAGCTTCGCGTCGGGCGAAAGCAATCCCGACCGGCCGGTCCAGTTCAGTCCGGTCCGCGAAATGGTCTATGACCCCTCGCTGCTGCGCGACGAAGTCGCGATGGGTCCGGAGCAGAAGCCGCCGGCGAATGCCGTGCCGGGCGGCTACGGTCTGGCCTCGTCTGGCGACGACTACAATCCGAAGATCCTGCCGCGCCGCCTCATGGAAGACGAACTGGCCGAGCGCTACAACAAGCTCTCCTCGACGGCGTTCCGGACCGCATTCGACAAGGCCTCCGCCCAGTGGCTCAGCCGCGACTGCCATCGCTCGCAGTATGGCTATCCGTTTCGCGTCGGCATCCAGCTTGCGCTGGAAAACCGTCACCGCTCGATCACGTTCTCGAGCTTCAGTTGCTCGGGCGCCGAGGTCGTGCAGGGACTGTTCATGGAGATGGACGCCCGCGAAGGCTTCAGCGAGCCGGGCGGGGCGAAAGTGCGCGCGCAGCTCGACCAGTTGAGCGACCTGCTCTGCCGGGGCGGCGCCAATGCGCGCACCCAGCCGGCAACCTACGAGCTTCCGATGTTCGCGGTCGGCAGCACCTCGATCACGACGCAGCGAGTTACAAAGAACTGGTGTCCGCCGCAGTCGCGCAAGCGGCCGATCGACGTCGTGCTGATGTCGATCGGCGGCAATGACGTGGGCTTCGGCGGGCTCGTCGCCTATTCCCTGACCGACAGCGCGGCGGATTTCGCTCCGATCGCGGTTGCGATCGGGAGCTCGATCCGGTTCAGCCCGCAAGTGTCGCGCGTCTACATGGAGCTGCTCGACGAGCGCATGAAGGCGGTGAAGGACGCGCTGCGCGACGGTTTCGGCGTTGCGCCCGCGCGCGTGGTGCAGTCGTCCTACGAGCCGATCCAGTACGACGAGACGGGCGCGCTTTGCGGCAACCAGCCCGGCCTGGGCGTCGACGTTCACGCCGGCCTCAAGCTGAGCAAGCAGCGGCTGCAGGAAACCGCGGATTTCCTGCGGGATTTCCTCGGCCGGCTGGAGTGCATCGCCGGCACGAAGGGCAAGAGCTGCCCGCCGAACCTGGCGACCGGCAGCGGCACCGGCTTCACACTGGTGACCGACCACATGCCGGAATTCGCCAAGCGCGGCATGTGCGCCCGCGATCCCAAGCGCGCGATCGCCGACGGCAACAACATGCGCATTCCCCGCAAGACCCCGACCGGCGACGAGTGGAAGCCTTATTCGCCGGCCGGGACCATCCCCTACGCCCACCACTGGCGCCTGTTCCGCACGCCGAACGACGCCTTCCTTGCGGCCAACACCCACCGCGAAGGCCTCTCGGTGTTCGATATCGTGCAGCCGGCCTATGCGGGACTCTACAGCGGCGCCATCCACCCGACCGCGGAAGCTCATGCGATCGTGGCCGACCACATCGTCAAGCACGTGCGCAAGTTGGTCGACAAGCAAGATCTGGCGCAGAACGCGCCGCATTGACGTTGCTCGAGTTTTCGACCTGGCAAATGCCTCGCGAAAGCGGGGCATTTTGCTGTGAAACGTCGCTCACCATTTATGCTATCCTGGGACCTGTGATCCGGGCGTGGCCATGAATATTGCGCTGACCCACACTGCCGAAGAATGTCCTCCGCGCCGGCGGTTCACCGCCAAGGATATCGGCCGCATGATTGATGCTGGGGTGCTCGGTGAGAAGGAGCCAATCGAGCTGATCGAGGGGGACATCGTCGTGATGGCGGCGAAGGGCTATGCGCATGAGTTGATCAAGAACGCCATCAGCATTGCGGTCGCGCGCGCCTTGCCGGTTGGCATGACGATGGGCGTGGAAATGACTGTGCAGTTCGGCGACGCCACCATCTTGGAGCCGGACGTGTCGGTGTTCAAGAAAAGCTCGTTGATCAAGTCAGACGCCAATTTCTGTCAGATCGCCTCCGGCGAGCTGTTGCTGGCGATCGAGGTGGCGTCCTCGAGTCTCGGTTACGACAAGGGTCTGAAGGCGCAGCTTTACGCTCGTCATCGTGTTCAAGAGTTCTGGGTGATCGACGCCAATGCGCGCAAGACCTGGGTTCATACCGGCCCGTCGGGCGATGGCTGGTCCTCAATCGTCGAGCGCGATCCGAATCAGACACTGACGACGCCGGCGTTGGCCGGGTTCGTTCTCAAGCTTGCCGATATCGACTGATTATTCGGCCGCGTCTTGCGCGTGCCCGAGCCGCCTGCCGAGCGTGCGAAGGAGGCCGGCGGCGGCTTCCGCGATGACCGTGCCGGGCGGGAAGATCGCCTCGGCGCCGGCGGCCTTGAGCGTGTCGTAGTCCTGCGGCGGCACCACGCCGCCGACGACGATCATGATGCCGGCGCCGCCCTGCCACTCGAGTTCCGCCTTGAGCTGCGGCACCAGCGCCAGATGCGCGGCCGCGAGCGAGGAAATGCCGAGCACATCCACGGCCTTTTCGACCGCGAGCTGGGCCGCCTCCGCCGGCATCGCGAACAGCGGCCCGACCACGACCTCGAACCCGAGATCGGCAAAGGCCGAAGCGATCACCTTCTGCCCGCGGTCGTGGCCGTCCTGGCCGATTTTTGCCACGAGGATGCGCGGGCGGCGGCGTTCGTTCGCTTCGAACGCGGCGGTGAGCCGCTGCACCCGTGCGACCGCATCGGAACCGTCGGCCTCGCGTTTGTAGACGCCGGAGATCGTCTTGATTTCGGCGCGGTGGCGGCCCCACACCGTCTCCAGCGCCGACGAGATCTCGCCCACCGTCGCCTTCACGCGCGCGGCGTCGATCGCGAGTGAAAGCAGGTTGGCGTTGCCGCCGCCGGCGTTGCGGGTGAGCGTCGCCAGCGCCTCTTCCACGGCCTTGGGGTCGCGTTCGCGCTTGAGCCGCGCGAGCTTCTCGACCTGCAGCCGGCGCACCGCCTCGTTGTCGACCTTGAGCAGCTTGACCGGTGCGTCATGGGCGGGCCGATGAACATTGACGCCGATCACCGGCTGGCGCCCGACATCGATGCGCGCCTGCGTCTTGGCGGCGGCCTCCTCGATGCGCAGCTTCGGCAGGCCGGCCTCGATCGCCTTGGCCATGCCGCCCATCTGCTCGACCTCCTGGATGTGCTTCCATGCGGCTTTCGCCAGCGCGTGGGTGAGCCGCTCGACGTACAACGAGCCGCCCCAAGGATCGATGATGCGGGTCGTCCCGGACTCGCGCTGCAAGACGATCTGGGTGTTGCGCGCGATGCGCGCGGAGGCGTCGCTCGGCAGCGCGAGCGCCTCGTCGAGCGCGTTGGTGTGAAGCGACTGGGTGCCGCCCTGCGTCGCCGCCATCGCCTCGATCGCGGTGCGCACCACGTTGTTGTACACGTCCTGCGAGGCAAGCGACCAGCCGGAAGTCTGGGTATGCGCGCGCAGCGCCAACGATTTCGTCGATTTCGGTTCGAACGGCTGCAACAGCTTTGCCCACAGCATGCGCGCGGCGCGCTGCTTCGCCACCTCCATGAAGAAGTTCATGCCCGAATTCCAGAAGAACGACAGCCGCGGCGCGAAGGTGTCGATCGCGAGCCCGGCCGCGATCCCGGCGCGCACGTATTCGACGCCGTCGGCGAGCGTGTAGGCGAGCTCGAGGTCCGCCGTCGCGCCCGCCTCCTGCAGGTGGTAGCCGGAGATCGAGATCGAGTGGAATCGCGGCATGTGCCGGGCCGTGTAGGCGAAGATGTCGGAGATGATGCGCAGCGACGGCCCGGGCGGATAGATATAGGTGTTGCGCACCATGAACTCTTTGAGGATGTCGTTCTGGATCGTGCCGGCCAGTTGTTCCGGCGGGACGCCCTGTTCCTCGGCGGCGACGATGTAGAGCGCGAGCACCGGCAGCACCGCGCCGTTCATGGTCATCGAGACCGACATCCTGTCGAGCGGGATGCGGTCGAACAGCGTCTGCATGTCATAGATCGAGTCAATCGCCACGCCCGCCATGCCGACATCGCCGGCGACGCGCGGGTGATCGCTGTCGTAGCCGCGGTGCGTCGGCAGGTCGAAGGCGATCGACAGGCCCTTCTGGCCGGCGGCGAGGTTGCGCCGATAGAAGGCATTCGAGTCTTCGGCCGTGGAGAAGCCGGCGTATTGCCGGATGGTCCAGGGCTGGGTGACGTACATGGTGGGGTAGGGGCCGCGCAGAAAGGGCGCGATGCCCGGATAGGTGTCGAGGAAGTCGAGGCCGGCGAGGTCGTCTCGGCCATAGGCCGGCTTCACCGCGATGCCTTCCGGCGTGAGCCAGGACTCGGTTTCCTGCGCCTGCGAGCTTGCGGGCGCGTCGGCGAAATCGATCGTGGCGAAATCCGGGATGCGGCTCATGCGGCCGTGCTCTTCTCCGTGATCCCTCATTCTAGCACGATGGCGATTGGTGTTCATTCCAGTCGTCGATACGCCGCTTGCAGGAACATTATCGCGTCGCTGCCGGCATGGATGAACGCCTCGACGCCGGCGGCGCGCAGTTCCGCCTCGCGCTCGCCGGGCTCCCCGGCAAGATAGAGACCGCGCACGCCCGCCGCGCGCAGCGCCTTCGCCGCCGCGACGCCCTCGCGCGCATAGGCCTCGTTCGACCCGCAGAGGCACGCGAGCCTGGCGCCCGACGCCTTGAAGGCGGCGATCATGGCGTCGCGGTCGGCAAAGCCGGCATTGTCGAGCGCGTCGATCCCGCCGGTGCCGAAGACGTTGCGCGCGAAGGCCGCGGGCGCGGTGAAATCGGCGCTGGCGCCGAGATTGGCGAGGAAGAGTTTTGGCCGCGCGCCGGTTTGAGCGAGCAGCCGGTCAGATCGGTCGCGCAACGCCTCGAACGGTGCGGCCAGCCGCATCTGCGAAAGCGGCATGACCGGCACCGCCACCGGCAGCGGCGGCATGCTCACCCGCGCCACGTCGAGCACCGCGACCGGTGCCTCGCCGAGGTCGGGAAATTCGTTCGCGCCGATGAGGGCGTGTCTGCGTGTGGCCACCGCCGTCTCCAGCTCGGCCCGCGCGGCGGCGACTTTGCGCTGGATCAGGCCGGCTGCCAATGCCGCGGCGGCGCCGCCGGCGGCCTCGATCTCACGGAACAGCGTCCAGGCCGCGCGGCAAAGCTGGTCGGTCAGATGTTCGCTCCAGCCGGTGCCGGCCGTGGGATCGGCAACGCGCGCGACATGCGCTTCGTCGAGAATGACGAGCTGGGTGTTGCGCGCGACGCGGCGTGCGAAACCATCGGGCAGGCCGCGCGCGGCCGTGAACGGAATGACCGCGATGGCATCGGCGCCGCCGATGCCAGCCGAAAACGCCGCGATGGTGGCGCGCAAAATGTTCGTGGCGGGATCGTGCCGCGTCATCGTCCGCCACGCGGTTTCGGCACTGACGAAGGCGGGCGCCGGAACAAGGCCGCAGCTTTCCTCGACCCGTCGCCAGAGCTTCCGCAGGGCGCGGAATTTTGCGACGGTGAGGAACTGGTCGGCATCGGCCGCGAGCCGGAAGAAGATCATGCGCCGCGCATCGTCGAGCGCGATGCCGCCGGCCTCGAAGGCGCGCAGAGAGGCGATCGCCACGCTGATGACATAGGCTAGCTCCTGCGCCTCGGTGCCGCCGGCGCCATGCACGATGCGCCCATCCGCGACCGTGAGCGGGCAATTGAAGCCGGCTTCGGAGAGCTCGCGTGCAAGTCTGGCGGTCGCGGGCCCGAACTGCTGCCAGCCGTCCGGATAGCCTCCGTTGAACACGGCGGCCCCCAAAGGATCAAAACCGAAGCGAAAATCGATCGCGTCGGCCGCAACGCCGCGCTTTGCAAGGAGGCCGGCAAACATGAGCGCCAGGTGCGTCGTCTGCGGGCTCAGGTCGAACTCGATGGCAATCCCGGCGTCGAGTTGCACCCCCGCGAGCACCGCCTCGATGCTGGCGTCCGGCAGGAGGCCAAAGCCTTGCGCGCCCACCGCGCCCGCGCCGACCAGCACGAGCCCGTTTGCGCCGCCCGCCAGGTCCTCGAGCGCCTGCGCATTGGCGGCGGCGGGATCGGGATGATCGACGCGCGCCATCACCTGCCAGCGTGCGCCCGGCTGGCGCGCGGCGATGGGGGAAGCCTCCGGCGCACGCCGGTAGAGCGGGTCGATGACGAGACCGTCTGCGGTCCTGCTCTGCAGCCGGTCCTCGAACCGCGCGCCTTTGATTACGGCCTCGGCGAGCCTTCGCCATTGCTCGTAGGTCGCCGCCGGAAATCCGGCAGCGAGCGGCAGGTCGTCGGCGGGGCCGTCGGTCATGAGGTGGAAAATGCCACGGCAACGGGGGCCCGGCCAATCACGCATTGCGGGGCGCAAGCTTTTCGATGCCGCTCGCGTCCACCGAGGCCGCCGCCTCGCGCACGCGCTGCCCGGCGATGATCCGCTCGGGCGCGATCTCCGCAAGCGGCACCAGCACGAAGGCGCGCTCGAACAGGCGCGGATGTGGAAGCGTCAAGTCCGCGTCGTCGAGCGTCACGTCGCCATATACCAGAATGTCGATATCGAGCGTGCGCGGTCCCCAGCGCCGCTCGTTGGCGCGGTCGCGTCCGAAGGCGCGCTCGACCGCCTGCGCCCGGGTCAGCAAGGCATGCGGCGAAAGGCTGGTTTCGACCGCGATGGCGAGGTTCACGAAACGCGGCTGATCTTCGATCCCCCAGGGCGGGGTCGCGTAGTCGGACGAGCGGGCGATCAGCCGCACGTCGCGCCCGTCGCAAAGCTTCGCGATCGCGCGCTCGAGCGTCTCACGCACGTCGCCGACGTTGCCGCCAAGCGCGAGCAGCGCGTGGACCGCTGGAGCCTCAGTCGCCACGGGTGCGCACGAGGGTCACGCCGACGTCGGCGAAGGTTGCCGCGATCGGCGCATGCGGCTTGTGGACGGTCACGCGCACCGACGACACCTGCTCGAAGCGTTCGAGGATCGCTCCGGCGACCGCGCCGGCCGCGGCTTCGATCAGCTTGTAGCGGCGGCCGCAAAAGACGCGGCTCGCCACGTCGACGACCTGGTCGTAGCCGACGGTATGCGCGAGCTTGTCGGAGCGCGAGGCCTGCGCGAGATCGATATCGAGCATGAGATCGAGCCGGAAGGTCTGTCCGACCTTCGCCTCGTGCTGCATCACGCCGTGGTAGGCGTGCAGCGCAAGCCCGGTGACGAATACGCTGTCGCTCATCGCGCGCTCCCGATGGCGGCGGCGACCCGCAGCGCCTGCACGGTCTCGGCGACGTCGTGGGTGCGCACGATCGCGGCGCCGTTCTGGACCGCCAGCAGGTGGCTCGCGATCGAGCCGCCCAGGCGCCGGTCGGGCGGCGCCGGCGAGACCTTGTCGATGAAGCGCTTGCGCGAGGCGCCGACCAGGAGCGGCAGGCCAAACGACTTGAGCTCGCCAAGCCGCGCGATGGCGGCGATGCTCTGCTCCGGGGTCTTGCCGAAGCCGATGCCCGGATCGAGCACGATGTTCTCGCGCGCGATGCCCGCTTGCGCGGCGATATCGAGCGAGCGCGCGAAGAACGCCGCGATGTCGGCCATGATGTCGATCGCCGGATCGGCGGCCTCGCGGTTGTGCATGAGGACGATCGGCACGCCATGCTCGGCCGCCACGCGCGCCATGTCCGGATCGCGCTGCAGGCCCCAGACGTCGTTGAGGATGCGCGCGCCCGCCGCGAGCGCCATGGCGGCGACCGTCGCCTTCATGGTGTCGACCGACACCGGCACGCCGAGCGCGACCGCCGCCGGCAGCACCGGCGCGAGCCGGCGCATTTCCTCGTCGGCCGATATCGCAACCGCATCGCCATACGGCCGCGTCGATTCCGCGCCGATGTCGAGGATGTCCGCACCTTCGGCGACCAGGCGCTGGGCCTGCTCGACGGCGCGTCGCGGATCGATGAACCGGCCGCCGTCGGAAAAGCTGTCCGGCGTGACATTGAGCACGCCCATCACCAGCGGCCGTCCCGATGCGAGCAACCGCGCAAGCGCAGAGGGCGCGCGGTGGTCGGCGCTTGGCTCTGGCAAAGACTGGCGGAGCGGGTTCACGGCGCTGGCTTTGCGCCGGGCCGGGGAGGGAAGTCAAGCGTCGCCGCGCCGCATGAACCGGCGCGCGATCGCCCGCTTCGGCGGCCACCGGAGTCGCGGGCCGGTCGATCTCAGTCCTTATAGGTGATCTTCAGCGGCAGCTTCTTGGCATGCTCGACCCAGCGCACCACCAGCTTCTCCGGCGGCAGGAACCGCACCAGCTTCTTGCGTTTGTTGGCCTCCGCCATGGCCTTGGCCAGGTTCGCAGGGTTGCGATATTTGAGTTCCCGCACGGTATCGACGCCGACCTCGCGCAGCAGGCAAACATAGCCCTTGCCCATGCCCTTGATGCGCATGTGGTCGCAGGCGTTGGCGAACTTCAACAGGCGCTTCTCGGCAATGCTGCTGCGGTCGGCGAGCAGCTTGCGCGCCTTCGGACTCTTGGCCGCCTCCAGCAGCCGCTCGGTGGTACGCAGTCCGAGCGACTTGAGCGTTTTGACCTCATCCGCATCGAGTCCCTCGATGTGGGTGATCGGATACGACATCGAATTCTCCTCAGCGTCCCTCGTCCGCTCGTCCGTCGCTGCCAAGCGTCAGACGAACTGGCCGAGTCCGGGGATCGCGCCGACGATCTCGCCGACTGCGTCCTCCCCGACCTTTTCACGTGCATAGCCGATGGTTTCGCGCGTGACCGCCTGGACCTGGCCCATGCTCAGGCCAGCGGCCATCATGCGAGTGCCGGCCGCCATGATGCCGCCGCCGAACATGCCTCCTGAATTGGAATCGGGTGGTGCGGCTTGCATCGCCGCCTCGGCGCCCGGCAGTTTGTCGACGAGCGCCTGGACTTTGTCTGCCGGGCCTTCCTTGACCAGGAATTGCAGAATGATGCCGACAGCTGTTTCCGCGGTCGCCCGATCGACGCCGACGTTGGCGACGAGACGCCCGATAAGCTCGTCCATCTGCCCCTCACAGCCCCGCGCTTTCCGCGTGTTAACCATATTATTGGCCGCAGCGACTGAGAAAACAAGCGCTGCACGGCTTCAGCGCGCGCGCAGCAGCGAATGTCGCGATCCGTTGCCCCGCTGCATCAGTATGCATCGCACGCGCAATCTTGCCGCAAGACGGCGTGCACACATGCAAGGTTTCTCATTTGAACCGGTGATGGCGCATCGATGTCGCTCGGATCGGCACGGAGGAGATGCGGCCACGACGTTGGCGCCGGACGCCGCTCGGAGTTCTTATGTCCATGCCGAACGGAGCGCGACATCCGCGCGTGCCGACATGATCCATATCGGATGCGGTTGCCGCGCGCGCGATCCTGTTGCCATCGACCTTGCCGTGCTCGCGCAAGATGCCCTATTCACACTTCGGCCAATGCCGATTCCGAGCTGGAGCTCCCGATGACACCGTCCCAAGCGCTGCCTGCCGTCCTCGACCGGATCGACGCCGATCTCGATCACAGCATGGCGCGGCTGTTCGAGTTCCTGAAGATCCAGTCAATCTCGACCGACCCGGCCTACAAGGACCAGTGTCAAGCCGCCGCCCAGTTCGTGGCCGAGGACCTCGCGGGTATCGGCTTCGACGCCAGCCTACGGCCGACCGCAGGCCACCCGGTCGTGGTCGGCAAGGGCGGCGATGGTTCGGGCCCGCGGGTCTTGTTCTACGGCCATTACGACGTGCAGCCGGTCGACCCGCTGGCGCTGTGGGAGACGCCGCCATTCTCGCCCCGCCTCGCGAAGACGCCCGATGGTCGAAAGATCATCGTCGCGCGCGGCGCCTGCGACGACAAAGGCCAGGTGATGACCTTCATCGAGGCGCTGCGCGCGTTCAAAGCCGTCACCGGCGCGCTGCCGCTGCCGGTCACCATGATGATCGAAGGCGAAGAGGAATGCGGCTCGGCGCATCTTCCCGCCTTCGTGGAGGCCAATGCGGCCGAGCTCAAGCAGGACCTCGCGCTCGTCTGCGACACCAGCATGTGGGACGCCAGGACGCCGGCGATCACCACCTCGCTGCGCGGTCTCGTCTACGAGGAGGTCAAGGTCACCTGCGCGGATCGCGATCTTCACTCCGGCCTGTTCGGCGGCGCCGCGCAGAATCCACTCCGGGTGCTCGCCAACATTCTTGCCGCCATGCACGACAAGACCGGGCGCATCACCATCCCGGGCTTCTACGACGGCGTGAAGGAACTGCCCAAGGACATCAAGGCCGATCTCGCGCGGCTCAAGCTCACAGCCAAGGATTTTTTGGGCGGCGTCGGCCTCAAGGTGCCGGCGGGCGAGAAAGGCCGCATGCTCATCGAGCAGATCGCCACCCGTCCGACCGCCGAGATCAACGGCCTCATCGGCGGCTATACCGGCGAGGGCGCCAAGACCGTGATCCCTGGACAGGCCACCGCCAAGGTCTCATTCCGGCTGGTCGGCCGGCAGGACCCGAAGAAAATCCGCGACGCCTTCCGCAAATTCGTGCGCGCGCGGCTGCCCGCCGACGCCAAAGTGGAGTTCAGCAATTTCGGCCTGGCGCCGCCGATCCAGCTTGCGTTCGACAACCCGGCGCTGCTGAAGGCGCGCGCGGCGCTCGCGGCGGAGTGGGGCAGGAAGGCCGTGACGGTGGGCGAGGGCGGCTCGATCCCGATCGTCGCCGACTTCAAGCGCGTGCTCGGCATGGACACGATCATGGTCGGCTTCGCGCTCGACGACGACCGCGTGCATTCGCCGAACGAGAAGTATGACGTCACCAGCTTCCACAAGGGCACGCGGAGCTGGGCCAGGATCTTGGCGGCGCTGGCGGGGTAGCGGCGAATAGGACGGCTACCGCCACGCCATCAATCACCATGTTCCAATCACAATGCCTTGTACCAGCGCTGGTCGTAGAGCGCGCCGGCCAGGGGCCCTAGCAGCACGCGGAATTCTTTCGCGGTCGGTCCGATCTCATGGGCGTCGTCGGACTTCTGGTCCTTCCACGCCTCTATGAGGGTGAAGTGGTTCGTGCGCGCCTTTTGCTGAACCACGTCGAACCGAAGATTGCCCGTCTCCTTGCGGCTCCCCTCGGCCAGGGCCCGCAGGCCGACAATTGTCTTGTCCCGATTGGGCGGTCCGACGTCGACGTGCGTCACCACATACAAAGCGCCGGTCGTGTTGCGAGCCCGCGCCGCCTGCATCGGGTCGACCGTCGTCGTGATGCACAGCCGGTCGTCGACCGGCGCGATCAGCAGTGGAGCGAGCCGTTCGCGAAACTGCTTGCTTTCGCTGGCCGCGGTGTAGGCGTCGAGCGCCTGCTGATCCTTCCAGATTTCCAGCGTCACGAACTGGTTCGATGGCGCGGTGCGTTGGAGCACCTCGAAGCGCACGGCACCGTCGCTCTTGCGGCCCGCATCGCGGAGCTGGCGGAGCAAGGTCGCGGTCTGGGCCTTCGCCGCGGGCGCGACGTCGATGTAGCGAACCATGAAGATGGTCGGGTCGGCGGGCTCCTGCGACTGTGCCGGCGTCGCTGCCGCAAACGCAACCGTCGCCATAGCCAACACCGATGTAACGAATGAGCGCATGGTCCTCCCCCGCGATTCCTGTTTATCGCGGGAGCGTAGTCCCGCACGGGCCTTGTCGTCAAAGGCCGCTGCGTCACAGGCTCGGGATCGTAAGCAGGCTGGGATAGGACCGCCCGCGGATGTCGTAGACCCGGGCATAGACCACCCCCGCGCGCTTGACCTCGACCAGGATCGGCGCATCGAATGTCGCGCAATAGAACTCGCCCAGCATCATCGCGAAATCGGCACCTTGCGGGTCCCAGGTGGTCTCGAAATCCGGTCCGAGCTCCACCTGCGGCGAGCGATGCGGGCCGCAGACCGCGAGCTTCCAGCGCCGGTCCGCTGGACGCATCAGGCCTTTTTCGTTCAGCCAAGCCGCAAGCCCGCGCGACGCCTGCTTGAAGGAGAGCGCCCAGTAATCGAGCATGTAGCGGTCCCGCGCGCCACGCACGCCGCCGGCGAAGCGATTGAAATAGCTGTATTCGTAAGGATGCAGCCGGATCATCTCGACCGCCGGCGCGACGATGCCGGCCAGAAAGATCAACGCCGCAAGCATCGCAGCCGGTCGGGAGCGCTGCCGAAGCCTGTCGTGGACCCATGCGCCGGCGATGCCCCCGAGCACCGCGAACGGCGGCAGGACGAACACGAAATGGCGGATGCCGTTGTACATCGCCGGCCGCAGCAGGATGGTGATCGCGGGCGGCAGCAGTGCTGCCAGCGCCAGCAGCAGGAACACGGCGCGGCGGTTGGCTGGGATGTCGGATCGGCATGCCGCCACCAGCGCGCCGGCGGCGCCCGCGATGGCAAGCGCGCCGAAGATTTCCGGCAACTGGAGCGCCATCAGGGTCGGCACATAGCTGCGCGGCATGTCGGGCACGAGGATGGCTTTGCCGGCGAACAGCTCGTGCCACGGCTGCTCGAAGAAGTGCGAGAAATACTCGACGGCGCGCAACGGGTTGAGCGGATTGACCACGGACCACGGCCACACCAGCGCCATCACCGCATAGGCCAGCAGCAGCGCCGGCAGCATCGCCAGGGTGAAGTGCCCGAGGCGCTGCGCCGCCGCCGGCAGGCGCTCGCGCCGCACATCGATGGCGACGATGAGCGCCAGCGCGCCGAGCGCCGCGAGCACTTCGAACGCGCCCATGATCCGCGACCCGAATGAAAGGCCGAAGCCGATCCCGGCCAGGAAGACGCTCGCGAAGGCTTGCCGCGGGTACTCTTCGAAGACGCGCACGAGCCCGAGCAGAAAGATCGCCATCGCAACCGCAAAGGGGGCATCCTTCGCGTTCATGAACGCGTGGCCCCAGTAGAGCGGACAGGTCGCCAGCAACACAAGCGCGAGGAGGCCCGCCCGCGGCCCGCCGATGCGACGCCCGGTCCGCCAGGTAACGAATAATCCGACGAGCCCGACAATCGCGCCCACCAGGCGGCGCGTCTCGAACAGCGTGAAGGGCAGGACCTTGGCGGCCAGCGCCGCCACCAGGTCGAAACCGCCGCCGTACTGGTAGAGGTTGACGAAGGAGAGCGCGCGCTGGTCGGTGAAGCCGGAGCGATAGAACGCCAGCAGGAGCTCGCCGTATTCGGAATGGGCGTAGTCGTCCCAGCCGAGCCCATAGTCGCGGAAGACGGCGAGCGCGCCGACGGCGGCAAGGGCCAGCACTGTCACCGCGAGCCGGTCGAAGATGCGGGTCGTCTTCAGCGCAGCGAAATCCATCGCCGGATTATGGCGCGATTCATTCCCATTGCGTCGGAAAATGTCCGCGCCGGACTACGCTGGCGTCGTGCGGCCAACCTACGCCGCGTCCGACATCCGATTCATCGCCGCGTCGAACATCTTGGCGACATGGTCCCAGTTGACCAGGTGATCCAGGAACGCCTTGATATAGTCCGGCCGCCGGTTGCGATAGTCGATGTAATAGGAGTGCTCCCAGACGTCGCAGCCGAGGATCGGCTTGCCGCCCTGGATCAGCGGGTTTTCGCCGTTCGGTGTCTTGGCGACGCTGATCTTGCCGTCCTTGACCGCCAGCCAGCACCAGCCCGAGCCGAACTGGCCTACGCCCGCCTCGACGAACTCCTCCTTCATCTTCGCCACCGAACCGAGATCGGCGACGATCCGTTTTTCCAAGGCGCTCGGCAGCTTTTCGCCGCCGCCGTTCGGCTTCATCCACTGCCAGAAATGAAGATGGTTGTAGTGCTGGGCCGCATTGTTGAAGAGAGCCGGATTCTGGCCATGCGAGCCTCTGACCACCTCTTCAAGCGACTTGCCGTCGAAAGGACTGCCCTTGAGCAGCTTGTTGGCCGTGTTGACGTAGGCCAGATGGTGCTTGTCGTGGTGATATTCGAGCGTTTCCCGCGACATATAAGGCGCCAGCGCATCATAGGCATAAGGTAGCTCCGGCAACGAGAACGTCATTGGCCTTCTCCCTGATGAGGCGGGGTTCAAGGTCATCAACGCCCGAGCGATCCCCATGGTTCCGCGCCGGTCTCGGCGGCGAAAGCCGGATATCCAGGATCTGGAGCGGCTGATGGGGCTCGCGCCCGTGTTGAGCCTGCAACCACCTGTGGTATCGTGAGCCGGGCAGTCCAGCCTTGAGGGGGTTTGTCATGGTAGCCTTTTTCCAATCGCTGCATAAGACGCTCGCAGCGGGTGTCGTCCTGGTGATCGTCTTGATCATCCTGGCTGGCCTGATGGGCGGCCGGTTCGTGCGCATCGATCACGCCTACGGGATGTTCCTCGTGCGCTGGCTGCACATCATGACCGGTATCATGTGGGTCGGTCTGCTGTGGTATCTCAACTTCGTGCAGACCCCGACCGTGCCGAAGATCGAGCCGGCCGAGCATCGCGCCGCGATCACCAGGTTCATCGCGCCCAACGTGCTGTTCTGGTTCCGCTACAGCGCACTGGCCACGGTGATCCTCGGGCTCACGCTCGCGCTGATGAGGGGCTATCTGTTCCAGGCATTGACCTTCCACCGCGGCACCATCGCGATCGGCATCGGGATGTGGCTGGCGCTGATCATGGCGTTCAATGTCTGGTTCATCATCTGGCCCAACCAGAAGAAGGTGCTGGGGATCGTGGATGCTACCCCCGAGGAAAAAGCGGCGGCGGCCCGCCGGGCGGGCCTGACGTCGCGCATCAACACCATGCTGTCGATCCCGATGCTCTACTGCATGGTCGCGCAGAGTAACGCCGGCCTCTGATCGGCGGGCAATGGCGCGAACGCCGGCTTGGTGCGGCGCTAGAGCACGTTCAGTTTCCTTGAAACTGAACGTGCTCTAGGACTCTTGCGTTGGTCGCATTTTCGACGGAAAACCGGATTCCACTTTTCCTGAAAATGCTCTAGACGCCTAGCCAAGGCGAACGATCCAGCCGGGAGGCCGCCCATTCAGGCGGCCCTCCCGCCGTCAGGATGGCGTTAATCAAGTTCGTAAAGGGGGCCGGACCCCCACGATTAGTTATTGCGCAGTCTAAAGAAGAGGATCAAAATTCTTTGGTAACCATAGCTGCTGGGGAGCGGCTCTGGGGGCGTATGCTGGGGCGAGTACGAGTATGTCAGTCATCCTGTTGGTGCTGGGAATTCTAGTCACCGGGGCGGGCGTGATCACGATCGGATTCGGTATTCCGATCAATACCTTGAGCCTCGGCCAGACGCTGATCATCGCGGGCGCGACGACGCTCGTGGGCGGGCTCCTGTTGATCGGCCTCGCCGCCTGCGTCAGTCATTTGGCGCGGGTCGCCGAGGCGCTCAAGATGCGGCCGGCCGTCCCGCGTCCGGCCCAGGCCAGGGCGAAGGCCGAACTCCCCGCTCTCGATCCGCCCATTTTCATGCCGCGCCAGGCCGAGCTGCGAGTGCCCGAGCCGCGCATGCCGGAGCCGCGGGCGCCAGAGCACCGGGGACCCGAGCCGCGAATACCTGAGCCGCGAGGGCTGGAGGCGCGGATGCCGGAGCCCCGCGCTGCAGAGCCGGCGCAGCCGGCACCGGCTGCCTCGACGGTCGAAGTCTCGGCGACCGCGATCGAGCGCCTGCGCTCGAGCATGGCGCGACCGGACCGGTCCGTGCCGGAAGCCGAAGAGGTTCCGTTGTCTCCGAATGGCAGCCATCATGCTGCGGAGCGCGTCCCCGAACCTGGGCCGGCGGAGCCGGCCGCGCGATCCAACCTTGCGGCGGCGGAGAGCAAGGAAGCACGCCTCGATTTCCTGTTCCGCTCGAAGTCCACGCCAAGGCCCTCGCAGCCTCAACAGCTCGAGGCGCTCTGGCCCAGGCGCCAGCGCGGCGCGCTCGCTCCATCCAGGTCCGAGGATCCGGCACGGGCCGCGCCTGGATCTGTCGCCGAACGGCCGGCTGTTGCCGAGGCGCCGCCGGCTGCGGCCGCGGAGCGTCGCGCGATGCCGGAGCCTGCGCCGGCGGAGGACGAGGCGCGCTCGGTCGCGATCCTCAAGTCCGGCGTGGTCGACGGCATGGCCTACACGCTCTATGCGGATGGCTCGATCGAGGCGCAGCTTCCGCACGGAACGGTGCGGTTCGGTTCGATCGCCGAGCTGCGCGCGCATATCGAAAACAGCGCCTGACCACCGGCCTTCTGTTTGTCGCAGTTTTCAGGGCCCGATCGCCGCGGCGACACCGGTCCGGCATCACAAATCGCTGCTCGATTGGACCTGGTCACGTCGTCTCGCCGGCAGCGGGCGCGAACGTGAGCGCGGTGCCGTTCATGCAGTAACGCGCGCCCGTAGGTTTCGGGCCATCGGGGAAGACGTGGCCGAGATGGGCGTCGCAGGTGGCGCAGCGCACTTCGGTACGCGCCATGAAAAACGAGCGGTCGCTGTGCTCGCTGACCGCGTCCTTGCCGACCGGCGCCCAAAAACTCGGCCAGCCGGTGCCGGAATCGAACTTGGTATCCGAGGTGAACAGCGGCGCGCCGCAGCACACACAGGCATAGGCGCCCTGGCCCTTCTCGTTCCAATAGGGGCCGGTGAAAGCGCGCTCGGTACCGTGCTGGCGGGTGACGTGGAATTGCTCCGGCGTGAGCTGCCTTTTCCATTCGGCTTCGGTCTTGTTGACTTTCGGCGTCTTGGTGTCGGAAGAATTCATGGTTGACCCCTGGACGATGCGGCGCCGGACATCTAAGGCGACCGGCCCAATACTCAACTCACATCTGCTCGACGCGGCAGTGACCTGGCGGCACTGCTGCATTTCTGGGCGCTCGCGGGAATTTGATCTATAAATCGTAGCATACCGCAATATTTCCTAAGGATGATTCGCCGCACCCGGGCAAACACATCTTGCTTCTCTCACGGACCTTGAATAAAGACGACAGACGATCCAGTTTTCCGGCTCAATCGGGTCTTCCACCGGCGCCCAATCACGTTCCGAACAACTTTAATACATGCGGATGCGGCTGCCATACGCCAGATCCAGAAGATCAATCGACACAGGATCAATACTCCCCATGGCTGAAAGCACGTCAGGCGCAACATTCATCGAGCTGACCGCGTCAATCGTCTCGGCTTACGTCAGCAACAACTCGGTGCCTTCTGGCGATTTGTCGACCCTGATCAACCATGTGCACTCGGCCTTGACGCGGGTGTCGAGCGGGCAGGGCGAGGTGCCCTCCGAACCGCTCAAGCCGGCCATATCGGTGAAGAAGTCGATCACGCCCGACTACATCGTCTGTCTCGAGGACGGCAAGAAGTTCAAGTCGCTCAAGCGCCATCTGCGCACGCAATATAGCGTGACGCCCGAGCAGTACCGCGAGAAGTGGGGCCTGCCGCCGGACTATCCGATGGTGGCGCCGAACTACGCCGCCGCGCGCTCGCAGCTCGCCAAGCAGATGGGATTGGGCCAGCAGCGCCGGCGAAGGAAGTAATCGGTTTTCTGACGCCCGTAGCTTGGGTCTCTTGAAGAACTCGAGCCAACCGACGGGTCTGCACTAGCACAACCTCTGTTTGTGATCGAAATCCTAGATTAACCTGTGGAAAGCGCGCTAACCCGCCGCGCTTCTTTTTAAAGACTCTAGCATTTTCAGCGTCTTGTAAAAATACCGACAAACTTATCCCCGGGCGCCCCGGCTGCGTCATGATATAGGTACCAAATCCTAGAGGAGGGTGCCTATGTCCGATTCATCGGTGACACTTGGGCGGCGACCGCCGGTCTCGTCAGGGCCCCAGGGCGGTGCGCGCGGCGAGCGCTTCGAGCGCACCGTCGCGGCGGCGTTCTCGATCCGGGTCGCGGACTTGCTGGCACCGACGCGGCGCGACGCGTCCGCCGCCTTCGCGCGGCAGTGCGCCATGTACCTCGCCCATGTGGTGTTCGGGCAAAGCTACACCGAGGTCGGCCGCAGGTTCGGCCGCGACCGCACCACCGCGGCGCATGCCTGCCGCGTGGTCGAGGAGCGGCGCGACGACCCGCTCCTGGATGCGCTGCTCGATCTGCTCGAGAACGCCTGCGCGGCGCCGTCCCCGCCGCCAGCCAAGGGCGAGGCGCGCTCATGAGCAGGACGGCAAAATCAGGCCTGGGCAAGTCCGCGGAACGGCTGCTCGGGATGCTGGCCACGCGCTCGCGCGACATGCAGGGGAGGCGCGGCGGGGAAGCGGGCGACGCGGAGATTCTCATCGCCGCCGACCTTGCGGTGCGCCGGTTCGATGGAATGCTTGCAATTACGGAGCCCGGCCGCGCGCATCTCGCAAGGCTGGCGCACGCCCGCGGCGGGCGGATCGATCCGTTCCTCGGCCAGCATCTGCACCTCGCGCAGGAGACGCTGCAGACCGCGGACGGCCGCGCCGGTGTGACGGTCGATGCCGCCGAAAGCCCGCTTGCCTGGCTCGCGCGCCGCAAGGGCCGCGACGGCCGCGCCTTGATCGAGCCGGTGCAACTTCTGGCGGGCGAGCGCCTGCGCGCCGATTTCACCCGCGCGCAGCTCATGCCGCGCACCACCGCGAACTGGACCTCGGTGGTGGTGCAGGACCGCCGCAGCACGAGCGGCGGCCACAGCTTCAGCGATGCGGTGATCGGCGCGCGCCAGTGCGTGCGCCAGGCGCTGGCGGCGGCCGGGCCGGAGTTCATCGGCCTCCTCGTCGACGTGTGCTGTTTTCTCAAGGGGCTCGAAGACGTCGAGCGCGAGCGCGGCTGGCCGCCACGCTCGGCCAAGGTCGTGCTGCAGCTCGGCCTCGATCGCCTGGCGCGTCACTATGGCTACGGCACGCAGGCGCGCGGCAAGGCGCGCGCGCCAGTGCGCACGTGGCTCGCCGACGATGCGATGTTCGTGACCGGAGAGTGAGGCAACGCTACGCCGCCGTCGCCAGCGCCGCGCGCGCGTCGGACTTGATGCGCTCGACCATGGAGCGGAAGCCGTTGGAGCGCTGCGGCGTGAGATGCTCGCGCAGTCCCATGCGCTCGAACAGCGCGACCGCATCGGTCTTGAGGATGGCGCCGGCGTTCTTGTCCGAATAGACCGCGAACAGGATTGCGATCAGCCCCTTCACGATGTGGGCGTCGCTGTCTCCCACGAAAGAGAGCACCGGACCGTCCTTGCCGTTCGGTCGGGTGGTCGTCGCGAGCCAGACCTGGCTGGCGCAGCCCTGCACCTTGTTGCTGTCGTTGCGGTCGCGTTCGGCGAGCGGGCGCAAACTCCGTCCCAACTCGATCACGTAGCGGTAGCGGTCGTCCCACTCGTCGAGCAGTGAAAAATTATCGATGATCTCGTCGATGGTCATGGTAGCGGCCGCGCGCGGCCATCCGTTGTGTCCTGAGGCCTATATCCCGATGCATATATAGTGGCACCATATACCGCTGCGGATGCAGCTTTCGCAAAAAAGTCCCGACGGCCGACCTTGCGGTCGGCCATCGGGGTGTGCCCGCCAGGGCCCAAGGATCCAGAAGGATCGAGGAAGATCAGTGATTTAGAGGCTTACGCCGGCCGCTCGCGCGAAGCCCGCTGCGGTTGCGGTCCGCGCCAGGTCGGCATCAGGTCGGAGGGCATGAGCGTGTTCTGCGAGCGCTGCATGGCCGGCGATGAGGCCACGGGCCCGGTTCTGGCCGCGCCGGGCGCCGGCACGGAGCCGGTGTCGTTGGGGCCGAGCTGTTCGTTGAGGAACTCGTAGATCATCTTGGCGCCGGCCTGCGCCCGGTGCCCGAGCGCGACCACGACCTGCGATCCGACCACGCAGGCATCCGGCTGCCGCTCGCACATATAGCGCACGTCGGCGACCGCGGCCTTGGCCGCAGACATCGCGTCGGTCGCGCTGACGTCGAGCTTCGGTGTCGGCTGCGAGCCGCTGCTTGGCAGCAAGACCAGAATGACGCCCAGCCAGAACGCCAGTCGCAACAGAAACCGCATGACCCTGCCCCGATTCCCAGCGGCTCGTTTCGGCCGCATTGGAGCCGACCATAACGGGCAGGCTTGAAAGCGCGGTTCGCACGGAGCCCTTGTTTTTGTCCATATTCAAAGCGAATGAGCGGCGTCTTTTCGTAAAATTTGAACGATCGCGTAAATCTCCTGCCACGGAGGCTGGGTCGAGTTCTTCGCGAGACCCGACAATCGCTCACGCCGTGGCCGGATTGGGTTTCGAAGGCGCTCGACGCAACCTGCGAATCGCAGGGTCAGAGGGCGTGCGAGGCGTACCCCGCTGGCGTGCGACGGCAACCGACCATTCACCATTCGGCACGAATGGCGATGCGGGTTCCACGCGAATTGCCGCGTAAAACCAACTCGGGAACCCGGTCCGCCAGGGCTTTAGTGTTCGCTTAAGCCGCCTCTGACACGATCCCGGCAGCAAAAAAGGGGAGCGCGTCTGCAATGTCGGACGTGCACAGGGACCGTGGGTGTCTTCGCGCCGATCCGTGACTATGTCGACAGCTTGGTGCATCCGACTGCGCAGCAGGACGCGCTGACCGCGTCGCGCCATCGCGCCTTCATCGCGCCGCGGCTGCTCGGGAGCCTGGTCGCGCTTGCGGCCTTTCCAGTCTACGTCGCGGCGCGCGGGGTGCCGAGCGTGCTCGAAGCCATCGTGTTCGCGTGGCTGGTGGCGCCCATCCTGATCGCCTACTTCCTCTCCCGCACCGGCCAATACGAGAGCGCGCACGTGCTCTCCTCGCTCGCGCTCACGGGACTGGTCACGGCGGTGGCGGTCAAGACCGGCGGCATCGGCTCGTTCTCGGCAATCTGGCTCGTGGTGGTGCCGCTCGAAGCGGCACTGTCGGCGTCGCGCCGGGTGGTGGCGGTGGCATCCACCTTCGCGCTCGGGGCTGCGGGCTTCCTGCTGTTCATGGGCACCTTCCACCTGCTGCCGCCGGCAATGCCGGTCGAGCAGGAGCAGGCTGCGCTGGCGGCGCTCGGGATCATCTCGGCGGCGCTCTATTCCACCGGTCTCGCGCTCGGCGCCGAATCGCTGGCGCGCACGAGCTTCTGGCTGCTCTATGCCGAGGAGGATCGGTATCGCCTGCTGGCCCGCAACATGACGGACGTCATCACGCGGCACGGCCGCAATGGCGCGGTGCTGTTCGTCTCGCCTGCGGCCGAGCCGCTGCTTGGCGCCAAGGTGCAGCAGCTTCTCGGTCACGGCCTGTTCGACCGCGTGCATGTTGCCGACCGTCCGGCCTATCTCACCGCGCTCGCCGATTCGGCAGCGCTCGGCGACAGCCGCTCGGTCGAGTTCCGGGTCCGGCGCGAAAATGCCGCGGCGACGGCGCCCTCCGGGGTCGAGTTCATCTGGATCGAGATGCGCTGCCGCGCGCTCGACCAGGCGCTGAACGAAGACAACGTCGGCCACGACCGCGAGGTGGTCGCCGTCATGCGCGACATCACCAGCCGCAAACAGCAGGAACAGGCGCTCGAAGAGGCGCGCGCGGAAGCCGAGCGCGCGAACGCCGCCAAGAGCCGGTTCCTTGCCACCATGAGCCACGAACTGCGCACGCCGCTCAACGCCATCATCGGCTTCTCCGAGATGCTCGGCAAGGAAGCATCGCTGCGCATCGACGCCGAGCGGCGGAACGAATACGCCCATCTGATCAACGAGTCCGGCCACCACCTGCTCTCGGTCGTCAACGGCATCCTCGACATGTCGAAGATCGAGACCGGGAACTTCGAGATCACGCCGGAGCCGTTCCGGCCGGCGCTGGCGGTCGAGGACTGTTGCGATCTGCTGGCCTTCAAGGCGGACGAGGCCGGCATCGAACTCGTCATGAGCCTTCCGGCCAATCTGCCGGAGATCGTCGCCGACAAGCGCGCGCTCAATCAGATCATGCTCAACCTGTTGTCGAACGCCATCAAGTTCAGCAATCGCGGCGGCAAGATCACCGTGAGCGCAAAGACCGAGGGCCCCTACGTGGCGGTGAGCGTCGAGGACACCGGCGTCGGTATCGGCGAGGAGGATCTTCCGCGCATCGGCGATCCGTTCTTCCAGGCGCGTTCGTCCTATGACCGGCGTCACGACGGCACCGGGCTCGGGCTTTCGATCGTGAAGGGACTGCTCGCGCTGCATGGCGGCGACTTGCAGATCGCAAGCCGGATCGGGCAGGGGACGCGCGTCACCATCCGTTTGCCGATCGATTGCGAAGGCGCATGCAGGACCGCCGAACTGGCCGCCATCGGCCGTATCCCCGCGCGCACAGCCGACCCGCAATACGACACACGGATGAAGCTCAGTGCGTAGCGCTGCCCACAGCAGCCGCGGCGAAAGCGCCGCGCGCTGGTCGTTGCTCCAGTCTCTGGGCTGGAGCCATCGCGACGCGATCGCCTTTGCGGTCGGCGTCTCCGCGACGGTCGCCATCCTGACGAACGTGCTTTTTCTCCAGTCGGGCCAGCATCCGGCACCCATGTTCAGGAGCGCGCTCACGACCGCGGCACCGGTCTCGGCCAAGGATACCGGCGCGGTCGCGGCGCTGCCGCGGGCACGCCCGGCCGAACCGACGCCGTCCGCGGCGGCCGGCAAAGCCGAGCCGGCGACGACCGCACGCCCGGCCGGAGAGGTCATCGCGGACATCCAGCGCGAACTCGGGCGGCGCGGGTTTTACGACGGCGCGGTCGACGGCCGCTACGGTCCGCGCACCGATGCAGCCGTCCGCGACTTCGAGCAGGTCGCCGGACTGAAGCCGTCGACCGAACCGGGCGAGGCCTTGCTCACGGCGATCAAGCGATCGAACGCGAAATTCGCCCGGTCGACGACCGGCGCTACCGGCGCACCAGGTGCTCCTGCTCGCCCGGCGGCGCAGCCGGTCCGCCATGATCCGATCGCCGAGGTGATCGCACCGTCGCCCTCCAAGCGCGTGCTCGCGGTGCAGCGCGCGCTCGCGGAGTTCGGCTATGGGCAGATCAAGCCGAACGGCATTCTCGGCCCCGAGACCCAGGCCGCGATCGAGAAGTTCGAGCGCGAGCGCAAGCTCCCGGTCACCGGCCAGGTCTCCGAGCGCGTCACGCGCGAGCTTGCCGCCATCACCGGCCGGCCGCTGGAATAGAGCGCACGAAATCTATATCCGTTCAGTCCGAGGCTCACGCCGGGACGGAACTGACATGCGCCTGAAATCCGCGATCTGGGTCGCAGCCTATGTACGGCGCTGCAACGGCGAGGGCGCCTACGCGGTGGTGCGCCGCCGCGGCGCCGAGGAGGCGGGCGCCATCTTCATCAAGCTCAACCGCCTCGACGGCACCGCGGAGCTGTTCGGGCCGGCCCCTCAGGCCGCCTTTCACGATTCCCATCCAGCCGACCGCGCTTTCACCCGCGCCTTGGGCAGCGGAGCGGTACCGGAGGAGAAGGTCGAAGAACGCCTCACGCGCGAGATCCGCTTCGATCCCGATACCTGGATCGTCGAGATCGAGGACCGCACCGGCCGCCATTTCCTCGATCCGCTGGTGGCGTGAGCGCGCCCGGTCGGGCGCCGGCACGCGTGTCATGCGCGTTGCTTGCCCGGGCCGCCGACGCGCGCGTGCGGTTCGAGCAGCAGCGTGTCGCGTTGCCGCGCCGGTGCGCGCACCGAAATTTCCGACAAGGCGCGCCGCGCGCTCTCCACCGCCTCCTGCCACTGCGCATCGTGACGGCCGGAATGTTCCTCCGCCGCGCCGGCGTCGCGCCAGATCGCGATCATGCGGCGGGCCGCGTCAACGCCGATCTCGGAATAGAGATCGGCGAGTTCGTAGACGCGGTCGACGGATTGGCCGACGCGCGGATTCATGAACAGCACCATGCGCTGCACCACGTCCGCCGGCAGTTGCATCGCCTTGGCGGCGACCACGATCGGCTCGCCCAGCTCGTCGCCCACGATGCGGCGGGCCAGCCGGAGACTCACGCCAAGGGCACGTTCGAGCTCGCGCACGACCGCCTCGGTGTTGTGCTGCAAGGCCGAGGATTCGAGCCGCCAGATATCGGCGCGCTGCATCGGCGCCGGCGGCTCTCGCGGCGTGCTGGTGGCATAGTCGAGGTTCATCAGGATCAGCCGGCGCTCCGGTGCGCCCGCTGCAAAGAACAGCTCGCAGAGTTCCGTGGCGTCGCTGCCACCGCCAGCTTCGGTGCGCTCGTCACGCGGGGCGGGGATGGTGCGATCGGGCGCCGCGCCAGTCGCGGTCTCCGGGCTCTCAAGCGCGTGCAGGCCGACCTCGGCGGCGGGCGCTGCGATGCGCGCGGAAGCGGGGGCCGGGGCCGGCACCGGCACGCTCAACACCCGCGGCTGTCCGCGCTGGGCGATGATGGCCGCATAGGACGGGCCGCGCTCGGCGGCGATCGCCTCGAGGTCGGCCGGCGTCAGGCAGGGCGAATGGCGCAGGATCGGTTCGGCGACTTCGAGCACGTCGCGCGCCAGTTGCTGGACGATGGCGCGCGGAGCGGCCGGATGCTCGGCGAGCCTTGTGGCGATCGACGCGCGGGTGGCGATCTCCGATTCGTCGATCAGCCGCATCGCGAGCTCGGTGTAGTGGCGCTCCTCGTCCGGCGTGTGGGCGGGACTGAGCAGGTACTGGTCGGTCAGGACCCGCAGCAATGTCGGTTTGATATCGACGCCCTGGCGGTCGAGATCGATGAGGCCTTCGAGGCCGGCGAGCGTTGGCAGATTGATCATGGATGACGGCCCCGGTCACGGCGGATAATTGCAATTTCGCTCGAACCTAGGCGGCTGTCGTTAGCAGAGCGTTAACCTTGGATGCTTCTATATCGGTGGGCCGACTGTGCGTCGGGCCGGTCCGTGGGGCCCGGCTGGGGGATTGCGACATGGGAACGTTGATCAGGTTTCCCGAACTCGGGCGTGGTGCGCGTAGCAGCAGGTTGATCGGCGGCAAGCCGGAGTCGGCGACCGTCATCATCCTTCCCGTCATCCGGATCGAACGATATCCCGATGAGCCATCTGAGACGAGCCGCAGCCAACGCCGCCGCCGCCGCCGTCGCATCTCGCGCACGTGAGCCGGCATCCGGTCCGACCCGTTCCGTGATGGCGCGAGCGGAATCGCCGCGGGGCTGCCGCACGCGAGGCCTTGGTTTCATCCGGCTCTGCGCCGCGATGACCGCCGTGGCGACGCTCGGCGGCTGCGCGCTCAACGCCGATTTCGACCGGGCGCGACCCTCGCTCGTCACCGACGACATGCACGCCTGGATCGGACGCGACGCAGCCCGCAACATCGGCTTGCCGAGCTCCGACAACCGCCTCACTGACGACGAGCGGGCACTCCGGGATCTCGCCTATCCGCTGATCGCGCCGCCTTACGACCGCAATCGCTGGTACAGCGTCGTGAATGAATACGGCCTGGGCCAGTTGCCGCGCGAGCCCGCGCAAGTCGACACCGCCGCGTACTGGAAGCGGCTCAACGAGCGATACCGCCGCTCGGAGGCGTCCGGCTATGCGCAATTGATCACCGACGCGCGCAACGACGTGGTGCGGATCGAGCCGTTCTTCGCCGTCGCCGGACGCGTGCTCGACATGGATCACAAGCGGGCGAAGAGCCTTGCCCATGTGGCCGAGCTGAGCGCGGCCGAAGAGGGTAACGCGCTCAACCGCAACAACGAGAACAGCGCCATCGTCGACTGGGTCTGCCGCTCGCTCTTCGAGCGTACGGCGTCATACGGCTATGCGCTCGAGCGCATGGTGATCATGGCGCCGTCGCCGGCCGCGATCGAGGCCGAGCGCTCGCTCACTCTTCTGCAGACGCGCGCCGGGCAATCCTGCAGCCGCGGCCAGAGCAGCAGGATCGTCGCGAAGGATTAGCGGCCGTGCGCTGTCGGCCGGCGGACCGGCCGTTCCGAGCTTTAGCGCGTTTGACCAGCCACCTTAATTGCCCTTGGCCGTGGCGCGGGTGGTTGCAAATCGGGCTGCACAGCGGGATATTTGAAGCAATGCAGAACAAGAGGCGGCGTGCCGCCACCGACGATCACGCCCTCTGCATGGCCGCACCGCACGAGCCCATCGGACCATCCATCGAACCATGATGAGAGGAGGACAAGATGCGTTACCGAAGTTCGATCAGTGCCATCACGCTCCTGAGCTCGCTTTGCGTTACGATGGCCGGCGCCTGGGCCTGGGATGACTCGAAGTACCCCGACTTCCACGGGCAGTGGCTGGCGATCGGCGGACCGGGTCGGTTCGCCCGCGACCAGAAGGCTCCGCTCACGCCGGAGTACCAGGCCATCTTCGATTCCATCAAGTCCGAAGGCGGACAAGGCACGAGCAACATGACGTACCTATGCTTCTCGCCAGGCATGCCCCGCGTCACCAATGGTTACGGCGAGATCGAATTCGTCTTGGCGCCGACGACCTTCCACATTCTGGCCGACCACATCTACGACAATCGCCGGATTTTCACGGACGGGCGCCCTTGGCCGGAGTCGATCGTGCCGACGCTCCTGGGCTATTCTATCGGCCAATGGATCGATCGGGACGGGGACGGAAAATACGACGTGCTCGAGGTCGAGACACGCGGCTTCCGCGGTCCCCGTGCTTTCGACGCGACCGGCCTTCCTCTCCATCGGGACAATCAGACGATCATCAAGGAAAAGCTCTACATCGACAGCAAGGATTCCAATATCGCCCATGATGAGGTCACCGTCATCGACCACGCGCTCACGCATCCATGGACCGTCGTGAAGAACTACCGGCGCCACCCGTCTGCCCGTCCGATCTGGACCGAACAGAACTGTGCCGAAACCAACCCTCATGTGCGCGTGGGCAAGGACGACTACATGGTGAGCGCCGATGGTTTCCTGATGCCGACCGCCAAGGGCCAGAAGGCTCCGGACCTGAAGTATTTCAAGTAGGCGTTGCGGACCAACGATCCCGATCTTCGTGACGATCGATGCTCGTGCGGCCGGCTCCCTTCGTTGGACGCGGTGGGGGCGGGGGTCGCGGCCGGTCGATTCGATCCCGACGTACTGCAAAAGAAAACGGGTCGCACTCACCGCGGAATGCGACCCGTAGCGTGAATTCTTGAGATACAGCGTGTCGGCGTGCGGGTTGTGCCGGCCGACGCGTTGGAATCACCGCACCTCGATCTTCACCAGCTTGGATGGCGGACGATAGGCCGGAATCCACACCGTCGGGCGCTCGGTTCCGGTTTCGACTTTCAGATCGCGCATCTCGTAATTCGACGGCGTCAGATATTCCGTCGACTGCCCGGAGTTCATGTCGATGCGATAGAGACGGCTGCTGCTGAAGTCATTCGTCCAGACGATCTGGTTCTTGCTGTCGGCGCTGGCGGAATAGGGCTCCGCGTAAGGCGCCGTATAGGGCTTGGTCCCGTTGATCAGCGGGTATTCCTTGAGGACCTTCTTGTCCGGATCGAACATCAGGACCTGGCCGGCGTAGAACTCCGCGGCCCAGAGGCGGTCCTGACCGTCGATCTGTCCGCGCCGCGGACCGGCCATGGGCGTGGGCGTCTTGTACTCGGCGTATTCGGCCGTCTTGGGATCGAAGATGCCGATCTTGCCTTCGCGCCAGATGTAGATATGGGTCCGGCCCTTGGAATCGGTGTCGGTGTCGTAGATTCCCCGGTTCTTCGGAATCAGGAAGGTCGTCGGCTTCGAAAATTCGACGTTGGTGTCGACCCTGATCAGCTCGCCGTTTCTCGGCATGCTCCAGACATTGCCGTCCGCATCCAGACCAAACATGGGACGGCCGGTCGCCCAGGTCATGAACTGACCCGTCTTCGGATCGTATTTGACCAGCCCGTTATCCATGCCGACGACGACATTGCCGTGCTGGTCGAATTGCAGTTCGTGCGCTCCGCCGCCGGGATCGCCCGGACGCCCATCGGCGCCGCCAGCCGCGCGTGCCTCGCGCCCGGCTCCCGCCGGCAGCGTGAAGGGCATGACCGTTCCTTCCCCGGTCTTCCGGTCGATCCGGCCGAGAGCGTAGGAGAAGTGATCGGTGTAGTAGGCGTATTTGTCGTTGATGATGACGTCGTGGGGCCACACGAAGCGCCGATCGCCGCGGATCATGTAGAGTTCGCGTTCGCCGCCCCTGGGAAGCGCATATTCGGTCACGACAAGATTGGTGGAGGCCGCATCGGTCGGCCGCGGGCGTTGCTTGAACGGGATCTTGTCGGAGGAGTCAGGTCCGCGGATCGAGACCAGATAGTCGGCCAACGGCTCGATGAACTGCTTCTGGCTGAACGCATAGGTGCCCGGCGTATGTTCCTCGGCGGCACGTCCAGCCATTTTCTTGATGACCCCGATCCAGTCTTCCTTCGTACGCGGGATCGCCAGCGCCCATTGTAGGCTGTGACAATTGCCGCATTGGGAAAACAGAACCTTCTCGTGGTCCGTGCCCGGAAGCGCGGCGATGATTTCGGAGGCGGTCGCGTCTTCATAGGCGAGCGGCTTGGATTTCAGCGTGAAGTCGATGTTCGCGGGCTTGCCTTCCACGACCGCCACCGGCTTTGCGGTGCGCTCGAAATCCGGCAGTTCCACCGTGACCGAATAGGAGCCGGGCGTGAGGTCCGACCAAGTCGGAAACGAGTATTCGCCCTTGACGTCGGTATAGACGGCCACCGTGATGGGGCTGTTGTCGCGATGCGCCTTGATCGGAATGCCGGCCAATGCCTCGCCGGAGGACGAGACGACCTTTCCGGCGAGCAGCGACGCACCGTCGGCGGCGAGCGTTGTGCCGGGTGACACGAACGCGTAGGCGGCGGCCACGGCAAGTGCCGTCACTGCCGTTCCGACGTAGAGACTGGCTTTCATCGTCGTGACCTTTCTCCGATGGGGATGGGACGCGCCGAATTTACGATTGCTGCCGTTCGAAACCGCAATGATACGCCTGCCACGGAGGGGCTTCAAGACGCGCGCCGACAGGCGGAAGTGGGAAGGCCCTGCCGCCGTCTTGCGCGGACGCCATGTGAGGAAGTGATGCGATCAGCATCGAGGACGGGCCGTCAAAAGGATTAGCTACGAGACCACCTTCGAGCCGCTACTGCTGACTGCATCGCGCGCCGGCGACCGCGGCGCGAGCGGCCGGCAGCATCCCGGCTTCGGGTGCCAGCGCCTTGATCAGGATCAAGCCGGTGAGGGTCGGCGATTCCACGATCAGGCGGTCGGCCGCGGTGATCTCCTCGTTGTCGGGCAGTTCGTTGCGCTGCTCGGTCGTCATCAGGTCAAGCTCGATGACGCGGCGGCCGGCGGCGCGATCGTTGATCGCGTAATAGGCGATTTCGGCGCGGGTGTAGAACGACACCGAGGTATAGGCTTGGCTGACCGGGACGGAAAACTTCAACGGTCCGTCGTTCAGGTCGTAGCGGCACACCGCCATCGCGAAGGACGGATCCATGAACGGCATGGCGGCAGCTTCCGGCGTCGGTGCCGGGAGCGGGACCACCGCATTGACCGGCGCAATCGGCAACAGCCGGGAATAGGCGTCCTGCGTCGCCAAGCTCGGCAGCATCAGCACCGTTGCGAGGTGCACGATGCCTCCCAGCAGCGCCCCGCCGAGTATCCACAGCAGGAGACGGATCATTGGCAGGCCTTGCGGGTCACCGTCGGCATCGGGGCGTCGCGGCCGGTTCGAGTCGCCATGCCGATCGGAGTGTCGTAGAGCCGCAGCACCAGCACATAGCGCTCGATGCCGCCGCTCGGCAGCCAATTGCCCGGGCGCGCGCGCGGGCCGACCATGATCTCGAAGCTCCCGTCCGAACGGCGCATGATCTCCTGGCTGGTGAAGCCATGGCGCTGCACCGAATTGCCGACCAGGCGGCCTTCGGGATCGTAGAGCGTCATGGTCCAGTAGCGCGCTTGCGGCGTGATGCCGCTCAGCACCACGTCGCAACGGCCGTCGAGCACGCGGCCGCCGTCGTCGGCACGGGCGTGGAACGCGACGCCGTCGCCGGAGCCGACCGGGAGCTCGCCGCTGCGCGCGATCATGGCGCGGGCATAGGGGTCGATGCCGGGCGTGCCGACCTTCGGCCAGGCGGCCCAGGCGCCGATCGTGACCGCCCCATAGGCGGTGCCCTTGGTGAGCGCCACCCAGGTCGCGCCGAGACCGACGGCGGCCGCGACGGCGAGGGCGAACAAGGTTCCGATCAGCAGGCGCACGGTCGATCCTGGGCGTGAGACGGTCCGATGAGCACGCTCCGGCAGCCGCCTGCTACGGCGGAGACGCGTCCGTCGCGATCAGTTGCCGCGAACCGGGCCGTCCGCCGGCCGGTCGGAGGCGGCTGCAAACGTGCCTTCGCGCATCTGCTGCGTCGGACCCTGCGTCTCGGCCTTGCGGGCGGGCTCGTCGCGGGTCGCAAGCGCGCGCGTGGCGTCGTCCATCAGCCGTTCGACGCGCACCAGCACGTCGACCCCGCGCCTGGTCAGAAGCGGCGGCCGTTGCGATGCGTCAGCCCGGGCGTTGCTGCTGCTCGAAGGCGGGGGAGCGGCGGCGACATTGGCACGCGCGCTCGTCGGCGACGTCGGGCTCACCCCCGCCAGCGGCTTAAGCTCGATTCCCTGGTGCGCATACTCCATGATGTCGTGCCACGTCTGCGCCGGGAGCGCTCCGCCGGTCATGCGATTGGTCGACGTGTAGTCGTCGTTGCCGAACCAGACGCCCGCGACGTAGTTGCCCGTGTAGCCCACGAACCAGGCATCGCGGAAGCCATTGGTGGTGCCGGTCTTGCCCGCGGCCTTGATGCCGTCGAGGATCGCGCGCCGGGCGGTGCCTTCCTCGACCACCTTGTTCATCATCATCGCCATGTCGCGCGCGACCTGCGGCGGCAGCACGCGAACGGGCTTCTTGCCGTCGCGATCCCAGCGCCAGATCAGGTCGCCGCCGCCGCTGCGGACCTCAAGGATGGCGTGCGGCGTCGCCGACATGCCTTCGTTGGGGAACATGGTGTAGCCGCCGGTATGGTCGAGCACGGTCACCTCGTTGGCCCCGATCGGCATCGAGGGCGTGTCGGGCAGCGGCGTGCGCAATCCCGCCTTGCGCGCGGTGTCCTTGATCATCGCGCGGCCGATCTTGGCGTTGCCGTTGCCGAGCGCGATCGAGAGCTTCACCGGAATGACGTTGATCGAGCGCGTGATCGCCTGCGTCAGCGTCATCGCACCGGAAAAACCGCCGGAGAAGTTGTGCGGGCACCAGTTGCCGATGCAGACCGGCGAATCGACGACCACCGAGGTCGGCTTGAAGCCGTGCATCAGTGCGGTCGCGTAGACGTAGGGTTTGAACGACGAGCCGGGCTGGCGCATGGCGTCGGTGGCGCGGTTGAACTGGCTCTCGCCATAATCGCGCCCGCCGACCATGGCGCGCACGGCGCCGTCGGTTTCCATCAGCACGGCGGCGGCCTGCTTGGCGTGGTACTCGCGGCCGTATTGGCGCAGCGAATTCTCGACCGCCTTCTCGGAGTTCTTCTGCAGATTGAGATCGATCGCCAGCCGCGCGATGAAGACGCGGTCGTGCACCGTCTTGGGCAGCTTGTCGACGAGCTTCCTCATCTCGTCGAACGCCCAGTCGAGATAGTAATTCGGCGAGCGCTCGTCACGACGATCCACGGCGGTGGCGGGATTGCGCCGCGCACCGAAGACCTGGCCCTCGGTCATGAAGCCCGCCTCGATCAGGTTGTCGAGCACGACGTTGGCGCGCGCGCGGGCGGCCGGCAGGTTGACGTGCGGGGCGAATTTCGAGGGCGCCTTGAACAGGCCGGCCAGCATGGCCGCCTCGGACAGGTTCACGTCGCGCGCCGACTTGTTGAAGTAATACTGCGCGGCCGCGTCGACGCCGAAGGTGCCGCCGCCGAGATAGGCGCGGTCGAGATAGAGCTTGAGGATCTCGTTCTTCGGCAGCCTCGTCTCCAGCCACAGCGCCAGGAACGCTTCCTTCACCTTGCGCTCGAGCGTGCGCTCGTTCGACAGGAACAGATTCTTCGCCAGCTGCTGGGTGATGGAGGAGCCGCCCTGCACCACGCCGCCCGCGCGCGCATTGGTCAGCATGGCGCGGAACAGGCCCGGGATATCGATGCCGAAATGCTCGTAGAAGCGCCGGTCCTCGGTGGCGAGCGTCGCCTTGATCAGATGGTCGGGAAACTCGTCGAGCTTCACCGAATCGTTGTGGCGGATGCCGCGCGAGCCGATCTCGTTGCCGTAGCGGTCGAGGAAGGTGACGGCGAGCTCGGACTTCTTGAGCCAGTCGTCGTCGGCGGTGTCGCGGAACGCCGGGATCGCCAGCGCCAGCAGGAGCACCAGCCCGCCGGTGCCGAGCGTGAGCCCCTCCGAGAGCGGCTCGACCAGATACCAGCGCCGCCAGCCGGCGACATGGAACCGGTCCATGACCACGGTGAAGCGCTCGTAGAGCTCGCGGCCCCAGGTGCGCGCGAGGTAGATGCCGGTGTCGACGCGCGAATCGAGGTCGAGGAGGACGCGGCGAAGCCGTGCCTTCCAGTCCTCCGGGCGCTGGTCGTCATGGAACAGGTCGCGCAAGGAAATCGCCTCTCGTCACTCGCCTGGTCGCCCGCCTCGTTTCACCCGCCTCGTTTCACCCGCCGCTGGAGGCGACGGGTCGCCCGCCTCGTTCACCCGCCGGCCATCCGGCCGCGCCGACCGGCCGCGCCGAACCGGCCCGGGGCCGCCTGCGGCCAAGCCGAATCGCGGTGGAACCGGGGGCGCCACCGCCCTCCTGTCTTAGCCGATCCGCGCCGGCCGCACTATGGCACCCCAGTCACAAGGTGAACGGAAACGTTAAGCTTTCCGCCCGGCTTCTGGTAATGCTCGCGCCGGCGGACCGGTTCGGCCGCGGCCTGGTTTGCCCCCGCTCGCCCTGCCGCGCCGCGCCGGCGCCAGGTGAACCCGCCATTGGGACCCTTTCATGGCTCACGACCCGACCCCGTTCTGGAAGCGCAAGTCCCTGGAGCAGATGACGGATTCCGAGTGGGAGAGCCTCTGCGACGGGTGCGGGCGCTGCTGCCTGGTCAAGCTCGAGGACGCCGACGACGCCGCCCGCACCTATTTCACCGACGTCGGCTGCAAGCTCCTCGACGGCCAGACCTGCCGCTGCCGGGACTACCCCAACCGGACCAAGAAAGTGCATGACTGCGTGCGGCTAACCCCAAGGAACGTCAAGCGAATCGTCTGGCTGCCGCCGACCTGCGGCTACCGCCTGGTGGCCGACGGGCGCGACCTCTACTGGTGGCACCCGCTGCTGTCGGGCGACCCCGATTCGGTGCACCAGGCCGGCATCTCGGTGCGCGGCAAGGTCGGCGCCGGCGAGGACGAGGTGGCGGACGAGGACCTCGAGGACCGCATCGTGAGCTGGCCGGTGAAGCTGCCGAAGGCGGCGCGGCGCAAAGGGTAGGGGAGTATGCAAGAAGAGCGGGCGCGGCGGAAGCGGCCCTACTGGCGCTGCGCGTCACGTTTCGCGCGCACGGCTGCAAGGCTGGATTGTGCCGACTCCCTGATTCAAGTAACGGCTAGGGCCAACGATTTAACCGCACCCAGCCGTGATCTCCTTGGGGGGCAGCTTGCCATCGAAAACGGTCTCTGACGCCGTCTCGAAATTCGGTGCGAGCGTCAAGCCCAAATTGGCGAATGTCGCGATCAGCGGTGCGCCCGAGGATCAGTTGCGTGGGCCGTTCGACACGCTCGTGCGGGAGCTCGCAGACATTGGCGGGTTGCCCGCCGACTCTGTCCATCTCGTCGGCGAAACCACCCAGTCTGATCTGAAGACGCGTCCAGACTTTGCCGCCACCGTCAGCAAGGCGCTCGTCGGGTTCATCGAACTCAAGGCCCCGGGCAAGGGCGCCGACCCGCGCAAGTTCAGCGATCCGCACGACAAGGCGCAGTGGGACAAGCTCAAATCGCTGCCAAACCTGATCTACACCGACGGCAATTCGTTCAGCCTGTGGCGCGACGGCAAGCTCGAAGGCTCGATCGTCAATCTGGAGGGCAATGTCGAGACATCGGGCGCGAAGCTCGCCGCCCCGCCGACCCTGCTTCCGCTCATCAGTGACTTCCTGCGCTGGTCACCCATACCGCCGAAAACCGCAAAGCAGCTTGCCCAGGTCAGCGCCCGACTGTGCCGCCTGCTTCGCGACGAAGTCATCGAGCAGATGGAGCGGGGCAGTCCCGCGCTCACGGGCCTGGCGCAAGACTGGCGCAAGCTGCTCTTCCCGCAAGCCGACGATGCGCAGTTCGCGGACGGCTATGCGCAGGCAGTGACGTTCGGACTTCTGGTTGCACGGGCCCGGGATATTTCCTTGTCGGCCGGCGCCGAAGCCGCGGCGCAGGAATTGCGCAAATCGAACTCGCTGATCGGGACCGCACTCCGGCTCTTGACCGAGGATTCCGCGAACCAGGAGGCGCTCAAGACCTCGCTCGGCACACTGACGCGGGTTCTCAATGAGGTGAATTGGCACACCATCAGCAAGGACAATCCGGAGGCCTGGCTCTATTTCTACGAGGACTTCCTGGAGGTCTACGACAACACCCTGCGCAAACGGACCGGCTCGTACTACACGCCGCCGGAAGTGGTGTGGGCGATGGTCAACCTCGTCGACGAGGCCTTGCGCGGTCCATTGTTTGAACGGGCCACCGGTTTCGCCGCGCCCGACGTCATCGTGGCCGACCCTGCAGTCGGCACCGGCACATTCCTTCTTGGCGTGCTGCGCCGTATCGCCGCGACTGTTGCCGCGGATCAGGGCGAAGGCGCCGTGCGCGGCGCGATCGAGGCCGCGGCCAAGCGCGTCATTGGATTCGAACTACAGTTCGGTCCATTCGCGGTCGCGCAGCTTCGCCTGATCGCCGAATTGCAGGCGCTGATGAATTCCCCGCCCTTGCCTGAGCTTCGCCTGTTCATCACGGACACGCTGGGCAATCCATTCATTGAGGAAGAGATGCTTGGCCAAATGTATGAACCGATCGCAAAGTCGCGACGGGACGCCAATACGGTCAAGAAAACCCAGCCGATCACCGTTGTCATCGGCAATCCGCCCTACAAGGAAAAGGCGGAAGGCCGCGGCGGTTGGATCGAGAAAGGCTCAGGTGGAAAGCTCGTCGCGCCGCTCGACCGCTGGCGTCCGCCGCCGGAATGGGGCGTGGGCGCGCACGGAAAACACCTGAAGAATCTCTATGTCTATTTTTGGCGCTGGGCCACTTGGAAAGTCTTCGGCTCAGGCAATTATGCGGCGACCGGCAATCCCGACAAGGACGAGGAGGGAATCGTCTGTTTCATCACAGTGGCCGGCTTCCTCAACGGCCCCGGCTTCGAAAAGATGCGCGACGATCTGCGCCGCACCTGCTCGGAAATCTGGGTCGTCGATTGCTCGCCGGAAGGGCATCAACCGGATGTCCCGACGCGCATCTTTCAAGGCGTGCAGCAGCCGGTCTGCATCGTGCTCGCTGCGCGTAAGCTCGCCAAGAGTGACAAGCAACCGGCGCGGGTGCGTTTCCACGCGCTGCCGAAGGGCAGTCGCGAGGAAAAATTCGCGGCGCTTGCCAGGCTCTCACTTCAAGGTCCAGACTGGAGCGATTGCCCGTTCGGCTGGCGCGATCCTTTCTTGGCAGCCGCGACCGGTCCCTGGGCGACCTTTCCTGCGCTCAACGATCTCTTTGTATACGATGGCTCCGGCATTATGCCCGGACGTACGTGGATCATTGCTCCCGACATGCAATCACTGAGTGATCGGTGGGCACGGCTAACGACTGAGAAGGATACGGCCAAAAAGGAACTGCTATTCCATCCACACGAAGGAGGGGATAAGACGGTCTCGAAAGGTGCCAAAGATGGATTGGCAGGTCATGAGCATCGTCCCGAAGCCGTAAACGATGACAAGAAAGAAGTGATTGCGCCGACGCACTATGGCTTTAGATCGTTTGATCGCCAATGGATCATTCCAGACTCGCGGCTTATCAATCGACCGAATCCGACGCTTTGGAAAGCTTACTCAAGCAGGCAGGTCCATTTGACTGCGCCGGAGGATCGCACGCCGACAGCCGGTCCGGCGGTGACGTTGACCGCTCTTATTCCTGATCTCCATCATTATCATGGAAGGGGCGGTCGTGTATTCCCGCTCTGGCGCGACCGCGATGCGACGCAGCCGAACATCAAGCCTGCGCTCTTGTCGCATCTGGCTAACCTCTACGGGCAGGTCAAAGCCGAGGATGCGATGGCCTATCTCGCGGCCGTCACGGCGCACCCCGCGTTCACGGCGCGCTTCAAAGCCGATCTCGTCCGCCCCGGCTTGCGCGTACCATTGAGCGCCGATGCAAAGTTGTTCGGGGAAGCCATCGCGCTCGGCAGCGAAATCATTTGGCTGCATTGCTATGGCGAGCGTTTTGCCGATGCCGCCGCGGGTCGGCCGAAGCAGTCGCCACGGTTGCCGAAAACGAGCGCACCGACCATTCCGACCGGCGGTGCAATTCCGTCTGCCCCCGAGCCGCTGCCCGACACGATGGATTACGACCCGGCGACGCGCCGGCTGAAGATCGGCAAGGGCTATGTCGAGAACGTCACGCCGGAAATGTGGGCGTACGAAGTCTCCGGCAAGCAGGTGCTCTGGCACTGGTTCAGCTATCGCCGCCGCGACCGCAGCCGTCCGATCATCGGCGACCGTCGTCCCCCGTCGCCGCTCGACTCGATCCAGCCGGACCATTGGCTGCCGGAATACACCAGCGACCTGCTCGATCTTCTCAACGTGCTGGGCCGTTTGATTGCGCTGGAACCCAGGCAGGCCGATCTTCTCAACCGCATTTGCGACGGTCCGCTGTTGAGCGCCGACAAGCTTCGCGATGCCGGGGCATTCGCGCATGTAGAGGAAAAAGCGGCTGCGGCGAAACGCAAGAGCAAAAGCAAGGCTTGAGCCGCGTTGTAAACAGCGGGGACATTGTCCCGCATGCGCTCGCGCGAATCGACCGGTTCGCGCATGATCGGCACGGCTCCATTCCCGGAATTGTGCATGTCCTCTCCCCGCCAAGGCGATCTGTTCGGACAAGACGGAGCTGACCCGTCCGACGAGGATTTCGAAACCCCCGTGTACTACCCCGATCCGGCCCAGGTCCGCGCCGAGCTGCACAGGATTCTCGCGGAGGCGCGGGCAGCGCAGACGCTTCCCTGGGACCAGCGCGATCTTTTGCTCTATCGCACCATCTTCCCGCAGATGAGCAACGCTTTGCCCGAGCAGGAGGCGGCCCAATTGCGCTTTGAGTTCATGGAAGAGCTCAAGCGGTTGAAGGCGGCGTGAGCCCCGGCGGTGATGGCGCCCGGAATATAATCCTTGACAGCGCGGCGCTGCTCCGCTAGGCTTGCCGCATCCTCCGACACCTCCGTCGAATGCACACTGGCGCCGGGTGCCGCGATCCGGACCGCCCATGGTTCGAGACGCGTACGGCGTGCGCTCCTCACCATGAGGCGGGGCGGGCGTCCTGCACGCAGATTGTTTGTTGGGTCTCGTGAAGAACTCGACCCAACCTACGGTTCTCGAATCTCTCCGCCGCTCATTCCCGCGCAAGCGGGAATCCAGTCTGCGCTTAATCGAGACGATGCGCCGGAACTGAGGACTGGGTCCCCGCTTTCGCGGGGACGAGCGGGGAGAGTGACCCTCTCATCCCATGCGCAGCTCAAGCCGTGTCCCGGGCGCGGCGCAGCACGACGTGATGCGCTGCAGACCCCGGGACCGTTCCGATCTCGTCCGTGGCGGTCCCGGCTCTGCGGTGCACCGCTGCGCAAGTGCTGCGCGCTGCACCGCGTCCGGGACACGTGCGGGGTACATTAGCGCCGATGCTCTTGCGCGGGGACGAGCGGGGAAGAGTGACCGCTCTCATCCCATGCGCAGCTCAAGCCGTGTCCCGGGCGCGGCGCAGCACGCAGTGATGCGCTGCAGACCCGGGACCGTTCCGATCTCGTCTCCGATCTCGTCCGTGGCGGTCCCGGCTCTGCGGTGCACCGCTGCGCAAGTGCTGCGCGCTGCACCGCGTCCGGGACACGTGCGGGCCAACAACCGCGTCGGGCCATCGCGACCTGATCCCGGCCGCCGCCGCGCCCCATCCAAGGACACACCCCATGCCGCGCCGCATCCCCGTCACCACCCGCCAGAGTCCCTATGCGCCGCCGGGCCTCGCGCAGATCACCAAGGCGCGCGCGATGTATGTCGAAGGCTTCACCGTCTCGCGCATCCTCGCGGCCTGCGACATGAGCCTCGGCACGCTCTACTACTGGCTCGACGGCGGGCCGCGCGAGGCCGACGGGCCGCGGCTGCCGCCGATCCCGCGCCGGCGCACGGTGGTCGGCAAGCGCCGCCCGCCGCTTTGCGGCGACCAGGTCGCGCTGGTGGCGCGGCTCTGGCGCACCGCCGAGCGGCAGGTGCGCGACATCGAGTTGCGGCTGGCGCGCGCGGACCTGCCGGGGACGGAGCGCGAGCGCGACACGCGCATGCTTGCCGGGCTCGTGCGCATGCTGCGCGATCTCTCCGGCTTCGCGGCGGTGGCCGCGTCCGGCGGCAAGCCCGCCGACGACGATCCGGTGCCCGCGGACGTGGACGAATTCCGCGCCGCGCTCGCGCGCCGCATCGAGGCCTTCGTGCGCCGCAACGAAGACCAGGACGGAGACGAAGACGGCGCCGCGCGGCCCGCACAGTCCGTTTCAAAGACACTGAATGTGCCGTAGTGTCCCGATTCCGAAGTTCGCATCATTGTGCGGCACCGTCGTTTGCGAACTTCGGAATCGAAGGACACTAGCACTTATTGATCTAGTGTGGCTTTGGTTCAGAAGTCCGCATGTCGGACTCGCTGCAAGAATGATGCGGACTTCTGAACCGCCACACTAGGGGTTTGGTACTATGCTCGCGCGGACCGCACGATGGCGCGCGAGGCGCCGCGCGCGCGGCCGGCGAGGGGACGATGCCGAACACCGACGAACTGGTCGCGCAAGAGCAGATCCTGGCGTCCGCGCGCGACGGCATCTACGAGATCCGCCGGCGGCTCGCGGCGCTCAAGCCGCGCTTGTCGACGCATGCCAGCGACGCCATCAATATGGCGCGGCAGGAACTGTGCACGGCGCTGGTGCGGCGGCTGGAGATCGCGGAGCGCGAGATCGCCGAGCTGCAGGACATGATCGCGCTCGATCGCAAGGCCTGACCGGCGCGGTTCGTTCGGGTCGCGGCGGAGCGGGTGGGATCAAGACAGCAGGGGGGTGAGCGGGACGGATCGCCGTCCCGCTCACCCCCGGCCCCCCGGCCGGAGGCTGCGGCCGGCGAGGTTACTTGC
The DNA here is from genome assembly GCA_034669045.1 of Alphaproteobacteria bacterium. GTDB lineage: Bacteria > Pseudomonadota > Alphaproteobacteria > Rhizobiales > Xanthobacteraceae > VAZQ01. The sequence goes on from JAXDOD010000163.1 coordinate 71,176, forward strand.
GGGCCAGCGGTTTTCCCGCCGCCTGCAGCCGGGCTTGCGCGCGCCGCGCCGCCTCCGGCTTATTGTCCGGCAGGCAGTTGCCGTAATACTTGCAGTCGGGATCGACCCAGCCGGAATCCGGAATCTTGGCGCCGCCGACCTCCGGCAGCTTGGGCTTGTGGGGATCGACGCAGTGCGGGGTCCCGTATTTGCACAGCGCCGTGGCGGGTTCGGCGCTCGCGCCCAACAGGACGGAGGCGGCGCCGGCGATGGTCAGCACGGCCAGGACGGCCGCGCGCGCGCGAGAAGTCAGAGTGGACATGGTCGTCTCCTGAGAATCGAGAAAGAGCGTGATTGCCCTTCGATGCGCAGGTCCCTAGCGCGGCGCGCCCGCTGGCGATGTGTCGGCCATCACAGGCCGGCGGCTTCGGCCGCGGCGTCAGGCGCGGCGGATGGAACCGGCGGCGCGCTCCCGGTGTTGTTCGTAATCCACCATAGCGAACCCGGGAGCACGGCCATGATTCGTGTCCTATCGGCGGCCTTCATCGCGCTGCCGCTGACCGCGGCGATGGCGCAGCAAGTCCCCACCTTGAACATCGAGCCCAGTTGCCAGGCGGCCGCCAACGGCTCGCTCGGCTTGAAGCAGGATCTGCAGGCCTGCCGGAGCAGCGAGAACAACGCCCGCGAGGAGGTCAGCAAACAGTGGGCCGAGTTCACGCCGGCCGACCGGGCCGGCTGCCTGAGCCTCACGACCATGAGCGGGAGCCCCGGCACCTATACCGAGCTGCTCACCTGCCTGGAGATGAAGCGCGCCGTCAGCCAGCTTCCGAAGGAGCCGCCGCTCGGAACGGTGGGGCGGGCGACGCGCTAGCAGCGCGGCCGATCCTGCCGACGGCCCATTGTCCAGCGCCGGTTGCGGATCGCCGATGCGAATCGTGGGCCGGCCGGCATCGCCCGTGGCCGGCGCCCGGGATGCACGCGCAACCGTTCCGCCATGCGCCCGAGAGCCCTTCCCTTCAGCCCGGCCGCGGCGTAGGCTGCCGCAAAAGCCGTACAATATCGGGAGGATGCCCCCATGATTCGCACCTCGGTGCTTGCGTTCCTTGTCGCCTTGCCGCTCGCCGGGCTCGCCGCCGCGTCCTCGACGCGAGACGCCGCCGCGCAGCCGGCCGGACTCAACGACCAGCAGCGACACGGCCGCCAGGTCTTCGCCCAGTCGTGCGGCGTCTGTCATCTGCCGCCCAGCCTCAATGCCAGGTCCTACGGTCCGTCGCTGAACAAGGCTTCGGCCAACGGCGACGACGAGATCATGCGCGAATACATCGTCAACGGCACGCCGCGCATGCCCGCCTTCAAGCACTACCTCAACAGTTCGGAAGTCGATGCGATCATCGCGTATGTGAGAACCGTGCCTACACCGGCCCCCGCCCAGGCGCCTCGCCGCGGGGAAGAATGACAATCGCGACGGGAGAACAAGAATGACCAACATGCGAAGCATCTTACTGGCGAGCGCGGCTACGCTCGCGACCGCGACGTTGGCGCAGGCCGCCGACCATCTGCTGAGCGGCACGATCGCCTCGGCGGCGGGCGAGAAGCTCAGCGGCATCACGGTGTCCGCCAAGCTCGACGGCTCCACCATCACCACCAGCGTCTACACCGACGAGCAGGGCAACTACTATTTCCCGCCGCTCTCGGCCGGAAAGTACCACGTCTGGGCGCAGGCGCTCTCGTTCGAGACCGCCAAGGGCGAGGTCGATCTCGCCGCGGCGCGCAAGCAGGACCTCACGCTGCAGCCGATCACCGACAAGGAGCGCGCCTACCGGCAACTGCCCGGTGAGATGATGGTCGCGGCGCTGCCCGAGGAGAGCGCGGAAGACGCCCGCATCAAGAAGCTGTTCACCAACCAGTGCACCGGCTGCCATTCGCCGGGCTACGTGCTGCAGTTCAAGTTCGACGAGCCCGGCTGGAACAAGATCATCAACCTGATGAAGATGGTCGCCAATACCGGCGTGATGCCGCCGAATGCCAAGGCCAACGCCCTCATCGAGCACGACCAGAAGGCGCTCGCGGCCTATCTCGCCCGCGCGCGCGGGCCGGGCGACAGCTCGATGAAGGTGACCGCGCGGGCGCGGCCGAGCGGCGAGGCGGCGCTTGCGGTCTGGACGCTCTATGATGTTCCGCTCAACCCGGATTCCGGGATCGGCACCAAGTACAACACCAACGACGGCAGCGACTGGACGCTCGGAACCACGTCCAAGATCGGCCAGCTTCCGCATGACGGCGGCATGGGGCTCGACGGTAACCTCTACTACACGGTCAACAACCCCAACAAGGTCGTCACCATCGGCAAGGTCGACACCAAGACCGGCGACGTGAAGTACCTCAAGGTCAACAACAACACCGGCACCGCCGCGACCGCCCACGGCCTCGTTCGCGACGCCGACGGCAACTTCTGGTTCGACGTGAACCCGGGCCGCCGCAGCCTCGGCAAGCTCGACGTCAAGAGCGAGAAGATCACCGTCTACCAGACGCCGCAGAACATGTCGCCGCTCGGCGGCGCCGTGACCATGGACGTCGACGGCAAGGGCAAGATCTGGGCCTCGGCTCCCGACGGCGTGCTGCAGTTCGATCCGGTGACCGAGAAATTCACCGACTTCAAGTCGACCTTGGCGTTCAAGAACGCGAAAGGCACCAACAGCACCTACGGAGCGGCCGGCGATCGCGACGGCAACGGCTGGTGGGCGCAGATGGCCTTCGACACCATCGGCAAGGCCGACATGACGACCGGCAAGGTGACCGAGATCACGCTGCCGTCGCTCAAGAACGAGCTCGACCGGGCCTCCCCCGATCAGCGCAACTTCTATGAGAACTTCGATGACCGCGCCAACGGCAAGCCGCTGCCATGGTCGCAAGGCCCGCGCCGCATGGGCACCGACAAGAACGGCGACGTGCTGTGGGTGGGCAATTCGTGGGGCTCGACGCTCGCACGCGTCGACACCAAGACGCTCGAGACCAAGATCATCCCGTTCCCGAACAGCACCATGCAGCCCTATCACATCGCGGTCGACCAGAACCACAACGTGTGGGGCAATCTGTGGACCTCGGATCACCTCGTCAAATACGATCCGGCCACCAACAAATGGACCACCTTCGAGCTGCCGGTGCGCGGGACCGAAATCCGCCACGTGTCGCTGCTCGAGCGCGACGGCAAGACCCAGGTGGTCGTGCCGGTCTACCGGTCGAGCCAGATGGGCGTGATGACGCTGCGCAGCGAGGCCGACATCGCGGCACTCAAGGCGCAGGCGGCGAAATAAGCCGCGCCTGCCGCGCCGCCGGTCGGGCGGCGCAAGTTCCGCGCGGGCGGAGGTCCACCGCCCGTGCGTCCCCGCGCAAGCGGGGACGGAGCGCAAGAGATCTGGGAATTCGGACCAGCATTTCCTCACTTGTAGAGGCGGGCGTCCTACCGTTAGACGACCGGGAGCTGCTTCACGATTGCCCGTTTTCGACCTACTGTAGGTTGAGGACGGGCTTTCATTTCGCAAGAGGGATTTTAGCAAAATTGCGAAAACCCGTCAACCCACTTGTTGACGATTTCGCAATTTTGAGATAGTCATGCTGGCGCTATGGGGCTTTCGTTGTTATGTTCTACCGAGCGGTAGGGATGTCATAGATGACTGGTATTCAAACCAATCTGATTCTGTGCAGGCCGCCTTTGATGTCGCACTTGAGTTCTTGGAACAGCGACCTCGTCATGAATGGCGCCGACCGCATTTCGATCTTCTCTCGGGGGATATGCGCGAGATTGGAGAAGTCCGATTTAAAGCTGATCGGAAAGAATTTCGTATCTTTGGCTTTTTCGGTCCAGGAAGATCGATTTTTACGCTCCTAATAGGCGCGAGCAAAAAAGGAAGCACCTACGATCCTAAATCAGCCATGGAAACTGCATCAAAACGAAAAGACGAAGTAGCTGCCGATGGGAGCCGGTGCCGTGTTTGCAATTTTTAAAATGGGAAGCAAGCTTCTACAGAAGCTCGGCAGAAAGCCCTATCGCGATGCATATGTCGGAGAGCACGTTCGCCGCGGCGTCGCATATCAGATTCGTGCATTGCGCGATCAGCGCGGCTGGAATCAAGGGGAATTCAGCGCGGCACTTGGCAAGCCTCAAAGTGTGGTCTCGCGTTTGGAAGACCCTGGTTATGGCAAGCTGACAATTCAGACCTTGCTAAAAATCGCATCGGTCTTTGACCTTGCAATTCAAGTTCGGTTCGTCAGCTATTCATCATTTCTTCGCCAGACGCAGGACGTGAGCACATCATCTATGCATGTCCCGAGTTTTGATGACGATCCCGGTATTCGGCAATCTCCGGCGTTCGCTGGCCGCATAGCTATGGTTGCTACGGAGACTGACAATTCTATCAGATTTGAGGGGAGTAGCGGTTCCTCAGCCTCAATGTTTGTTCCAGAGATGCGCGCTGATCCGAAATCCTCAATGATGGTGTTCAATGTCCACTAATGACAAACCTGATGGACACGGAAAGAGAATTGTCCGGTCTAAATATTATGGCCAATTTATTGCCACGAACTTCGGCCTACGCATAAACGATAACCTTTGCGAATTGGGGTTTGCGTACGAAACGTCTGAGGCAGAACAAGAGATTCTGCTGGAGCAGGGTGCCGCGGTCCTGACACCCCGATCGCTAAAAACGCTTTCGTTGCTCTTGGCGTCGGCGATTTCTGCATTTGAAGAGGCTAACGGCGAAATCAAAGTTGCGCCTGGTAAACTGGCGCAACTTCAGAAGGTCGTGGACGATAGTGTTGCGTCGGCAAGAGCCAAGAAGAGCAAGGGCGAGGCCGCCAACTGAGGCGGCCTCGTGGAGACTCAGGCGGGCAGGTCGAGTATCTGGCGGCCCCATGTCAGGGAACTAGCGGCGCCACACTCTTCCATTACGTGATAGGAAGCCTCGTCCTGATCCTCCAGCATTTTCTTGCAGGCACCCATTAACTTACCCGAGTTCCTTTCAGTTGCGCCGGCTACCGCTTGATTGTGCCAATTAACAAAATCTTCGTCGCCTCTGCCCTCAACCAAGCACCAACGGAGCGCACCTTGGGCCCGACCAGGATCGCATGCCATGAGACAAACTCCCTTTCTTCGATCTGACTACGCGCAACAATCTCAGCGTGAACTTCGATAAACAACAACCGCGCGCGGATCGTGCCCTATGGGGCTGCGGCGGAATGAAGCAAATTGAAATGGACCACCCTCAAATCCAAAAGGGACCAGCAACCATCAAAAGGGGCCAGTACCGGAATGCGCGGACGAGGTCGTGGATCCATCAACAGGATGAACTCAAGGCTGCGTGCCGCCCGCGCCGTTTCCGGAGCGTGCGGCGTTCGCGAAGCATGGACGCGTTGCCGAAGCATGGACGCGTTGCCGAAGCATGGAAGCGTTGCCGAAGCCTTGAAACGGCGGCGAATTCAACGGCACGCCCTTCCCCTTGCGGCCGCTGCGGAGTACGCTCCGGCCAATAGACCGCTCGGAGGAATCGACATGAAGCGCGGCGTCTGCGTGGCTCTGTTGCTGCTGACCGCGATGCCGCACGGCGCCTCCGCGCAGCCCGCCGCCCCCGCGCTGACCGAGCAGCAGCAACTGGGCCAGCGGCTGGTCACCCAGTCCTGCGGCGTCTGCCATCTCAAGCCGCAGATCACCAGTCCCACCTTCGGTCCGGCCCTGTCGAAGGATTCGGCCGGCGGCAACGACGACGTCATGCGCGAGGTGATCACCAACGGCACGCCGCGCATGCCCGGCTTCAAGCTGCTGTTCGACACCGACCAGATCAACGCCATCATCGCGTATTTGAAAACCGTGCCGGCGCCCCCGCCGGCGGCCCCTCCGCCCGCGCGCTGAGCGGACGACAATGGAGAAGAACCCCATGAAGAAGACGCAAAGCCTGTTCGCCGGCGTGGCCGCGCTCGCCTCCCTGGCGCTGGTGCCGCAGGCCGCGACCGCGGCCGACCATCTGCTGAGCGGCGCCGTCGCCTCGGCGTCGGGCGAGAAACTGAGCGGCGTGAGCGTATCGGCCAAGGGCGAGGGCTCGCTCATCACCACCACGGTCTATACCGACGAGAAGGGCGAGTACTATTTCCCGGGCCTGCCGGTCGGGGAATACAGGGTGTGGGCGCAGGCGCTCACGTTCGAGACCGCCAAGGGCCAGATCCATCTCGGCGCGGGATCGCCCGCGATGACCGAGGATCCCAACAAGCGGCATAATTTCGTGCTCCAGCCGATCACCGATTTCCAGAAGCAGGTGCGCCAGTTGCCGGGCGACGTCATCTACGCCTCGCTGCCCGAGGAGAGCGCGCAGGACGCGCGCATGAAGACGCTGGTGAAGAACAACTGCACCGGCTGCCATACGCTGAGCTACATCCTGCAGCACCGCTTCGAGGAGGACGGCTGGTACAAGATTCTCGAGCTGATGAAGAACGTGAACGTGTCGGGCGTCCATGTCGGGCACGAGCGCAAGGTCAACGGCATCCTCGACACCCACCAGAAGGAGCTCGCGGCCTATCTGGCGCGTGCGCGCGGGCCGGGCGAAAGCTCGATGAAGCTCAAGCTGCGGCCGCGCCCCTCCGGCGAAGCGGCGCGCGTGGTGTTCACCGAATACGACGTCCCGATGGAAGAGAGCACGCCGAACCGCCGGCCGCTTCCTGACGGCAGCGACTGGACGCAAGGCTCGCCCTCGAAGTTCGGCGAGCTCCTGCACGACGCCTCGCCCGACCAGAACGGCAATCTCTGGTTCACCGTGAACACGCCCAACCAGAACGCGACCGTCGGCCGGGTCGACGCCAAGACCGGCCAGACCAAGCTGTTCAAGGTGGCGGGCCAGCGCGGCATCGCCGCCAATGCCCACGGCATCGTGGCCGACGACAAGGGCTATCTCTGGTTCAACGCCAATACCGGCCGCGGCAGCCTCGGCCGCGTCGATCCCAGGACCGACAAGATCGACGTCTACGTGCCGCCGCAAAGCATGTCGCCGACCGGCGGCGCCACCACCATCGACGTCGACCCGCAAGGCAAGGTGTGGGTCACGGCGCCGGACGGCGCGCTGCACTTCGACCCGGCGACCGAAACATTCACCGAGTTCAAGTCGCCCACCTTCAAGACGGCGACCGGCGCCACCGGCACCACCTACGGCCTGGCCGCCGACCGCGACGGCAACGGCTGGTGGCTGCAGATGACGCTCGACATCGTCAACAAGGGCGACGTCAAGACCGGCCAGACCACGGAGCTGAAGCTGCCGCCGGTCAAGGCGGAGATGGATCGCATCCCCACGCCGGAGCTGGTCAAGTTCTACGAAGGCTTCGCGCCGCCGGACTTCAACACGCCGGTGCCGTGGAACCAGGGGCCGCGCCGGATGGGCGCCGACAAGAACGCCGACGTGGTCTGGGTCGGCACCTCATGGGGCGCCTCGCTGGCGCGCATCGACACCAAGACGATGGAGACCAAGTTCGTGGCGCTGCCCTACCAGGGCATGTCGCCGTACCAGATCGCGGTCGACAAGAACCATAACCTCTGGATGAACGTCTGGACCTCGGACGTGGTGCTCAAATACGAGCCGTCCACCGGCAAATGGACGACCTTCGACCTGCCCTCGCGCGGCACCGAAGCGCGCCACGTCTCGCTGCTGGAGCGCGACGGCAAGCTGCAGGTGGTGATCCCGAATATCGCGTGAGCAAGATGGCGGTGATGTCGTTCCGCAGCGAGGCCGACATCGCGGCGCTCAAGACGCAGGCGGCGCAGTAATACGCCGAGCGTGCCGCAAGCTTCGCTTCACCTCTCCCGCAAAGGGAGAGGTCAACCGCGATGCCCGTATTGCGCTCGTTCGCGCGCAAGCGGGGACCCGGCAACATGCGGCAAGACCGAGCGGTAATACACCCCACCCCTGTCCCCCCCACAAGGGGGAGGGGAACGCTGTGGCGCGAACCTTCGCAACGAAGGGGATTTAGAGCGCATCCCGTTCGGGTTGGTCCACGACCTCATCCGCTCATTCCCGCGAAAGCGGGAATCCAGGAATCGCTTGCTCTGATTCCTCGATCTCTTGCCCTGGGACCCGCTTTCGCGGGGACGAGCGGACGGTGGACCGGTTCAACATGAGCGGGACATGGTCTAGCTGCGGATAGCGCGCAAACGCAGACCCAGCGCGATCTGAACCGCGCACGAAGCACTGGATTCCCGCTGGCGCGGGAATGAGCGGGTGAGGTCGTGGACCAACCCGAACGGGATGCGCTCTAGGACTCTTGCGTTGGTCGCATTTTCGACGGAAACCGGATTCCACTTTTCCTGAAAATGCTCTAATCGGCGGCGCCTTCCGACGAGCGCAGGTTGGCGTTGAGCACCTGGCCGGTCGCCGTCAGCACGACTTTCCGCAAGGCGCCGCCCCGCTTGCCGGCATCGCGCAGCGGGTTGAAGTCGGCGACGACGTCGTCGCCCGCCTTGAGCGCGTTGCGCGACCAGCCGCCGGCGCGCACGAGATTGCTGGGGCTGGTGAGCTCCATGATCCAGGCCGCGGGCGCCTGGCCGTCGGCGACGACGCCGTCGATGGTGAGGCTGACATGCGGGTTGACCCAGCGCATCTCCACCACCTTGCCTTTGATGGTCAGGATCTTTTCATGATCGAACATCGTCGTGGAGTGGTGCGCGGCGACGCCCTGGATGGCGGCCGCGAACCCGCCGATGACGGACAGGAGGCCGATGGTCTTGAGAAGTCTGTTCATGGGGCTGCTCCAAAGTATCGACTTGATTCGTGGTGCGGATTCCCGGGTTGCCGCGCTCGCGCGGACGAGCGGAGCGGGCACCGTCAGTCGCCGAGCGGGGCGACGTTGCCCAAGGGCGTGCGCGCGACCTCGACGAAGATGTGGTTGCCGTCCGCGTCGACGCGCTCGGCATAATTGCCCAGGACGCAGACGCCTTCCACGATGTCGAACTTGCGCGCGCGATGCCGGCGCCACTTGCGCGTGGTCGTCCAGGGCTTGGTGAGGATGTGGGGCGCGGTGATCTCGAGCTCGACGTGCAGCAGGTCCGGGTCGGCGAGGTAGATGCGTTCCCTGACCCGCATGTCGCCGTTGTTGGGCACGCCGTGCGCCTCGCTGATGACGAGCGGGGCCTGCGGAAAGATGTCGACGGTGTCGACGACGAGCACATTGCCCTCCCAGTGGCCGGTGGAATGGCCATGGAAGCTCGGGTCGGATTCTTCCGGATGGCCGCGGCCGTCGGTGTAGATGCGGCGCAGCCGGTTGCCGTCGGATTCGCCCAGCATGGTGACGCGGCCGGGCGTGAACAGGATCTCCATCGCGTTGTGGCTGACCAGCATCCAGGACGGATGGTTCTCGGGCAGGCAGCCGTAGAAGATGAGTTCCGGCTTGCCGGCCTTCTGGTCGGCGTCCTGGCGGGCGATCATCTTGGCCGCCTTCTCGTTCCAGGGCGTCGGATTGGTCTTGATCTGGGTCGCCTGGTCACGGCGGTTGGGATACCACACGCCGCTCCAGTCCGGCAGCTTGCCGAGGTCGGCGTAATCCTTCGCGGTCGGCGCCGGATTGACGACGCCCTGTTTGGGGGCGTCGGCGCTCTTGGGCGCGGCGGTCCCGTTCGGAGCCTGGGCATTGCCGAACATCGCCGACGCGCCCAGCACCGCGGCCGATACCGTCAGCACGATCGCACCAAGGCTGCACCGCATACAGTCGCTCCCGACAATCGTTGTTGCTGTCCCGGATCAGCGCAGGATGAAGTCGCTACGCGATCACTCGAGCCCGGGCCGTTCCTGGTCGCGGATGTTGGAGGTGAAGACCTGGCCGGTCGACACCAGGACCAGCTTCTTCAGGTTGCCGCCCTTGGTGGCGCTATCGCGCAGCGGAGCGAAATCGACGACCACGTCGTCGCCCGTCTTCACGGAGGTCCGGGTCCATCCGCCCACCCGGGTCAAATTGCCGGGACTGGTCATTTCAAAGAGCCAGGTCGCCGGCTCGTTGGTCTCGGTCACCATGCCGTTGACCGAGACGGTGGCATGCGGATTGACCCAGCGCAGCTCGACGACCTTGCCCTTGATCGTCAAGGTCTTGGCCTGATCGAACATCGTCACCGAGTGGTGAGCGGCCACGCCATGGATGCCGGCCATCAGGCCGCAGGCGGCCGCTACGATTGCAGCAGTCTTGAGGAGCTGTTTCATCGTGCGTCTCCGAAATCCTTGCAGTGAACGATGGTATGCGGCAGCGCTCGCGTTCGTCGACCCGGGCGACTTCACTTTGGCGCGATCATGTTCCCATAGGGCGAGCGCTCCACCTCGACGAAGACATGGTCGCCGTTCTCGTCGATCTTCTCGGCATAGTTGCCCTCGATGCAGAGGCCTTCGACGATGTCGTATTTCCGCGCCCGCTGCCGGAACCACTTGCGCGTCGTCTTCCACGGCCGGGTGAGGACATGGGGCGCCGTGATCTCAAGCTCGACATAGAGCACGTCCGGCTCGCCGAGATGGATGCGTTCCCGCACATGCATGTCGCCGTTGTTCGGCACGCCATGCGCCTCGCTGATGGCGAGCGGCATCTGGGGACGGATGCCGATGGTATCGACGACGAGCACGTTGCCCTCCCAATGGCCGATCGAATGGCCGTGGAAGGTCGGATCGGGGTCGTCGGGATGGCCGCGCCCGTCGGTGTAGATGCGGCGCAGCCGGTTGCCGTCCGATTCTCCGAGCATGGTGACGCGGCCGGGCGTGAACAGGATCTCCATGGCATTGTGGCTGACCAGCATCCAGGACGGATGATTCTCGGGAAAACAGCCCCAGAAGATGAGCTGCGGCTTGCCGGCCTTCTGGTCGGCATCCTGCCGGGCGATGGTCTTGGCCGCCTTCTCGTTCCAGGGCGTCGGATTGCGCCTGACCTCGGCATCCTGGTCCGAGATGTGCGGATTCCAGACTCCGCTCCAGTCCGGCAGCTTGGCGATGTCGGCCCAGTCCTTGGCGGTCGGCGGCGGGTTGATGATCGTCTGCTTGGCGGGTTCGGCATGAACGGGCATCGCCGACAGCACCAGGACACAGATCGAGACCGGCAGCGAGAACGCACCAAAGCGGTAGCTCATGTGGCTTTTCTCCCGATGTCAGAATGCCGTGGTCGGGCCTGCGTCCATTGCAACGTGAAGCCGGTCCAGCGCCTGAACGCGATCACGCAACTGCACAACCCAAAGGCCGGCGCCGGGTGATGGCCGAAAGGGGACCTCCGGGGCGGCGCACCATCGCTCGATATCATAGCCGATAAATGAATGAAATATCGCCAGGGGGTCCACGCCGCGGCAGGACACACGACATTGTGAATCCCGGCGCAGGGCCGTCACCATCGAGGCGGGCGGCACGGCGAAGCGTCGTCGGACCGCGCGGGCCGGCGACCCGCAACCTGCGCGCTACTCCGCCGGCGCGTCCGGCGTCACCGGGGGTTCCTGCTTGGCCGGGCCGGTGAGCGGGCGCTCCTCCATGAGGATCACGGCGACCAGCGCCAGCACCGAGAACAGCAATGCGGCCACGAACACCTTGCGGAAGACTTCCGCCACCGCGGCGCCGTGGGCGGCGGCGCTGGCGGCGTTGAGCTCGAGGCCGACGCCGCCGCGCTCGGGCGTCATGCCGAGGCCGGCGAGCAGGATCGCCCCCATGATCGCCACCAGCAGCGCGCTCACCAGCGCGCGGAAGAAGTTCATGGCGCCGGTCGCGGTCCCGACCTCGTGCCGGCGCACGGCGTTCTGGATCGACACGGTCGCGACCGGGAACACGGTGCCGACGCCGAAGCCGATCACGCCGGTGGCGAAGATCGCCCAGGCGAGCGGCATCGCCGGCCACGCCACCAGCGCGGCGACCGCGGCGATGGTGAGCGTCAGCCCGACATAGCACGTGACCTTGTAATGGCGCAGATGCATCATCGCGCGCCCCGACAGCATCGAGCCGGGCGTGGTGAGCACGACGACCGGAATGAGCGCGAGGCCGGATGCGGTGGCCGTGAGCTTGTGCACCACCTGATAATAGAGCGGCAGGTAGATCATGAACCCGGTCATCACGCCGAGCGCGCAGGCGGTCGCCGTGGTGCCGAGCCGCATGACCGGATTGGCGAGCACGTGCAGCGGCAGGAACGGCTCGCGCACGCGCGTGAGCCACCAGGCGAAGGCGAGGGTGAATGCGAGCGACACCGCGACCAGGCCGAAGATCGTCGGCGAGGCCCAGGGCACGCGGGTGCCGCCGGAGGTAAGCGTGAACAACAGCGCGACCGAGGCGACGATCATCAGCGCGGCGCCGACGAGGTCGAGCTGGTGCTTGCGGTCGTGCCGTGGCAGCCGCTTCATCGAGGTGTTGACGAGGAGCGCGCACAGCAGGCCGAGCGGCACGTTGAGCCAGAAGATCACCGACCAGTGCATGCGGTCGGCGACCAGCCCGCCGAGCGCCGGTCCGCCGATGCCGGCGGCGATCCAGGCGGAGCCCATATAGGCCTGGTAGTTGCCGCGCTCGCGCGGCGTGATCATGTCGGCGACGGTGGTCTGCACCATCGGCACGATGCCGCCGCCGCCGATCCCCTGCAGCGTGCGCCCGACGATCAGCATGGTCATGTCGCGCGACACCGCGCAGAGCGCGGAACCGGCGACGAACACGCCGATGCCCACCAGCATCATGGCGCGCCGGCCGTGGATGTCGGAGAGCTTGCCGTAGAGCGGCGCCACCACGGTCGAGGACAGCAGATAGGCGATGATGACCCAGGACAGATTGTGGAAATCGCCGAGCTCGCGGCCGATGGTCGGCAGCGCCGCGGCCACGATGGTCTGGTTCACCGCCGACAGGAACCCGCCCAGCATCAGGCCGTAGAAGATCCGGTGGATCTCCTTCTGGCTCAGCGGCGCGGCAACCGCGGGAGTTTCGGTGCGCTCCTTCAATGAACTCATTCGGTCGTGCAATCCGTTCCGGCGCAATCGTGCTTTATGAACATCGGCCCGCCGGCGCGCAATTTCAATGGCCGCGCGCGGGACACTGGTATGCCACCCGCGTGTCGAACTTGCCATGCAACACGTGCATGGAATCTACTCCGCGGCGGCGCGCGCGGATGACGCCGGCGCGCGCGCCGGCCCGCGCAACGGGCGCTCCTCGATCAGCAGGACGGCGACGAGCGCGATCGACAGAAAGATCACCGCCGCGATGAACACGAACCGGAACAGCGCGGCGAAATCCGCCGCGGCGCCGCCGCCCGTGAGCTTGGCGAGGGTGAGCCCGCCGGCGCCGGCGTCGAGGCCGCCGAGCACGATCGCCGCGAAGGTGGCGACGATGATGGCGCCGCCGAGCTGGCGGAAGAAGTTGAGCGTGCCGGTCGCGGTGCCGAGCTGATGCGGCTTGACCGCGTTCTGGATCACCACCGTGGTCATCGGATACATCGGCCCGAGCCCGGCGCCGCCGATCGCCAGCAGCGTCGCGATGCCGGCGAGCGAATGGCCGGCGGGCTCGACCGCCAGCGCGATCAGCACCGCGATCGCGACCGGCAGGCCGACCAGCGGCACCCGCTTGTAGCGATCGAACCGCGCGATCGCGCGTCCCGCGAACATCGACCCGCTCGAGGCGCCGACCATGAAGGCGATCAGCGCCAGGCCGGCGCCGCTCGGCGACTGGCCGAGCACGAGCTCGAGATAGAGCGGAACGAAGATCGAAAGCCCGATGATGGTCCCGACGCCGAAGAAGCCGGCGACCACGATCATCCCGACCACCGGCTGGCGGATCATCGACAGCGGCAGGAACGGCTCGGGCGCGCGCACCAGCCGCCACCCGAACAGTCCCCACAGCAGCACCGAGCCGCCGAGCAGCCCGAGAATCTCCGGTCCGGCCCAGGCGTAGCGCACGCCGCCCCAGCTCAGCGCCAGCAGCAGCGCCAGCGCCGCCGCCACCATCAGCCCCGCGCCGATGAAGTCGAGCTTGTGCGGGCGCTCGTTGCGCGGCAGCTTGCGCAGCGAACGGTCGGTCATGAACAACGCCAGGGCGCCGAGCGGCACGTTGATCCAGAAGATCAGCGACCAGTGCACGTAGTCGGTGAGCACGCCGCCGAGCACCGGACCGAGGATGCAGGCCGCCATGAACATGGTCGAGGAATAGGCCTGCACCACCGGGCGCTCGCGCGGCGACAGCAGGTCCGCGATCACGGTCTGCGCCAGCGGGAGGATGCCGCCGCCGCCCAGCCCCTGCAGCGCGCGGCCGAGGATCAGCGCGCCGATGGTGGGTGCGAGCGCGCAGGCGATCGAGCCGGCGATGAAGATGCTCACCGCGATCAGCATCATGGTGCGGCGGCCATAGATGTCGGAGAGCTTGCCGAACAGCGGGGTCGCGACCGTCGCGGTCAGCAGATACGAGGTCACCACCCAGGACAGGTGCTCGACGTCCGCGAGCGAGCGCCCGATCGTGGCCAGCGCCGGCGCCACGATGGTCTGTTCGAGCGCGGAGAGGAACATCGCCAGCATGATGCCGATGATGATGGTGAGCGCCGCGGCGTGGTCGAGCGGCGCGGCCGGGCGGTGATCGCCGGCCTCCATCGTGTCGGCGTTGCGGCTGGTTTCGGTCATGAGGTCCCATGATGCCCGCGCATCGTGCTCGTCCGCGCGGGGGCGCGAGGCTGACCATTGCCCGCCGGTTGGGTGAAGGCAATGCGGGCCGAGGCTTGGCTGCCATTCGGATCGAGGCCGGGTTCGGCCGCGTCAATGCGGCCTGCTGCCTCATGCCAAAATGTCACTACGAGTCCTTTTCCCATCCGAAAGGCGTCATCGCGCTTGCCTATGCAGTTTGGAATTATTCAAAATCAAAACTGCGAAATGCGCAGATACAGGCGCCCGCGGGCCTTGCATGGGCCGGTCTCAGGGAAACGCTCGTCGTCCGGCCAGGTGGCCCGGACATGGACGAAATAGCAATGCTGGGGGGCATTCAAAATGAGTAAGCGTAAAGGTGAAGGCGTCGGTTCGACGATCCAGTCCACGTCGGCGCGGGCAGGGTGGCGAGCGGCCTTGGCGGGCGCCGCATTCCTGCTGGCCGGAGCCGGCGCAGCCTTCGCCGACGACGAGATCCAGGTCTACAACGGCGAGATCGCCAAGGTCGGCGAGTGGACGGTCCAGCAGCATCTGAACTATGCGTTCAACGGCCGGCGGACGCCGGATTTTCCGGGCGGCCTCGTCCCGCACCGCACCCTCAACGGCACGCCGGAATTCGCCTACGGCATCACGCCGTGGTGGGAGTGGGGCTTCTACATTCCCTGGGCGATCAACAAGGAAGGCACCTTCTATTCCAACGCCGGCAAGCTGCGCACGCTGTTCGTCACGCCGGACGCGGAAAAACGCGAGTTCTTCTATGGCGTCAATTTCGAGTTCGCCTACTCGACGCGGGTGTTCTCCGACACCCGATGGAACGCGGAAATCCGCCCGATCATCGGCTGGCGCAAGGGCGAGTGGGAATTCATCATGAACCCGATCGTCGACATCGGGTTCGGGACCAACGGCGAAGTCACCTTCGTCCCGGCGTTTCGCCTGGCCAAGACGATCGCCAAGGACCTGCAGATCGGCTTGGAGTACTACACCGACCTCGGGCCGTTGCATCACTTCCTGCCGCTCAAGGAGCAGGGCCATAACATCTACGGCGTGGTCGACTTCAAGGTCGGCATTTGGGACGTGAATTTCGGGCTCGGCGCCGGCCTCACGCATGGCTCCGACAAGCTGATGGCCAAACTGATCGTCGGCACCGACCTCAACAATCTGCTGCCCAAAAATCCGCTATCGAGCACGCCGGCGTCGACGCCGGCGCTGCGGAAATGAGAGCTGAGGCGTGGAGATTCCCGCTGGCGCGGGAATGAGCGGGGGGATCGGCGTCGGCTGCGCGGCTACTTCACGGTCTGCAGATAGGCGATCAGGTCGGCGCGCGCGCCGGCGTCCGGCAGTCCCGCATAGGGCATGCGGTTCGCCGGCACCGCCTTCTGCGGATCGGCGACGAAGGCGTCGAGCGTCTGCGCCGTCCAGGTGATGCCGCTGCGCTTGAGCGCCGGCGAGTAGCGGTAGTCCGCAAGCTCGCCGGCCTTGCGGCCCAACACGCCGGCCAGCGACGGCCCGACGCTGTTGTTGCCCGGCTCGGTGGTGTGGCACGCCGCGCATTCCTCGAACTTCTTTTCGCCGCGCGCGGCGTCGCCCTGGGCCTGCGCGGCGCCGGCCGCGGCGAGCAGCGCGAGCGTCAGCGCCAAGCGCATCGCATGTGTCGTCATGGCGGGCTTCGCTCTTGCGCTCATGCCGGCACCAGCGGTCCGGGGTTCTTGACGTAACGCTTGATTGCATCGACGGTCCAGTAGGTGAGGGCGCCCACCGGCCCGGTCGGATTGTACGACGCGTTGTGCGGAAACACATTGGCGCCGACCGTGAACAGGTTGTGGTAATCCCAGCTCTGCAGGTATCGGTTGACCGCGCTCTCGCGCGGGTTCACCCCCATGATGGTGCCGCCGGTGTTGTGCGTCGACTGATACGGCACCACCGTCCACGGCTCGGTGCGCGCGGAGGCTTCGTTGAGCACGGTGGGATTCATCGACTTGGCGATGGCGTTGATGACCTGGGCGGCATGCCGCCCCATCTTGTGCTCGTTGTCCTTGTAATCGAAGGTCATGCGCATCATGGGCAGGCCGAAGGCATTGCGGTAGGTCGGATCGAGATCGAAGTAGTTGTAGCGGTTGGCCATGACGCTGCCGCTCGCGCCGATGTTCATCGCCGAGCCCCACCACTTGGCGGTGGCCGCCTTCCAGCCCTTGCCCCACTGCGGGGTGCCGCGCGGCGTCGGCCGGAAGCTCAGCGGCAGCGGCGTGTTGAAGCCGGCGCCGACGCTGTATCCTCCGATGAAGTCATGCGGGCCGCGGTCGAAGCTCCAGTTGATGTTGAAGTCGTCGATGGTGACGTTCGAGCCGCCCGCGCTCATGAACGGGTTGAAGTGGCGGCCCTCGAAGAACAGGTTCGCGCCGGCGCCGGTCTGGTAGCAGTAGTTCTTGCCGACGACGCCCTTCTGGGAGACCGGGTCGTAGGGCTCGCCGATGCCCGAGAGCAGCATCAGGTGCACGTTGTTGATGGCATAGGCGCACAGCAGGACCATGCCGGCGGGCTGCTCGAATTCCTCGCCGTTGAGCACGTTGGTATAGGTCACGCCGGTCACCCGCTTGGCGTCCGAATCCTTGAGCACCTTGGTCACCCAGGCATGCGTGCGCAGCTCGAAGTTCGGATTGCGCATCGCGATCGGGATCACCGTCATGTGCGGTGAGCCCTTGGCGTTGGCTTCGCAGCCGAAGCGTCCGCAAAAGCCGCAATACTGGCAGGCGCCGTATTTCGACCCGTCGGGATTGGTATAGGCGCGCGACGCGTTCGCGGTCGGGCGCGGGAACGGATGATAGCCGCTGTCCTTCGCGGCGGCGGCGAACATCTCGCTCGACAGGATGGTGGTGAGCGGCGGCAGCGGATATTCGCGCGCGCGCGGCGCTTCGAACGGATTGCCGCCGGGCTGGATCTGGCCCTTGATGTTGCCGGCCTTGCCGGAGATCGCGGCCGTGTGCTCGAACCGGTCGTAATAGGGCTCGAGCTCGTCGTAGCCGACGCCCCAGTCCTGGATCGTCATGTCGGCGGGGATGAAGGTCTTGCCGTAACGCTCCTCGTACATGGAGCGGACCTTGAACTCCATGTCGGTCCAGCGCCAGGTGTGGCCGCTCCAGTGCACCCCCGAGCCGCCGACGCCCTCGCCGGGCAGGAACGAACCCAGGCGCCGCATCGGCAGCGCTTCCTGCGTCGGGTTGTTGCGGATCGTGAGCGTGTCGCGCGCCGTGTTCATCATCAGGTCTTGACGATTGACGTAGCGCAACTCGTCGCGCACCGTGGGCACCGCAAAGTCCTTGTCGGTGCTGCGCATCTCGCCGCGCTCGAGCGCGACGACCTTGAGGCCGGCTTGCGTCAGCTCCTTGGAGAGGATGCCGCCGGTCCAGCCCAGGCCGACGATCACGACGTCGACCTCTTTCAATTTCGTGACCATGTCGCGCTCCCGTTATGTTTGCGCATGTCCTTTTCGGAAAACCGGTTCCCACTTTTCCTGGACATGCGTCAGCTCATGTCCGCGATGCCGAGGGCGTCATGCGGGAACGGCTTGTCCTTGTATTTCTCGATGTTCTCGCGATGCACCGCGACCACGCCGGGGAACCCGATCATCTTCCAGCCCACCTTGTTGCGGTTGCCGCCGTAGATCGGGTCGGAGAACATGCCTTCCATCACCGTCTGGTAGACCGTGGTCCAGAACACGTTCGCCGGCGGTCCGTTCTCGAACTTGAGCTTGCCGGAGGCGAGCGCGACCAGCACCTCCTCGCGCTGCTTCTCGTCGAGCTGGTCGAAGGACTTCTTATATTGCGCGCGGCAATAGGCGTTGGTCGCCACGATTCCGGCGCGATAGAGCTGCGCGGGCGTGAGCGGGAGCTGGTAGCCCTGGCTCGGCACGCCCGGCTTCCACGGCCCCTGCATGTAGAGCCGCTCGCCCTTGCCCCAGGCGCCCGCCAGCGCGCGGTCGATGTAGACGTTGATGCCGACGTCGGTGCCCTTGGGCGTGAGATTGTCCGCCGGCACCATGTGGTCGACCAGGGTCTCGACGAAGGCGGCCTCTTCCAGGTTGAGGAAGGCGTAGCCCGAGGCGGCGGCGGGCGGCGCGGCGATCGGCTGCGCCGGCGCCGGCTGCGGCAGGATCGCGGGGGTGGCGGCGGCGGCCGCGGCACCGCCGACGACGGCGCCCTTGAGAAAGTCGCGCCGGCCAAGCCCGTTGTCGCGTCCTTTGTCGTTCGTCATGAGCGCCTCCCTGTGCTCCGGTTGTCCCGGATTGCAACACGTTCCCGGCGCAGAGCGTGCCCGTTTCAGGCCCCGGCGGCAAGGCCGTCGGGAGGCATGCCTCGACGACCGGTCATCACGAGGGCCGCGCCGGCTCCGCAACGACGGACGCGGCGCGCGCGCTCATTTCTGGGTCGACTTGAAGTACCGCAGGTCCGGCGGCTGCTGGCCCTTGCGCGCCGGCATCAGCAGGCCGTCGGCGCTGAGCATGTAGTTGTCCTTGCCGATGCGCACGTGCGGATTGTTCTCGGCGCAGATTTCCTCGATCCAATTGTGCTTGGGGCTGGGATCGCGGAAGTATTGCTTCTTCACGGTCCAGGGACCGGTGAGCGCGCTGTCGATGGTGGTCACCTCGTTCCAGAGGATCATCCGGTCCTTCTTGTCGAGGTAGAGACGCTCCTTGACGATGGTCTTGCCGTCGCTGTGCAGCGGAACGCCGGTGGTGTCGTAGGCGCGCGGGCTTTTCATGCCGCGGGTCTCGATCTCGAGCACGTCGTATTTGCCGTCGCCGTCCTCGTCGATCCATTTGCCGATCGAGGTGCCCTTGTAGGCGGGCTCGAGCTCCTTCGGCCACTCGCGACCGTCGGTGTAGATGCGGCGGTTGTCGTGGATGTGGCTGATGAGCATGTAGATCGTGGCCGGGGTGACGATGATCTCCATCGGCTCGTACACGTTCATGATGCGCGGCATCCCCGGCCCGGCGCAGGTCCATGACGGCTCACTGCCGTGGCCGCCGGCCTGCTGGTCGGCGGTGTTCCAGTCGAAGATCGCCTGATATTCCGGGGTGAGCGGGGGCTTCTCGCCCGCGGGGGTCCAGCGCGGCGAGCCGCGGCGCTCCCACACGCCTTTCCAATCCGGGTATTTCGATTGATCGAAGGCCTCGGCGACCCCGCATGTGAAGACGAGCGCCAGGAGGAGCGCGATGGCGCCGATCGATGTTCGCTGATGCATGGCTGTTCTCCGCGCTGCCGTCATTTGTTGGCCTGGTTGAAGTGGCGCAGGTCGGGCGGCGCCTGGTCTTTCTTCGCCGGCATCAGATAGCCCTCGGCACTGAGGAAGTAGTTCTCGTTGCCGATCCTGACGTGGTTGGTTTCCGGACAGCCGGCTTCGCGCCAGAACGGCTGCTGGGTCGATTCGCGCTTGTAGTTCTTGATCGCCGTCCAGGGACGCGTCAGCGCGTTGTCGATCACGGTGATCTCCTCGACCAGGACGTTGGGGTCGCCCTTGCTGAGATAGATGCGCTCCTTGATGACGCTCTTGTTGTCGGGATGGAGCATCAGCCCGGTGTTGTCGTAGCCGCGCGGCCCCTTGAACAGGCGGGTTTCCACCTCGAGCAGGTCGTAGCGGCCGTCGCCGTCGGTATCGAGCCATTTGCCGATCGAATAGCCGTTGTAGGTCGGCTCGAAGTCGTCGGGGAAGTCGCGCCCGTCGGTGAAGATGCGCCGAACCGAATCGGTGACGTCGTCGACCATCATGTAGGTCGTCTCGGGCGTGACGATGACCTCCATCGCGTCATAGAGGTTCATCATCGCCGGCATGCCCCAGGCCATGCAGGTGTAGCCCAGGGCATCGCCCTGACCGCCGATGTTCTGGTCGGCGAGGCTCGCCTCGTAGCGGGCCTGAAACTCGGGCGTGAGCGGCGCCTGCTGCTCGAGGCCGCGCGGCTTGGTCGGATCGAAGCGCGGGTTCCCGGGCGGAGTGCGATTCCAGGCGCCCCGCAGGTCGGGATATTGCCCGTCGTCGAACGCCTGCGCGCCGACGGTCGTCAGCAGCAGGCCCAGCGCCAGCGCTGCGGCATGGATCGAGCGGTGGTGAAACATGGCTGACCTCCCATGAGCGTCATCACGACGGTGGCGACCGCGGCGGCATCCGAAGCGCCAATCGTGCGCGCGTACTTTATTCTATGCTGCCGGACGCGAACGCCAGCGAGCGCATCTCGCGGCGGCCCGGTGCTGGAGAACGAGACTAGCATGCTGCGCTGCCTCGTTCCACCGCGCCCGCAAGGCCGGGGTGGCGCCACGACGGGCGCTGTTGCCAAGACCGCCCGCCGGTGGGACAGTCCGTCATGATCTGCCGCCCGTGCCGGCGGGACCGGCGCACGACGGAGGATGCCGATGACGGATGCGGTGCTGGCGGAGCGGCAGGAATTCGACCGCGCGCTTGCCACCATGACGGCGCGGCGGCGAGCGGGTCGAATATTGCGACACCGGCCCTCACGCGTTTCCGGGGCGCCATGCCTGCTTCCATGACGCCTGCTTCCATGACGCCGACCGCAACGGCATCAAGAGCGTCGATCTCTGCAGGAATTGGCGTCCCGCACCGCCGCACCATGACGGCTCGACGCGGCCTGCGTGCCATCGCTGCGATCAGCCTCGTCGCCACCGGCCTGCTCGCGCCGGCCGCGCGCGCGGACGACTGGCCAACGCGGCCGGTGAAGATCGTCATTCCGTTCGGCGCCGGCGGCACCAGCGACCGGTTCGGGCGGCTCATCGCGACGGAATTGTCGAAAGCCTTCCGGCAAAGCTTCTCGGTGGAGAACAAGCCGGGCGGCGCCGGCGCGATCGGATCGGCCGAGGTCGCGCGCGCGCAGCCGGACGGCTACACCCTGGTGCTCGCCGGCATGGGGCCGCACGTCACCGGGCCCGCGCTCAATCCGAGGATCGGCTACGACCCGATCGCCGGCTTCACGCATATCGCGATGATCGCCGGCGACAGCACGATCTTCGTCGTGCATCCAGCGCTGGGCGTGAAGACGCTGCCGGACTTCATCCGGCTGGCGAAAAGCGGCACGGTCGCCATCAACAGCGGCTCGTCGGGGCTCGGCACCATCGCGCATCTGAGCCTCGAGCAGTTGCGGCGCAAGGCCGGCGTCATGAACATCGCTCACGTCCCCTATCGGGGCGGCGGGCCGCTCTCGATCGACCTGCTCGGCAATCACGTGTCCTCGGCCTTCCTGGCGACCGCCTCCGCGATCGAGCAGGTGCGCGCCGGCAGCCTGATCGCGCTGGCCGTGACCAGCAGCGAGCGCATCGCCAATCTCAAGGAGGTGCCGACCTTCGCCGAGCTCGGCTATCCGGACGTGGAATCGACCACCTGGGGCTGGCTCTCCGGGCCGCCCAACATGCCGGCCGAGATCGTGACCAGGCTCAGCACCGAGGTGCGCAAGCTCGTGCGCACGCCGGAGATGCAGCAACGCTTCGCGGCGGAATCGATGCTGACCCGGGATCTCGATCCAGCCGCGCTCACCGCCTTCCTCGCCAGCGAGCTCAAGCGCTGGACCGCGCTGGTCGAGGACGCCGGGCTGCGCGAGAAATGATCCGCCGTGGCGAGCGAGACGGACAACGATCCTTCTAGCGATCCTTCCTTGGCCGATCGCCCGGTCATCGTGACCGGCGCCAGCCGCGGACTCGGCCGCGCCATGGCGCTCGCGCTCGCGCGGGCCGGCGCCCGGGTTGCGCTGGTGGCCTCGCGGCGCAGCGCCCAACTCGACGAGACCATGGCGCGCGCGTCCGCGCTCGGCGCCAAAGAGCGCGCGATCGCGGTCACCGGCGACCTGCGCCGGGCGGCGGACTGCGAGCGCATCGCCGCCGAGGTGCGCGCCGCGTTCGGCAGCGTGCACGTGCTCATCAACAACGCCGCCCTATCCATGGCTGGTCCGGGCGAGCCGCTCTGGCGCGCCGACGTGGACGAGTGGCGGCGCATGGTCGCGACCAACATCGAAGGCCTGTTCCTGATGACGCGCAGCGTCGCGCCGGCGATGGTGGCGCAGGGCTTTGGCAAGATCGTCAATGTCTCGACCGGCGCCGGCACGATGGTGCGCAAGTTTTATGCGCCTTACGGTCCGTCGAAGGCATTCGTCGAGGCGGCCTCGCGCATCTGGGCGCAGGAATTCGCCGGCACCGGCGTCACCGTCAACGTGCTGTTGCCGGGCGGCGCCGTCGATACCGCCGCCGATGTCACCGGCACGCCGACGGCCGGACGCACGTTCCTGCCGGCCTCGGTGATGGTGGCGCCGGCGCTGTGGCTCGCGTCCGACCGCTCCGACGGCCACACCGGCGAACGGTTCGTCGCCAGCCGCTGGGATGAGCGCCTGCCGCTCGCGGCGCGCATCGCCGCCGCGCGCCAGGACGGCGCGAGCGAGCCGCAGATCATGTGAGACAAATGTGCGGATGTGATCGCGGAATTTCGCTTTAATTGACAACGTGGACTCGACATTGCTGCGCTTGTGACAGTGCTGTGTGCAGCCGCCGGACTTTTTGTACGGGAGGCCGTTATTGTGCAAAGCCCCGCGGGAGAGGCCGCCGCACGAAGTGCGGTGAGTGAGGGGGTTCGTATGCCTATCGAGCGACCGTGACCTCTCCCCAACCCTCTCCCACGCAAGTCGGGCTTGCCCGACTTGCGCAGCATGAAGCGCAACCCGGGTTGCGTGGGAGAGGGAGCCCACCGAACTCGCCGGCCGTCTTTGCACATCCAACCGCGAACACCCAATTGCGTATCAATTCAAGAACGCCCGCGCGCGCTCGATGGTGGCGGGATCGGCGTCGGTGATGGCGGCGTCGATCAATCGCTGCAGCTCGACGCCGGTCTTCGGCAGCACGCGCAATTGCACCCTCTGCGCCTCGGCGCGGTAGTCGGCATCCGCCACCATGGCGTCGAAGGCTTTGCGCAGCGCATCGACAAAGTCCGGCGGGGTATCCGGCGGCGCGGCGAGGCCGCGGCCGAGCAGGCCGATGGTGTCGAATAGACCGACGATCGGCCGGTCCGCCTTGGCGACGAGGTCGCTCAAGAGCGGCACGCCGGGCGCGTCGGGGTCGGGCGTGACGCCGACCTGGAACAGCGGCACGCCGTAGCTCTCGGCGCCGGAGAACCAGGTCGGGCGCGCCTGCATCCACGCCTGCCAGGCCTGCACGGTGCCGTCGATCTCGCCCTTCTCCATGGCCAGGATGGTGTCGCGCGAGCCTTCGTAGCCGCCGATCAGCTTCACCTTGAGGCCAAGGAGCGGCCTGGCGATGGCGGGGATGGAATGGCCGGTGGAGCCCTTGCCGGAATGACCCATGAAGACTTCGCGCGACTTCATGTCGGCGATGGTGACGCCGGCCGGCCGCCGGATCGCCCAGAACGTGTTCTGCTGGTCGGCGGTGCCGATGGCGTGGAATTTTCGCGCGTCGTAGGCGATGCCGGACGTTTCCAGCAACTGCGTCGTCACCATGGTGTCGGGCGGCACGAAGATGGTGGCGCCGTCGGCGCGCATGCGCACGGCCGCCTCGTTGAGCATCCGCACGCCGCCCGCGCCCGGCATCGACTGCACAATGGCGCCGGGCTTGCCCGGCAGGAAGCGGCCGAGGTGGCGCGAGAAGAGCTGGGCGTATTGATAATAGGTGCCGCCGACGCCGTAGCCGATGACGATGGTGAGCTGCCGGCCGGCGTAGTCGGCGGCCTGCGCGGGCGATGCCGCCACGGCGCCGGCCAGCAAGGCGCAGGCGCCCCAGCGCACGATGATCGCAGGCCGCATGGCGGTCTCCCTCCAGACGAAATTCCCGGGCTCTGAGACCATATCAGCAGAACCGGCGTTTGACCCGTCCGCCGGCGTGTTGCGATGGGCGGCCGGGCGCCCTTCCGCAGCGACGCGCAAAACGTGTATCTTGGCCGCGAGCTGTCCGGCCGGGGATGTGCCGATATCTCCGTTCGTCGCAAGGGCAGCCTTCCGCCATCGGCAGGCATCGCTCTAGCCATGGCCCGCTTTTTCCGGCCGCACACGTCAAGGCGCCGAAGCTGCATCGTGTACGCTGCGCGCGCCCTGATCGACCGCAGGGAGGATCCTCATGCTTGACCGAAGCTCGATCGGCGCCATCGCGCTCGCCACCGCGCTCATGGCCACCATCACCGGCGCGCAGGCGTTCGACGAGACGAAATATCCCGACTTCAAGGGCCAGTGGTCGCGCACCAGTGCGCCGCGCTGGCTCGCCCCGGGGCAGAAAGCGCCGCTGACGCCGGAGTACCAGGCGGTCTTCGATGCCAACACCCAGGACATCAAGGAAGGCGGGCCGGGCGACTGGCCGTCGTCGTGGTGCGTCCCGCAAGGCATGCCGGCGATGATGAATATCTACGATCCGATGGAAATCATCATCACGCCCGACACCACCTACATCCTGATCAGCCACGTCAACGACTCCTACCGCCGGATCTTCACCGACGGGCGGGCCTGGCCGGCGGAGGGCGAGTACGAGGACACCTATGCGGGCTACTCGATCGGCAGATGGATCGACGAGAACGGCGACGGCAAATACGACGTGCTCGAGGTCGAGACCCGCCACTTCAAGGGCCCGCGCGGCTATGACGCCTCGGGGCTGCCTTTGCACCGCGACAACAAGTCGATCGTGAAGGAACGGTTCTATGTCGACAAGGCCGATCCGGACGTCATGTTCATCGATCTCACCGTCATCGACAACGCGATGACGCAGCCGTTCAAGCTGCTGAAGAAGGTCGTCCGCACCAAGACGGCGCGGCCGGTGTGGCGCTCGGAGACGTGTTCGGACAACAACTCGCTCGTGCGGATCGGGACCGACACCTATTTCCTGAGCGCCGACGGCTATCTGATGCCGGCGAAGAAGAACCAGTCGCCGCCGGACCTGCGCTATTTCAAGGCCGCGCAGTAGCGGAGCGAGGCTGATGGCGGGCGCGCCGGCCGGCGTCGCCCGCAAGGCCGGCGGAAGCCTCGCGGCTCAGGCCGGCGCGCGGGCCGTCGCGTTCCGCGGCGCCGTGATCTTCACGGCCAAAACCCAGGAGATCCACAGGAACAGGAAATAGAGGACCAGGAAGACCACCAGGCTCGCCTGCTGTCCCCACATCCGCTCGACGAACAGGCCGATGAGATAATCGGCGATGTCGCCGAGGATCATCAGCACCACATAAACGATCAGAAGCCACACGGCGCCCGCTCCTCAGCTCAAGGTGTCCTGCCTGGATGGTAGCACGTGGCGGCGCGCTGCGACAGCCCGCCGCACCCCCGATAAAATATTCCGGGTGGTATCTCAGTTTGAATTCCCCCCTCTTGTTCCCTATTCGTTCTTATGGCAGATTGGCTTTTTTGTCTCTTCTTACAAGCAGGAGTAGCATTTCCCGTTTGTGTAGGAGTGGAAGACCATGGCAACCGCCAGAGAGATTGCTGATTTCCTTGCGTATGAGTTGCTAAAGCATGGAAACTACACTGCTTCTGTAGGGCCAGTTAATGTTCCCGATTTGGCTGTTGCGGCGGCCGCAGCGGCGGAAGATGAAGACGTAGTGCTTGAGTATGCTCAGCGGGCGGAACCGTTTGGCGGACTTGCCGTTCAGTCCGTCGGATTTGAGGACGGTGTGGGGGACGCAAAAGTGCACATCTATCTCACCCGCGGATCATCCCGACTCATAAAGTCACTTCCAGATAACATCGATGGAGTGCCGGTTCGGGTTCACAACATGGGACCGATTACGGTTCGTCCTGAAGCGGCGAGCGCGGCTACAAATCGTGGACATCTTTTTGAGCGCAAGAATCGAGTGTGTTGCGGTAGCTCCTGTGCACCCACGTCAGAAAATTGTACCGGAACGTTCGGCGCGATAGTACGCAAAGGGAGCGCGCATCAATTGTATCTGCTTTCTAACAATCATGTTTTTGGTGGCTGCAATCATGTCCCGCAAAACCAACCAATCCTTGCACCAAGCAGCAACGATGGGAATCCGACAGTGCGCGCGCCGGGCGAGATTGGGCGTCACCACGAAATTCACGAGTTGCGAAGCGGAAATCCGGTTTTCGTCAATCCGTGTGATGCAGACTTAGCGATCGCGCGGGCCACTACTCCCCATAGCATCAGTTCATGGCAAGGCGACGGCGCTGATGGGTATGACACGCCCCCACATTCGGTGAGTCCGGTTTCGCTAATGACAGTAAAAAAGTTTGGCCGCACAACGGGTCTAACCTCGGGTGAGATCGAGGCGAAAGTGACATCCCCGATGCCGGTTTCCTATACGTCGAAGTATTTCAAGGGAACGGTGTGGTTCAAGGACGTTTGGACTGTAAAAGCATCGGGTGGTTCGCCCTTTGCGTTGCCCGGGGATTCCGGCAGCCTTGTAGTGACCGCCGATGCGAGCGGTGCCGTAGGCTTAGTCTTTGCTGCCAGCAGAAATGGCGATTATGCTTGGATCATTCCGATTGATTGCGTTACTGGTTCATTCGGCGGGTTAAAGCTCGTTAGTGGTCACGGGGTCTGAGATGAGACCCGAAGACGCTGCACATGAGCTTGATGAAAAACTACGGCCATTTTCGTGGTACGTATCAATAGGCGTCGGCGACACCGTTGAGGGGCGCCCCGCATTGTTTGTTTACGTAAAATCCGCTCGCCACCGCGAGTTACAGAACTTCAAAGATGGTTGGCGCGGATTTCCCGTGCTAATCCGTCCCGTCGGCTCAGTTCGTCCAGTGTCGCTTTCCACGCCGGCCGAAGACATCCGACCAAGGGCAGACGTGTAATTATGCCCCGAGGCCCCAAAGGCGAGAAGTGCCCCGCCCATGTGATCAGCAACGCCGTCCACGTCATGCGGATTGCAACGGGGGAGGCTGAGGAAACGGCAACCCCGAAACATAGCGAGGCGGCTAAAGAGTCCGCGCTTCCCCACTGTCGGCAAACTGGCGTCGACCATTTCGGCAAGGTCGGTCATTGACCAGAGTTTGTGGGCTGTGATTGATGTCCTAAACCGTCGTGCCGCCCAGGGTTTGCGCCACTATCGTTCCTAGGAAATAGTTCTTGACAGCCCGACGCTCCCCGGCTATGGTTCGCCCACGCTCGACAATTGCGATTGCAGCGGTTGCCGGCGAACTCCTCCCCGCTCTCCCGTCTCGTTTGCTCGCCCTCGCCGTGGGCGCGCCTTCCTGCGCCGCCTCGCACTCGGATCAGCCGATGCTTCTCTCGTCCGAACAGATCGCGCGGATACGCCAGCAATATGCCGACGGCGTCGCGGTCGCCGCGATCCGCGCCGGGCACGGCGTGAGCCAAGCCACTCTTTATATGTGTCTCGGCGGCAAGGTGCCGGGCCAGCCGCCGCTGCCGCCGATTCCGCGCCGCCAGGAGCGCAAGACCCCCCGCCCGGCAGCGCCCTCCGACCGCCGGTCGCTGGTGGCGCGCCTGTGGAACGCGGCCGGGCGCCAGGTCGCCGAGATCGAGCAGCGCCTCGGGCGCGACGGGTCGGCGGCCGGCGAGCGCGAAAGCGACGCGCGCATGCTGGCGATGCTGGTGAAGACCCTGCGCGAGCTTTCCGCGCTCGATGAGGCGCACGCCGACAGCGGCGCGCATAACGGAACAGACCCCGAGGATGACGACGCAGTCCCCCGCGACATCGACGAGTTCCGCTCCGAGCTTGCCCGCCGCATTGAAGCTTTTGTACGAAGCCGGACTGCTCCCGGAATACCTGGCGCAGGAGAAGAGTAGCTGGGGCGCCACCCTCTCCGGCGACTGGGGCTTCTTCGCGCATCGCCACCAGCGCCCGCCGCTGCTGGCGCCGGGCGGAGCCGACTGGCGCACCTGGCTCATCCTGGGCGGGCGCGGCGCAGGCAAGACCCGCGCCGGCGCCGAATGGGTGAAGGGCATCGTGCGCGCCACCAAGGGCTTCTCCGACCACAAGGTCAACCGCATCGCGCTGGTCGGCGAGAACGAGCACGAGGTGCGCGAGGTCATGATCGAAGGTGTCTCCGGGCTGCTGGCGGTGCATTCGCGCGATGACCGCCCGACCTGGATCCCCTCGCGCCGCCGCGTCGAATGGTCGAACGGCGCGGTGGCGGAGGCTTTTTCCGCCGAAGATCCCGAAAGCCTGCGCGGGCCGCAGTTCGCGGCCGCCTGGCTGGACGAGCTCGCCAAGTGGCGCCATGCCCAAGCGACCTATGACATGCTGCAGTTCGGGCTGCGCCTTGGCGAACGGCCGCGGCAGGTCATCACGACCACGCCGCGGCCGATCGCGCTCCTCAAGCGCCTGATCGGCGATCCGGCGACCGCGCTGACGCGCGCCGGCACGCGCGCGAACGCGTTCCATCTGTCGCCCGGGTTCATCGATGCGATCTTCGGCAGCTATGGCGGCACGCGGCTCGGCCGCCAGGAGCTCGACGGCGAGATCATCGAGGACCGTGCCGACGCGCTGTGGTCGCGCGCGCTGCTGGAATCGTGCCGGGTGGCGGCGGCGCCGGCGCTCGCGCGCATCGTGGTCGCGGTCGATCCGCCGGCTTCGGCGCGCAAGGGCGCCGACGCCTGCGGCCTGGTCGCCGCCGGCCGCGCCGAGGACGGCGCCGTCTACGTGATCGCCGACGAGACCGCGTCGGGGCTCTCGCCCGCCGGCTGGGCCGCGAAGGCGATCGCGCTGTGGCGGAAACTCTCGGCCGACGCGCTGGTCGCCGAGGTCAACCAGGGCGGCGACATGGTGCGCGCGGTGATCGGCGAGGCCGACCGCAGCGTGCCGGTGACGGCGGTGCGCGCGACGCGCGGCAAGTGGCTGCGCGCCGAGCCGGTGGCGGCGCTCTACGAACAGGGCCGGGTGAAGCACGCCGGGGTGTTTCCGGCGCTCGAAGACGAGCTGTGCGATTTCGGGCTCGATGGGTTGTCGAGCGGGCGCTCGCCCGACCGGCTCGACGCGCTGGTGTGGGCGGTGGCGGCGCTGACGTTCGGCGCCAAGGGCGAGCCAAGGGTGCGGGGGTTATGAAGCGGCTGTAGCCCGCAAGGAGCGCAGCGGAATGCGGGACAACTCGACGGTTCGGCCCCGGATTTCGCTGCGCTCATCCGAGCTACGCTAGCTCATCCGGGCTACGCTTGCCTGCAGTGACTTTCAGGGCGGATGGATATGCGGAAATAGAAAAGCGCGATAAGATGCAAATCAAGGTTGCGCCTCCAAACTCCCTACTCTTTATCTCCGATCCGACCGGGGGAATCGCTCCCCCGATCACAAGAGGATCGCGTTTGTGGTGGACGCCGTCGTGCATTGTGCTTGGGTGCTTGGCGTTCATGGACGGCGCGACAGAGGTAACGCTCGGGGCAGCACGCGATGTCGACCCAGGTGGTCGCCCCGCGTTTGATGGCATGTTGGAGACGCCAAGTCGGATCGTTATCGTGGCAACCAGCGAACGC
Organism: Alphaproteobacteria bacterium; assembly: GCA_034669045.1. Lineage (GTDB taxonomy): Bacteria > Pseudomonadota > Alphaproteobacteria > Rhizobiales > Xanthobacteraceae > VAZQ01. Next base: position 101,218 of record JAXDOD010000163.1, read on the forward strand.
AAAACGCTACTCGATTCAAGCGTTCCAGGCATGGGCACCCGTGTGCGAATTTGGGTGAATCATCCGAATGAGCCAGACAAGGTGATTGTCGGTTTGGGCTGACAGCAAGCCCTTTCGAAGCCGGACGGAGGCATGCACCCTCAAACAAGGGTGCGTCTCGTGGCCTTAGCAAGTAGCCCGCATGAAGCGTAGCGGAATGCGGGACACGTCGATGGTTCGGCCCCGGATTTCGCTGCGCTCCATCCGGGCTACGCTTGCTGACGTTCGGGGCGAAGGGCGAACCAAGCGTGCGGGGGTTGTGAGACTGTAATGCGCATAGCAAGATGTATTGCGACGCCTTTTTGTACAAGCGATGGAGTGGCAGAATGCGCTTTGCTGTCGCGGCTTACGCGCGAAATACAGCAGGATAGCTTAGTTCCGAATTATATAAACGAAGGTGCTTACGAGCTTTGTTCCGATTATCCAAACTGCCAGAATGCCGCCAATCAGGTAGCAGAGAGCACAAATCATTCTGATAACGGAAAAACGCCAAGCGTGTGGCCAGTAATCCAATAACGACCTTTGCAGTTCATCTCGCCATTGGTGCCTGCTGAATTGCTTTATCCGGCCTGGGCACAAGCAAGAATAGAGAAGAGAGCCGACGAAAAGGAATAATGCCGATATCAATGCTGCTAACGAAAGTGACGGAATCTCGAGTGGTGAGAGCCGCGCCAAAGCCGCAGATGCGATCTCGGCAGATAGCGAGGTTGTCGCATGGGCGCCCAAGGCAGTTTTCCAAGCTTCGAGATATTGGTTGTATAGGTCCAAAAAATAGATGAACACCGGAAGCAGCACTAGGACTGTCGTGGACGCCGTAAAGAATGGGAGACGTCCAACAATGCCCATCAGCTCCCAATCAAGTTTGATCCACCATGGCCGGACTGCCGTTTCGAAGCCCGTGAGAAATCCATTCGCGAGTGCGGTGTGCAGATTCTTTGCACGGTGCGCATTCTTGATGCCTCTTAAATTTCCGCCGTTGAATGTAGCACCTGCAAAGTCGCATCCGGTCCAATCTGAGTTTTGAAAGTCACATCCGTCGATGTAGGTGCCCTTAAATGTTGATCCACAAAGACGTGAGCCGGCAAAGTTTACGTTGTTTATTTTAACTCCAGAGAAGTTACCCTTCACGTGAGCATCACTAAAATCAACCCGCATGCCGTCGCGATTGATTTCGCTATATGGGGTGCCTTTGTTCAACTGATCTAGCTTGGCTTGATCGGCCATGGATGTCAGGTCCCGTGACAATTCAAAGCACCGCATGCGGCCTCACCAGATAGTCTCTCTGAATTGAGCGGGAAAGAAAAGACTAGCGCTAGCGCCGCATTTTTCCAATTCATCCGCAATGCATTCGGTTCGGCAAACGAGGATGGATTTTGGTTCGCTCGACCCATCCTAAACTCCGCGTGCTGCTATACAGAAAGAGTTCGCAGTTCGTAGGTTGGGTAGAGCGCTTTGCGAGACCCAACACTTTCAACACCGACTACGTGGATGTTGGGTCTCGCTGCGCTCGACCCAACCTACGGTGTGACTTCAACTCTTCAAGTGAGTCATAGGACATGCCGCACTCTCGGTCTGCTCCCTCCCCCGCTTGCGGGGGAGGGGTGGGGAGAGGGCGGCTTATGTAGATCTTCATAACTTCCCCTCTCCCTAACGCTCCCCCGCAAGCGGGGCAGGGGACACGCCGCGCGTGCATCGTGCAACAGGATCAGCAATGTTCGACCGCCTCAAGAATCTGCTGCGCCCGCCCGAGGCGAAAGCCTCGCGCACCGCGCGCCTGATCGCGCTGGAATCGCCCGGCCGCGCGCGCTGGACGCCGCGCGACTATGCGGCGCTGGCGCGCGAGGGCTATGTCGGCAACGCCGTCGTGCATCGCGCGGTCAAGCTCGTGGCGGAGAACGCGGCCGCCTGTACGTTCCTGGTCTATGAGGGCGCCGCCGAGCGCGACCGCCATCCGCTCGCCGATCTCTTGGCGCGCCCGAACCCGCGCCAGGACGGCGCCGCGATGTTCGAGGCGCTCTATGCCTATCTGCTGCTCGCCGGCAACGCTTATGTGGAGGCGGTCAGTCTCGACGGCGCCGACGGTCCGCGCGTGCGCGAGCTTTATGCGCTGCGGCCCGACCGCATGCGCGTGGTGCCCGGGCCGGACGGCTGGGCGGAATCTTACGACTACACCGCCGGCGGGCGCACCGTGCGCTTCGACCAGGGCGCGCCGCCGGTGCCGCCGATCCTGCATCTCACCGCGTTCCATCCGCTCGACGATCACTACGGGCTGTCCTCGCTCGAGGCCGCCGCGGTCGCGGTCGACACCCACAACGCGGCGGCGCACTGGAACAAGGCATTGCTCGACAACGCGGCGCGGCCTTGCGGCGCGCTGGTCTATTCCGGGCCCGAGGGCGGGACGCTTTCCGACGGCCAGTTCGACCGCCTCAAGCGCGAGCTGGAGGAGAACTATCAAGGCGCGGTGAATGCGGGGCGTCCGCTGCTGCTCGAGGGCGGCCTGGACTGGAAGGCGATGTCGCTTTCGCCCAAGGACATGGATTTCATGGAAGCCAAGCACGCCGCCGCGCGCGAGATCGCGCTCGCCTTCGGGGTGCCGCCGATGCTGCTCGGCATCCCGGGCGATAACACCTATTCGAACTACCAGGAAGCCAACCGCGTGTTCTGGCGGCACACCGTGATTCCTTTTGCGCAGCGCATCGGCTGTGCGCTGGCGCAGTGGCTGGCGCCGGCGTTCGGCAAGGATGTGACGCTCGCGATCGACACCGATCGCATCGACGCGCTCTCGGGCGACCGCGTTGCGCTGTGGCAGCGCGTCACCAAGGCGCCGTTCCTCACCCTCAACGAGAAGCGCGAGGCGGTCGGTTACGGACCGCTCGATGGCGGCGATCGGCTGGAGTGAAATCCAGGGTCACAAGCGGCGACGAGCGGCTGGCAAGCGGCAGGCGGCGCGAGCGAGCTTGAGCTCCGCGGCTAGTCCAACTTGCCGTATTCGCATCCCGGCGCCGCGTAGACGTAGCGCGCCACGCCGAAATTGTCCTGGCGCAGCATCGGCCGGCAGCGCGCCTCCCATTGCCGCTCGCGCTCGCGCGCCTGCGCGAGCTCCTCGGCGGTGGGCGGTGCCGGCGGCTGCGGCGTCCAGCGTTGCCACGTCTCGACGCAATTGACCGAATGACGGCCGCCGTAGCAGGTCACCTTGCGGATGCCGTCGGCCTGCGCGGAGCCTGCGAGCGCGAACGCAAGCGCGAGCAGGGCGGCGAGGCCCGCCAGGGAGATAGTCGTCGGTCGCTTCGACATCGGTCCTCTCCTTAACCACGCCCGTGCGAGCCCGCGGTGCCGGCGCGCTGCCGGTCGCGGTGCCAAAACGGTGCGTCGCCCGCGGCGGCGCCCGGATCAGGAGACAGATTGCAAGGCCGATGCCAGGCCGGCTGTCCCGTCCTGAGACGATGCGGCGTCCGAAGGCTCACCCATGCACGATCTCGTCGGCACGTTCGCGGAGCGCGGCGATCTCGCGCACCTCGCGCTGTTCCTGTGGGCGACCTCGACCTCGGCGCTGCTGGTGTTCGCGCTGCGCGAGCTCGCCGCCACGGTGCGCCGGCTCGACGACTTCGTGCGCGAACTCGCCCTTTTCAACAAACGCCTGGGAGGCCGGAAATAATGGACAGCTTGCACACCGTGCTGCGCTCGATCCGCGGCGAGACAAAATCGCGGCGCGACCATCTCACCGTGTTCCGCGAGTTCCTCAACCACCTCGACCGCATCACGCGCAGCCGCGCCCAACGCGAGAAGGCGCCGCGCGGCAAGAGCGACGGCAAGGCTGCACGCAAGCGCTAACAGCTCGAACCACGCACTCGGTGTCACCCGCTCCCCTCGAGGGAGAGAGTTTTCTTGTCCGCGGCGACAGGCGCGATCCAGCTTGAAAGAAAAATCATGCTCGCTCCGAACGAAGACCTCGCGCGGCTGTTCCGTCCGCGCACGACCATCGATGCCGACGGCACGGTCGAAGGCTATGCCAGCCTGTTCGGCGAGGTCGACCAGGCGCGCGACATGGTGATGGCGGGCGCGTTCCGCGAGACGCTGCGGCTGCGCGGCATCCGCCGCGTGCCGATGCTGTTCCAGCACGACCCGGCGGAGCCGGTCGGCGTGTGGCTCGAACTGCGCGAGGACCAGCGCGGCTTGTTCGCGCGCGGGCGGCTCATTCCGGAAGTCGCGCGCGGGCGCGAGCTCTACGCGCTGCTGCGCGCGGGCGCGATCGACGGGCTCTCGATCGGTTTCCGCACCGTGAAGGGGCGCGTCGATCCGAGGAGCCGCATCCGCAAGCTCGACCAGATCGAGCTCTGGGAGATTTCGGTCGTCACGTTCCCGCTGCTCGCGGGCGCGCGCGTGCAGGCGGTCAAGCGCTTGCCTTACGGCGGCGCGGCGCCGGCGCAGCCCGATCCATCCGACCGCCTGCTCATGCGCTTTCCGCGCTTCTCCTTCGCGCGCAAGCAGGCGGAACGCGACTGGCAGGCGATCGCGCCGGCCGCGGTCGCGGCTGCGCCATTGCCGCGCATGCCGAGCACCGCACCGAGCGGCGAGCGGCTCGAAACAGGACACGCCAAACGGCAAGCCCCGCCACGCCGCGACCGCATCCGCGGCTGGCTCGCGGACTCGAGGATGCGCGCCGCCGCCGAGCGCAAGCGGCTTTTTCAGCAACCCGCGCGGTGACCGGCATGTCCGACATCAATGCCGAATGGCGCGAAAAACGGCGCTGGCGATCGATTAAGCCGATTCGAAATTTGCGTGTCGGGCCGAAGCTTCCGAAAGCACCGATCGAAGAGCTGCAGCAGGATTTTTCAGCCGACATCGCCGCGGTACGCCGCCGCTTGAGATGCGAGATCGCGACGCTCAAAGCCGAGCTCAAGTTTCGGCGGCTGCTGCGGGTGTTTCAGAAGTACAACCCCAGCCAGCCGCGCGACGAGATTGGCAGGTGGACGGATGGCGGCGGTGGACGCTCCGCACGCGTGAGGCTTGCGGCATCGGACAAACCACGGCTCGGGCCGATGGCGGTGGCCAGGATCGCCGCACAGGTGGCACAGCGGGCAATCGAAGCCTTCAGATCGGAAAATGGTCTGCGAGATCTGTTTGGAAGTAGGATCGGCACCGTATCGATGATTAACATCGACGGGAAGACCATCTTTGGTTCGAACTCGACGTCCCCGACTTATACCGACCGCGATTTTCGCGAAGCGGTGGCCTTACGAGATTCTTTGATCGCAAAATATCCCGATGTAATGCAAACGGTTAACATTGGCCAGAAGCCAAACGACTCGGTATTTCATGCGGAGGCAAATGTATTGATGCGAGCGGCCAGGCAAAGTGGAGGTAGTTTGGCAGGACGTACGCTGGAAGTGTCCAGCGATCGTCCGATGTGTCGAAGCTGCGATGAGGTTTTGCCCCATATCGGATTGGAACTCGGCAATCCCACTGTGACATTTGTGGGTCCCTCGGGAATTGGTAAAATGATGCGCAATGGCGTTTGGATCAAACCATGAAAAAACGCGCATACTTCAACACCTTTTGGGGGCCTGGTTGGCCCGAACTAAAGGAAATCGCGCCCTACTTTTTGTCTCCACCAGGGAAGCGATGGTTCTCAGAGACTGGAAACGACAGTGCGGGCCTCGACGCACAAGGTGTTGAGGGCACAGAGCATCTCGAAGCTAACAAAGGTCGTATCGATATCCGTTTGGATTTGTGGGGACATGCCGATCTTGGCGTGCTTCTGATCTGGTCGAAATGGGGAGGCGGGTACAAAGAGACCTATAGTTCGAAAGGCGATTTGACTAAGTTGCGCAAATGGGTCCGCAGCACGCACGATACACCGCTGCCGATCGGTTTATTCATCCCTTACGGGAGGGCATGGCAAGCCGTCAAAGAATTCATCGAAACCGACGGCAGTCTTCCAAAGAACATCGAATGGATCGCCAACCGCGACCTTCCGCCGAATACGTTTCCCGATCCGTAAAGGAGCGCGGCCACTAACAGCAAGCGTAGCCCGGATGGAGCGCAGCGAAATCCGGGGATGGGGGCGGGATCGGTTGCGATTCCCGCATTGCGCTTCGCTCCACGCGGGCTACTTGCTTCGCTGGCCTGAGCAGGCCGGCGGGCGCGTCGGCGCCGGCTAATTTGACGACGGGAAGATTCCTTCCGTCGCTATGCATGTCAGCATGGGCCTGGTGTTGGTGGTCGCGGGAGCGGCCAGAGGGATACGGAACTTGTCTATCCCGTTCCCGCCATAGCTGGTGCCGATCAGGGAAAAGAGCGCGGTGTTCTGGTTGATGACAAGCTCGCGCCCGTCGGCCGGCAGCGATCCGATGGGACAGAAATTTCCCGGCATGATGAAGATCTGCGAGAGGTACAATTCCTGGGCGGTGGCATCCCGCGGCGCGCCAAGCACGGCGACAACGGCGAAACCAGCGCACGCGACGACAAGCTTTCTCATGACCATTCCTTTTCCTGCACGGCCGCCAGGCTGGCGGCGACATCTTGGGTGGCTGGGCTGCGCCGATGTGTTGTCCTGCGCAGCCGGATTCGCGACGAGTCGACGGTCAGCGAAGAGCGCGCAGGCGATCACAAGCATCCTCACTGCGCGTCCGCTCGTGGCATGGCCGCGACCTACGGCGTCGCGCAGACGAATTCAACCGTGGCCGTGGTATACGTGCTGCCGACCCAGTACGCGGTCGTCATGGCCGAGGCGGTGACCGGCACGCTGGCGGATACCGAGACCGAATTGCTCAGGAGCAGCGCGCCTGCGGAGATCAGCTTCTCGCCGGAGTCGCAGGCCACGGTGCAGAGAGATCCGGACGAGCAGGCGACGCTTCTCATGATGAGGCCGCTCGCGCCCGAGGGACCTTGCGGCCCAACCGGGCCGAGCGCGCCGGTCGCTCCCGTCGGGCCTGTTGCGCCCGCCGGTCCGGTCGGGCCAAGCGCGCCGGTCGCTCCCGTCGGGCCGGTTGCGCCAACCGGTCCGGTCGGGCCAATCGGGCCTGTTGCGCCAGCCGATCCGGTTGCTCCCGTGGGGCCGACGGGGCCGGCCGGTCCGTGCGCGCCTTGTTCGGGAATCGTGCCGCCGAGCACGTTGGTTCCGTTGCCGATGATGGCGTTGTTGCCGTAGGAGATCGCCACGCCGCCCGGCGTGAGGTCGACGCCGACGGTGTTGCCGGCAATCGTCGAGTCTTTCAGGAACACGGTCGAGTTCGTTCCGCAATTCAGGCCGGTCGCGCCCGCTTTTTGCACCTCGACCCGGGTGAGCACGGCGTTGACGGTGCCGGTAATCGGAGCCACGTTGATCCCGATGCCGTTGGCGCTGCTGGAATCGGACACCAGCGTGTTCGTCATGAACAGCAAGGCGTTGCCGTTGGGCCTGAAGTTCACGCCGACTTGCGACAGCCCGCGGATCACGCTGTTCTGGATGTTGAGCGACGCCCCGGAATTGAAGGCGATGCCGATCGCCCCGGTGCCGGTGCCTTCGATCAGGAGGCCACGCAGGTTTATGACGTCGCTGGAGCCGGCATTGATCGTGATGCCGGTGCCGCCGACGGCGACCCGGATGCCGGCCTCGCCCTGTCCGCTGATGATGCTGATCGACTTGTTGATGGTCACCGGGCCGTAGCCCGCCGCCTCGAGAGTGTTGATCTCGCCGCCGGCATCGGTCTTGGCAATGGCACCCGCGAAGGTCCGGCACGGGCTGGTACGGCTGCAGGGGTTATCGTCGCTGCCGGTCGCCGACACGAAGGTTCGCGCCGCCTGAGCCTGCGCGGGCGCGGCCTGCAGCAGGCATACCAGGACCGCCGCGAGCATTGCAGAACACGAACGCACAGGTTGCATCATTGAACCCTTTCACATGGAACGATGAGGGCGCACGCGCTCATCATCGAAGGAACAAAAAAAACGCCCCGTGCCCCGTGGCGTCGAAGTGACTCTCGCGCCCGATCGTGGCGTCACCCGCAGCGACGTTAGTGCGGCCACCGGAATGCGCAAGAGAATATCCGCGTCCGACAGTCCCGGAGCGGGAATAGCGACGCGCCAACAGCGTTAAGCCATGGCGCAACGTGCCGGTGCGGCGATGCGCCGCTGCCGGCGCTGTGCCGACGAGCGCAGCGCGCCTCCTTTCAGACCGACCCCGGATGCCAGGCGCCACGACGTGGCGCTCGCCTGCGGGACGCATTCATCCCACTCAGAAGGAGAGACAGAGATGGAATTCGACAGCAACGACCTGGAGACCAAGGCGGGCATCCCGCACGAGGCCGTGGTGACCCACGGCGAGATGATGCGCGCCTTCGAGGCGCTCAAGCAGGCCAACGACGAGAACCTCGCCGCGCTCGAGCGCCGCTCCGCCGATCCGCTGCTCGACGAGAAGGTCGAGCGCATCAATGCCGACCTCACGCGCCGCATCGACGAGCTCACGCTCAAGAACGCGCGTCCGGTCTTTGCCCGCGAGGGTTGGGCGGCGCAGCTTCCCGGCGCGCGCGAGCACAAGATGGCCTTCGACGCCTACCTGCGCAACGGCGAGAGCGCCGGCCTGCGCGCGCTGGAACACAAGGCGATGTCGATCGGCTCCAATCCGGACGGCGGCTATACGGTGCCGATCGAGATCGAGCAGGCGATCGGCGAGCGGCTGACCGCGATCTCGCCGATCCGCCAGATCGCCGGCCAGCGCACCATCAGCGCCAATGTCTACAAGAAGCCGTTCATGACCTCGGGTCCCGCGGTCGGCTGGGTCGGCGAGACCGCCTCGCGGCCGCAGACCGACACGCCGGTGCTCGACCAGCTCTCGTTCCCGGCGATGGAGCTCTACGCCATGCCGGCCGCGACCGCGACGCTGCTGGAGGACAGTGCCGTCAACCTCGACCAGTGGCTCGCGTCCGAGGTCGACCAGGCCTTCGCGGTGCAGGAGGGCACCGCCTTCGTCACCGGCGACGGCTCCAACAAGCCGAAGGGCTTCCTCTCCTACACCACCATCGCCAACGCCTCCTGGGTGTGGGGCGACATCGGCTACATCGCGAGCGGCGCCGCCGGCGCCTTCCCGGCGAGCAATCCGTCCGACGTGCTGGTCGACCTGATCTACGCGCTCAAGGCCGGCTACCGCCAGAACGCGGTGTTCGTGATGAACCGCAAGACGCAGGCGCAGGTGCGCAAGTTCAAGGACGGGCAGGGCAACTATCTGTGGCAGCCGCCGGCAGCCGCCAATGGCCGCGCGACGCTGATGAGCTTCCCGCTGGTCGAGGCCGAGGACATGCCGGACATCGCCGCGAACGCGCTCTCGGTCGCGTTCGGCGATTTCGGCCGCGGCTATCTCGTGGTCGACCGCCAGGGCGTCACGGTGCTGCGCGATCCGTTCACGGCGAAGCCTTACGTGCTGTTCTACACGACCAAGCGTGTCGGCGGCGGCGTGCAGGACTTCGACGCGATCAAGCTCCTGAAGTTCGCGGTGTCGTAAGCCGCGCGCTCAGCCTTGCGGGGCCGGTGCAGCAGTGCGCTGCTCCGACCCGCAACCCCACGATCGACTCTGCAGCACTCCCATCACGGCGCAGCGGCTGTGCTGTGCAGTGAAGCTCGTGCAAATCGCGAGCTGATCTGCGCACGCGCACGCCACGCCGCCCCGGACGCGAGGCGACAGCCAAATGTATCAGGACAAGCCCGCCTGGATCGAGCATCAGCGCAAGCGCTTTATGCGGCCCAATGCGCATCTCTTTATCCGCCATGACGCCTACCGCTTCATGCCACCCGGCTCGCCACGCTGGGTCGGCAAGGACGTGGTGCGCTATTGCTGGCCCGATCCTCGATATCATCAGCCGAGTCAAGCCGACGAGCGCAAGGCCCAGCACGACCTGGCCGGCGAACGCGACGAGCTTCTTTGCATGCAAAGCGAGCTCGCTGCGATCAAGGCCGAGCTCAAGTTCCTACGGCTCCTGCGTCTCTTCAAGGCTTACAACCCCTCCCAACCGCGCGTGCCCGCAGGCACTTCCGATGGCGGGCAGTGGACCGCCGACGGCGGGAGGCAGGGGACGGCAGAAAATGGACAAGCCGATCGCATCCGGGTTGCGCAACTCGGCGGGACGGTAACAGATCCCGATGGCAGGCCTTATTACAGGCCGGGCGGGCATCACGAGATGCCCGAGGGCGTCTATAAGAAGTGGAACCTTGATCCCGAAACCGCAAAAGTGTTTAGGCAATCGAGCACAGGGCCGTTAGGCGCGACTTTTCGAACGACACCCGATGGACCCCGTATAGGAAATGTCTGGGATGGGGAAGGAGGCTTACATCGCGCCTATAATGATGCAGTTACTGAGCTAAGCCAAAGATTTATCGAGCGCAATGGTCTTAGGCCGGACGGTGCTAACATGACGGCTGATCACGCGCGTGCCATACTGAAAGAAATAAGAGAGTCCGAAGATCCTCGCATTCGAGACTTCAACCTCAATATGCGGCGTATGCAGCGGTTCAGACGCCTTCGCGGCGTAGAGGACTGAGGGGAAATGACATGCGCATCCACAACGAAGCCCGGCGGGCGGCGGACTGGATAATTCTCCACGACCGGATTGACGAAACCCTCGGCCGGTTCGGGACGAAGGACGCATGCGGCAGAAACGACTACTGGCTTGTAGACGAAGACCTGGGGTCGTATCGCCTGAAACTCGAAGTCCAAAATTTGAATTTGTTGCAGCCTCATATCATCAAGTCATTGCAAGCATTGCTCGACGGTTATCCCGACTGGGAGATCATGTTTAGGGTTGACATCATCGGTAAGGAAAACGAATGGCCGGCTATGGGCGTCATTATCCATGACGATGAGATTATCGACGATCTGCAGCGAGAGTTCTTGCCAGAGCAATTTCGCAACATCGTCTACGAAGGCAGCAAGCCCATGAAGAAGTGGCCCTGAAGGATGCACGAGGAGGAGGAGTCGGTCTAGTTCGCGGCATGATACCCAAAACTGCGAGGTTGTTGCGCGCGGCTCACCGCGATCTCCCCGATCCGCCAGATCGCAGGCCAGCGACGCCTTCGGCGCCAACGTGACAAGAAGCCGTTCATGACCTCGGTCCCGGCTGTCGAGCTCGCAGTCGCGGCGGGTTGATCAATCCTTAGTCCCGCATGTCACTACGCTCATGCGGGCTACGTTGCTGTTTGCACCAGCTCACGGCGCCACCGCGCTGCCCATGGTCTTCGCCGTCCCGTCGATCCAGGCGCGAAAGCGCGCGACCGGCGTCACGCCGGTGAGGCCGCCGCAGCCGGGGCCGCCGCGCGCGTCGGTCGCCCAGCTCACCACCGCGACCAGCGCCAGCCGGCCGCCGGAGTCTTCGAACACCGGCCCCCCGGAATCGCCGCTGCAGGCGCCGAGCCCGGCGGTGTCGCCGCGCCGCGACGGGTCGGCGAGACGCAGTTGCCCGCTCGAGGGATGGCGCACGACCATGAGCAGCGCCGAGCGCAGCGTGCCGAAGTCGCGGTCGTTGCGGAAACCGGTGATGCCGAAGCCCGCGATCAGCAGCCGGTCGCCGAGCAGGAAGAAGTCGCGCGTGCCGATCGCCGCCGGCAGGAATTTTGCGCCGAGCGGTTCCGCGAGCTTGAGCAGCGCCACGTCCGCGGTCTCGCGGCGCGCGAGCGCGGTTTCGAGATCGAAGTCCGGATGGCGTTGGAAGTTTTCGACGCGCGTCTGCTTCGGCCGGCGGCCGGGGTCGCGCTCGAGCACCGAATAGCGCGTGCCCGGCGCCAGGCAATGCGCGGCGGTGAGCACGAGGTCGCGTGCGATCGCGGTGCCGGTGCAGGCGCTGCGGCGCGCGCCGACGATCATCACCACGTGCCGCGCCAGGGCCTCGTCCGCCGGCCCGGCGTCGCCGACGATGGCGCCCGTCGGCGCGCCGAGCGCAACCAACAACACCAGGGCGGCGGGAGCGCGGCGCATGGACGCTTTCACGGCGGCAGCGGCGAGCCGAGCTTGCCCGCCGCCTGCACGACCCAGTCGCGATAGCGCGCGAGCGGCGTCACGCCGCTCAGCCCGCCGCAGCCTTCGGAGAGTTTCGGACCGGTCGACCAGCTCACGACGCCGATCACCACCAGGCGGCCGTCGATGTCGCGGAACGCAGGGCCGCCGGAATCGCCGGTGCAGGCGCCAAGGCCGGCGCGCTCGCCTCTGGTCGCCGGATCCACGAGCCTGATTTGCAGCGCGCCGGGCTGGCCGGTCGCGACCAGCGCTACGCTGCGCGCGACGCCGATGCCGGCCTCGCTGCCAGCCGCGGTGACGCCGAAGCCCGCGATGGTGAAGCGGTCGCCGACCGCGACCGTGCTCGAGCCGCGCTCGAGCGGCGCGGGCGCGAAGCGCTCCGGCAGCGGCGCGGCAAGCTTGATGAGCGCCACGTCGGCGGTCGCGCGGTTGCGGGCAAAGCTCTGCGCCTCGTAGCGCGGATGCACGGAGATGCCGCGGATCGCCAGCGGAGCGGAGCCTTTCGATGCAAGCACCTGATAGGTGGCGGCGAGCGCGACGCAATGCGCGGCCGTGAGCACGAGATCGCGCGCGAGCGCGGTGCCAGTGCACAGGTTGCCGCGCGAGCCGACGACCATCACGAGCGCGCGCGCCATGGGCTCGGCCGCGGCGCTCGCGCCGCCGACCATCGCGGCTGCGGGCGGGCATGAGAATCCCAGCCCGCATGAGGATAGAGAGAAGGCGAGGGCGGTGAGCGTGACGCGCATGGTCGCGATGAGCCCGCTCTGATGCGATCTGTCAACACGCTTCGTCAGGCAGCGACGTGACCGCCACGCCGCGAACTCCTCCCGCTGCTGGTGGGAAGGGCATGGGCGCCTAGGCGCTCACCCAACCGTGTCCCGGGCGCAGCGTCCGGGGACTGGTCAAGACACATAACGAAAGACTGACGCCTGCAACCGCATGAGCTGGAACATGTCCGCGATCCTCATCACGCCACCGGCCGTCGAGCCGATCACGCTCGCCGAGGCCAAGGCCTATCTGCGCGTGGCCCACAGCGACGACGACAACGTGATCGGCGCGCTGATCGCCGGCGCGCGCAGCCATGTGGAAGCACAGACCCGGCGCGCGCTCATCACCCAGACCTGGCGGCTCGTGCGCGATGCCTGGCCGCCCGAAGGCCGCATCGCGGTGGTGCCGGCGCCGCTGCGCGCCGTCGTGGCGGCGCGGGTCTATCACGACGACGGCTCGACCCAGTCGATCGACGTGCAGGCCTTCGTCGCCGACAAGGCGTCGGCACCGGCGACCATCGCGTTCGCGCCGTGGTCGCTGGCGGCGCCCGGGCGTGCGGTCGGCGGCATCGAGATCGACGTCGAGGTCGGCTATGGCGCCGCGGGCACGAACGTGCCCGAGCCGCTGCGCCAGGCGGTGCGCGTTCTCGTCGCCCATTGGTACGAGAACCGCGGCCTGGTCGCCATCGGACACGACGTGGCGGTGCTGCCAGCGGCGGTCGCGGCGCTGATCGCGCCGTACCGGGTGCTCTCGCTATGATCGACCCCGGCGAGTTGAACCATCGGCTGGTGCTCGAAGCGCCGGTCGAGGCGCCGGACGGCGCCGGCGGCGTGACGCGCAGCTATCAGTCGGTCGCGACGCTGTGGGCGGCCGTTGCGCCCGCGTCGGCGCGCGGCGATGTGAGTGCGGCGGACTTGGGCGCGACCGTCACCCATCGCGTCGTCGTCCGCGCGGGTCCCGACATCAGCACGCGGCACCGGCTGCGCGACGGCGCGCGGGTCTTCCGGATCGTCGCGCTCAAGGATCGCGACGGCAGCGGGCGCTTCGTCGAGATCCACGCCGAGGAACGCGTGAATTGATTGATCGCGGAATTTCGCTGGCCGCCGGACCGAGCTCGCTGAATCACCAAGAGGCCTATCATGACCACCGCCGCCGTGGCGCTGCGCGCCGCGATCCATGACGCGCTCGTCGCCGACACGCCGCTCACCGCCATCCTGGGAGCCCCGCGCATCTATGACGAGCCGCCCAAGGGCGTGAGCTTTCCCTACGTGACGCTGGGCGAAGCGCGCATCAGCGACTGGTCGACCGGCAGCGAAGGCGGCCAGGAGCACCAGCTCACGCTGCACGCCTGGTCGCGCCAGGGCGGCCACAAGGAGGCGCATCTCGTCGCCGGCGCGCTGTTGCAGGCGCTCGACGACGCGCCGCTCGTCCTCACCGATCACCGTCTCATCAATTTCCGTTTCGCGCTTGCCGATGTGCGGCGCGAGGCCGACGGCCGCACTTACCACGCGCTGGTGCGGTTCCGCGCGGTCACCGAGCCGCAATGATTGTTCGCTGAAACCAGAGGAACCGACT
>JAXDOD010000164.1:0-3240 GCA_034669045.1 Alphaproteobacteria bacterium
TCCTGCGTTTGCGCATCGCCACCACGATCTCGTCCAGTGTCAGGTCGGGCTTGCCGGCAATCAGCGCCAGCAGAAATTCCGCGTGCTTCTCCAGCGGCGAGGTGCTGCCGCCGCTCGGCTTTGCCGCCACGCTTCCGGTCTCCTCAAACCGTTGCACCCAAATCACCACCACGCTCGGGCTGAGCCCATAGCGTTCGGCCGCCTCACGTCGCGAGGCACCGGTCTCCACTTCTTCAATCACGCGGCCACGCAAGTCGATGGAATAAGGCTTCGGCATCGCTCGCTCCCAAAAACGAATCAATGCCCAGAGACTCGCTCATTGACAAAGCGTCGGGAATCCCCCCGATTCAAGCAGAACGAAATTTGCTCTAAGTGGGTCGCGGCGCGCCCGCAGGCGCCGAGATCATGTCAGCTTGTGTTCGCCTATCGGGCATGGCGGACCATCCCCGGATCAATCAGGCTTGATGCCGGCAAACTTGATCACCTTGGCCCACTTCTCAGCGTCGTCGGCCACGAGCTTGCGGAAGTCGGCTGACGAGCCTGGCAGCCCCGCGGCCCCCAGATCGGCGAGGCGTGCTTTGATCGCGGGGTCGGCGAGGGCCGCATTGATTTCCCGATTGAGCAAATCCACGATCGCAACAGGCGTATCCTTCGGGGCGCCGAGACCGAGCCACGCGCTTGCCTCGTAGCCTGGCACGAAGTCGGCCATGACAGGAATGTCGGGCAGCATTTCTGCGCGCGTCGCCGTCGTCACGGCGAGTGGACGCAACTTGCCCGCCCTGATGTACGCAGTGGAAGAAGGCGTGACATCGAACATCACCTGCACCTGGCCGGCCATCAGATCGGTCAGCGCGGGGGTCGAGCCGCGATACGGCACGTGGACCATGTCGGCGCCGGTCATGAATTTGAACAACTCGCCGGCGACATGTTGCACCCCTCCGATGCCGCCCGAAGCCATGTTGATCTTGCCCGGATTGGCTTTGGCCAAAGCAATGAATTCAGGAACGGTCCTGGCCGGAAACGACGGATTGACCTCCATCACCTGAGGCACGACGAAAATGCCCGCGACCGGCGCGATGTCGCTCAAAAAATTGAAGTTGAGCTTGTCATAGAGCGACGCATTGATCGTGTTCGCGGAAGAGATCAGCTGCAGCGTATGGCCGTCGGGGGGCGCCCGAACGACCGCCTCGGTGGCGATATTGCCGGCGGCGCCCGGCCGATTCTCGATCACGAATTGCTGCCCGAGGCGCACGGATAGCCATTGCCCCATCAGGCGCGCCGCAATGTCCGACCCGCTGCCGGCGGCCTGTCCCACGATCAAGCGCACCGGCCGCGACGGGTAAGTTTGCGCCCATGCGATCCGCGACCAGGCCGCGGCTGCGGTAGCGCCCGCTGCCAGATGGAGAAATTGTCTACGGTGCGGAAGTCTCATTGCGTTCCCCTCGACGAATGCCCGCAGACATTCGGAATGCGGCTGCTGATGGTTTCCGGCAAAACCCCGGTCGTTGATTTCGGAGCGATAGCCCGCCGACGGCATCCTTGCTGCCGCTGAAAATGGGGACTTCGGCACTTCCCGCTGGCAGCTTTCGAATAAAACTACACCGGTTGGCGGTGGGCGCGGAAGGGTATCCGATGTCTCCTTCCGGCCTTTCGCGCCGGCATCCCGCCGTCGAAGGCCGACGCGGACCTGGATTTCTGAGCGGGACTCGCGGCGCGCTTCAAGCTCGGTCGAAGTAGCAATAGTCGGCGCATCCCGCGCAGCCTGGGGGGCCTCGTGACCGCGATTATCGCATTTCAGCGCATGTCCCGGAAGTGGTCTCGTCCCAGTCGCGAATGACCCCAAGCAGACTTTTGGTTCATTGCCTGCAAAAGACCGGGCTGTCCGATGATCCATTAATTCATAAGAAACGATGTTTGGAGCTTAGCCGAATTCGGGAAGTCGTATTTGCGCCCGGTCAATCCATACCGATTACATTCGTTGCAAGATTGCGAGGCCGTCCGATGCTCAAATTCCATGGGGTCATTAGCCCGAGAAAGTTCTTCTGGGCCTCCGCACTGAGGATCGGGTTGTTTCTGGCGAGCGTCCCCGCCCAGGCCTTTCTCCTCCAGGCCCTTGTCCGAGCCACACACTGTGACCCTGTAGCTTGCAACGTCGTGGGCCTTCTCGGCCAAGCGGGGTATAGGTGGTGGGTCGCTGCCATCTTGGTTTTCTCGTTTGCCGGCATCTCGATGCGGCGCGCCCGCGATGCTGGTGTGCCCGGCTCGGTTGGACTGTTCATTCCATTGTTGCTCGCGGCCGATGAGGCGTTTCTCCACTTCATTGGAGAATGGTCGCCGCAGTGGGCACTGCCTCGCAATGTGATGCTGGCGTTGGCTTGCATGACGGGACTGTGTGCATTGCCGTCTCGCCGCAATGTCCTCGATTCCTCTAATCCCTTTGGCAACCCCGGGCTGGCGGCCTTCAGTCTCGGGCTGTTCATAGCGGCTAATGCGGCGATCACGGTCGTAATTTCAAACGTCCCGGTAGAGGCGGCGAGCGCCGTACTGGGGATTTACCGCGTCCTGATGCCGATCATGACGTTCGTCGCAACGGTGGCGCTCGTCGCAATGGTGGCGTTCGTCGCATTGCTGGCGTGGATTGCTTGGCGCGAACGCAGTTACGCGGCGGCCGCGCCCTATCCTGCCCAATCGGCGCCCCATGCCGGAAGAGCTCCGCATCTTCCGATCGGGAGTTTTCTGGTGATTGCGCTCGGCATCACCATTGGCACATTCTACGTGCATCTTGCGGCTCGGTGGGATCTCGCCCTGCTCCTGCAACCGACCACGGCGGTTTTACCGACGCTACTGCTCTATTTCTGTCCCTTGGCCGCCGTGTTTCTCGCTGTCACGCGGCGTAGCGCGGCCTGGGTTGCGCTACTTGTGCTCGCGCTACTACCGTTCGGGCTTTGGCTTTACACAACGCCTTCCTCCAGTCTGCCGCTTTTGACGACGAGTGGCTGGTATCGTGGCCCCACTCGCGCGTAGAACTGTAGCCAGCATGTCTCTTCCTGGCCCTTCGCGACCATCTCAGAGCAAATGCCCCATCATCGCTTTCGGCCCGAAGCGGACGCGAACGGCGGCTCGCCCGACACCGAGGTGATCCGTGCGGCCAAGAACAACATCCGCTATCATATGGCCTATATCGGCTGGCTGGTGCGCGCGCGCGACTGGCTCGCCGGCGACCGCTTGAGCTATGCCGAC
>JAXDOD010000165.1:0-10365 GCA_034669045.1 Alphaproteobacteria bacterium
GTGGAAGGCCGGCTGGTCGGCTATGTCGGCTACGACTGCACGGCGACCTCGCTGCATATCGGCAATCTGCTCACGATCATGATGCTGCGTTGGCTGCAGCGCAGCGGCGGCAAGCCGATCGTCCTCATGGGCGGCGGCACCACCCGCGTCGGCGACCCATCGGGCAAGGACGCCGAGCGTCCGATCCTGACCCTGGAGGCGATCGAGGCCAACAAGCAGGGCATGCAGGGCGTCTTCGACCGCTTCCTGCAGTTCGGCGCCGCCAAGGGCGAGGCCGTGATGGTCGACAATGCCGAGTGGCTGGCGAAGCTCAACTACGTGGATTTCCTGCGCGATGTCGGCCGGCACTTCTCGGTCAACCGCATGCTGACCATGGAGTCGGTGAAGATCAGGCTCGAGCGCGAGCAGGAACTCTCGTTCCTGGCCTTCAACTACATGATCCTGCAGGCCTACGACTTCGTCGAGCTTCACAAGCGTTACGGCTGCAACCTGCAGATGGGCGGCTCCGACCAGTGGGGCAACATCGTCAACGGCATCGACCTGGGACGCCGAATGCGCAACGCGCAGCTCTTTGCGCTGACGGCGCCGCTGATCACCACCTCCGCGGGCGCCAAGATGGGCAAGACCGCGGCGGGCGCGGTGTGGCTTAACGCCGAGCTCGTCAGCGCGTACGACTATTGGCAATACTGGCGCAACAGCGAGGACGGCGACGTCGTGCGCTTCCTCAAATTGTTCACGGTGCTGCCGCTGGACGAGATCGCGCGCCTCTCCACGCTGAAGGGCCAGGAGATCAACGAGGCCAAGAAAGTGCTTGCGACCGAGGCGACCGCGCTGGTTCACGGCCGCGCCGCTGCCGCCGAGGCGGCGGAAACCGCGCGCCGCACCTTCGAGGAAGGCGCGCTCGCCGAGACCTTGCCGGCGGTCGAAATCCCGCCCGCCGAACTCGAACGCGGGCTCGGCGTCCTTGCCGCCTTCGTCAAGGCCGGGCTCTGCGCCTCGAACGGCGAGGCGCGTCGTCAGATCAAGGGTGGCGGCCTCAAGGTGAACGACACGACCGTGACCGACGAGAAGATGACGCTCACGCTTGCCGATCTGACGCCGGAAGGCGTCATCAAGCTCTCGCTCGGCAAGAAGCGGCATGTGTTGTTGCGGCCGGGGAAGCCTGCCTAGCGGGTCGGATCGACGTAGCTTTGCGTCCGTGCGCCGCTGGTTGGGAATTCGAAGAACTTGCGCATCAAGCCGGGCGCCACCACTGAGATCGGATTGACCCGCAGCACCGGCGCGCCGGGCGGGCCGACCACCTCGTAGGTGAGACCGACAAGGCCCTCGTTGCTGCCGCCCAGGAACAGCCCGAACAGCGGAATCTGGCCGAACATGTTGTTGAGGCCGTAGAAGGGAACGAACGTGCCGCGCAAGCGCACCTCGTTGTTGACGTAGTCGATGTAACCCTCGGTCGTCGCACCGATCGAAGGCCCGCGCACGATCCCCTCGCGGATGGCGAATTGACCGAGCGTGCGCGTGAACTCGACGCGCATGCGGGAGAACTCGACTCCCGCGCCTTGCGACGCCGCCATTCCGTTGCTTTGGCCGGTTCCGCTAGCGGCCACGCGGTCGAGCGCGGATTCGCCGCGGACCGTGAAATCACGGATATTGAGGATGCCCTCCTGCGGCGCGAGCTGATCCCCGGACGGCGGATCCATGGCGATCCACATTTCGCCGCCCTGGATCTTGGCATAGGCATCGCTGAAGCGGAAAAAGGCGCCCGCATCCGCGGTCTCGACATAGAGCACGTTGCGGCCGCCCGTGCGCCCGCGCAGATCGCCGAGCAGCGGCGTGTCGCGCCCGAGCTTGGCGCCCAACGTGAAGCTCTTGATGACGCCGCCGCGGCGCGACATCCGCAGATCGACGCCGCGCATGGTCTCGCCGTGAAAGCCGGCCACGGTGCCGAATCTGATGTCGATGTCGACGTCCTTGCCCTGCTGCTTGGCTTGGTCGTTCGAGGGACCCGAAAGGGCTGACTTGATGAAGCCGCGCCCGTCATAGACTTCGCCGCGCATCATCACCCGCAGCGCGCCGTCGGGCCCGCGCTCGGCCTTGAGCATGGCCTTGTCGCCATCCGAGAGCTGGAACACGGGGAAGCTGGCAGACAAGACGTCGCCGGATTCGTTGAGCTCGAACGTCCCTTTGACCGAGGCGCCAGGCGACTCGATCACCACATCGTCGAAACGCGACTGCTGGGCCTTGTTGACGACCGTGAAGGTCGTGCGCGCGGTGCGGCCCGCAGGCTTGATCCAGCCGGGTAGCAGCTTGTCCACGCGAGCCTGGGTCAGGTCGGCCTCGACCGCGTAGCGGCTCTCGCCGCCTTCGACCGACGTCACCCGGCCATTGATCTTGACCGGCACCGGTCCGCTGAGATAGGCGCCGACGTCGAAGCCGAGCTTGACGCGCGCGGCGTCGTCGAGGGTCGCCTGGAAGCGCAGTTCCGCGTCGGCGTCGCCGCGCGGCTTGCGGTAGTCGAGCGCGGCCGGAACGCCGTTGATCTTCACGTCGCCGCGGATTTGATAACCTTGATTGTTGGCGGTGGCGCGCAGCAGCGCCGCCTCGATCTTCTGCCCCATGACCATCTTTTCGGCGGCGAAGTTCGAAACGTCCATGTTGATGGTGTACTGGGTGGAGCCGGGCGGAAGATCGTCGCGCAGCTGCATCCCCATTGCCACCTGCGCGGCCAGCGTGCCCCGGCTGGTCGTGGGATCGAGCGGCGTTCCGGAATAATCGCGCAAGCGCTCGAGCGCGAGCAGGTCCGCCGCCGCCGCCACCGGGCCGTCGAGGCGGAACCGGATACGCGCCGGCGGCATGTGCACGCTGGTGTCGGGAACCTCGAACACGCCATTGGTGATCGCAAGCTTGCGGGTCGCGGACAGTTCGATATTGCCGCGGCCGATATTGATCGTCGCGGTGCGTCCGGAAATACGCACCGTCATGTCGGCATCACGGATTGCGGGCAAGCCTTCGACCGGACGGATTTCGACACCGTTGCCGGCGATCTCGATCGCCAGCCCGTCGTCGGGAATCGGTGGGCCGCCCGGCTTGAGCACCGCAAAGGTCGCGTTGGTCGCGACCAGAATGCGCTCGATCGTTCCGCTCAGGATATGCTCGTCGACCCAGGCTCGCACCTTGGCATTCACCATCGAGGGCCAAAGCCGCTTCATCGCCGCGACCGACATCCGGTTGCCGGCCAGCCCGATCGCGAGGCGCGGCTCGCCGCCCGAGAAATCGATATTGCCGGAGACCGCGACCCCGACCTCCATGTTGCCGAACTCACCCTGCTCGATATCGACGCGCTGCTTCTCCGGATCGATGCGCATGCGCATCAGGAAACGATTGAGGATGAGCGGAGTCGGGTCGGTGGCGTTCGCCGTGAGCACCAGCGTGCCGCCGGTCAGCTTGAGACCCCATGCGCCGCCGGTATCGCGGGGCGCGTCGAGTTGCGCCACCAGCGTGATCCGGTTGCCGCCCGACACCACCTGGAAGGGAACCATCAGGGCCTGGCGCACCGCATCCCAGTCGAGGGTGAACTCGGCGCGGTCGATGGCGATCTTGCTGTAGGGGTCGTCGGCGTCGGTGATGAAGCCCTTGCCGACGAGGACGCGGCCGTCGATCATCTGCGGGATGCCGTCGGGCCCGATATCGGCACGGATGCGCGCGGACACCGGCAGGTCCGGCTCGTACTGGCCATCGCCGAGCCGCATCGCCAGCATCACGTCCTTGGCCGAAAGCTTTTGCGTCTCGATGTCGATGATGCGGTGTCCGGGCTCGCCGGGCGTCATGGCCGCGCGCAGGAGCCACGGCCGTTCGGGGTTTTCCGAACTCACCGTCAGCGCGACAGTGCCGACCTTCGGGCGGGTCAGACTGAGGTTGATGTCCTGGAACGTCCAGTGCTTGCCGTTGCGCTCGTCGTCGACGGTGAGATTGCCGTTCTTGAGGCCGATCTCGGCGAGATCGCGGCCGTCGAGGCCGGTGGCCCCGAGACTGTCGATCCAAGCCAGGAACGCCGCAAAGTCGGGAACCGCGTTGCGGGCGGCGGACGGCGCCGGCGCAGCGTGTGAAGGGCTCGACGCCGGGGCGGCCATCCCGGCACGAATCGGAATTTGCGCGGCCGAAGCGGTCACGAACGGACGCTTGTTGCGGCCGGCGAACACGGTGACTTTGCTGTCGGCCTCGATGCGAACCTGCAATTCGGCACCGACCAGGCTCAGCCGCTCGGCCCGCACGCGCCCCGTCATCAAACCCGAGCTTGAAACGCCGACCTCGGCCTTGGGCGCGCTTGCCACGATTGCACCGTCGGCATCGCGCACCACGATGTCGCGAATGCGCAACGCCGTGCGTCCGCTGGCGTCGCGTTCGATCTGCGTGCCGCCGACCTCGACCTGGTGCTGGCTGCCGAAATTCTCCACGATCGCGGCGGTAAGCCAGGGCGTGGCCGCGTCAAACTCGATCGGACCGCTTCCGAGCCGCCACCAGAGCGCCATGAAGGCGAGGACGACGATGCCGGCGAAAGCGCCGGCCACAAAGGTGGTCTTGCGGAGACGCATCCACCAATAGGCCAGGCGCACGCGCCGATAATCGGAGCCCAGCAGTTGGCACGCAGAGATCGCGGCGGCGTCGGGCGCCGCCCGAGCGTATACGTCCCGCTCGAGCAGGTCCAAGTGAAGGCTCGCCTCCAGCTTACGGAGAGCGGCTATGTCCGGATACTTGTGTTGATCCGCCATGCCCCGCTGGGCGTCCCCTCGACTGCCGAAATCGCCGCATTTTTAGGAGCGAAACCGGTTCCCCTGCCAGTGCCGACCCTGCATGCAAATCGGTCGACCTGACGATACTCTCCCGCGTATCCTTTAACCATTCATTGACCTCGGAAAAGGGACGAAAGGAAGGCATATGGGGAAAAGCAAGGACTTAGCTGTGGGCGCGAAAGTAGGGCTCAAGGCGCCCGACTTCACGCTCCCGCAGGACGGAGGCGGCACCGTCTCGCTCGCCGACTTCCAGGGCCGCAAGCTCGTCCTGTACTTCTACCCGCGCGCCGATACTCCCGGGTGTACCCGGGAATCCATCGACTTTTCAAGGCTTAAGCCAGCATTCATGAGGGCCGGAACGGACATCCTCGGAGTCTCGGCCGATCCCGTCAAAGCGCAGGATTCATTCAAAAGAAAGCATGACCTCAAGATCAGGCTGGGCTCCGACGAAAAGCACGAGATGCTCGAGGCCTACGGCGCCTGGGGCGAAAAATCGATGTATGGCAAGAAATACATGGGAATCATGCGCATCACCCTGCTGATCGGGCCGGACGGCCGGGTCGCCCGGATTTGGCCCAAGGTGAAGGTTGACGGCCACGCCGAGGAGGTGCTCGCGGCGGCGAAGGCGCTCTGAACCAAGGCCGTTAGCATTTCGCAAACCGGGTCTTGAACTTATCCGCGAGCGTTGGGGAAAAATTAACCATAATCGGCTGCAATCGGCGCGTTGCAACGCCGGTGTTGTGGGACCGAGACCGGTGGGGAAAGCGTCATCACCTCAGCGGCTTGGAATGAATCACCACATAAGCGATCATCGTCCGCGCGTGGCCCACTCGAGGCTGCAATATGCGGCCGCCTCGCCCGCTCGCGCGGCCGCGGGCTACACTCTTGTGCACGCCGGGCGTCAGTTGCGCCTCGGGCCCATCGCCTTCTGGGTGGTGGTCGGAACGCTGGTGATCATGGGGGCCTGGACCATCGTCACCGCGACCTATTTCGCCTTCCGCGAGGACGTGCTGACCCGGCTGATTGCGCGCCACGCCGAGATGCAGTTCGGCTACGAGGACCGCATCGCGGACTTGCGCGCCCAGGTCGACCGCATTTCCAGCCGCCAGTTGCTCGATCAGGAGCAATACGAGCAGAAGCTCGACCAGGTGCTGCGCCGCCAGACCACCTTGGAGGCGCGCGCGGCCGCCATCAACGCCCTGCCCGATCCGTCGGTCACCGGCACGGTCAAGCCGCCGGCGCGCAACGAGCCGGCGCGCGGAACGCTGTTCAAACCTTCACCCATGCACGACATGTCGAGCCCCGGCACTCCCTCCGACCGTAAGGCGGCGAATGGCGGCCTCGAAGGCGCGCTGGTGCGGCTCACGGCCGCGCTCGACCGGCTCGAAACACGGCAAGCAGCCGCGCTCAATGCGATCGAGGATCATTACGACGCGCGGGCGCGGCGCATCCGCGGCGTCCTCACGGAAGTCGGCGTCGATGCCGGAAAGGCCCCGCCGAGAGGCGAGGCAGGCGGGGTCGGCGGCCCTCTGGTCCCGGTGCGGCCCCGCGATGCCGCGAGCTTCGAGCGCCAGGTGCAACGCATCGGGCTCGCGCGCGCGCAGGTCGATCGGCTCAACCGCACGCTCGGTGCTGTGCCGGTGCGCAAGCCCGTCATGGGCGAGGTCGATCCCTCGTCGGGCTTCGGCATGCGCATCGATCCGTTCATTCGCGCACCCGCGATGCACACGGGCCTGGACATGCAAGCGCAGTCGGGCGATCCGGTGCGCGCCACCGCCAACGGCACGGTGAGCATCGCCGGGTGGAACGGCGGCTACGGCAAGATGGTCGAGATCGACCACGGCAATGGCCTGGCCACCCGCTACGGGCACCTGTCCGCGATCGATGTCGCGGTCGGACAGTCGATCAAGATCGGCCAGATCGTCGGCCGCGTCGGTTCGACCGGCCGCTCCACCGGTCCGCATCTGCATTACGAGACGCGCGTCGACGGCGAGGCGGTCGATCCGCAGAAGTTCTTGCGCGCGGGAGCGAAGCTCGCCGGCGGCAACTGAGGCAGCGCGTCTTCTCCGCCTTCGCGCCCGCAGCCGCGTCCGCTAATCGCCTCGCACCGCCGTGCGTGCCGCCGGTACCACACGCCAGACCGCATTGCCGACATCGTCGGCCACCAGCAATGCGCCCGCGCCGTCAATTGCGACGCCAACAGGGCGCCCAAGCGCCTTATCGTTTTCGGAGACGAACCCGGTCAGCACATCGACCGGCTTGCCTTGGGGCTGTCCGCCGGCAAACGGGACAAAGACAACCTTGTAGCCGCTGCGGGGATTGCGATTCCAGGAACCGTGCTCGCCGACGAAGGCGCCGGTCCGGAACTGTTCCGGAAGAAGAGTTCCCTGCGCGAACGCAAGCCCCAGCGGGGCAACGTGATTGCCGAGCGCGTAGTCCGGCACGATGGCTTTCGCCACCATCTCCGGGTTCGCGGGCTTGACCCGGGCATCGACATGCTGGCCGTAATAGCTCCAGGGCCAGCCGTAGAAAGCGCTCTCCTTCACCGAAGTCAGATAGTCGGGCACGAGATCGCTGCCGAGTTCGTCGCGCTCGTTGGCGACGGTCCAGAGCGCGCCCGAGACTGGTTCCCAACTCATGCCGACGGGATTGCGCAGCCCCGATGCAAAGACCCGCGACTGCCCGGTCGCAGGATCGATTTCAAGGATGAGTGCGCGCTGCTCTTCCTTGTCGAGCCCGTTCTCGCCGGCGTTGCTGTTCGAGCCGACGGACACATAAAGACGCGATCCGTCGCGGTTGGCGACGAGGCCCTTGGTCCAATGATGGTTCAGCGGGCCTCCCGGCAGATCGGCGACCTTGACACCGGGCTGATCGAGCGTCGTCTGACCATCCCTGTAGGTAAACCGCACGAGCGCATCAGTGTTGGCGACGTAAAGACTGTCGCCAACCAGCGCCATGCCAAAGGGCGAATTCAAGCCGGTCATGAATGTCGTGCGCGTCTCCGCCACGCCGTCGCCGTCGGCGTCCCGCAGAAGCGTGATACGATTGGCGCTCGGCACGGCCGCCCCGGCGCGTTTCATCACCATGCGCATGACCCAGCCTTTAGGACCCTTGCCGTCCTCCGGTCGCGGCGGTGCGTTGGTTTCGGCCACGAGCACATCGCCGTTCGGCAGCACGTAGAGCCAGCGCGGGTGGTCGAGCCCGCTCGCGAACGCATTGACCGCAAGGCCGGACGCCGCCGTCGGCTTGCTGCCGGCGGGCCAGCCCTGGGCGGGAGCGATCTTGACGGTAGGAATGATGGTCTTCGTGGGAGGCGGCAGGGTCGGACTTGCGCCGACGGCGGCATCCTCCGGCAACTTTGCCGCTTCCCCGCAGCCGGCAAGCCACAGTCCCAATGCAGCGACCACGAAACAACGTACTTGCGAAGCCACGACCTGTCCCATCGATGCCAGCACCAGCGAGCGGACAACGGCGGTGCGCAATGCGTGGTTCCACGCCGGACGACATTAACTTCGGCAACCGGCCGGTCTGGAACTTACCTCCTCATGACTGGTTGGTGGCATGTCCGAGCGTCCCCTGCGGCGGTTTTCCGTCGTGCTTTCGATGGCGCGCACCTGTGCACGACATAGCCGCAAACGTCCTGATGTATTTCGTGCTGCCGCTGTGGCTGCTGGCGGGGATTCGCCGACTACCTATGCCACCGGGCGGCCCATATCGAATACCGCACTGGGGCCAAGGAATCGCTCATCCATGTCCTGATGTTCGCCGAAATGTCCGTGCCGACGCTTTCGGCGATCTTTCTCGAGGTCAACGCGCTGGTCATCGGGATCATGATCGTGTTTTTCGTGCTGCATGAAGCGACTGCGCTTTGGGACGTGAGCTATGCGACGCAAGTGCGCGGAATCTCGCCGTTCGAGCAGCACGTGCATAGTTTTCTCGAAATGCTGCCGCTGATGGGATTGACCATCATCGCGATCCTGCACTGGGAGCAGTTCAAGGCACTGTTCGGCCTCGGTTCGGAAGCGGCGCGTTTGACGTTGGCCCTGAAGCAGGAACCGCTGCCGTGGCCCTATGTCACCGCGATATTGAGCGGCGTCTTCTTGTTCATCGTGCTGCCCTATATCGAAGAACTCGTCCGCGCGTTGCGCGCGAACAACGGCCATCTCGTCCCGACCGCAGCCAAACGCTGACGTTTCTCGCCATTGAGTGCCGTGGGCGACGACCGCGCTTTCGCGCTACTCCACGTCCTCCACCTGTCCCGCAACGATGCCGAACGCCTTCTGCGCCAGCGCCGCCTCCATGAACTGGTCGAGGTCGCCGTCGAGCACCGCGCCGGTATTCGAGGTCTGCACCGCCGTGCGCAGGTCCTTCACCATCTGGTAAGGCTGCAGCACGTAGGAGCGGATCTGGTGGCCCCAGCCGATGTCGGTCTTGTTGGCTTGGTCGACGACGGCCTGCGCCTCGCGTTTCTTCATTTCCATCTCGTAGAGACGCGCACGCAGCATGTCCCACGCCTGCGCGCGATTGCGATGCTGCGAGCGGTCGTTCTGGCAGTACACCACGATGTTGGTCGGGATATGGGTCAGACGGATCGCCGATTCGGTCTTGTTGACGTGCTGGCCGCCTGCGCCACTCGAGCGCAGCGTGTCGACGCGCACATCGGATTCGTTGATGTCGACCTTGATGCGGTCGTCGATCACCGGATAGACATTGACGCTCGCGAACGACGTGTGCCGGCGCGCGTTGGAATCGAACGGCGAGATGCGCACCAGCCGGTGCACGCCGTTCTCGGTCTTGAGCCAGCCGTAGGCGTTGCGGCCCTTGACCTGGATCGTGGCCGACTTGATGCCGGCCTCTTCGCCGTCGGTCTCTTCCAGGAACTCGACCTTGAAGCCGTGCTGTTCGGCCCAGCGCGTGTACATGCGCAGCAGTATGCTGGCCCAGTCCTGGCTCTCGGTGCCGCCCGCGCCCGCATGAACTTCGAGATAGCTGTCGTTGCTGTCGGCCTCACCGGACAAGAGCGCTTCGAGCTCACGGCGGGAGACGTCGACCTTGAGCTTCCTGAGCGCGGCCTCGGCTTCGGCGACGACCTTCTGGTCTTTTTCGGCTTCGCCAAGCTCGATCATGGTGAGCTGGTCGTCGAGCTCGCGCTCGATGCGGCTGATGGAGGTGAGCT
Source organism: Alphaproteobacteria bacterium (assembly GCA_034669045.1). Taxonomy (GTDB): domain Bacteria; phylum Pseudomonadota; class Alphaproteobacteria; order Rhizobiales; family Xanthobacteraceae; genus VAZQ01. Next base: position 9,967 of record JAXDOD010000165.1, read on the forward strand.
GGTCTTCGAGCGCGGTGCGCTCCTGCATCACGCGCTGCGCGCGCTGCTGGTCGTTCCAGAGATCGGGGTCTTCGGCCTGCCGGTTGAGCTCGTCGAGACGCTTGCGCGCCTTGTCGAAGTCAAAGATGCCTCCTCAGCAGCCCGACCGACCGCTTGATGTCTTCGACCAAAGTTTCGGTTTCCGCACGCATGGCGCAGCGCCTTGTGGCTGGTCTTTAAATGAGCGGCGGATGTAGCTTCTGCGCCCGCAGGATGCAACGGCTCGGGAGAGAACGCGAGTTTAATTTGACGTAGCCGATCTAGGACAAGCCGAGCTACCAAAATCCCGTCGGCCGGCTCAGTGCTCGATCTGTCTCCGGTGAGATGCCGGAGCGGGCCTCCGCCTCTGAATATCCGGCA
>JAXDOD010000166.1:0-18982 GCA_034669045.1 Alphaproteobacteria bacterium
AGCAACACGCGACGCGCCTGCGCGCCCGCAAGCCGCAGCGGCATGAAATAGCCGCGCACGGAAAAACTCGACGTCGTCGACAGCCGGTTGCCGTATTCGGGATTGCCGTAGCGCTTCGCATCCCACACCGGCTGCGCCATCTTCACCTTCGACCAGTCGGCATCGAGCTCTTCCGCAAGAATCACCGGCAGCGCCGTGTAGGATCCCTGCCCCAGCTCGGCGGCGGGCGATAGGATGGTGATGGTGTCGTCGGGAGCGATGGTCACCCAGATATTGGCGACAAGCGGACCCTCTGCGGCGTCGGCTTCGCCGATGCCGAACTTGCCGCTGGCGGCAAGCGTCAGCGCGAAGGTGAGACCGGCGGCGGTGCCGCCCAAGAAATCGCGGCGATTGATGGCGTCGATTTTTGTGTGTTGGTTCATGGCTCAGCCCTCCCGCGCGGCGCGCTGAATGGCGGCGATGATTTTCTGATAGGTGCCGCAGCGGCAGATGTTGCCGTCCATCTGCTCGACGATCTGCTCGCGCGAGGGATTTTTGTTGCGCGCCAGCAGCGCCGCCGCCTGCATAATCTGGCCGGACTGGCAGTAGCCGCATTGCGGCACCTGCTCGGCGATCCAGGCCTTCTGCAGCGGATGGCTGCCGTCGGGCGACAGCCCCTCGATGGTGGTCACCGCCTTGCCCTCGACCAGCGACACCGGCATGGCGCAGGAGCGCACCGCCTTGCCGTCGATGTGCACCGTGCAGGCGCCGCAGGAGGCGATGCCGCAGCCGAACTTGGTGCCCGTCATCTTGAGATGCTCGCGCAAGACCCAGAGCAGCGGCGTGTTGCCGTCCAGCTCGACTTGCTTGCGCTCGCCATTGACCGTGAATGCAACCATGGGAATCTCCCTCCCTTTGATAGTCGTTTTCTAAGCCCCGAGCGCGCCGCGCACCCGGTCGGGCGCAAACGGCAGCTCGCGCAGCCGCACGCCGGTGAGAGCCGCAATCGCATTGCCGATGGCGCCCGCCACCAGCGGCACGCCCTCTTCGCCGGCCCCGATCGGCGGACTGTCGCTCGCGATCACCTTGACCTCGATATTCGGCACGTCCGACATGCGCGCCACCTGGTAGTCGTTGAAGTTCGATTGCTGCACGCGGCCGTCCTTGATGGTGATCTTCTCGTTCAGCACGTGGCCGAGGCCGAACACGATGCCGCCTTCGGTCTGCGCGATGACGTTGCCCGGCTGCACCGCGCGGCCGGCGTCCATCGCGCACCAGAAATTGTGCACCTTGATCTTGCCGCTGGTGCGATCGACCGAGACCTCGGCCACGCCCGCCGCGTAGGTCTCGTACTTCTCCATGAAGGACACGCCGAGCGCGGTGCCGTCGCGCTTTCGTTTCCAGTCCGACATTTCGGCGACCGCGCGCAGAAGCGTCTGCGCGCGCGGCTGGCCCTCCGAGAGCTCGAGCCGGAATGCGATCGGATCCTTGCCCAGCTCCTTGGCGATCTCGTCGAGGAAGCATTCCATCGCGAAGGCATTGGGGCCGACGCCGACGCCGCGCAAGGTGGTGAGCCGCACGCCGCGCAATTCGACCACATGTTCCGGCAGCTTGTTCGGGATCGGATATTGCGGCAGCGGCGTCCCGATCATCACGATCCGGTCGACGGGGCGCGGCGGGCTGCCGGAGGAGTACATGCTATAGGCCCGCACCGACTCGGCGACGACGCGGTGGTGCCAGGCGATCAGCTTGCCGCCGGCGTCGATCCCGGCCTCGATATAGTGCGCCGTCATCGGACGGAATTTGCCGTAGACGATGTCGTCCTCGCGGCTCCAGATCAGCTTGACCGGCTTGCCCACCGCCTTGGAGAGCCGGACCGCGTCGAGCACCACCTCCTGCTCCTCCACCCGGCGGCCGAACCCGCCGCCGAGGACATGCTGGTGGTAGGTGATGTTGGCGCGCTCGGTCTGCAGCAGCTTGGCCACCTGGTTGAGCACGTCGGTCGGCGACTGCGTGCCGGCCCAGACCACGGCGGATTTGCCGGCGGCGCCGACCGATGCGGTCGCATTCAGCGGCTCCATCTGGGCGTGGCAGACGTAGCGCGTGCGGTATTCGGCGCTGAACACCCTGGCGGCGCGCGCCATGGCGGCCTTGGCGTCACCGACCGGCTCGTAGGGAATGCCTTGATGATTCTTGTCGCGGGCGATGGCGGCGAACTCGTCGAGCGCGCGCTCGCTGTCGTGATGCGCACCGGGCCCGTCCGACCAGGTGACCTTGAGCAGGTTCTTGGCGGCCTGCGTCGCCTCGACGGTGGCGCCGACGACGCCGACGCCACCCGGTATCTTCACCACGTCGGTGATGCCCGGCACCGCGCGCGCCCGCGTATCGTCGACGCTCGCCGGCTCGCCGCCGTAATAGGGCGACTGCAGCACCGCCGCGTAGACCATGCCCGGAACCTGAACGTCCATGCCGTACTTCGCGGCGCCGGTGACCTTGAGCGGCAGCTCGACGCGGGGCACATCCTTGCCGATCAGGCGGAAGCTTGCCGGGGCCTTGAGGTCCTTGTCGGTGATCTTGGGCAACTGGGCGGGCGGCTTGGCAAAAGCGGCGATCTCGCCGTAGCTCATGCGGCGGCCGGAGGCCTTGTGCACGACCACGCTCGGCTCGGTCGTGAGCTCTTCCACCGGCACGTTCCATTTCGCCGCCACGGCGTCGAGCAGCACCCGCCTCGCCTGCGCGCCGGCGATCCGCAAGGGCTTGAAATAGCCGCGCATGCTGTAGCTCGCCGACGTCCGGAAATAGTTCTCGTAATAATCCGGATTGCCGTAGGTCTTCTCCTCCCACTTGGGCGGCTCGGTGATCTTCACCTTCGACCAGTCGGCGTCGAGCTCCTCGGCGAAAACCGCCGGCAGCGCCGTGAACGAGCCCTGCCCGAGCTCGGCCGCGGGGGACGCGATGGTGATGGTGCCGTCGGTCGCGATGGTCACCCAGGCGTTCGGCGCCAGCGGCTCTGCGGCCGTGGTCGAATGGGGAGCGATCGTCAGCGCAAGGGTGAAGCTCGCCGCGGTGGCCAGGAAATCACGGCGATTGACGCCCGGATGGGCCACGTCTGAAAGCTCGGTCATGGCTCAGCCCTCCCGGGCGGCGCGCTGGATGGCGCTGATGATCTTCAGGTAGGTGCCGCAGCGGCAGATGTTGCCGTCCATGTGTTCGACGATCTGCTCGCGCGAGGGATTTTTGTTGCGTGCATAAAGCTCCGCCGCCTGCATGATCTGGCCGGACTGGCAGTAGCCGCATTGCGGCACCTGCTCGGCGATCCAGGCCTTCTGCAGCGGATGGCTGCCGTCGGGCGACAGCCCCTCGATCGTGGTCACCGCCTTGCCTTCGACCAAAGACACCGGCATGGCGCAGGAGCGCACCGCCTTGCCGTCGATGTGCACCGTGCAGGCGCCGCAGGAGGCGATGCCGCAGCCGAACTTGGTGCCCGTCATCTTGAGGTGCTCGCGCAAGACCCAGAGCAGCGGCGTATTGCCATCCAGCTCGACTTGCTTGCGCTGGCCGTTGACCGTGAATGCAACCATGGTTGCCTCCTTTGATCTTCGATGACTGGTTTTCTAGGCCCCGAGCGCGCCGCGCACCCGGTCCGGCGCAAACGGCAGCTCGCGCAGCCGCACGCCGGTCAAGGCGGCGACCGCATTGCCGACGGCACCGGCGACGGTCGGCAGGCCGTCCTCGCCCGCGCCGGTCGGCGGATGGTCGGTCGAGACCACCTTGACCTCGATATTGGGCATGTCGGACATGCGTGCCACCTCGTAGTCGCTGTAGTTCGACTGCTGCACGCGGCCGTCCTTGATGGTGATCTTCTCCCGCAGGACCTGCCCCAGGCCCCACACGATGCTGCCCTCCGTCTGCGCGGCGAGATTGCGCGGCTGCACCGCAATGCCGGCGTCGATCGCGCACCAGAAATTATGCACCTTGATCTTGCCGCTGGCGCGATCGACCGACACCTCGGCGACGCCGGCGGACTGCGTCTCGTCCTTCTCCATGACGGCGACGCCGAGCGCGGTGCCGTCGCGCTTGCGCTTCCAGTCCGACATCTCCGCGACCGTCCGCAGCAAAGTCTGCAGCCGGGGATTTCCCGCGGTGATTTCGAGCCGGAAGTCGATCGGGTCCTTGCCCACGTCCTTCGCAATCTCGTCCAGGAAGCTCTCGATCGCGAAGGCATTGTGACCGACGCCGACCCCGCGCAGGGTCGAAAGCCGCGCGTGGTGCGGCTGGATCAGATGCTCCGCGAGCTTGTGGGGGATCGAGTAATGCGCGAGCGACGTCGAGAACATCACGATCCGGTCGCTGCCGGCGGGCCGCGTGACCCCGCTCGCCGCCGCCCGGTAGCCGCGCACCGATTCGGCAGCCACGCGATGGTGCCAGGCGATCAGCTTGCCGCCGGCGTCCAGGCCGGCCTCGATATGGTGCGCGGTCATCGGCCGGTATTTGCCGAAGGCCATGTCCTCCTCGCGGCTCCAGATCAGCTTGACCGGCTTGCCGACCGCCTTGGCGAGCCGCACCGCCTCCAGCACCACGTCCTGCTCGGAGCCGCGGCGGCCGAAGCCGCCGCCGAGGAAATACTGGTGGTAGGTGATTTTTTCGCGCCCGGTCTGCAGCAGCCTGGCGACCTGGTTGCGCAGGTCGGTCGCCCCCTGGGTGCCGGCCCAGATCTCGGCCGACGTTCCGTCGGCGCCGACCGCCGCGGTCGCGTTCAGCGGCTCCATCGCGGCGTGCGTCACGTAGCGGGTGCGGTATTCGCCGCGATAGACCTTGGCGGCACGCTGCAGGGCGGCCTTGGCGTCGCCGACCGGGTTGAAGGGGGTCCCGTCGCGGGTCTTGTCGCGCGCGATTTCCGCGAAGGCGTCGAGCGCGCGCTCGCTGTCATAGCCGGCGCCGGGCGCGTCCGACCAGGTGACCTTGAGCAGCATCTTGGCGGCCTGCGTCGCCTCGACCGAGGTGCCGACGACGCCGACGCCGTCGGGCAGCCGCACGATGTCGGTCACGCCGGGAACGCGCCGCGCCGCCGCATCGTCGATCGTCGCCGGCGCGCCGCCCTGGTAGGGCACGTGCAGCACCGCCGCATAGACCATGCCGGGCACCTGGACGTCGATGCCGTAGCGGGTTGCGCCGGTGACCTTGTCGGGCAGATCGGCACGCGGCACGTCCTTGCCGATGTAGCGGAAGCTCGACGCCGGCTTGAGATCGCTCTCGTCGATCTTCGGCAGTTCGGCCGGCGGCTTTGCGAAGGCCGCGATCTCGCCATAGCCCATGCGGCGGCCGGAGGCCTTGTGCACCACCACGCTCGGCTCGGTCGAAAGCTCGGCGGCCGGCACGCCCCATTTCGCCGCGACGGCATCGAGCAGGACGCGCCGCGCCTGCGCCCCCGCGAGGCGCAGCGCCTTGAAGTAGCCGCGCACGGCCCAGCTCGCCGAGGTCTGGAAGTAGTTGTCGTAGTATTCCGGATTGCCGTAGGTCTTCTCGTCCCAGACCGGCGGCGGCACGAGCTTCACCTTCGACCAGTCGGCATCCAGCTCGTCGGCGAAGATCGCCGGCAGGGCGGTGAAGCTGCCTTGTCCGAGCTCGGCCGCCGGCGACACGATCGTGACGGCGCCGTCGGTGCCGATCGTGACCCAGGCGTTGGGCGACAGCGGGCCGTCGGCGGCGGCGCTCCCGAACGGATCGGGCGCCAGCGTGAGCGCGAGCGTGAGACCGGCCGCGCCGCCGACAAAATCGCGGCGGCTGAGCCCCGGCGTGCTGGACACCTGTGCACCCATGGGCGCCTCCCCAAGTTCGGACGTTTTTATTTGACGGCGATCATACACCAAATCACGCCGCATGGGGCAATTATAGCCGCTCGCCCAGGAACCGCAGCAGGCGCGGCGCCACAAACCCCGAATGGCTCCCGGGCTCCTCGATCGGATCGCTCAGCCAGTAATGCGGGGCACCGTGCACCACGCAGGGGCGCGCCTGGAACTCCGCCTGCTTGAGGGCCTGCAGGAACTCGAGCGACTGGCTGCGGTAGTCGACCACGTCGTCCTCGGTCCCCCAGATCAGGAACACGGCGGTCTTGTTGTTGCCGGTGGTCGCGTAGCTGATCGGCGAGGCCTCGAAATAGCGCCGGCGGTCCTGCGCGAGCGAGGCGCCGAGCATGCACTCGACCAGGTTGTCGCCGGGATTTCCGATCTGCGACTGCTTCCACTGCGCGACCAGGTCGTAGATGCCGTAGGTCCCGATCAGCACCTTCACCTTGGTGCTCACGGCGGCATGCGGGTCCTGCGGATAGCCGCCCGCGAACGGCGGGCTGTCGCCGGCGAGCGCGACCAGCGCGGCAAGATGCGCGCCCGCCGAGTTGCCCCACAGCGCGATGCGGTCGGGATCGAGGCGGAAGTCCGTGGCGCTGCCGCGCATGAACTGCACGGCGGCGCGGATGTCGTGCACGACGCCGGGATAGGTCTTCTGGCCGGGCTTGGTGGTCCGGTAGCTGACCGTGAAGCCGGCATAGCCGCGCTCGGCGAGATAGGGTCCCCAATGCTGAAACGTGTCGCGCGAACCGCGGCGCCAGTAGCCGCCGTGGACATTGACGATGAGCGGAAACGGTCCCTGCCCCGGCGGCAGATAAAGGTCGCCTTGCAGGTCGACACCGTCGTGGGCGGCGTAGGTGACGTTCTTGCGGAGTTCGTAGTTCTGTTCGGCCACTCGAAGCCCCCGCTGATTGCAATACGGCCCTGCCAGGGCCCCTCGGATTTTCATTGGCGTTGTGAATTTCCCATAATATAGCCATGCGATGGAATGGAAATCGACGGATTGGGGAATTCACGGGTGACCACAGACGCTGCGCTCGCCGCGATCACCGTCAACGGCATCCGCGTCGAGGCGGTCGACAAGGGGCGCGGGCGGCCGCTCCTGTTCCTGCATCCGGGCATCGGCATCGCGGCCGGCGCGCCGGTGCTCGACCGGCTCGCCGAGCAGGCGCGCGTGATCGCGCCGAGCCATCCCGGATTCGGCGGCTCCGACCAGCCGAAATCGTTCACCCATATCGACGACCTCGCCTATTTCTATCTCGACCTGCTCGACCAGCTCGATCTCAAGGACACGATCGTGGTCGGCGTGTCGCTCGGGGCCTGGGTCGCCGCCGAGATCGCCGTGAAGTCGACGCAGCGAATCTCGCATCTCGTGCTTGCCAACCCGCTCGGCATCAAGGTCGGCGGCCGCGAGACCCGCGACATCGCCGACATCTTCGCGATCACGGACAAGGAATTGAACGCGCTGGCCTATTTCGATCCTGCGAGCGCGGCGCGCGACTACCAGGCGATGCCGGAGGCCGACGTGCGCGTGGTCGCGCGCAATCGCGAAGCATCGGCGCGCTATGGCTGGTCGCCCTACATGCACGACCCCAAGCTCAAGGGCCGCCTGCACCGCGTCCGCATTCCGACGCTGTTCCTGTGGGGGACCGCCGACCGTATTCTTTCGGAGGCGTATGGCCGCGCCTATTGCGCGGCGGTGCCCGGAGCGCGCTTCGAGACCATCGAGCGCGCCGGCCACTATCCGCATCTCGAACAGCCCGAGGAATTCGCCCGCCAGGTCTTTGCCTTCACGCAAGGACACGTCGCCTCTACGCAAGGACACGCGAAATGAGAGTGTATCATTTCACCGAGCATCCCTATCCCGACGCCTGGGACCACCCGCACGGCTACCTGCGCGTCAACCTGCCGAACCGCGCGCTCGACCCGAAGATCGCGGCCGACCTGTTCCATCGCTACTACGACGAGTTCCAGCTCGCCGACGAGCTCGGCCTCGACATCATGCTCAACGAGCACCACCAGACCGCGACCTGCATGTCGGCGACCTCGGTGGTCGGGCTCTCGGTGCTGGCGCGCACGACCAAGCGCGCGCGGCTTCTCGTGCTCGGTTATCCGATCGGCCACCGGCCCGACCCGCTGCGCGCCGCCGAGGAGCTCTCGACCATCGACGTGATCTCGCGCGGGCGTCTCGACATGGGCTTCGTCAAGGGCGTGCCCTACGAGTTCGCGGCCTCGAACGCGAACCCGGTCGGCGTCATGGACCGTTTCTGGGACGCCCACGACTTCATCATCAAGGCGATGACCACCCACGACGGGCCGTTCAACTGGGAGAGCGAGTTCTTCCACTACCGCCAGGTGAACATCTGGCCGCGGCCGTGGCAGCAGCCGCACCCGCCGGTCTGGAGCACGACCGCGAGCAAGAGCAATGCGCGCGTGCTGGGCGAGCGCGGCGCCGTGATCGCGGTGCTCGGCTCCGGCTACAACACGCGCATGCTCTACGACGCCTATCGCGAAGGCTATGCCTCGACCCACAATGGCGCGGTCCCGGGTCCCGACCGCTTCGCCTATCTGGCGCTGTTCGCGATCGCGCATAACGAGCAGGAGGCGCGCCGGCGCGGCGAGCTGGTGGCGAGCTATCTGCGCACCGGCGGCATGGTCTATCCGCCGTTCAAGAACCCGCCCGGCTATCTCTCGGTCGACGACACCGCGCGCCTGATGCGCGGTTTCGTCCCGGAGCGCAGCTTCACCAGGGACAAGCGCGTTGTCGACATGCGCACCGCCAGCGTGCAGGAGCTCATCGATTCCGTGCTCATGATCTGCGGCACGCCGGACCAGGTCTACCAGCAGACCGTGGACTTCATCGAATACACCGGCGGGCTCGGCAACCTGCTCATCATGGCGCAGGCCGGCCACCTCAACCACGCCGACACCGTCGACCAGCTCACCCTGATGGCGAAGGAAGTGATGCCGCGGCTCAAGGAGTACAAGCAGCCGGTAGCGGCGCAAGTCGCGGCGGCGTAACTGCAGGGGCGTAGGGCGCAATAAGCGGAGCGCATTGCGCCATCTGCGCGGCTTGCGACGAACCGGCCCGTTCGCGCCCAGGGATCGGCCGAACGGCGCAATAAAGCGATTGCGCCCTACGGCAAACACATGGGGGCGTGCGCCGGCAGCCGTAGGGCGCAATAAGCGGAGCGCATTGCGCCATCTGCGCGGCTTGCGACGGACCGGCCCGTTCGCGCGCGGGGACCGGCCGAACGGCGCAATCAAGCGATTGCGCCCTACGGCCTACACATCGGGGCGCGCGCCCGCAGAAGATTTCACGCCTTGTTGCTGGTCTCGCCGAGATGCTGGCCGCAATCCATGCGGATGTATTCGCCCGTCATCGTGGTGGCGCCTTCCACCAGGAACAGCGCCGCGACCGCGACATCGACCGGCCAGATTCCGCGCTTGAGCGGGAACTCGGTCTTCGAGCGCTCCAGGCGCTCCTCGTATTGCTTCTCGGTGAGAATTTTCCGGGTCCAGGCGCCCAGCATTCCGCCCGGGCAGAGCGCATTGACCCGCACCTCGGGCGCGAGCGCGCGCGCCATCGAGATGGTGAGATTGTTGAGCGCGGCTTTCGACGCCGTATAGGCCATCGACGAGCCGCCGGCGCGCATCGCGCCGACCGAGGAAATGTTGACGATCGCAGCGTCCCCGGACGCCTTCAGGCGCGGCCCGGCGGCCTTGCACATCTGATAATTGCCGATGACGTTGACCGCGAAAATGCGCTCGAACTCGGCCGCGTCCAGCAGGTCCATGCGCTTGTGCGGGATCGGCTTGGTGGTCGCCGCGTTGTTGATCAGCACGTCGAGCCGGCCCCATTTGTCGAGGCAGGCCTGCACCAGACCCTCGCAGTCCGCGTTCTTCGCAACGTCGCCCTGCACCGCGATGGCGTCGGCGCCGGCCGCCTTGCACGCGGCGGCGACCTTCTCTCCGCCGGCCTTGTTGGTCGCGTAGTTCACCACCACGTTGCAGCCGCGCGACGCGAGCATCTTCGCGCATTCCGAGCCGATGCCGTCGTCCGAGCTTGCCCCCGTGACGATGGCGGCTTTTGCCTTGATGTCCAACGAATCCTCCTTGCTGGATCGATCGCCGTATTGCTACTTGCGCGTCATTTGCGCCGCCTTGACCATCAGCTCTTCCGGCAGGCTGCCGATCGACCTGAGCACCCCTTCGATATGTTCGCCGGTGCGGGGATCGACCTCGAGCTTGCGCTGCTTCGTGTCCTCCAGGAATGCGCGGTCCTTCATGGTGGCGTCGTAGGCGCGCCGCAGCGCCTGCACCCGGTCGGCCGGGATGTTGGGCGGGCCGAGCCAGGGGCGCCCGGTCTCCAGGCTCGACGCATGGAAGGCCAGGATGTTTCGCTGCTCCTCGGTCCTGGCGTATTCGAACGCCGTCGGCACCTTGTTGTCGTATTGCGCGATCCGGTCCTTTTCCGTCGTGAACAGCATGCGCACCGTGCCGTCGTCGAGCAGATGCTGGCCGGCCTGCGCGAACGCCATGACGGTCTGGCAGATGCCGTGGACCTCGTTCCTCTGCATCGCCAGCACGATCTCGGTCGAGCCCTTGTAGCCGTCGACCACCTTGAACTTCATTCCGAGCAGGTTGCGCAGCAGGATCGGCATTTCCGACAGCGAGGTGCCGGCGCCGTCGCCGCCCATCAGCACCTCGCGCTCGAACAACTGCTCGGGCGTGGTCACGCCACTGTCGGCGCGCGCGTAGCAGGCGCGGTGCGTCATCTCCGGGCTGCCGATCCAGTTGAACTTCAACGGATCGAAATTGGCGTTGGCATGCTTCATGAACGCGAAATTCGGGATGTTGCGGCTCACCGATCCGAGCGCGGTGCCGTCCTGCGCGGCCTTGGTGTAAAGGTAGTTCGCCGCGATCAGCGAACCCGCGCCCGGCATGTTTTCGATCACGAAGTTCGGATTGCCCGGAACGTACTGCCGCATGTGGCGCGCGACCACCCGCGCCCAGGTGTCGTAATCGCCGGCCGACGAGCCGACGATGACGCGGATCGTCTTGCCGCGGTAGAAATCCGCGACCGATTGCGCGATGCCAGCCGTGGCGGATGCGCACCACAGCATGACGGACGCGAGCGCGCAGGCCGATAGCTTCATGGGCGTCCTCCTGGCGTCTCGGACCATGTGACGTTCTGGACCGCCGCGCGACCTAGGCCCTGGCATGGCGGCCACGGCCGAAGAAGCGGTCCTTGTCCTCCTCGGTCGCGGTCTCGCGGCTGGACTTGATGGCTTCGACCTTCTTGAGCGCGCGCCGCACCGCGGGCCGCGCCGAGACCGCCTCGTGCCAGCGCGACAGGTTCGGATTGTCCTCCAGCCGAATGCCTTGCAGCTTGTGGTTGGCGGTCCAGGGAAAGGTCGCCACATCGGCGATGCCGTAGTCGGGTCCGCCCAGATAGGCGCTGCTGCCAAGCCGGCCTTCCAGCACCTCGTAGAGCCGCTTCACCTCGGTCTGGTAGCGGCTGAGCGAATAGGGATTGCCCGCAGGGGCGAAATTCTTGAAATGGGCGAGCTGCCCGAACATCGGCCCGATGCCGGACATCTGCAGCATGAGCCACTGGATCACCTCGTAGCGCGCCGCCATGTCCTTGGGGAGGAGGCGGCCGGTCTTGTCGGCGAGATACATCAGGATCGCGCCCGACTCGAACACCGTATAGGGCCGCCCGCCCGGGCCGTCGTGATCGACGATGACCGGGATCTTGCCGTTCGGATTGAGCTTGCGGAATTCCGCCTGGTAGTTGTCGCCTTTCCACACGTCGACGAAGATTTCCTTGTAGGGCAGTTCCAGCTCCTCGAGCATGATGTAGACCTTGCGCACGTTCGGGCTGGTCAACGCGTAGAGATCGATCATCGGGAATGGGGCCTTTGCTGCGGCAAGCGGCGTGCAACGTAACCAGCGGCGCCGATCCGGGCAAGCGGCGCAATGGTCGCGGCGACGGCCGCAAATGGGCGGTCGCACTGTTTTCCGCGCCGGAGATCGATGTAGAATCGCGCGTCAAGGCTGCACAGGGGACACTGTCGTGAACACCGCAGGCAAGAAGCTCACCGGCCGCATCGCCGCCGAGAACATCCGGCTGATGATCGTCCCGCGCCCGCCCGAAGGCGTGGTCGCGCGGTTCTTGGCCCTGGACGATACGACCGGGATCGTCTCGGACAGCATGGACGAACTGGGCATCCCCTCCGGCGTGATCGGCGCGTCGGTGCTGCGCCCGACCATCGCGGGCAAGACCATCGTCGGGCCGGCGCTGACGCTGCGCAACATCCTGCAGCGCGTCGACCCGCTCCAAGCCGCGCAGGAGAATGTCAACAAGATGGCGGAACTCGAGTGCCACAACCTCGCGCAGATAGGCGACGTGCTGGTGATCGACGGCGTGCCGGGCGTCGCCAACCTGGGCGGCATCTCGGCGCACACCGGACTGCGCCAGGGCGAAGTCGGCGCGATCGTGCAGGGCGGCGTGCGCGACGTCGCGCATTCGCGCGCGCTCGGCTATCCGATCTGGTCGAGCGAGGTTACGCCGGTCACCGGCAAGTGGCGGCTGGAAGCGGCCGAGATCAACGGGGCGGTGCAGATCGGCGGCGTGAAGGTCCTGCCCGGCGACCTGGTCGTCGCCGACGACACCGGCGTCTGCTTCATCCCGCGCGATCACATCATGGGCGTGCTCGAAGCCGCCGAGAACAAGGCCAGGGCCGAAGCCACCCGCTGCAAGGCGATCGAGCAGGGCGTGCCGGTGGCGGAGATTTCGCGCGCGAACTACGGGCAGAAGTAGCGGCGTCAGGTTGCGCTCTTGGCGCTGGTGCCGCCGAGCGTCGCGATCTTGGCGGCAGTGTGCATGTGGCCGTCCCAGCGCTTGGCGTCGAACGGGGCGGGAATCCTGAACTGATCCAATACGCGGAACACGATGTGATTGACCACGTCGTCGACCGTCTGCGGATGGTTGTAGAACGCCGGCATCGGCGGCAGCATCACCACGCCCATGCGCGAGAGCTTGAGCATGTTCTCGAGGTGCACCTCCGACAGCGGCGTCTCGCGCACGACCAGCACCAGCCGGCGGCGCTCCTTGAGGATGACATCGGCGGCGCGGTGCACCAGGTGCTCGCCATAGCCGCCGGCGATGCCGCCCAGCGTGCGCATCGAGCAGGGGATCACCACCATGCCCTCGGTGAGGAACGAGCCCGACGAGATCGTGGCGCCCATGTCGCCCTGGCTGTGGACCACGCTGGCGAGCGAGCGCACCTGCTCGAGCGTGTAGTTGGTCTCATGCTCGATGGTGCGCTGCGCCCACTTGCTGATGACGAGGTGGGTTTCCACGTCGGACTGCTTGAGCGCCTCGAGGAACCGCACGCCGAAAATCGCGCCGGTCGATCCGGTCATGCCGACGATCAGGCGCCGCTTGTGTGTTTGTGTTTCCATTCCCATCCCGACACGTCAGCGGCGATGACGGGCAATTTCCCGCCACCGCCGTTTGGTTGATGCCATGCGCTGATCCCGGCCGGCCGGGCGCGATCAGGTCTCGAACAAGTGCCCGAACTTCTCCTTGGCGATGGCGCGCTCCTCCGGCGAGGGCGCGTTGACGGCCGGGAACTTGTCGCGCCAGTGATACGGCCGGCAAGCGTCGATGACGGCGCGGCTGTTGGTGAAATCGCCGGCGGCGCGGCGTTCCGGCTCGATGCGCGGGTCAAGCGGCGTCGACCAGGCATTGCGGATGATGTCGATCGAGGTCGCCGGATCCGAACGCGTGAGCAGCGCCCACATCACCTCTTCGAGGTTGGAGACGTCGATATCGTCGTCAACGATGACGGTGTAGCGCCCGCAATAGGCGGCGACGTGACACATCGAGGCAATGCTGCCGGCCTGCCGGGCATGGCCGGGGTAGCGCTGGTTGATCGCGACGGCGAGGAAAAGCCGCGCGTTGCCGATCTCATGCGCCCAGGCCGCCGTCACGCCGGGGACGCCCGCCTTCTGGATGTTCTCGCGCAGCAGCGCCGAGCGCACGATCGCGCGATAGCGGCAAATCTCGTCCGGCGGACGCTCGGGCGAACAGCCGAGCAGGATCGGATCATTGCGGTAGTAGATCGCCTTGATGTCGATCACCGGCTCGAGGCCCGCGCCGGTGGCGTAGTAGCCGGTCCACTCCCCGAATGGGCCTTCGATGCGCTCGTTGTTCGGCTCCACGAAACCTTCGATGACGAGCTCGGCATTGGCCGGGATCGGAAGCCCGGTGACCGGCCCCTCGATCACCTCGACGGCTGAGCCGCGCATGCCGCCGATGACCTCGAGCTCGTTCACGCCGTAGGGGACCTCGCTGCAGCCCATGAGGAAGCTCATGGGGTCGCCGCCGCACACGATCACGACCGGCATCGGCTCGCCGCGCGCCTTGTACTTGTCGCGGATCTGGCGCCCGTGCTTGCCCGGAGAGATGTAGAAGCCGAGCGTCTTGCGGTCGTGGATCATGACCCGATAGGTGCCGCAATTGATCCAGCCCTCGTCCGGATCGCGCATGATGTTGTAGCAGCCGGTGCCGATATAGCGGCCGCCGTCTTTGCGATGCCATTTCGGCGCGGGGAAGCGCGTGACGTCGATATCGTCGCCGGTCATGACGTTCTGCATGACCGGGCCGGTCTCGACGACCTTCGGCGGGATGCGCTTCATCTCGGCCGCGTAGTGGGTGCGGAATCCCTCGCTCAGCTCCAGCTTCGACAGGTCGACCGGGAAGCCGAGCGTCATGTTCTTGCGCTTGCCGTCGAAAAAATTCACCAGCATGCGGCTGCCGGGGAGCGTGCCGGGCACGTCCTCGAACACGAAACACGGTGCGCCGTCGGTGTGCGCCGCCATCTCCGACACCATGCCGATGTCCTGCTGCCAGGACAGTCCCTTGACGGTCTTGACCTCGCCGAGCTTGTGCGCCTCCTCCAGCCACTTGCGCAGATCGTGATAGGGGAGATGGGGCGCGGTGTTCGACCCGATGCCGGCCGGCGCGGTCGACCCGCCCCCGCCGATCTGCGTTGCCATGGCGTCGGGTTCGTTGTCGAGCTTTGCCATCAGGTCCTTCCAAGACGTCGATCCGGCGACGCATTCTGCGCAATCGCGGAAGCTTCGTCGATCCCGTGCGGCACCGCGACGTGGGGGCGCGCGAACCCGGGTTTATACGCGCCGCCCCGCGTTCCATCCAGCCCAAATCGCCGCCCGGTCTGCCGGTCGATGGACGCGACGCGCTCGTGCCGTCAGCCGAATACGCCGTGCTCCGCGTAGCGCTTCATCTCCGCGTCGGCGATCCCGACGAGATCGCGAAAAACGTAGTCGTTGTCGGCACCGAGGCAGGGCGCCGCGCCCACGATATCGCCCGGCGCGTCGGCGAGATCGAAGCCGGGAAAGCAATAGGCCTGGTCACCGATCTCCGGATGCCGGCGCACGCGCCAGTGCCGGCGCGCGCCAAGCTGCGGATCGGAGAAGAGGCCGGCGACGCTCACCACCGGATAGGCGCAGACGCCCGCCGCCTGCAGCATGCCGGCGACCTCATCCGCGTCCTGGCTGGCGGTCCAGCCGGAAATCAGCTCGTCGAGCGGCGATTGATTGCCGCGGCGCACCTGCGCGCTCGCGAACCGTTCGTCGCCGGCAAGCTCGGCACGGCCCATGGTCGCAGCGAGCGCGGCGAATTCGGCGTCCGACCAGCACGACAGCGTCACCCAGCCGGCGTCGCGGCAGGCATAGGCGCCGTGCGGCGCCGCCTCGGCATCGTCGTTGCCGCACCGCTCGGCGATATGGCCGGTGGAAAAGTAGTCCGCCATCGCCGCGCCCATGAACAGCACGCCGCACTCGTATTGCGACACGTCGATATGGGCGCCCTTCCCGCTCTTGCGGGCCTTGATCACGGCCGCCAGCACGGCGGCGCTGCCGAGCGCGGAGGCGATGAAATCGATGTAGGGACCGTAGAGCAGCATCGGCGCGCTCTCGGGAAAGCCGGTCATGCCGCAGAAGCCGCCGAGCGCGGAAAGCTGCGACCCGAAACCGGGCTGGTCGGCGCGCGGCCCGGTCTGGCCCATGTTGCAGGTCGAGAGGATCACCAGCCGAGGATTGACGGCGGTGAGCGCCGCCGCCCCGAGGCCGAGCCGCTCCATCACGCCGGGGCGCATGTTTTCGACGACGACATCGCACCAGCCGCAGAGACGCAGCGCAAGCTCGACGCCTTGCGGCTTCTTGAGGTCGATCGTGACGCCATATTTCGAGTCGTTGAAATAGCTGAAGCAGCCGCCGCGATTGATGCCGTGCCGGTTGCCGGCGAACGGCGGATATTGCAGCCGGAAGCCGTCCGGATGGTCCTTCGACTCCACGTGCACGACGCTGGCGCCGTAGTTGGCGAGCACCTTGCCGATATGCGGGCCGGCCGCGTAACCGCCGAGGCAGGCGACCTTGAGCCCCTCGAGCGCCCGCGGGGTTGCGCTCACAGCCGGCCCCCGGCCTGCCGCGACGGCGCCGGCTCGGCCGGCACGCCGTCGCGCGGACGCAAGGGCGCGCGCTTGCCATCGATGACCGCGAAGCTGCCGCAGTGGGTCTCGCCCGTGCCGTCGGCGCCGATGACGGTCTCGAAGAAGTCGCGCGCTTCAAGCTGCGGATCGGTCGCGATGTCGGCCACGTTGGAGACCGGATAGCCGAGCATTTCGCGCCGGTGCGCCTCGTTGAGAAACTCGCGCTTGGTGATGCCGGCGAAGAAGGCCATCACCGGCGCTTCGATGGCGTCGACCTCGGCCTGGTCGGCCTTGGTCGGGTCCCAGCGCGCCCAATCGATCGGGGCGAGCGCGCCGAGCTCGGCGCCGCGTTCGCGCATCCAGGCGACCAGTTGCCCGTTGGTGCGCCGGCCCGCATTGCCGCCGTAGAAGATGAAATTAAGCCAGCCGTCCTGGCACGGCCAGAATACGCGATAGCGCGCGCCATGGATCGAGCGCCCGGTCATGAAGGCGCCGGCGCGCCTGGGCTCCTTGCCGAGCAAGTCGAAGAACGAGGGCGCGTGCGCGATGGCGCCGACGACGGACGCCTGCGCCGACACGTCGACGAGATCGCCGCGGCCGGTCACCTCGCGCCGGTAGAGCGCCACCAGCGCCCCGGTCGCCGCCTGCGCGCCGGCCCAGCCGTAGGACTGCGGCTCGCTGATGCGCAGCGGCACGCCGTCGGGCTCGCCGGCGAGCGCCATCGCGCCGCCCGCGGCCATCATCTCGATGTCGCTCGCGCGCCATGCGGCGCGCGGCCCGGCGCGCCCGAACGGCGTGAGCACGACGACGACGAGACGCGGGTGGCGCCGGCGCAATCCGGCCGGGTCGAGCGGACCGCCGGACTCGCCCGGCGCCGGCGTGAGCAGACAGACGTCGGCCTTGGCGAGGAGCTCTTCGAGCGGCGCCTGATCGGATGGCTTCGCCGGATCGAGATCGAGCACGCGCTTGTTGACGTTGAAGGCACGCCACTGCGGCCGGCTGCGGTCGGTGCCCGGCGCCTCGAGCTTGACCACGTCGGCGCCGAGATCCGCGAGCACGCGCCCGGCCAGCCAGCCGAGCCGGTCCGTCGCATCGACGATGAGAGTGCCCGCCAGCAACATTGCGGTTGCCGGCTGCCTAGCGCCCCGTCCTGGCGAGCGAGTGCACCCAGCCCTGCATGCGCGACTTGGCGTTGGCGAGATCCTTCGGGGTGAAGAAATCCTCCGGCTTGACGCGATCGACCGGATAGACCGGCCGCAAAAAATCGCTCTCGTAGCCGAACGGCACCGTGGCATCGATGCCCATGCCGCCCTCGAACTGCGTGTTCGACGCCGTCCACTGCTTGTCGCCCGCGGTCATGCGCTCGGCCGGCATGAAGGTCTGGCCGCGCCCGCCCGGGATCGGGTTGAGGATGTCGCTGCGCGGGTTCACGCGGGTGGTGAGGCACCACATGATGTCGTCCATCGAATAGGGGTCGACGTCCTCGCTCACCGCGATCGCGAGCCGCATGCCCTGCGAGCACGACAGCGCGGCGGCGAGGAAGTTGCGCTGCCAGCCCTCGTCGATCTGGTGGCGCTTCTTGACCTGGATGACGCAGCCGCCCCAGTCGGTCATGCAATAGGGGATGACCACGTTCTGCACGATGCCGGGCTGCAGGCGCTCGCACAGTTCGAACAGCGCCGCCTCGCGCACGCTGGTATCGATGTTGTGGTCGTCCAGGGTGTGCACGCCGAGCGCGAAGATGATCGGCTTGGTCTTGGGATCGCGCATCGTCACCGCGGTGACGTGGAAGGTCGGCGCCTTGTAGGACTTGCCCATGTAGCCGGCCCATTCCGGATGGAAATGGTGACGGCCCTGCACGCCGGAGTCCTCCGCCTCCTTGGTCTCGAAGCGGCGATCCTTCGGATTGACGTAGCCCTCCAGCACGATCTCGGAATCGGCCAGTGCCATGGCGTTGACGGTGCGCGCCTTGACGAGGCGGATCGGCGCGCCCTGCACCGCGCCGGCGATGCCGATCTCGTCGCAGCCCTGCGGCATGATGGCGTAGCCGAACGCGGCGCCGGCGAGCAGCGTGCAGGCCGGCGGCACGCCGAAGCACATGGTGATCGGCACCGGCTCGTCGGCCTTGTAGTATTTGTTGACCACCTGCCACATGTGCGAGCCGGGCGAAATCTGGAACGTGCCGACGTTGCCCCAGCGGAAATTCATGCGGTTGTAGCCAAGGTCGGAGCCGCCATCGAAGTGCGCGCCGGTGACGCAGCGGATGCCGGAGCCGACCGTGAGCTCCGGCTCATAGGTGGTGTGCCGGATCGGCACCATGTACTGGTTGACGTCCTTCGGCTTCTTGATCACCACCTCTTGGCACGGCGCCACGCCCTGCATGATCTCGATCGGCTTGAGCGGATTCGACAGCGCGTGCGCAAGCTTCCGAGTGCGGTCGGTGTCGTCAGTCCAGCCGAACATCTTGTTGATGACGTTGATGTCGCCGAACAGATTGGTGAGGAGGCGATGGTTGGGCTTGCCCTTCACCTTGTTGAACAGCATTGGGCAGCCACCATCGAGATGCTTCTGCAGGCCGGTGAGCTCCAGGTTGGGATTGACCGGCTTGTCCGACTCGATCAGGTCGCCTTCGGC
>JAXDOD010000167.1:0-12396 GCA_034669045.1 Alphaproteobacteria bacterium
CTTCGAGAAGCGCGGTAGCGGTGTAGCGGTGTAGCGAATTTTCATCAGCGATAACGATTGAAAACCGCCGCCACCTCTTCATCAGTTGCAAATTTGCCCGCGCGCATGTCTTCGAGGCCTTGCCGCACGCCGGCGCGTTCTTCGTCGCTCAGCCGATACACGCCGAAGTGCCTGGTTTCGATGTCGGTAATCACTCGCATTAACTCTCCCTGCGCCTCCTCAGGCCAGGTCGATGCAAGTTCAAGCAAGGATTCCAGCTTCTTGTTCATGACCTATTGTATCACAAGACCTGGTGGACGCATCCCGCCACGTCACCGCTCGGTCAGCTTCAGCTCGATGCGGCGGTTGCGGCTGAAGGCTTCCTCGGTGCGCTCGGGATCGATCGGCTGGAATTCGCCGAAGCCGGCCGCCACGAGCCGTTGCGGCGAGACGCCCCTGCTGATCATGTATTGCACGACCGAGATGGCGCGCGCGGCGGACAGGTCCCAGTTCGAGCGGAACGTCAGTCCGGTGGTCGGACGGATGTCGGTGTGCCCGTCGACGCGCATCACCCAGGCGATCTCGCCGGGAATCTGCCGCTCGAGCTCGATCAGCGCGCTGGCGAGTTTGTCGAGCTCGGCGCGGCCTTCCGGCCGCAGCAGCGCCTGGCCGGTATCGAAGAACACCTCGGACTGGAATACGAAGCGGTCGCCGACGATGCGCACGTCCGGCCGGTTGCCGAGGATGGTGCGCAGCCGCCCGAAGAAGTCGGACCGGTAGCGCGACAGTTCCTGCACGCGCTGCGCCAGCGCCACGTTCAGCCGCTGGCCGAGATCGGTGATCTGCCCCTGGGCCTCGCGGTCCTTCTTCTCGGAGGCTTCGAGCGAGTCCTGCAACAGGGCGAGCTGGCGGCGGAGCGCGGCGATCTGCTGATTGAGTACCTCGACCTGCGCCAACGCGCGCGCGTTCACCCGCTTTTCGCTGTCGAGCTGGCTCGAAAGCTCGCTGACCTTGCCCTGCGCGTCGGCGGCGCCGCTGCCGACGCCGGCATAGAGGCTGCGGTAACGGTCGCGTTCGCTCTCGGCGGCGGTGAGGCCGGAGCGAAGCTGCGCGATCTGCTCTTCGACGTCGAGCTTGCCGGTTTTCTCAAGCGAGAGCAGCTCGGTGAGCTGGGCGATCTGCGAATTGAGCCGCGCGAGCGCGGTGTCCTTCCCGGTGACCTCCTGCGTCAGGTAGAACTGCACGACCACGAAGACGGTGAGCAGGAAAATGATGCCGAGCACCAGCGTCGACAGCGCGTCGACGAAGCCGGGCCAGTAGTTCATGCCGGGGTCGCGGCGGGCGCGTGCGATGGCCATGCGGGTTCTCTATTTGTTGACGTTCTCGCGCACCAGCATTTCAAGCAGGCGGCGGATCTCGCGATGTTGCTCGGCCTGGGAATCGACCCAGTCGCGGATCATCTGCTGCTCGGTGCGCATGTGGTGGACCAGCCCCTGGATCGCTTCGGCGAGATTCGCCATGGCGGTGGTCGCCGCCCGGCTCGAGCCGCCTTCGGTGATCGCCTCCTTCAGCCGGTCGATGGCGACGCGCAATTCGCCCGACAGGCCGCCCCCCGACACGCCGATGTCGCCCCCGACGCCGAGGTCGTGCACCGTGGTCGAAAGCCAGTCTTCAAGATCGGTGTAGAATCGGTTCTGCGCCTGGCTGGTCTGCAGGTCGAGGAAACCCAGCACCAGGGAGCCCGCCAGACCGAACAGCGAGGAGGAGAACGAGATGCCCATGCCGCTCAAGGGTGCGGCGAGCCCTTCCTTGAGCGAATCGAAGATCGCGCCGGCGTCGCCGCCGACCTTGAGGTTCTCGATCACCTTGCCAACCGAGCTCACGGTGTCGATCAGGCCCCAGAACGTGCCGAGCAGGCCGAGAAAGATCAGCAGGCCCGTCATGTAGCGCGACAGATCGCGCGCCTCGTCGAGCCTGGTCGCGATCGAATCGAGGATGCCGCGCATGGTCGTCTGGGAAATCGCCATGCGGCCCATGCGGTCGCCGAGGATGGCCGCCATCGGCGCCAGCAGCACCGGCGGGCGCTCGACCGCGAGGCCGGGGTCGGCCAGGCGGAAGCTGTTCACCCAGTTGACCTCAGGAAACAGCCGGATCACCTGCCGGAAGGCCAGCATGATGCCGATGACCAGCACCCCGACGATGAGGGCATTGAGACCGGGATTGGCCATGAAGGCCACCACGATCTGCCTGTACAGCACGACCACGACGAGGCCGCACAGGATCAGGAACACCAGCATCCGGACGAGAAAAATCCGGGGCGATGAAAGTTTAAGCGGATCGAGGTCTTGCGCCATGATGCGGGTGCCGTGCGAGTGATTCGACTCACAATATGGCACTGGCACGGCGAAACGAAAGGACGGCCAGGGGACGAAATTCGTTAACGAGCGCCATTCTCATGCCTATTTGAGCCAAAAGGCCAATGCTGATGGACGCGAAACGTTGCCTGCGTCGGCCCGTGCCACCCCGCGCCACGGTGCTTCGCAGCATCGCTTGGACCTGCATTTCCCGATCAAAAGCAGTCTTAACCAAACCGACGATTACAGCGCCGGCTAGGGATGCTTGCGCGGCGACAGCGCGCCCAGGGCGCCCGCCCGCACTGCGGTGATGCCGTCGCGCGCGAGCTGGTCGGCGCGCTCGTTCATGGCGTGCCCGGCGTGGCCGCGCACCCAATGCCACTGCACCTTGTGGCGCGCGAGCGCAGCCTCGAGCCGCTGCCAGAGATCGACATTCTTGACCGGCTTCTTGTCGGCGGTGCGCCAGCCATTGGACTTCCAGGTCTTGATCCACGACATGATGCCGTGGCGCAAATACTGGCTGTCGGTGTGGAGATCGACCATGCAGGGCCGCTTGAGCGCCTCGAGCGCGGAGATCGCCGCCATCAGCTCCATGCGGTTGTTGGTGGTATGGGCCTCGCCGCCCTTGAGCTCCTTCTCAGTGTCGCCGAAGGCCAGGATCGCGCCCCAGCCGCCCGGCCCGGGATTGCCCGAGCAGGCGCCGTCGGTGTGGATGACCACGTGAGGGTCGCTCATGCGCTCTTCCTTACCCGCGCCGGATTGCTGGCAACTGCATGCTCATCATCCCTCGATTCCGTAGTCGCGCACGGTCGTCACCGCCTGATGGAAGCGCAGCTTGCGGTAATACTCGAACGGATCCTTCGGCCGCACCAGCGCGCCCGGCGGAACGTCGAACCAGTCGGTGAGGCGCGTGAGCAGGAAACGCAGCGCCGAGCCGCGGGCGAGGATGGGCAGCGCGTTGCGCTCCTCGGCGGCGAGCGGCCGCACCGCCGCATAGGCCGCCAGCAGGCTCTTGCCCTTGGTGACATTATAGGAATGATCCGACTCGAAGCACCACGCGTTGAGGCAGATGGCGACGTCATAGGCAAGCGCGTCGGTGCAGGCGAAGTAGAAATCGATCAGGCCGGAAAGCTTGTCGCCGAGGAAGAACACGTTGTCGGGAAACAGGTCGGCGTGGATCACGCCCTGGCGCAATTGCCGCGGCCATTCCCGTTCGAGATAGGCAAGCTCCTTCGTGAGCAAAGACTTCAGGTCGTGCTGCACTTCGTTCGCGCGCGCGCTGCACTTTTCGACGAGCGGCCGCCAGCCGTCGACCGACAGCGTGTTGGTGCGTTTGAGCGGAAAGTCGAGCCCGGCCAGATGAAGCTTTGCGAGCGCGGCGCCGAGCGCCGCGCAATGATTGGGAGACGGCCGGCGAATCCACATCCCGTCGAGGAAAGTGATGATCGCCGCCGGCCGGCCGGCGACGGTGCCGAGCACGTCGCCGTTGCGATTCTTGACCGGCTGCGGGCAGGTGATGTCGCGGCGGACCAGATGCTCCATGAGCGCCAGGAAGAACGGCAGGTCCTTGGCGGCGACGCGCTTTTCGTAAAGCGTGAGGATGAAATTGCCCTGGCTGGTGTGGACCAGGAAATTCGAGTTCTCCACGCCCTCCGCGATCCCCTTGTAGGCCAGGAGCTCGCCGATGTCGTAGCCGGCCAGAAAGGCCGCGAGGTCTTCCGCCGCAACGTCGGTATAGACGGCCATCATGGTCTCCGGCGCGGCGTCATAATCGGCGGCTAACGTGTTCCGGCGTGTTTCGTCAAGAGGCACATCGTCGGGAAACAAACCATTGAACAGCAGCCGCGGCTTGCCTATATTCCGGCCACTTTCCAGTCATTCGTTGACCAAGAGGCTTCGCTTTCTTCAGGGGCGAGCGGAGCGCAGAGGAGAATTCGCCATGAGCAACGCACCGCTGATGCCCAAAGCGACCGCCGTGTGGCTCGTCGAGAACACCGCGCTTTCCTTCGACCAGATCGCCCATTTCTGCAACCTGCATCCGCTGGAAGTGAAGGCGATCGCGGACGGCGACGCCGCGCAGGGCATCAAGGGAGCCGATCCCGTGCTCACCGGCCAGTTGACCCGCGAGCAGATCGAACAGGCCGAAGCCGATCCGGAGTTCAAGCTCAAGCTCTCGGAGCCCAAGGTCAAGCTGCCCCAGCCCAAGAACAAGAAGGGTCCGCGCTACACTCCGGTGTCGCGCCGGCAGGACCGTCCGAACGCCATCCTCTGGCTGGTCCGCAACCACCCGGAACTGAAGGACAGCCAGATCATGCGGCTCGCCGGCACCACCAAGTCGACGATCGAAGCGATCCGCGAGCGCACCCACTGGAATGCGCCGAACCTGCAGCCCATGGACCCGGTCACGCTCGGCCTGTGCTCGCAGATCGATCTCGACCTTGAAGTCCACCGCGCCGCCAAGGAGAAGCCGATCGATCCGACCTCCGAGGGTCCGACGCTGCTGCCGGCATCCGAGACCACCATCCGGCCGCGCGAGCCCGAGCCGGAAGAGAAGAAGCCGAGCGAGGAACTCAACGTCGACGCGGTGTTCGCCAAGCTTAAGCAGCTCGGTGGCAGCAAGGGCGAGTAGCCCGCGCCCTCATCGGTGCCCGCGCATGAGCCGGTCGAGGCTGAGGTGGCCGCCGCCGGTCACGAAGACGAATACAAAGCCGCCGATGATGGCGACATTCTTGGCGAAGTGAATGGTCTGGTTGAGCTGCTGGTCCGGTGGGCTCTGCCAGAAGCGGTGTGCAATCAACGCCGCGGCGGCCGTGAACGCGATCAACGCCAGCGCCGCATACCGGGTGCCGAGGCCAAGAACGATCGCCACGCCGGCGCCGAACTCGAGCGCCGCGGCGATCGGCGCCAGGATCGATGCCAGCGGCAGACCGCTTGCTCCGAGCATCGCGGCAAAGCCGCCGATGTCCGTGAGCTTGGCGTACCCGCTCCAAACGTAGAGCCCGCCGATCAGGATGCGGCCGACCACGAGCAGCACGTTCCCGGTCGACGCCGCGACGCGGTCGATCAGCGGGCGTGAATCGCGATGCATCGTCACCTCGGGAGGGATGTTGCTCATGAGCGTGCGTCCTTTTGCCAGATGAAGCTGTTAAATCTCCAGGCTTCCGGGCAGTGCGTCGACGTCGCCGCCGCTCACGCTGGCTCACGATCGGCCGCCCGGACGGGCCCGCCGGGTAAGATTATCAAATCCCGGCCCTGCCCGTCCCGATTTTCATAAAAGGCGTCGCCATTTCTGCATGTTCGCTTCTGCACGTGGCGATGACGAGGGGAACTCGCCCGGCCGGGCGGCGGTTGAAGGGCCGATACGAAGTGCGCGTTTCGCCCGAGCCATCGTCGGAAGGAGGCAGCCATGAATGACGCCGTTCATCAGTTGCTGCAGCTCATCTTGCAGGGACTTACCTGGGTCTTGCGGACGATCGAGTCGCTCTGGGTCTGGTCGTGGTCGCAGATCGTGTCGGCGTTCAGCGTGCCATGGGGAAATCTGCCAGGCTGGAAGCTTGCCATCGGCATGGTTGCGATGCTCGCCCTGGTGGCGATCCTCGTCGTCCTGTTCATGCGCGGCATGCACGCCTTCAACCGGATCGCCACCGCGTTCTGGACGATGGCCGTCACCATGGTGGGAATCCTCACCTTCGTGGTGGTGGCGGGGCTGTTCTCGCGCGGCTTCCAATGGGTGGTCGCGAGCGTCCCCGATGATTTCTGGCAAAGGCTCCTGTGAGCGCGCTGAGCCCGCTTGCGCGGGCATGAGCGGGACGATCGGCGCAACGGCGCCGGAGGCGTCTACCGGTTCTGCGCGCCGAGCATGATCCTGGCACGCTCCACCACGGACGCCGGCGTGCGCAGAACCTCGTCGACCTGTCTGGCGATCACCTCCGGACCGGTCGGCTGAACCTCCATGTTGATCTTCGAAGCTTCGGCCAGGAACTGCGGGTCGGCCACCGCCGCCTTGAAGGCGGCACGCAGAGCCTCGACGCGGTCGGGCGGCGTCCCGGGCGGCGCCAGCAGCGGACGTCCATAGGCCCAGGGCCCGAAAATCAAGCGGAAGAGCTGGCGATCCTCCTCCCGGGTCGCGAGATCGTAGGCATTCGGGATGTCGGGCAGGTCGACATGCTTCTGCAGCGCCATCTGCACCGGGACGAAGAACCGGCCGGCCTTGAAGTCGTCCCAGACGATCGCCTTGATGGCGGAGACCTGCAGCCCGCAATGGCCGTCGACCTCGCCGCGCTCGGCCGCGAGCCGCGCCTCCGTGAGCCCGGGATAGCTGCTGACGACCTTGAAGGTGATGCCGGCGAGGGGGCCAAGCACCTTGGCGTCAACGGTCGAACCCGAGGCCGGGCCGGTCGAGCCCACCACCACCTCGCGGCGCTTGAGGTCGGCCAGGGTCTTGAGGTCCTTCGCCCAGAAGCCGCAGGTCGAGATCTCGGAGTTCAGGCTGCCCAGCCACTGGAAGGCGCGGGGATCGAACTTGGCGTTCGCCGGATCGATCATCGGCTCGATGGTGGTGACCGGGTTGATGATCCCGAACACGGAGCCGTCGCGGGGCGCAACGCCGGCCAGATAGAAGGTTGCCTTCAGCGAGCCTGCACCCGGCATGTGCTGCACGACCACCGAGGGATTGCCCGGGATGTGCCGCCCGTAGTGGCGCACGAACATGCGCAGGTAGAGCTCGAAGGTCGAACCCGGCGTGTAGCCCACGACCGCCTGCAAGGTCTTGCCACGATAGAACTCGGCGACCGGGTCCTGCGCGGCGGCGCTGGTCGCCAGCGCAGCCGCAAGCACAAGGCTCGATGTGAAAACGCGGGCGATATTCGACATCGTCATCTCCGGTCGTGATGCGACCAGAGTAGCGTGGATCGAGCGCCAGCGGAATCCGGGATTCGCAGCGCGGGATGACCGTCGCCCGCGACCCGGAGGCCGTCGGGGATCGAGCGCGATCAGCGCAGCCTCGCAGATTGACGGCCGTCAACGACAAATTCCCGAGCGTCATGCCAGACTACCGTGCAGGCCACTCCTGTCGAGAAAACACATGACGAAACTCACCTTTTTCGTGGCGCTTGTACTGCTCGCCGGCACGACCGCCGCGGCGCAGGCGCAGGAACGTCCTCCGCTGCTCACGGCGCTGCCCGCCGACGCCGTGTCGATCACGGAATACTACCGGCAGAACGTCTACGATCCGGGCGACCAGAAGATCGGGAGCATCATCGACATCGTCGTGCGGAAAGAAGGCCAGGTTCCCGCCGCGATCGTTTCGGTGGGCACGTTTCTGTTGCTGCGGAGGAAGGACGTCGCGGTTCCATTCTCGGCTCTCGAGCTCACCTATCGCAATCACAAGCCCTACGTGATCCTGGATACGACCAAGGAGCTGCTGAGCATGGCTCCCGGCATGCAATACGACGAAGACCTGCGGCGCTGGCGGCCGATCGACCGCCCGCTCGATTGACCGGCATCAAGGTGCGCGTGGCGCCGCGTGGCAAGCGTCCCGAGGCTTTATTATTCGCTCGGCTCTGCCGCCGTCCACGCCCAGGTCGGATCGATCTCGCTCACACGTGTAGCATTCATCATCGCGGCGGGCGTGATCGTGTCGTAGACCTGCCGGCTGCGGCCGATGATGCGGACCGTGGCCTTGATCTGCAGCCACTTGATGCCGAAGTCGCAGGTGTAGGGCGACACGCGCTCGCCGCCGAGATTGACCCACGCTCCGGGGAAACGGTAGCCGCTGCAGATGACGTCCTCGGGTTTCTTGTTCGCCTGGGCCAGCATCTCGCCGACTTCGCGCTTCAACTGCGGCGCCTTGCCGATCAACGGCATGATGTCGCCGAGCGGCAAGGTGCCGCCCTGGCCGAGCTTGGTCGTATCGAACGCCATCGCCGGGGTGGCTACAAGGAGCAAGGCGAGCAGAACAAGGCGCAATGACATGATCGTTCCCGTTGCGGCGAAGGTTGTGCACGGCTTCACGCGGCCTGGCAATTGCGACCAAACGCCCACCCCTGCCTCGGAGGACGGCGGAGAGGAGCTGCCGAATGTTGATTGTCGTCAACGACGGGCAGGCCGGCGCGTGCATGCTGTCCATCCATCCCGACCGAGCGGCCCGGCGGCCGCGCCGTGGGGCGGGCTCGTCGCGCTCGACCATCGTTGCAGGAGCAAGCCCATGATCAAAGACGTCATGGTCCGTCTCGACGGCACCAAGGCCGACGAGGTCCGCCTGGCTGCGGTCGACGCGATCGCAGAGCTGTTCGAGGCTCAGATCATCGGACTTTATCTGAACGTGCTGCCGGTGATTTTCGTCGAGGAAGGGGACGGCGTCGGTGCCATCCGGGCGGCGGAGGCGTTGAAGAAGGCCAAGGCGATCGGTGACAAGGTCGAAACGGTCCTGCGCAACCGGCTTGCCAGGCTGCAGAAGCCGGTCGAGATTCGCCGCCATGACGTGATCAGCGACGCCGGCGCCGACATCGCGACCCGCGAGGCGCGCGTCGCCGACACCTTCGTCGCGTTGCGGCCCAACGGGGCTCCGCTGGAACCTGAGGACCTGCTCGAAAGCATTCTTTTTGGATCAGGCCGGCACCTCTTCCTGGTGCCCCATGAAAGCTCCGCCAGGACGGCATTCGATTGCGTCCTCGTCGCCTGGAACGGCAGCCGGGAAGCCGCGCGTGCCATGGCCGAAGCGATGCCCTATCTGCAGAAGGCCAAGGAGGTTGCGGTGGTGATCGTCGATGACAGCTCGGTCGCGGTATCGCCGACCAGGCTTGGCCGCGACGCGGTCAATCACCTCAAGCATCATGGCGTCAATGCCAGCCTCATTCAGACCAAGCCGCAGGATGGCGACGTCGGCGCGACCTTGATTGCGGAGGCCAAGCGCCTCAAGGCCGACCTCATCGTCATGGGCGGTTACGGCCACTCGCGGCTACGCGAATGGCTGCTCGGCGGCGCCACCTACCGGCTGCTGCATGAAGCGCCGGTCCCGCTGCTGCTCGCGCACTGAGCGCCGCGGGCCTTCAGTGGCGCCGCGCGTGTTGACGACGTCGATCGGTCAGGTCCAGCGCAGCCGCGCGAGGATCGATTTTCCCATGATCCAGTCCTTGTCGTCCTCCGACAGGAACGGCAACTCCTCGGTGAAATGCGTCACGCGCTGGCGGTAGCTGGCCTTGGCGTAGGAGTTGGTGACGTCGGTTCCCCAATGGCAGCGCTGCGGCCCGTAAGCATCGTACAGGCGGCGGATGTGCGGGGTCATGTCGCGGAACGGATAGGGGTCGGAGGAAAACAGCGGCGCCGCTGAGACCTTCACGGACACATTCGGGCGTTTCGCGAGCGCAGCCGACGCTTCGATGGTTTCCGCAAGCTTCCCGGCCTTCAAGGCGTCCGATGAAACGCCCATGTGATCGATGATGAGCGTGAGCTGCGGGTGCCGCTCGGCGATGCGATCGAACAGATGCGTCTGGCCGTTGGTGAGGAACATGACGGGGACGCCGGCCTTCTCGGCCGCCGGCCACAACCAGTCGGCCGTGCCGTTCGTCAGCCACGCGGCCTCCTCGCCGGCGATGTTCAACCGGACGCCGAGCACGGCCGGCTGATCTCTCCAGCCCGGAAGGCGGCGAGCCTCCGCCGGATCATTGAGTTGGATGCGGCCCATGGTGGCAAAACGGCCGGGGTATCGCTTGGCCGCTTCCTGGCCGTAGTCGACACGCATGCCTTCGAGCGTCGGCGGGACGATGACGACGCGGTCGACGCCCCCTTCGTCGATCATCGGCACCACGCGCTCGATGGTCATCGGCTCCGGAAGCTGCGCGCGCGGGCTGTGCCAGGGCCGGTCCGGCGTGTTCGCCTTCCACATGTGAATCTGCGCATCGACGATCAGCCGCTTGCGCGCGGGCTGCGCGACGGCGGTTTCGATTCCCCGCGTCGCCAGCGCCAGGCCGCCTGCGGCGGTGCCGGCGAGAAAATTGCGGCGTGAGAGCATGTGTTTATCCTCCCTGCTTGGCGTTCGTTATTGGAACGATATTACCGCACGCCAGGGTTGGGTCCTAGGCGGCAATCTTCATGCATCCCCGTCCCTCGCCTTCAGCGCGCCGCCGATCTCGTCGAGGATCGCCGGATCGTCGATCGTCGCCGGCATGGTCCAGGGATCGCCGTCGGCGATCTTCTTCATGATGCCGCGCAGGATCTTGCCCGAGCGCGTCTTCGGCAGCCGCGCCACCGTGACAGCGAGCTTGAACGAGGCGACCGGACCGATCGTGCCGCGCACCAGCGCGACGCATTCCTGCTCGATCTCCGCGGGCTGCCGGTTGACGCCGGCCTTAAGCACGATGAAACCGGCCGGCACCTCGCCCTTCATGACGTCCTTGATGCCGACCACCGCGCATTCGGCAACGTCCTGGTGCGAGGCCAGCACGTCCTCCATGCTGCCGGTGGAGAGCCGGTGCCCGGCCACGTTGATGATGTCGTCGGTGCGGCTCATCACGTAGATGTAGCCGTCATCGTCCTTGAAGCCGGCGTCGGCGGTCTTGTAGTAGCCGGGGAATTCCGTGAGGTAGCTTTCGCGGAAGCGCTCGTCGGCCTGCCAGAGAGTCGGCAGGCAGGACGGCGGCAGCGGCAGCTTGACCACGATCGAGCCCATCTTGTTGGCGGCGGCCTCCTGGCCGGCGTCGTCGAGGATACGCACGTCGTAGCCGGGCATCGCGACCGTGGGCGAGCCGTGCTTGACCGGCAGCAAGCCAAGGCCGAGCGGATTGCCCGCGATCGCCCAGCCGGTCTCGGTCTGCCACCAATGGTCGATCACCGGCACTTTGAGCAGCCGCTCCGCCCACTTGATGGTGTCGGGATCGGCCCGCTCGCCGGCCAGGAACAGCGCGCGCAAGTGCGAAAGATCGTATTGCGCGATGAGTTTCCCTTGTGGGTCCTCCTTCTTGATGGCGCGGAAGGCGGTGGGGGCGGTGAACAGGGTCGCGCATTTGTTCTCGGCGATGACGCGCCAGAACGCACCGGCGTCGGGCGTGCCCACGGGCTTGCCCTCATAGAGCACGGTGGTGCACCCATGCAGCAGCGGCGCATAGACGATGTAGCTGTGGCCGACCACCCAGCCGATGTCGGACGCCGCCCACCACGGCTCGCCGGGCTCGATGCCGTAGAGATTCTTCATCGACCATTGCAAGGCGACCATGTGGCCGCCGTTGTCGCGCACCACGCCCTTCGGAATGCCGGTGGTGCCCGAGGTGTAGAGGATGTAAAGCGGATCGGTGGCGAGCAGCGGCACCGGCTCGAGCACGTTCTTCGCCCAGACCAGCGCCTCGTCCCAGGTCTTGTGCCAATCGTGGTCGCGGCCCGGCGTGAGCTCGCAGGTGAGCTGCGGCCGCTGCAGAATCATGCAGGCGTCCGGCTTGTGCCGGGCGAGGTCGATCGCGGCGTCGAGCAGCGGCTTGTAGGGGACGACGCGGGTGGCCTCGATGCCGCAGCTCGCGGACAGGATCACCTTCGGCTTGGCATCGTCGATCCGGGTGGCAAGCTCCTTGGGCGCGAAGCCGCCGAACACCACGGAGTGGACGGCGCCGATCCGCGCGCAGGCCAGCATGCCGACCACCGCCTCCGGCACCATCGGCATGTAGAGGATGACGCGGTCGCCCTTTTTGACGCCGAAGTCTTTTTCCAGGATGCCGGCGAGGGTTTCGGTCTTGGTCTGCAGCGCCGAGTAGGTGATGGTCTGCTTGGTGCCGGTGACCGGGGAATCGTAGATGATCGCGGGCTGCGTGCCGCGGCCGGCGATGACGTGGCGGTCGACGGCGTTGTAGCAGGTGTTGCAAACGCCGTCGGGAAACCAGCGGCCGTAGACGCCGGCGTTGGCATCGAACACAGTCTTAGGCTTCACGATCCAGTCGATGGCCTCCGCCGCCTCGCCCCAGAATCCGGCCGGGTCGCGCTGCCAGCGCGCGTAGATCTCCGGGTAGCGGCTCGTCTTGGCGTCCATCATGTCTCTCCCGCCTCGATTGTCGCGCGCGTGCCGGCTTTTGCAAGCGCG